>CAWKIB010000051.1:0-40151 GCA_963849595.1 uncultured Actinomycetes bacterium
CCGCCGGGCAGCTCCGTGTGACCGGCGGTCACCGGGGCGTGCTCGTCGGCAGGCCCGTGCCCGTTGCCGTGACCGTTCGTCTCGACCACGACCGTCTCCGCGAAGGCGCGGTTGGCGATCGCACGGGCCCGGCCCAGGGCGCCGCTGACCTGCGGCGCGGGGACGCCGTTCTCGTCATCGGACCCGGCCGCGGGCATGAGCGCCGGCACCTTCTTGGCCTCGAGGATGGCGCGTTCGTCCTCGTTCACCGGCCGGTGGATCTCGACGAACTCGCCGCTGGGCATCTGCCGGATGATGCCGGTCTCGAGCCCGTGCTCGAGCAGTTCCGTGTCCTGACGCTGCAGACCCAGGCAGATACGTCTAGTGACGTAAAACGCGATCGCGGGTCCCACGAAGACCAGTACCCGCGCTATCCAGGTGACCGTGTACAGCGGGATCGACAGGAAGTCGGCGATGACGTCGTTGGCTCCCTCGGCCCACAGGACCCCGTAGAACACCACGGCCGCTATGCCGGTAGCGGTCCGGATGGGCGCGTTCCTCGGCCGGTCGTTGATGTTGTGCCAGGATCGGTCGCCGGTCGCCCACTGCTCGAAGAAGGGCCAGAACGCCGCGCCGGTGAAGATGATGCCGAACGGTATCGCCGCCGGGATGAGCACGCTGAAGCTGATCGTGTGCCCGAGGAAGTTCCACTCCCAGGCAGGCATCACGCGCAGCGAGCCCTCCAGGATGCCCATGTAGAAGTCGGGCTGGGAGGCGGAGGAGATCTGCACCGGACTGTACGGCCCGTACAGCCAGATCGGATTGATCTGCGCGAACGTGGCCAGCAGCGCGAGCGCCGCGAAGATGAAGAAGAACCAGGCGCCGCCCTTGGCCATGAAGTACGGGAAGAACGGCTGGCCCACCACGTTGTTCTCGGTGTTCCCCTTGGCCGGCATCTGGGTGTGCTTCTGGTGCACCATGATGAACAGGTGCGCGGTGATCAGCCCCAGGATCAGGCCCGGGACCAGGAACACGTGGAGGATGTACAGCCTAGGAATGATGAGGCTGCCCGGGTACGGCCCGCCGAACAGGAAGTACGCCGCGTACGTGCCCACGATCGGGATGCCCTGCAGCACGCCCTCGAAGATCCGCAGGCCCGCGCCGGATAGCTGGTCGTCGGGCAGCGAGTAACCGAACAGGCCCTCGAGCAGCCCCAGCGTGAACAGCCCGATCCCGATCAGCCAGTTGACCTCGCGGGGCTTGCGGTAGGCGCCGGTGAAGAACACCCGCAGCATGTGGATGGTGAGCGCGGCCATGAACAGGTCGGCCGCCCAGTGATGGATCTGCCGCATCAGCAGGCCGGCCCTGACGTCGAAGCTGATGTTCAGCGTCGACTGGTAGGCCTGGCTCATCGTGATGCCATTCAGCTTGACGTACGAGCCGTGGTAGACGACCGGGGCCGCGGAGGGGACGAAGAACAGCGCCAGGAAGGTCCCGGTCAGCAGCAGGAGGACGAACGACCACAGCGCGATCTCGCCGAGCATGAACGACCAGTGGTCCGGAAAGACCTTGCGCATGAACACGCGCAGGCCGCGGGCCCCGTGGAACCTGTCGTCCAGCCACGACCCGGTGCCGCTCAGCGCCTTCGGGAAGTCAGGGGTGTCGCTCATCCGCGCTCCCAGAAGCTTGGGCCGACGGGCTGGGTGAAGTCGCTCTTGGCCACCAGGTAGCCCTGCGCGTCGACGGTCAGCGGCAGTTGCGGCAGCGGGCGCGGCGCCGGGCCGAAGATCACGGTCGCGCCGGTCGACGCGTCGAACGTGGACTGGTGGCAGGGGCACAGGAGGTGGTGCGTGGTCTGCTCGTATAGCCCCACCGGGCAACCCACGTGCGTGCAGATCCTGGAGTAGGCGACGATGTTGTCGACCGTCCAGTTCATCGTGCTGATCAGCGTACCGCTGTTGGTCACGGTGGGAACGTTCAGCTCGCCGGGCCGGAACTTGATCAAGGTGACGGTGGCCTTGGCTAGGGCATCGAGATCCTCGGTGTAGCCCTCGGGCACGATCGTGATACTTTGCCCGGGCTCGCTGAACTCGGCCAGACTGATCGGCTGGTTGGTGCCGTAGACCAGCAGCCGCCGGCCAGGGCTCCACACCGTGTGCCGCAGGCTGGTCCCGGGCAGCGGGCCCATGTCACGCAGCAGCACGACCGGAATGGCGGCCAGCGGCAGCGTGGCCAGCATCAGCGTACGCCGGACGATAGGCCGCTTGACGAACTGGCTCGCTCCCGTGCCCTCGGCGAAGTATTCGGCGAACGCCTCGCGCTCGGCGTCGGTCGAGCGCAGCGCGTGCCGTTCCTCGACCACCTCCGCGTCCGGCATCAGTTGCCGGACCCAGATCAGCGCGCCGAACCCTAGGCCGAGCAGCGCCACGGACAGCGCGAGGCCCAGCGCCAGGTTGGACCGGAAGACGCTGTCGACCGAACCGACTTCGAGGCCGACGTAGGCGGCGATGAACCCGCAGCCCGCGATGAACGCGAGCAGGAAGCATGCCGCGACGATCTTCTCGGCCTTGTTGGCGTGCGAGGGGTAGTCCGATACCTCCGGCAGCTTCTCCTCGGCCGGCTCCACCTCGGTGCCGTGTCCCGTGCCGCCGTCCTCGGCTCCGTCCCCGGAGCCGAGCAGCCGCGGAGTCGGCGGGGGAGTCCCGATCACCCGGTGCGGGGCGACCGGGCCTTCCGGACCCTCGACCTCTTCCATGTCGCTCATCTGTGCTCCGTCCCCGACGTCCCCGACGTCCCCGCGGTCTCCGACATCCGCGCGTTCTCCTCCTGCGCCACGTCCCAGGGCTCACGCCGCTTGGCCGTAATCCACATCGCGATCAGCACCAGGACACCCATCCCGCCCAGGAAGATGACCAGGCCCTCGGTGACGGGCCCGATCCGGCCGAGCGAGAACCCGCCCGGGTTGGGCTCGGTCCGCGTCTGGGTGATGTAGGCGATGATGTCGCGCTTGCCCTGCGGACTGAGCGCGCCGTCGCCGAACACCGGCATCGCCTCGGGCCCGGTCAGCATCGCCGTGTAGATCTGCGTCGGGGTGGACTGGGTCAGCGCCGGCGCGAACTTACCGTAGGTGAGCGCCCCGCCGTCCCCGGCGAAGCCGTGACACTGCGCGCAGTTGGCCATGAACAGCTGGGATCCCAGCGCGGTGTCCGCTCCGGCGGTGGAGACCTGCGCGGCGGTCGGGATCTGGGGACCACCGCCGAGGGACTGGATGTAGTCCGCGATGTCGAGGATCTCCTGCTCGGTGAACCTCGTCTGCTTGCGCGGGTTCTCCGCGCCGACCTCCGCGGCCGGCATGCGGCCGGTGGACATCTGGAAGTAGACGGCGGCCGCGCCCGAGCCGATCAGGCTCGGCGCCTGCGAGCTGCCCTGCGCGTCCAGGCCGTGGCAGCTCGAGCAGGTGGCCTCGAACAGCGCCTGGCCGTTCGCGATGTCCTGCTGCGCCGTGGTCGGAGCCGCCTGCGCGCCGCCGCCGGCGCGGGTCAGGGCTCCGTACAGCAGCCCGACAACGACGAGCCCGAGCAGCAGTGCCGCGTAGCCGGCGACCGGGCGTCTGCGCCTGGCGTTGATCCAGCCCACTCGCTGTCCCCTGACTAGTGGATGAGGTAGATGGTGGTGAACAGGCCGATCCACACGACGTCGACAAAGTGCCAGTAATACGACACGACGATGGCGCTGACCTGCTGTTCATGGGTGAATCTCTTGGCCGCGTAGGTGCGGCCGAGGAGGAAGATGAAGGCGAGCAGGCCACCGGTCACGTGCAGCCCGTGGAACCCGGTGGTCAGGTAGAACACCGAGCCGTAGTTGCTGGACGAGAGCGTGAGGCCTTCCTTCCTGATCAGGTCCAGGTACTCATAGCCCTGCCCGAGGACGAAGTACGTGCCCATCAGGAGCGAGAGCACGTACCACTCGCGCAGGCCCCAGCTCATCGGGTGCACGATCGAGCGGGTCCGCTTGATCTGGCCGCGCTCGACCGCGAACACGCCCATCTGGCAGGTGACGCTGGACAGCAGCAGCACGGTGGTGTTGACCGACCCCAGCGCGATGTTCAGGTGCGCGCCCGGCCACGCCAGCCCCTGGCCCTTGTCCACCGACCTGATGGTGAAGTACATCGCGAACAGGGCCGCGAAAAACATCAGCTCGGAGGAAAGCCAGATGATGGTGCCCACGCTGACCAGGTTCGGTCTGCTGGCCGGCGTGCGGGGGCTCGTCTGGACGGTTGCTGTCGCCACGAGGCCATTATTACGACAACCTGTAGGCGATCGCTACGCGACCCCCCGCATCGGTGGTCAGCTCGATAACATGCCTGTCATGAAGGTCGTTGTGTACAGCCACGACGCGGATGTCCGGGCCCAGATCAGGCTCGCCATCGGGCGTCGTCCCGCGATGGACGTGCCGGACGCCGAGATAATCGAGGTCGCCACCCAGCCTGCCCTGTTCCGGCTGCTCGACGCGGGTGGCGCCGACGTGATGGTGCTGGACGGCGAAGCCCAGCCCATCGGCGGGATGGGCCTATGCCGCCAGGCCAAGGACGAGATCTACCACTGCCCGCCGGTGCTGCTGGTCGTCGGCCGTGCCGACGACGGCTGGCTCGCCACCTGGTCCGGCGCCGACGCCGTGATCAGCCACCCGGTCGACCCGATCGCGCTGGCCCACGAACTGGCCGACCTGATGCGGGCCCGCGCCGTACCCAGCTGATCGCGCCGTACCCTGTCCGAGCCCACCCAGGGAGCTGCCATGGACGCCCGCACGACGTGGCCCGCGCTGCTCGGCGCGCTGATCCGCGGCGACTCGCTGACCGCGGACGAGAGCGAGTGGGCCATGAACGAGATCATGGAGGGGGCGGCGACGCCCTCCCAGATCGCGGGGTTCGGGGTCGCGCTGCGGATCAAGGGCACATCGGTGGCCGAGATGACCGGGCTGGCCCGGGCCATGCTCGCGCACGCCACGCCGATCCGCGTGGCCGGTCACCTGACCGACCTGGTGGGCACCGGCGGAGACGGGGCGCGCACGGTCAACGTGTCCACCATGGGCACGATCGTGGCCGCCGCGGCGGGCGTGCGGATGGTCAAGCACGGGAACCGGGCCGCGTCGTCCGCGTGCGGCGCCGCCGACGTGCTGGAGGCGCTCGGCGTGATCATCGACCTGCCGCCCGCCGCGACCGCCGAACTGGCCGCCGAGGTGGGCGTGGCGTTCCTGTTCGCGCCGCTGTACCACCCGGCGCTGCGCTACGCGGGCCCGACCCGCAGCGAGCTCGGCGTCCCCACCGTGTTCAACTTCCTCGGCCCGGTGGCCAACCCGGCCCGGCCGTCAGCCCAGGCGGTGGGGGTGTTCGACCCCAAGATGGGCGGGATCATCGCGGGCGTGCTGGCCGGACGCGGCTGTTCGGCCTTGGTCTTCCACGGCTCCGACGGGCTCGACGAGCTGACCACCACCGGCCCGTCCTCGATGTGGGTCGTACACGACGGCGAGGTGGCCAAGACGGAGTTCTCGCCCGCCGATCTCGGGCTCGCCCCGGCCTCGCTGGCCGATCTGCGCGGCGGTGACGCGGCGCACAACGCCGCGGTGGCCAGGGTGGTGCTGGCCGGCGAGCCCGGCCCGGTGCGGGACATCGTGCTGCTGAACGCGGCCGCCGCGCTGGCCGCGGCGGCCGGCGTGCCGGGCCCTGAGGCGGTCACCCCCGCGCTGGCCGACGGCTACGCCCGCGCCGCACAAGCCGTGGATTCCGGCGCCGCCAGCGCCCTGCTGGACCGCTGGATAGAAGCCAGCCACCGCCTGGACCGCAAGGGCCGCTGAGGCCCCTCAGCGGCCCCTCAGGCGTCGGCGCCCAGGCCGAGGGAGAACGCGGCTTCCAGGTCGTGCCGGGAATAGGTGCGGAACGCGATATGCGTCTCGGTGTGCGACACGCCGGGAACCTTGTTCAGCCCGCCGGGGATGACGTCGGCGAGTTCTTCGTGGCTGCGGACCCGCACCATGGCCACCAGGTCGAACTCCCCGGTGACCGAGTACACCTCGCTGACCTCGGGGATCTGAGCGATCATCTCGGCCACCTCGGGAATGCGCTGGATCTCGGCCCGCACCAGGACGATCGCGGTGACCACTGGATGCCTCCCAGACTTCTGTCGCCAGGTTCTCTCGGCTGGCGCTTACGCTACTACGTCGGGCCACTGGGTGAGCTGATCCAGGGTCCGGATCCCATGGTGGGTCAGCCGCCTGATCAGCCAGCCGAGCACGTCCGCGGTGGCGCGCGCGTCGGCCAGCGCGCGGTGCGACGGAACCGTGCGGGCCCGGAAGAACCCGGCCAGCGTGCCCAGCTTGCAGTCCGGCACCTCGTCCGGGTCCATCAGCTGCCTGGCCAGCATGACCGTGTCCAGCACGGTGAAACGCGGCCAGGCCAGGCCGCACTCGGCGCACGCGGCGCGCAGGAAGCCGACGTCGAACGGCGCGTTGTGCGCGACCAGGACGCAGCCGTCGGCGAAGTCCAGCAGGCCCGGCAGGACCGCCCGGAGCCCCGGCGCCGCGGCCAGCATCCAGTCGCTGATCCCGGTCAGGTCCTCGATACCCGGCGGCACCGGGACACCCGGGTTGACCAGCGATGCGAACTCGCCCTGGCGCCGCCCGCCGCGCACCCGGACCGCCGCGATCTCCGTGATCGCCGCTACCCCCGGCGACCACCCCGTGGTCTCCAGATCGATCACCGCGAACTCCAGTTCCGCGAACCCCGCCTCCGCGGGCCCCGCAACAGCGGACCCCGCCTCCGCGCCTTCATCGACGGCCGGCCTCACCAGGGTCAGCTCCGGCCGGGCCAGCGGCACTTCGCCGTACCCGTGCCCGCCCGCTGCCCGCGCGATCACGGTCGGCCTCATCACGAACACCACGGTAGATCCGCCCACCGACATTTTCGCCGCAGGCGCGCCCGTGCCCGCCCCGTCCGTGCCGCCCCGTCCAGCCCCGTCCCCTCCCGGCCCCGGTGCCCCGGGAAATGTCAGAGGGTGCCCTTAACGTGTGGATGTCCAATTCGCGGAATGCAAAGGGAGACAGCACAATGATTGACTGCGGCCGTTGTGAGACGGGCGAGACCCGCTGTCGCGATTGCGCAATTGCGGTCACCGAAACACGAAACGTGACGGCTCACCTCGGGTCGGGCCGAGCTGCGGGCGCTCCGCGTTCTCGCGGACGCGGGCCTGGTGCCGCCGCTGACCCGGATCCTGGCCACCTCAGCGCCCCGGAGCTGGGTCTTTCCGGACACAAAAGCGTCGTGATGATAGCGGACCGGAACCGTTCGTGACCGGGGAATCGCGGCATTGTAATGGAGTAGTTGGAATTAGCGGAACCGGTTGAATCACCCATTTGCCTTCACTACGCTGGCCCCAAATGTGTCCTGGTCAGTGACCTGGGTCGACCCGGACAAACACGCAATAACGCGTGGGATGACAAGGAGCGTGGTAGGCACGTGAGTACGCGGCCAGCGGGCAGCGCGTCCCGGTTCCGCCGCGGTGTCGCGATCGCGACCGGGCTGGTGGCGATCGGCGGGCTGACCGTCTTCGCCTCCGCGGCAGGCGCCTCTCCGCAGCCGACCGTGGCCCAGGTCCAGGCCAAGGTGAACCAGCTCACGTCGCAGTACGACAAGGTCACCGAGCAGCTCGACCAGGTCGGCGAGCAGCTTTCCGCCGCGCAGACCAGGCTGGCCCAGGTCCGCACGGCCGTGAACCACGCCAACGCCCAGTTCCGGGCGGCGCAGACGACCGTGGCCCAGATCGCCGCGGCCACCTTCGAGGACACCGGCGCGACCTCGATCGCGGGCGTGCTGACCTCCGGCGACCCGTCGGCCGTCCTGCAGCAGGGCTCGCTGCTGACGGAGCTGTCCGGCAACCGCAACGCGGAGACGACGCAGCTGCTCACCGACGCCAGCCAGCTGGCCGGCGTGGAGCAGGAGCAGCAGCGCACCGAGAGCGGGATCGCGGCGCTCAAGACCCAGCTCGCCGACCACAAGAACTCCCTGGGCAAGCTCATCGCCACCGAGCAGGCCACGCTGGACAGCCTGACCGTCCCGCAGCAGCAGACGGTCAAGAGCAATCGATCGGCGCGAACGGCAGCACCCAGAACGTCACCTACAGCGGGCCGACCACGGACGCAGGCGGACCAGGCCGTCGCGTTCGAGTACGCGCAGATCGGCTGCCCGTACGTGTACGGCGGCACCGGACCGTGCCAGATGGGCTTCGACTGCTCCGGGCTGGCCCAGGCCGCGTGGGCCGCCGCGGGCGTGGCCATCCCGCGTGACAGCTACGAGCAGTGGGCCGAGCTCCCGCACGTCTCGCTCTCCTCGATCGAGCCGGGCGACCTGCTGATCTACAACGGTGAGGGGCACGTCGCCATCTACGTGGGCAACGGCTACATCATCGACGCGCCGCAAACAGGCATGGACGTGGAGCGGATCCCGATGAGCACGCCCTGGTACGCCGATAACCTCGACGGAGTGGTACGCCCGTAATCCGCGGCCTCTAGCCCGCTGGGCTGATCCCAGGTCAGCCATCCGGCCGATGCGGAACGCGCCGCAATTGGCCTAGCCTTATCGGGTGGACGATGGCCTGGAGTCCGGACGTCCGCCTGCCGTCGCCCGCTCCGCCCCACCAGACCCGGCGCCAGCCGTGACGGCAGGCCCGCCGCCGCGACGGCCGACCCGCCCGCACGGGCCGCTGACCCGGGTGCGCCAGGTCGTGATGATCCTCGTCTTCGACCTCGGCGGCCCGCTCCTGGTCTACAGCCTGCTGCGCTCGGAGGGGCTGAGCGCCGTGGCCGCGCTTATCCTCAGCGGGATACCCCCGGCCCTGGGCATCGTGATCGGCGCCGTGGTCGACCGGCGGCTCGACATCATCGGTGTCGTGGTCCTGGCCGGGCTGCTCGTCGGCACGGTGGCGGGCCTGGTCAGCAACAACGCACGGCTCTATCTCGTCGAGGGAGCGGTGCCCTCGCTGGTGTTCGCGCTGGCCTGCCTCGTCTCGCTGCGATCCGCCAAACCGCTGATCTACCGTTTCGCGGTCGAACTGCTCGGCCCGGATACCCCCAAGGGCCGCGAGGTCGTCGGCGCCTGGCAGTACCCAGGGTTCCGGCGCGCGTTCCGGGTCATCACCGCGGCCTGGGGGGTCGCCTACCTGATCGAGGTCGGGGTGCGCCTGGTCGTGATTGAAAGCACCTCCACCGGGATCGCGCTGCTGTTTTCCAAGCTGATCCCCTACGTCTTCGCCTTCGCCTTGGCCCTGTGGACGCTGGGCTACGGCGAGCATGAGAAGAAGAAGGCCGAGCGGTGAGGCTGGGTCTATACAGCGGGGCCGATACACTCGTCCGGTGCGCCGGACGCTGATCGTCACCAACGACTTTCCGCCCCGTCAGGGCGGCATCCAGTCGTTCGTGCACGGGCTGGCCACCCGGCTGCCGCCGGACACGGTGGTCGTGTACGCGCCGGCCTGGGACGGCGCGGCCGAGTTCGACGCCAGGCAGCCGTTCCCGGTGATCCGCCACCCGACGTCGCTCATGCTGCCCGTGCCGTCCGTCTCCCGCCGGGCCGCGGCCATCGCCCGCGAGCACGGCTGTGACACGGTCCTGTTCGGCGCGGCCGCGCCGCTCGGCCTGATCACCCCGGCGCTGCGCCGGGCCGGCGTGACCCGGGCGGTCGCGCTGACCCACGGCCACGAGGCGGGCTGGGCCGCGCTGCCGGTCGCCCGCGGCCTGCTCCGCCGCATCGGCGACGAGGTCGACGTGGTGACGTACCTGGGCGAATACTTCAGGGTCCGGCTGGCGCGCGCGCTGTCCCCGGCCGCGGCCCGGCGCATGGTACGGCTGGCACCCGGCGTCGACGTGACGTTCTTCCGTCCCGGAGCGGGCGGTCCAGCCATCAGGGACCGGCTGGGCCTGGGGGAGCGGCCGGTGGTGGTCTGCGTGTCCCGGCTGGTCCGGCGCAAGGGGCAGGACACCCTGATCCGGGCCTGGCCGCAGGTGCGGGCCGAGGTGAGCGACGCGGTGCTCTTGCTCGTCGGCCACGGTCCCTACGCCCGCCGGCTGCGCCGGCTGGCCGCCCAGCTCGGCGTCAGCGACGCCATCCGGTTCACCGGGGCGGTCCCCTGGCCCGAACTCCCTGGCTACTACGACGCGGCCGACGTATTCGCCATGCCGTGCCGGACCCGGCGGGCCGGGCTCGACGTCGAGGGCCTGGGCATCGTCTACCTGGAGGCGTCGGCCACCGGCTTGCCGGTGATCGGCGGCGACTCGGGCGGCGCCCCCGACGCCATCCTCGAGGGCGAATCCGGCTACATCGTCGGTGACGTAGCGGCCACGGCCGCCCGCCTGGTCGAGCTGCTCACCGATCCGGCCAAGGCCCGGGCCATGGGGGAGAAGGGCCTGGCCTGGGTGGACCGGGAATGGCGCTGGGAGCTGGCCGCCGCCCGCCTCAGCTCGATCTTGGCCGGCTAAGCCCGCGTCCCCTCCTAAGCCCGTGCTGAGCCCGTCTAAGGCCGCTCTCAGCAGGCAAAATAGGGACTTCCTCCGACGCGGGACCGGGGGTCTTACCGCGACACTCAAGGTATGAACAGCTATCTGCCCCAGAGCCTCGCCTGGGACCACATCAGGGAATCACGGCAGCACGCCGCCGCGGCTCGCAAGGCCAGCGCGGTGCGCAGCACCCGGCGCCGGTCCGGGACCCACGCCCGGCGGGTCGGCCACCGGCTGGCGCGAGGGGCCTGACCATGGCCGCGGCCGGCCGGGCCCACGGCCGGCCGGTCGGCTAGCTGATGAGAGGCGGCCCGGTTCGTTGTGACAGCGCCGCCTCGGACGCCGCAAACCGGATCCCCGGGTTTACCTATTCAACATGAAGGAATCGTGACAAGGATCGGGCTGCTGCGAGCAGCGCGAATATGCTCACGCCCATGCTCGAAACGATCGCATCGCTGGCCCGCCTTGACTTCTCTCCGCAGCACCGCCAGCCACCCGTCGGCAGGGTGCTGCTGGCTACGGTCACCGCGATCGTCGGCTCGCTGGCCGCCGACGCCATCCTGGTCGCCATCGGCGAAGCCATCTTCCCCGGCACCCAAGGCTACGTGCACTTCCAGTTCTCCGACTACGCCAAGCTGACCGTGATCGGCGTGATCATCGCCTGCGCCGCCTGGCCGATCGTCACCCGGGTCTCCTCGACCCCCCGATGGCTGTTCTTCCGTCTGGCCATCCTGGTCACACTGGTCCTGTGGCTCCCCGACCTTTACATCCTGTACCGCGGCGCACCCGGCGACGCGGTCGCCGTCCTCATGCTCATGCACCTGGCCATCGCCCTGGTGACCTACAACCTGCTCGTCCACATGGCCCCGGTCCGCCCGGCCCGTCGCGCGGCGCACCGGGTACCCGCCGGGGCTGCAGGCTCGGGGCGGGCCGCGAAAGGCTAATCAATCAAATCGCATTGATTGATCAAGCTAGTTTGATGTACTTTGGCGGGGTGAGCGCGCAGCAGGGCAGCGCCCCGCCCGGATTCTTGCGGCTGGCGGGCCATCCGCTGCGCTGGCGGCTGCTGACCGAGCTGGCGCGCAGCGACCGGCAGGTCCGCGAGCTCCAGGGGCTGCTCCGCCAGCCGCAGAATCTGGTCTCCTACCATCTGGGTCAGCTGCGGGTCGGCGGGCTCGTGTCGGCGCGGCGTAGCTCGGCCGATGGCCGCGACGCCTATTACAGCCTCGACCTGGTCCGCTGCGGCGAGCTCCTGGCAGCGGCCGGGGCGACGCTGCATCCCGGCCTGGGCCTGGTCCCGCCGCCCGCAGGGCAGCTCCGGGGGCAGGTCCGGGTGCTGTTCTTGTGCACCGGGAACAGTGCCCGCTCGCAGATGGCCGAGGCGATCCTCGAGAACCTCGCCGGCGACACGGTGCGGGCGGCCAGCGCGGGCAGCCATCCCAAGCCGCTGCACCCCAACGCCGTGCGGGTGATGCGCGAGCACGGCATCGACATCGCCGACCGCACGTCCAAGCACCTGGACACCTTCGCCGGGCAGCGGTTCGGCTACGTGATCAGCCTGTGCGACCGGGTCCGCGAGGTCTGCCCTGAATTCCCCGGCCGGGTCCACTGGAGCATGCCCGACCCTGCGGCCGCGGGCGGCACCGACGCCGAGACCTACCCGGCGTTCCGCGCCGTCGCCGCCGATCTGCGGACCCGGATCGGATTCCTGCTCGCGCGCATCGCCAGCCATCCGCAGGACCCGGCCGGCCACCCGGTCGAACTGTTCCAGCCTGCGGGCGGCTGATCCCATGCCGGACATGCCCGCCGCCGGCCTGCCCGGGCCGGGCCCATCTCCGGCACCGTCTCCGCAGGACCGCCATGCCGTCGGCCGGGCAGCGGGCGACTACCAGGTCAGTCTGGTCACGGTGCTGCGGGAGTGGGGCCGGATCGGCTGTATCGGGTTCGGCGGTCCGCCCGCGCACATCGCGCTGCTGCGCAAGCTGGTCGTCGACCGTGAGCACTGGCTGGGCGCGACCGAGTTCGAGGACGCGATCGCCGCCTGCAACCTGCTGCCCGGACCGGCGTCCACCCAGCTGGCGATCTTCTGCGCCTGGCGGGTCCGCGGCCGGCTCGGCGCCCTCGCGGGCGGCATCGCGTTCATCGTGCCCGGCCTGATCATCATCCTGGCCCTGTCGGTGCTGTTCCTGGCCGGGACACCGCCGCGGTGGGTAAGCGGGACGGGAGCAGGGGCGGGCGCGGCGGTCGCCGCGGTCGCCGTGCAGGCCGGCTGGCTGCTGCTGGTCCCAAGCTGGCGGCGCGCAGCCGGGTCACGGCGGCTGCGCTGGCTCGCCTACCTCCTCGCCGGCGGGGCTGCCTCCCCGCTCATCGGCCCGTGGCTGGTGTTCGTGCTACTCGGCAGCGGCTTGACCGAGCTGGCCATCCGCCGCCAGTCGCCGCCTGGGAGCACCCGGACGGCCGCGGTAGTCCCGCTGCTCGCTACGCAGGCGATCCGGGTGGTCCGGGCGGCCGGACCTGCCGCCGCGGCCAGGGCAGCCGCGGCAGCCGCAGGCGGCGGCGTGCTGCTGGCCGTGGCCTGGGTGGCGTTCAAGGTCGGGGCGCTGTCATTCGGCGGCGGCTTCGTCATCATCCCGCTGATGCAAGCCGACGCGGTCGGGCACCACTGGATGACCAGCGGCCAGTTCCTCAACGGCGTCGCGCTCGGCCAGATCACCCCGGGCCCGGTCGTGCAGACCGTCGCCACCGTCGGCTACGCGGCCGCCGGGCTCGGGGGCGGCCTGCTCGCCTCAGTGGTTGCGTTCACCCCCTCCTTCGTCTTCATCCTCGGCGGCGCCCGATACTTCAGCGCCCTTCGCGGCAACCACCACGCACAGGCGTTCCTGGACGGCGCCGGCCCGGCCGCGATCGGCGCCATCCTCGGCTCCGCCATCGCCCTGGCCCGCGTGCTGACCCAGCCCTGGCAATACGCCGTCCTGGCCGGCGCCGCCGTGCTCCTGCTCGCGCTACGCCGCGGCGTGGTCCTCACCCTCCTCACCGCCAGCGCCGTCGGCCTGATCATCGCCCTAGCCGGCGGACCCCTCCCGCACTGAGGCTGTTTCCCCGGACCGAACAAGTCGGCTCCGGCCGACAGGACCTTGGCTCCGCTCGCCTCGTGCCTGGGTATGCAGCTAGACCGCGGGCCCTCAGGAGTACAGCATGTCGATGTCGGCCGCGAAGTCCTTGGCCAGCACGCTCCTGCGGATGCCCAGCTTGGCGCTGAGCTGGCCGCTTTCGACGGTGAAGTCGTCGTCGAGGATGCGGAAACGCCTGATGGACTCGGCCCGGGACACCGCCTGGTTGGCGTCGTCCACCGCGGCCTGCACGTCCGCGAGCAGGTCCGGGTCATCGCGCAGCGACGCGATCGTCGCGTCGGCCGGCTTGCCGTGCCGAGCCTTCCACGGCCCGAACGCCTCGGGGTCCAGCGTGATCAGTGCGGCGATGTACGGCCTGCCGTCGCCGACCACCATGGTCTGGCTGATCAGGGCGTGGCTGCGCAGCCGGTCCTCGAGCACCGCGGGCGCGACGTTCTTGCCGCCAGCCGTGACGATGATCTCCTTCTTGCGGCCGGTGATGGTCAGGAATCCCTCGTCGTCAAGCTCACCCAGGTCGCCGGTGCGGAACCAGCCCTCCTCGGCGAAGGTCTCCTTGGTCGCCGTCTCGTTGTGCCAGTAACCCGGGAAGACCAGCCCGCCCTGGATCAGGATCTCGCCGTCCTCCGCGATCTTGATCCCGACCCCGGGCAGTGGCTGGCCGACCGTGCCGATCTTGTTCCGGTCTGGCCGGTTGACCGTGGCGGCGGCCGTCGTCTCGGTCAGGCCGTAGCCCTGCAGCACGGTGACGCCCACGCCGCGGAAGAAATGGCACAGCCGCTCGGTGAGCGCGGCGCCGCCGGAGACGGCGTAACCGGCCCGGCCGCCCAGGGCGGCGCGCAGCTTGACGTAGACCAGCCGGTCGAACAGCGCGTGCTGAGTCCGCAGGCCGAACCCCGGCCCGCCCGGCGCGTCGAGGGCCTGGCTGTACGCGATCGCGGTGCGGGCGGCCCGGCCGAAGATCGCGCCCTTGTTCTCGCTGACCGCCTTCTGCTCGGCGCTGTTGTACACCTTCTCGAACACCCGGGGTACCGCGAGGATGAACGTGGGCCGGAAGGCGGCCAGGGCGGGCAGCAGCGCGTTCAGGTCGCCGCAGTGCCCCAGCACGATCCCGGCCTCGATGCAGCCCACCTCGATGATCCGGGCGAAGACGTGCGCGAGCGGCAGGAACAGCAGCGTGCCGGAGTCCTCCATGCTGGTGAAGTCCGTGAGCGGGCCGAGGAACGCGTTGCGCACGGCGGATAGCAGGTTCTGGTGGGTGAGCTCGCAGCCCTTGGGCCGCCCGGTCGTGCCCGAGGTGTAGATGACGGTGGCCAGGTCGGCCGCCTTGGCCGCGGCGGCGCGCTCGGCGATGACCTGGTCCTCGACCTGGGCGCCGGCCTCGGTCAGCGAGTTCAGCGACGCTTCGGTGCCCGGGTCGATCCGCCAGATGTGCTCGAGCGCCGGAACCCGGTCCCGGAACCCCTCGATGACCTGCTCGAAGGCGGCCGTCTCGACGAAGCAGGCCCGCGCGCCCGAGTCGGACAGGATCCACTCGGCCTGCTCGGCCGAGGACGTCTCGTACACCGGCACGACGGTCGCGCCCGCGGTCCAGATCGCGTAGTCGATCAGCGTCCACTCATACCGGGTGTGCGACATCAGCGCGACCCGGTCCCCGGGCTCGATGCCGGCCGCGACCAGGCCCTTGGCCAACGCGGTGACCTCGTCCCGGAACTGGCTGGCGGTCACGTCGGTCCACTCCCCGGCCAGGCCACCGGGTCCCGGCAGGCGCAGCATCACCGCCTGCGGCTGCTCGGCCGCCCGGCGGAAGACGACCTTGGCGAGATTCGCGGTGGCGGGGATCTCCGCCAGGGCCGGAATGCTGTACTCGCGCACGGCGCCTCCATCTAGGTCGATACTCGCCAGCACAAGCTTAAGGTGCTGGCCGGCCGTTTCCGGCGGGCCTTACCGTGGTGAGATGCGAGTTCACGTGGTGAGCGACGTGCACGGCCGGGCGGACGCGCTGGCCGGCGCGGGACGCGGGGCCGACGCGCTGATCTGCCTGGGCGACCTGCTGCTGTTCCTCGACTACGCCGACTACGGGCAGGGCATCTTCGCCGACCTGTTCGGGCCCGACGCGACCCGGGTCTACGTCGAACTACGCACCGCCGGGAGGTTCGACGAGGCCCGCGCGCTCTCGGCCCGGCTGCTCGCGCAGCAGGGGGAGAGCCCGGCTCGCCTCTTCGAAATGGCGATGGCCAGGCAGTACGCCGAGCTGTTCGGCGCCCTCCAGGAGCCCGCGTACCTGACCTACGGCAACGTGGACGTGCCCCGGATGTGGCCGACCTACGCCAAACCCGGGCACCACGTCCTGGACGGCGGCACGGTCGACCTGGACGGATGGAGGTTCGGCTTCGTCGGCGGCGGGCTGAAATCGGCCTACCGGACGCCGAACGAGATGACCGAGGAGGAGTTCCGGGCCAAGCTCGTGGCGGTCGGCGAGGTCGACGTACTGTGCACGCACATCCCGCCCGCCGTTCCCGAGCTCCTGTACGACACCGTGGCCCGGCGCCTGGAGAAGGGCAGCGTGGCCCTGCTGGAGACGATTAAGGCCACCCGGCCGAGGTACTCGGTCTTCGGGCACGTGCATCAGCCGCTGGCGCGCAGGACGAGGATCGGCATGACCGAATGCCTGAACGTAGGACACTTCCGCGCCACCGGCGCGCCCTTTGTCCTGCAGTGGTAGCGGTAGGATCGTGGGTAGGAGGCATTAGGTGTCGGAATCCCGGGATGATGGCCAGCCTGGCGGCAGTAGCCAGCCTAAAAGCAGCGGCCAGCCCAGAAGCAGTAATCAGCCGAGCAACGGTGGCCAATCCAGAGACAGCCAGCCCAGAAACAATCAGCCCAGAGCTGGTGGCCAGTCAGGGGGCAGCCCGTCAGGCGGTGGCCAGTCACGCCGGGGCAACGACCCCCTCGCTGACGCCCAGCGCTGGCTGATGCGCGCGGGCGCGCGCAGCATGGCTAACCAGGTCGCCGACCAGGTCCGCAGGACGGTCCGCCAGGAGCGCCGCGACCGCGGTGACGTGTGGGACACGGCCACCAACGAGCCGCCGCCCGGGGAGTCGCCGGAGTGCCAGTGGTGCCCGATCTGCCAGGCGGCCCGCGTGGCCCGCATGTCCGGTTCCGGCAGCCTGATGTCCAGCCTCGCCGACGTCGGCGGAGCCCTGGCGGCCATGGCCCAGGACGCCTTTTCCGCCTTCGAGCAGAGCATGAAAGATCAAAATCGTTCTTCTGCCGAACGGCCCGTGGTAACACCTCCCGCGATCAAGCCAGATAGCGGGGATTCCGCCCAGTGAGCCTGGCCATCGGCGTCGATGTCGGTGGCACCAAGGTCGCAGCCGGGGTGGTCGATGAGCATGGCCAGATCATCGCCAAGCTGAAGCGGTCCACCCCCGCTGCCAGTCCGCTGTTGACCGATCAAGCGATCGCCGACGTGGTGACCGAGCTGCTGGCCGGCCACGAGGTCACCGCCATCGGGCTGGGCGCCGCCGGCTTCGTGGACGCCGCTCGCGCCACCATGCTGTTCGCGCCGAACCTGGCCTGGCGCGACGAGCCGCTCAAGCAGCGGGTCGAGGAGCGCCTCGGCCGTGCGGTCGTGGTGGAGAACGATGCGAACGCCTCGGCCTGGGCCGAGGCGCGGTTCGGCGCCGCCCGGGGCTACCGTGACGTGATGCTGGTGGCGGTCGGGACCGGGATCGGGGCCGCCATCATTATCGGCGGCGAGCTGTACCGCGGCCGCTGGGGCATCGCCGGCGAGCCCGGGCACGTCCGGGTGGTTCCCGACGGCCGGCTGTGCGGCTGCGGCAACCGGGGCTGCTGGGAGCAGTACGCCAGCGGCAACGCCCTGGTCGCCGAGGCACGCGAATTCGCCCGGCGCACCCCGAAGGGGGCCATGAGACTGCTTCAGCTGGGCGGGGGACTGCCCGAAGGCATCTCGGGCCCTGAGATCACCCAGGCCGCGACCGAGGGCGACCCGGCCGCGCTGCGCTGCTTCCAGACCGTGGGCGGCTGGCTGGGCCAGGGCCTGGCCGACCTGGCCGCGGTCCTGGATCCGGCCTGCTTCGTGATCGGCGGCGGCGTGTCGGAGGCGGGTGAGCTGCTCCTCGAGCCGGCCCGCACCGCCTTCGAGCGGGCCCTGACCGGCCGGGGTCACCGGCCGTTCGCGGAGATCAGCGTCGCGCAGCTGGGCGAGAACGCGGGCATCGTCGGCGCCGCCGACCTCGCCCGCGAGGCGGTATTTTCCCCACTCGCCTCCGGGCGCCCTTTGAGGCGCTTCCTTCCCTCCTCGCTCCTTCGTCGCTCGTCAGTCCAGGCAGCGCCGGCGCCCTTTGGCTCGCGGGTCCCTTAAGAGCCCTAGACCACCGCGCCGTCGTCGCCGTCGTCTGGGCCGCCCGGGCCGGGGTCGTGCATGCGCAGCACGAGAATGGCGAACCCGGCCACGAACGCGGCGACCGCGCAGAACGCCGCCAGACCCGATACCGACCAGCCCGCCGCCGTGGCCACCATCAGGTAGCCCGGCCCGCCGAACAGCGCCACCCAGGCGCCCTTGGCCATCGGGTCCAGCTTGGGCAGCGGCGGCGGGGCCGGCGGGATGAAGTGCTCCTCGTCCTCGGCCGGCGTGCGGTCCGCCGGGACGCCGCGTGCCACCGGCCCCCGGATCCGCCGCGGCACCTGGATCACCTCGGGGTCATGGGCCCCGTCGGCCCCCAGCCGCCCGTGCCGTCCGGCCGCCCCGCTGATCCCGCCCGGCTCGACGCCCTGCCCCGTCGCGGCCCCTGCCCGTCGGGCCCCTGCCCGTCGGGCGTGTGCTTCCCGTTCGGCTCGTGCAGGCCGCGGTCCGGTCCGGCCGCGTGACGTCCGTGCTCCCCGTCTGCGGCATGCCGCCCGTGCTCGCCGTCAGCGGCGTGCCGCCCGGGTTCTGCGTCCAGGCCCTCCGGCCCGCGATGCTTCCCGTCGCTCCCGCGCGCTTCATCGGGCCCGTCGGCACCGTCGGCCTCCGGCGCTGGCTCGGCGGCCATGTCCTCGCGGGCCGGCCAGGGCACCGGCTGCTGCTCGGTCAGCGGCGCATCGAACCGGGCCACAAGGTCACGCCATGCCGCATCCTCGTCGCGCTCTCTGCTTTCGGTGTTATCCCAGTCCGGCACGTCTCCACCGCTGCGTATCGAAGCCTGTCCTCCACGATAGCCGTCCCCGGTCCGGTGCCGGGAGGATAAATCGCGGCACGGGACCACCTATCCGGACGGCTCTCCCGCGTGATCCTGCACGAACTTCACGCTGCCCTCGAAGATCGCCTCTGCGTCGTTGTCGAGGGTCGCGACGTGATAGCTGTCGGGGCACTCGCGCACCGTGACCCGGTCCTTGGGCAGCCGCGCGAGCAGTACCTGCATGCTGGCCGGCCCGACGACGTGGTCGACCGCACTGCGGTAGACCAGGACCGGCTGCGTGACCTCACCCAGCTGGCGGGTGGTAGCTCCCCACAGCTGCGGCAGCGTGGCCGCCGCGCGGACCGGCACCCGGTCGTAGCCGATCTCGTGCCCGCCCGGCTTCTTGATGTCGCTCGCGATGCCCGGCAGTGAGCGCAGGACGTGCTTGAGCACCGGAGCGAGCACGAACAGCTTGGTGTCGGCGGCCAGCGACGGGTTGACCACCACCAGGCCGCGCACCGCGCGGCCGTGGACCTCGGCCAGGCGCAGCGCGAGGCAGCCGCCCATCGAGAGCCCGAAGACGAAGGTCTGCTCGCACCGGCCCGCGAGTGCGCCGAACGCCCGGTCCACCTCGCCGTACCAATCCTGCCAGCCGGTACGGCCCAGGTCTTGCCAGGTCGTGCCGTGCCCCGGCAGCCGGGGCAGGCTGACCGTGAAGCCCTGCTGGGCCAGGTACTCCGCCCACGGTCGCAGCGTCTGCGGGCTGCCCGTGAAACCGTGGCACAGCAGCACGCCCACCGGACCGCCGGTGTGTTCGAACGGCTCGGTGCCGGGAAGCGATGATGACATGCACAGATGTTAATGCCGCGGCCCCACCCCTTCCCACGTCGCTTTGGCTTGGTCTTGGGACGTGGGACGATTAGTGAGTGTTCTACTGGGTAACGAAGTACACGCTGGGGCTGACGCTGAAGATTGTCTTCCGGCCCCGGGCGTGGGGGGTCAAGAACGTGCCGCGGCGAGGCCCGGCCATCCTGGCCAGCAACCACCTGTCGTTCTCCGACCACTTCTTCGGGCCGCTGCCGGTGCCGCGGAAGGTGATCTTCCTGGCCAAATCGGAGTACTTCACCGGGCGCGGGCTGAAGGGCCTGATCAGCAAGGCGTTCTTCACCGGGGTCGGGCAGATCCCGATCGACCGGGCCGGGGGAGCGGCGGGCGAGCAGGCGCTGCGGACCGGCCTGGAGGTACTGGCGGCCGGGCACGTGCTCGGCATCTACCCGGAAGGCACCCGCAGCCCCGACGGCCGCCTGTACCGAGGTAAGACCGGCGTGGCCCGGCTCGCCATCGAGTCCGGTGCGCCGGTCGTCCCGTGCGCCATGATCGACACGTTCGAGTTTCAGCCGCCCACCACGATCTGGCCGAACTTCCGGGTCCGCCCCGGGGTCAAGTTCGGCGAGCCGCTCGACTTCTCCCGCTACCGCGGCCAGGCCGACGCCATGCTCCTGCGCACGGTGACCGACGAGATCATGCAGGGGATCGCCAAGCTCTCTGGCCAGGAATACGTCGACGTCGACGCCCGACGGGCCAAGGCCGAGATGGCCGCCGCCCGCCGCCAGCAGGCCGGCGACGCAAACCAAGGCGAGGCCGACCAGCAGGGCGATAACGGCGCCGTCTGACCAATCTCGGAGCTGAGTTTTACCTCTGCTCGCGTCGCATCCATCCGCGCGGTGCTTCTCGCCCACTAAGGTTGTGGGCATGCGAGTGGGAGTCCTTACCGGTGGCGGCGACTGCCCCGGCTTGAACGCAGTTATCCGTGCCGTGGTCCGCAAGGGTGTCCAGGAATACGGCCTTGAATTCGTCGGGTTCCGCGACGGGTGGCGCGGGCCGCTCGAGGGCGACACCATGCCGCTTGATGTCCAGGCGGTGCGGGGCATCCTGCCGCGCGGCGGCACGATCCTGGGCTCGTCCCGGACAAACCCGCTGAAGGGCACGATCAGCGGCGGCCGCAACGGCGTCGAGCGGATCAAGGACAACCTGGCCGGCCTGGGCGTCGACGCACTGATCGTCATCGGCGGCGAGGACACCCTCGGCGTGGCGACCAAGCTCGGCGAGCAGGGCGTGCCCGTGGTCGGGGTGCCCAAGACGATCGACAACGACCTCGGCGCCACTGACTACACCTTTGGCTTCGACACGGCCGTGAACATCGCCATGGAGGCGATCGACCGGCTGCACACCACGGCGGAAAGCCACCACCGCGCGCTGATCGTGGAGGTGATGGGCCGGCACGCGGGCTGGATCGCCCTGCACGCGGGGCTCGCCGGCGGCGCGAACGTGATCCTCATCCCGGAGCGGCCGTTCGACATCGAGCGGGTCTGCGCCTACGTCCAGCACCGGTTCCAGACCAGGTTCGCGCCGATCGTGGTCGTGTCCGAAGGGGCCCACCCGGTGAGCGAGGAACTCGCCACCAGCTCCGAGCAGCTCGACTCGTTCGGGCATGTGCGCCTCGGCGGAGTCGGGCAGCTGCTGGCCTACGAGATCGAGAAGCGGACCGGCAAGGAAGCCCGTTGCACGGTGCTCGGCCACATCCAGCGCGGCGGCACTCCGACCGCGTTCGACCGGGTGCTCGCCACCCGGTTCGGCGTGCACGCGGTCCAGGCCGTGCACGAGGAGGCGTTCGGCGTGATGGTGGCGCTGCGCGGCACCGACATCATCCGCGTGCCCCTGGCCGAGGCCACCAGCCAGCTCAAGCTGGTTCCGCCCCAGCGCTACGCCGAGGCCGAGGTCTTCTTCGGCTGAGACCCGGATAGCCATACGGGTCCCGCCCGACGCGTGATCCGCCGACGCCGTCGCGTCCGCCGGGCCCCGGTCCGGCGGACGCTATCAAGATCAACTAGGGATCGTTCTCGACGGCGCTGCCGAATCTGATTCAGCGGTGCGGTACCGCCGCGATTCCCGCATCTGCCGCAGCTGGATTCGGTCACTGAGGCCGGGAAGGAAGCGGTCGAGGCGCCGCGCCCAGCGGATGACGGCCGGGAAGACGATCAGCGCCTTGTTGCGGGCCACGCCGTCCAGGATCACCTGGGCCGCCCGGGCTGGATCCATCATCTTCGCCAGCGCGCCGGCCACCTGTTCCCGGGTCATGTCGGTGGGCAGGGTCATGCCGGCCACCTCCGCGTTCCGGTAGACGTTGGACCGGACGAAGCCGGGACAGATGCAGCTGACCTTCACCCCCAGGTCGACGCCCTCCAAACGCACCGACAAGGACAGCCCGACCAGGGCATACTTGGCCGCGCAATACGGGGCGTTGCCCGGCGTGGCAAAGAACGCGGCCGCCGACGAGGTATTCACGATGTGGCCAAACCCCTGCCTGACCATGACCGGGTAGGCGGCTTGCATGCCGTGCAGGACACCGTAGAAATCCACGTCCAGGACCCGGTGCCAGTGCTCCGGGGTCAGGTCGCGGAAGTCCCCTCCGATCGCGAAGCCTGCGTTGTTGAACATGTAGTCCAGCCGGCCGTACGCGGCGGTGGTCTCTTCGACCAGGCGGGTGACCTCCTCGGCCCGGGACACGTCGACGGTGCTGGCCGCGGCCTGCCCGCCGATGCCGGTGATGGACGCAGCCACCCGCCCGGCCTCGGCGGAGTTGATGTCGGCGACGACCACCCGCGCGCCCCGGCGGACGAGCTCGCGGCACAGGCCCTCGCCGATGCCCGAGCCGCCGCCGGTCACGATGGCTACCTTCTCGTTCAGTGAATTCGCCATGGCTGCTGCTCCCGGCTACCAGACGAGCGGGACGAGGCGCTTGTGCTGCGCAGCGTAGGCGCGGTACCGATCGCCGAGCGTCGTCATCAGCGCGGCCTCCTCGATGCGGATCCGCCAGAGCAAGGCCGTCAGGGTGAGTAGCAGCAGGCCAGCCAGGTCCGCCCAGTTCGCAGAGGCCAGGCCGATTCCGATGGCGGCCAGGATGATCCCGGTGTAGCTGGGATGGCGCAGCACCCGGTACGGGCCGCAAGCGATCACCGGCTGGTCGGAGCTGACCATGACGGTGTGCGTGAAGTACTGGCCGAGCGCCTTGAACGACCAGCCGCGCAGCACCAGCCCGGCCAGCAGGACGACCATCCCGGCCGTGAAGGCGACGGCACCGGGCCGGATCGCGGCCGCCGGAAACACGCGCGGGGTCAGGTTGACCACCACGGTCGTGGCGATCACGCAGGCCAGGGCGACGAGCCGGCCGCCGATTCCGGCGATCTTGGTGGCTCCCTCTCGTGACGGCTGGGAGCGCTGGCTGAGCTCCATCATGCCCCAGGCCGCGATGGTGACCGTGAACAGCGCGGCGGCCGCATGGTTGGTGTCGAAGTAGGCGTTCATTTCTCCTCCACGGGCTACTTCATGGATGTGATGCGGGCCCGGGATTGCTTCCCCCGGGACGGGTAGCGGCCTGGAACAGGTCCGCCAGTTCGCGGCCGTAGCGGCCGATGTCGAGTTCGGGATCGCGGGCCAGCCGGGCCGGCACCGCGTCCAGGGCGGCGCGGATGGCCATCGCCATGATGTCCGGGTCGAAGTCGGCCCGGAACTCGCCGGTGCCCTGGAAATGGGCGAGCAGCTGCCGGAGCGCGGCCACCCCGGCCTCGCGGATGGAGAAGTCGTATAGCGCGCTGCCGTCGGCGCTGCGGGCGTTGAGCGCGATCTGAACCACCGCGACCACGTGGTTGTGGTTCTCCCGGATGAACGACAGGTTGGATTCGATGTAGCTCCTGAGCATCCCCGCGCCGGTCGGCTCGGCCTCGAGCCGCGGCCCCATGTACGCCCGGCCCTTCGCGGACAGCTCGGCGACCAGCTCCCGGACCAGCTCGTCCTTGCCGCCGAAGTGGTAGATGATCACGCCCTTGCTGGTGCCTGCCGTCTCGGCGATGCGGGCCAGGGAAGCCTGCCCGTACCCGACCTCGGCGATCGTGTCGATCGCGGCCGCCATGATCTGCGCCCGGCGCGCGGTCTCGATAAAGCTCCGCTCGGCTTTCTTACCGCCCGGTTTACTTTCTGACCGCATGGTCAAAAGCTAGTCCACCCGGTCAACATCTGTCAACACCACCTCCGCCCCCGCGCACGCAGCCCGCCCGCCCCGCGCACCCAGCCCTCACCCCCGCCTCCGCGCATCGACCGGCATCCAGCCGCGAGACCGGCCGCGCAGATCCCGGCGGCTGGCACCACGGCCCGTTCGGAAGAAAAGATCTCCAGGATTGCGGGTTGACACGCTCAATGCCCGCGTGCGTATACTCGTCTACGAGTACTTGGGAACGAGTCTTCGTGAACGATGACTCGGAGACGAGGTGGTTCAGGATGGCCAAGCGGCGCAAGGTCAACAACCTGCTGGCGCTGTCGCTGCTCACGCTGCTGACCCAACGCCCGATGTACCCGTATGAGATGGCGTCGATGCTGCGGGAACGCGGCAAGGACAACGCCATCAAGGTCAACTGGGGATCGTTCTACACGGTGGTCCAGAACCTGGAGAAGTACGGGTTCATCGAGGCCGTCGAGGTCGTCCGTGAGGGCAGGCAGCCGGAGCGGACTACCTACCAGATCACCGACGCGGGCCGCGCGGAGCTGATGGACTGGATGCGTGAGCTGCTCAGCGTGCCGAGCGGGAGTACACCAGGTTCGAGGCGGCCCTGGCCGACTCATCCGTCCTGCCGCCCGACGAGCTGATCGATCTGCTGCAGCAGCGGCTGACCGCGCTGGAGGAGACCAACGATCATCTCCAGGCCGAGCTGGCCACGCTGGTCGCCCAGCTGCCCCGGCTGTTCCTCATCGAATCGGAGTACTACCTCGCGCAGCGCCGGGCCGAGGAGGAGTGGGTACGCGGGCTGCTGAAGGAGTTCACCAGCGGCACGTTCCCCGGACTGGAGGCCTGGCGGCGCTTCCACGCGACCGGGGAGATCCCGGACTACCTCCAGGAGCTCGCGGAGCAGGAGAGGAGGAGGGTAGCCGACAGCTGACCAAACGACCCCGGCCTGGTGCGGCAACACCGGCGGCCGGGGCCGTCAACCTCAAGTCGATCCCGCGAGCGCGCGGAACCCGAGGTCCCACCATCAAGAGTAGCCGGGTTTCTCCTCGCGGGGCTGCGATCGTCGCGATCCGTAACCGTAGGAGAAAACAGTGAGTTCGACCGACTGCGCCATCGAGGCGCATCAGCTAGTCAAGACCTACGCGGTGCACGGCAACAAGCACGGCATCCGAGCCCTGGACGGGCTCGACCTCGCCGTCCCCGGGGCATCATCTACGGCCTGCTCGGCCCGAACGGCGCGGGCAAGAGCACCACGGTCAAGATCCTGACCTCGCTGGCCCGGCCTGACGCGGGTTCGGCGCGGGTGGCGGGCATCGACGTGCTGGCCCAGCCGGGCCGGGTGCGCCATGTGATCGGCGTCGTGGCCCAGCGCTCGGGCGCCGACCCGACCGCGACCGGCCGGGAGAACCTGATGCTGCAGGGCCGTCTGTACGGGCTGCGCGGCGGCTCGGTCCGGGCCCGCGCCGACGAACTGCTCGATCACTTCGGGCTGACCGAGGCGGCGGGGCGGCTGGTCAAGACCTACTCCGGCGGCATGCAGCGCCGGCTGGACGTCGCGCTCGGCCTGATGCACCGGCCCGCGGTGCTGTTCCTGGACGAGCCGACCACCGGCCTGGACCCCGAGTCCCGGGCCGCCATGTGGCAGGAGATCGCGCGGCTGGCGGGCGGTGAGGGGATAACGGTCTTGCTGACCACGCATTACCTGGAAGAGGCCGACCGGCTGGCCAGCCAGCTGGCGATCGTGGACCGCGGCCGGGTGGTGGCGACCGGCACCCCGGACGGGCTCAAGGGCCAGCTGCGCGGCGACGCGGTGCAGGTCGAGCTGCCCGCCGACGCCGACGCGGGCCTGGTCCGGAGCGTGCTGGCCGGCCTGCCGGAGGTGCGGGACGTGGTCATCGCCGGGCGCAACGTGTCGGCGCGCAGCGACGACGGCGCGGCCGCGGTCCCGGTCGTGCTCGGCGCGCTGCAGCGCGCCGGGATCAACGCCTCCTCGGTGGCGGTGGCCCGGCCGTCGCTCGACGACGTGTACCTGCGGCACACCGGGCGCCGCTACAGCGAGTCAGCAGACCTCGGACGGTCACGAAGCGCGATGAGCGGGAACTGGTGGAGGCGAGCAAGTAATGGCTACCGCGCAACTCGAGTCCGTGCCGTCGGGCACGGCGATCCCGGCCGCACCGGCCAACACCGTGCCGTTCGGCACGACCCTGGTGCACACCTGGTACCTGACCGGCCGGAAGCTGCACGCCCTGGTGCGCCAGCCCTGGGTGCTCGCGTTCAGCGTGGTGCAGCCGGTGATCTGGCTGTTCCTGTTCGGGCAGCTGTTCCGCAGGGTCATCGACATCCCGGGCTTCGCCTTCGGCGGCACGTACCTGGACTACCTGGTGCCGGGCCTGATCGCGATGAACGCCATGTCCAACAACATGTGGGCGGGCATGTCCATGATCGAGGAGATCGACCGGGGCACGCTGAACCGTTTCCTGGCCGCGCCCGCCAGCCGGGTCGGGATCATGAACGCCACCGTGGTGGAACAGGCGGTGAGTACGACGGTCCAGTCGCTGATCATCGTGGGCCTCGGCCTGGCGGGCGGGGCGCGCTACCACGGCGGGACCGGCGGGGTCGCCGTGATGGTCGCGGCGTCGATCCTGGTTGGCGTGGTGTTCGGGGCGCTGTCCAACGCGACCGGCATGCTGCTGCGGTCGCGTGAGGCGATCATCGGCATCTACACGTTCTTCATGCTGCCGCTGATGTTCCTGTCCTCGGCGTTTATCCCAACCCAGCTGATGCCGGGCTGGATGCAGGCCATCGCGTCGCGCAACCCGCTCAACTGGGCGGTCCAGATCGGGAGGTCCGCGGTCTCGGCCCACCCGGACTGGAGCGCGATCGCGGTCCGCTGCGGCGGCCTGCTGGTCCTCGCGGTGGCGTGCGTGGCGGTGTCGGTGGTGACGTTCCGCTCGTACCAGAAGAACGTCTGAGCCGCTTATCAGAACAGCCGGGACGGCGGGTGCCACGGGGGTTTCCCCGCCGTCCTGGCTATCGCGGAAACGCGTTAGCTGACCGCGGCTTCCAGTTCTGCCGTCGGCTCCTCGGGAACCGGGGGCAGCTCGGGATCGCCGCCGCGCATGGTGCGGATGTCGCGCGGGATGAGCGCCAGCGCGGACGCCACGACGATCGCGGCCGCGGCCGCGTACTGCGCCGAGGAGATCCCGATCGCGGCGCCCAGCGGGCCCGCGACCAGCGCCCCGGCGGGCATGGCCATCACCGAGCCGAGGACGTCGTAAGAGGAGACCCGGGCCAGCTTGGCCGGCGGGATGTTCCGGGCCAGTGCCACCGTCCACTGGACCATCATCATCTCGACGAACACGCCGAGGCCGAACGACGCGACGCACACGGCGGGCAGCGGCAAGACCATGGCCAGCGAGAGCGGCGAGATCGCCACCGCGGCCCCGGTGAGCACCACGAACAGCATGGGCCGGCGCGGCGTGACCCGCAGCGACACCAGCCCGCCGGCGATCAGGCCGAGCGCGTCGGCGGCGGTGATCGCGCCCCAGGCGGCGGGGCCGCCCAGGTGCGCCCTGGCCACCACCGGGCCGAGCACGGAGAAGGCCCCGTACCAGGCCATCATCACGACGCTGAACTGGGCCACGATCACCCACAGCCAGGTGTGCGAGCGGAACTCCGACCAGCCCTCCCGCAGCTCGCGGAACAGGTTGGCCGGCGCCGTCTCGGATGCGTCCGAGCCGACGGCCCTGGCCCGGATGGACATCAGCATCGGCACCGTTCCCACCATGCCGATCCCGCACAGCGCGAGCGCCCAGCCCGGTCCGGCCGCCGCCACCAGCAGGCCGGCCGCGGCCGCACCGGACATCTGCCCGGTGTTCATGGCCAGCCGGCTGATCGCGCTGGCTTCCTGCAGCATGCCGCGGGGGACCACGCGGGGGAGCAGCGCCTGGGAGGCCGGGTAGAACACCGCTATCCCGGTGCCGGTCAGCGCCTCCAGCCCGATCATCGCCCACAGCGGCGGATGGCCGGTCAGCACCAGCACGCCGAACGTTCCCTCGCCGACCGCCATGAGCAGGTTGGCCGCGATGATTACCCGCTGCGGCCGGAACCGGTCGGCCGCCACCCCGCCGACGAGCGCGAACACCAGCGCCGGGGCGATCTGGGCGGCGAGCACGTAGGACAGGTCGGTGACCGAGCCCGTGGCCCGCAGCACCGCGAATGAGACGCCCACCATGGAGAACCCGACGGAGGCGGGCGCGAGCAGCCGTTCGGCGAGCAACAGCCGGAAGTCCCGGATCGCCAGCACGGGGAACCGGCGGACGAGCCCACCCCGCGACATCGGCTTGATCCCTTCCAGCAGCCGCCGACCGTAGCGGCCGGCGTTCCTACCTCATTGACGCTAGCTAGTAACACAATTGAGCGGCAATTTGTTTTCCCGCTAGTTGTCTCCCGCAGGCTCCCGAGCGAGTTGCTTCCCGCTAGGCACCTGCTGGCCCGCCGGTCAGCACAGCTGGTCGATCCGGGTCCACACGCCCGGCGGGTGATCCTCACGGGGCAGCCACAGCATCGGCTGCCTGCCCTCGTACCGGGGCTGGAAGCCCGGATCCCCCGGATAGCGGCCCTTCCGGTCGGGCCAGACGACCTGCAGGCAGGCCGGCCGGACGTAGCCGTAGTACCGGTCGGAGACGGTGAACAGGGTGGTCGACCGCCAGCTCGAGCGGACCGGCCGGATCGCCAGCGAGCACGGGCAGATCCCGTCGAGCTCATCGCCAGCTTCGATCACCGCGCCGTTCGCGATGCGTTCGCCGATCGAGTTCAAGATGATCGTCATGTGCTCGACAGGAAGCCCGAACATGGTCAGCTCCGGGCCCTGATGGCTGAGCCACAGGCCGATGGTGTACGCCCAGGGCGGCGCGATCTCGTCGCCCAGCACCCCAGATACCGACCAGCCGACGGCATGGATGTCATCGGCGACGGCCCGCATGCAGGCCTCCGGGTCGAGGGCGATGCCCTCGGCCGCCGCATCGCATTCCGCGCACCGGCACCGCTGGTCCGCCGGGTTGGCGCGGCGTCTCCGTGGAGGGTTCATGCCCCCACGTTACGAGGGGGGTATGACATTTTCGGGTGCCCCGAGCGGCCCCCACACCGCCGGAAAATGGCCACCCGAGCGGCCAGGCTGGGTCGGCGGGCCGCCGGATAAGGTACCGAGGATGAAGTGGCTGGCTGAATGCTCTTCTACGGCGCTCCGTGAGGCGCTGCGGGCCGTGGCCCCGGAGCTGACCGGACACCACCGGAGTGGGTCGAGGACCTGCCCGCGCGCTTCGGCGCACTCGGCATCCACCCCGAAGCGCCACCCGCACCCAACCAGCGCTGATGCCGCCGGCAAAGACCGGCACGCCGCGCTCCATGCGGGACGCGCGCAACCGACGACAGCCGCACTCACGCGGATAGCGCCCGGCTGCTGCCCGCCCCGAAATTCGGCCCGTTATATCCGTTATGTCCTAACTCAAAGTTAAGACATTTCGGGCACAGTTCATGATCATGGGCCGTTCTGGCCGAATACGGCCCAAAACGACCCATGATCATGAAACCGCCCCCCGCCAGGGCGTAGGTCGGCATTGGGGTGTCGCATCCATAGGTTGGGCACGCCCAACGGTTGTGACGCGATGGGCGGGCGGGGTCCCAGCGCACACCGAGCCCCGGCGGAGCACTACCCAGTAGCGGCGGGAGCCTCCCCGGGCTCATCGGGGTCGATGCCGTGCTCGCGCAGCCGCGACTCCAGGTCGGCCACCCGGGCCCGCAGCCGCCCGAGCTCACCGGGCTCCCCGGCGCCCTCGTCCGACTCAGCGCCCACACCCGTCCGCGCCCGACCCCGGCCACCACGTCCGCGCCGGCCTCGGCCACCTCCGCCGCCCCGCGCCCGCGTCGCCCGCGCTCTCCGCACCGGCTGCCGTTTCCTGCTCGACGCGTGCCCGCTCCTCGATCAGCTGCTTCTCCGCATCGCGCAGCGCCGCCGCCTGGTCGAAGTCCTGCACGTCGATGGCCGCTTCCTTGTCCCTTCGGACCTGGGCGATCCGTACTTCCAGGCTGCGCATCGCCGCGGGAGCGGGGCGCCTGATGCCCAGCCGCCGCTCGATCGCGCCCAGCCGGTCGTCGATCGTGTCCAGCAGCCCCTTGACCTCACCGCGCAGGTATACGTTCAGCTGCTGCCGCTCGCGCTCGGCCGGAGACACGTCCTGGCCCTTTTCCGGATCGCCGCGCAGTTCCTCGGTGACCCGCGCCCGGAGGTCCTTCAGGTCCGCGCCGAGGCTGCCCAGGATCTTGACCGCCACGCTGTCGCCCTGGTGGATCAGACCCAGCAGCAGGTGCCCGGTGCCGATGTAGCCGTCGCCGAGCTGCAGGGCCTCGCGCAGCGACAGCTCCAGGGACTTCTTGGCCCGCGGCGTGAACGGGATATGCCCGGAGGGCTGCGCCTGGCCCCGGCCGACGATCTCGATGACCTGGTCCCGGACCGCCTGCAGGGTGACGTCCATGGCCTCCAGGGCCCGGGCGGCCGAACCCCGGCCCTCGTGCAGCAGGCCGAGCAGGAGATGCTCGGTGCCGATGTAGTTGTGGTCGAGCATGCGCGCTTCCTCTTGGGCGAGGACCACGACGCGCCGCGACTGGTTGGTGAACCGCTCGAACATGACTGTCTCCGATTCAGGCCGGCCCCCTGCCAGGCCCTGATCCTGGGGAGGCAGGACCCGACCCCTATAGTGTGCACCCCAATGGGGTCAGGTCAGGCGGGCCCGGAAGGCGGCCGTCTTGACCCGGTTCTGGCAGGACGTGGAGCAGTACCGCCGGGTGCCGTTGCGCGAGGTGTCGACGAACACCCGGTCGCACCCGGGCGCCGTGCAGACGCCCAGCCGGTCGGCTCCGGAACCGCCGAGCACCACCGCCAGGCCGGTGGCGCAGCCGGCCGCCCATCCGTTCGGCAGCGAGTTGTCGGCGGCGTGGAAGTGCAGGTGCCAGGACTGCCCGTCGTGCCGCTCCAGTTCAGGCCGGGCGCCGGTGCGGATCAATACCGCGTTGACCTGGGCGGCGGCGTCATCGACGGCGCCCGCGCTGACCGCCTCGAACACGCCGCGCAGTTCGGCCGCGACGAAGCACAACTCGGCCGCTTCCTCCCAGGTGGCCTCGCGTCCGCCGCCCGCGCGCAGCACCGCCCCCACGGCCGCCGTCCGCTCGTCTTCTTCGGGCGGCTGGTAGCCGCGACCGCGGTCCTCACCGGGCGTGAGCAGGTTCACCAAGGCCACCGCGACCTTGATCACCACATCTGTGTGACTGTTGAAGTTCACTTGACCAGTTACATCTCGGCATCTAGCGTTGTTACTGTCAAAGAAAGCTTAGCCAGTAACGACACTCAGAGCAGGGAGGCTCGGCGTGCCGGAACTTGACCGCGACACCGCACTGGACTGGATCGAGCGCTGGGATCGCCAGCAGGAGGAGAGCCTGCCTGATCGCGAGGACCGGTTCACGGCCCTGATCGACGCGGTCGAAGAGGGGACCGGGCGCCCGGACCCGCTGGTCCTCGACCTCGGCTGCGGCCCCGGCTCGCTGGCCGTCCGGCTGCTCGACCGGCTGCCGCGCGCCACCGTCATCGGCATCGACGCCGACCCGGTGTCGCTGGCGCTGGGCCAGGCCGCTTACTCCGGCCGGCCCGGGCTCCGCCTCATCGACCTGGACCTGCGCGAGCCCGGCTGGTCTGCCCGGCTGAACCTGGCTCGGCCCGCGGACGCGGCGGTCAGCACCACCGCCCTGCACTGGCTGCCCGAACACGACCTGCGGGCCATGTACGCCGAACTGTCCACCGTGCTCGGTCCGGGCGGACTGCTGCTCGACGGCGATCACTTCACCCTGGACGTGAAGGAGTCGCCCACGCTGGCCCGGCTCGACCTGGCCCTGCGGCAGCGTGAGGACCAGCGGCGTTTTCCCGCCGGGCACTCCGAGAGCTGGTCCGCCTGGTGGGAGGCCGTCGCGGCCGACCCGCTGCTGTCCGGACACGTCGCCGAACGCGCGCGCCGCCGCGTGGACGCCGGTCACCACGGCACCGAATCGACCCAGCTCGCCACCCACGTCGAGGCGCTCACCCAGGCCGGCTTCGCCGAAGTCGGCACGCTGTGGCAGCGCGGCGACAACCGCCTGCTGTGCGCCGTCCTGCCCGCCGAGAACCCGAGCCGCTAACCCCGGTAACCGCTAAACGCCGAGCCGCTAGCCTTCCGTGGCCGCGTCCCCGAGCACCGCGCTCGATCACGGCCAGCCGCGCGGCCATCGAGGCCAGCCGGTCCCCGAGCTCTTCACCGATGGTCGAGCAGGGCCGGCTGCTTGCCCGGGTAGCCGTGCAGCAACTGGATCACCTGCTGGCGGGCGCGGTTGAGGTCGCAGCCCAGGCTCACCAGGACCTGCGCGGCCACGCCGTCGCCCTCGCGGATCAGGCCGAGCAGGATGTGCTCGGTGCCGATGTAGTTGTGACCGAGTTGCAGTGCCTCACGCAGCGACAGCTCGAGCACCTTCTTGGCCCGCGGCGTGAACGGGATGTGTCCGTCCCCCACCGGGTTCTGGCCGCGGCCGATGATCGACTCGACCTGCTGCCGGGCCGCGTCCAGGCTGATCTGCATCGACTCGAGCGCCTTGGCCCCCACCCCGTGACCCTCCCTGATCACGGCGAGCAGGAGGTGCTCGGTGCCGATCCAGTTGTGATTGAGGCCCCTGGCCTCGTCTTGCGCGAAGACGACGACCCGCCGGGCCCGGTCGGTGAAACGCTCGAACATCGTGCCGCTCCGTGACTCGCGGTCGGGTGGATCAGCAGCGCCTGGCGTAGGCGACGTTGACGATCGCGATGACGACCCAGATCAGCAGGACCATCACCGCCTGCCCGCCGCCGTTTCTGGCGTGGGCCACGATCGCGGTGCCCGCGACGCCGAGCGTCAGCGACCCGAGGGCAATGACGGTCATCGCCACGCTGTGCTGTCCGGCCGACCGTGAGGCCGGCCGCCTCGGTAGCGGCGCCTGGTATCCGGGCGCCAGCATCGGTGCCTGGTAAGCCTGATACCCGGGGTAGCCGGGATACCCCGGATACCCGTGATAACCGGCCGGCGCATACCCGGAAGGCACCTGATAACCGTGCGGAGCCCCAGGCGCCCCAGGCACCCCAGACCGGACCAGGCACCCCAGCCGCCTCAGCAGTCCCGGGAGCCTCAGCAGCCCCCTGAGCACCGGGCGGCGGCGGGCCAGGCGGGGCGAAATACGGGCCGTACGGCGCGCCGTACCGCCTCAGCTGCGCCTCGATCCGCTTGTCGATCTCCGCGCCGATCCGCTCGACCAGCCCTTCGGCCACCGCGTCGTCGTAGCCGGGTCCCAGGTCGTCGTGCGCGCCCACGGAGGCGCGGATCTCCGCCTCGTGGTCGCTGCCCATGTCCGCACGGTACAACGTGTAGCGGGCGGCCACAAATGTCTCAGTTGCGGCGGGCGTAGGCCACGTTGACCACCCCGATGACGATCCAGATCAGCGCGATGAGCACCGACTGGCCGCCGCTCACGTTCGGGCCCTGGTCGACGCCCGGGCGCAGCACGGCGGCCGTGGCCCCGATGGCGAGTCCCATCGAGCCCAGGGCCAGGAACACCGCCGCCACCCCGGGCCGGCCAGGCTCCCGGACGCGGCGCGGCCGCGACGGCGCCGGAGCCTGCAGATGCCCGAACAACCGTGCGTCCACCCGCCGGTCGATCTCCTCGCCGATCCGCTCGACGAGGCCCTCGGCCACGGCCGTGTCGTAGCCCGGGCCGAGATCACCGTGCGCGGCCGCCGAGGCCCGGACTTCATCCCTGATGCTCATGGCGCCACGCTAACCGCGAGCCACGCGGAAGGCACTGGGGCTACCACCCGATTCCGGGCTCGGGCTGGCCCCCCCGCAGCGCCGGGAACCAACCGTTCGAGATACCGGTTTCTGCTGGCACACTGTGTCTCATGCGAAAGTCGCGTTATGCAAAGAATTCGTTGAGGTTGCTGTCCGTGCGACCTGCACCGGCCGCTCGCGCAGGCCTAGAAGGCCTACCCTCGCAGCCGGTATTGCATAACGCTCACAAGGGGTGGTGTCAGTGATCCCCTCCCCGCAGGCCGAGCAGCGCGCGCAGGCCGCGGAACGTCCCCGCGACGAACCCTGCGTGCTGCTCAAGCTGGGCGAGATCGTGCTCAAGGGGCGGAACCGGCAGCACTTCGAGCACATCCTGCACGGCAACATCCGCGCCGCGCTCCGGGACACCGGCATCCCGGTTCGACATGCGGCAGCGAGATGGGGTCATCCTGCTGCGCGTGGCCGACGGCGAGAGCCGCGGGCCGGACGGCTGGGCGGCGGCCGCGGGCCAGATCGCCGAGCGGGTCCGGGACGTCCCGGGCATCGTCACGGTGGCCCAGCCGCTCCGGGTGGCCAAGACGCCCGAGGCGGTCGTCGCCGCGGCGGTGGCGCTGACCGCGAAGAAGGCCGGGACGTTCGCCGTGCGCCCGCGGCGCCGGGACAAGCGCTTCCCGCTGACCTCCGCGGAACTGGCCGTGCTGGTCGGCCGGGAAATCCAGGAGGCGCACGGCCTGGAAGTCAACCTGTCCCGCCCGGACACCAAGGTCTTCATCGAAGTCGATACCGACGAGGTGTTCATCTTCACCGAGGGCCTGCCCGGCCAGGGCGGCCTGCCGGTCGGGATGAGCGGCCGCGGCGTCGTGCTCATGTCCGGCGGCATCGACTCGCCGGTGGCCGCGTACCGGATGATGCGCCGCGGCCTGCGCTGCTTCTTCCTGCATTTCTCCGGCATGCCGCTGACCGGCCCCGAATCGATCTACAAGGCCTACGCGCTGGCCCGCGGGCTGGACCGGTTCCAGGGCGGCTCGCGGCTGTTCGTCGTGCCGTTCGGCAAGGCGCAGCAGGCGCTGGCCTCCTCCGGCGCGGACCGGCTGCAGATCGTGGCCCAGCGGCGGCTGATGCTCAAGACCGGCGAGGCGCTGGCCCGGCGGCTCGGCGGCACCGCGCTGATCACCGGCGACTCGCTGGGCCAGGTCAGCAGCCAGACCCTGACCAACCTGACCGCCCTGGACGACGCGGTGCGGCTGCCGATCTTGCGCCCGCTGATCGGCTGGGACAAGACCGAGATCATGGCCGAAGCCCGGCGCATCCGCACCCTGTCCATCTCCGAACTGCCCGACCAGGACTGTTGCACCCTGCTCACCCCGCGCCGGGTCGAGACCCGGGCCCGGATCGATGACCTGCGCCGTATCGAAGGCCGGCTGGACGCCGCCGACCTGGCCGAGGAACTGGCCCTGAGCGCGCACGAGTATCGCCAGTAAATTTTTTCTTCCGAACGGACCGTGGTTCCCCGCCCCCCGCCCCGTTCGAAGCCGCCCAAAGGAGATGAAACCCGGGTTTCACTTTCCCAGGCTCAGGCCGACAAGGGCTCGTGCACCACGTCGCCGGAGATGGACGGGGCCGGGGTCAGGGTCCGGCCGACCAGCGGGGACAGGTGGGCGGCCACGCTGGCCAGCTCGCGCAGGTCGGATTCCACGAGAGCCTGCGGCCCGTCGCAAAGCGCGCTTTCCGGGTGCGGGTGCACGTCGACGATGATGCCGTCGGCGCCGACCGCGATCGCGGCCCGGGACAGCGGCACCACCAGATCCCGGCGGCCGCCGGAATGCGACGGGTCCACGATGACCGGCAGGTGCGACAGCCGCTGCGCGACCGGGACCGCACTGATGTCCAGGGTGTTCCTGGTGGCCTTCTCGAAGGTGCGGATGCCCCGCTCGCACAGCACGATGTCCAGGTTGCCGCGCTGGGCGATGTACTCGGCGGCCATCAGCCATTCCTCGATGGTGGCGTTCATGCCGCGCTTGAGCATGACCGGCTTGCCCACCCCGCCGACCGCCTGCAGCAGCGGGAAGTTCTGCATGTTGCGGGTGCCGACCTGCAGCATGTCCGCGTAGCTGGCGACCAGGTCCACGTCAGCCGGGTCTACTACCTCGGTGACAATCGGGAGCCCGGTCTCGGTGCGCACGTCGGCGAGGATCTTCAGTCCGGCTTCGCCGAGACCCTGGAACGCGTACGGCGAGCTGCGCGGCTTGTACGCGCCGCCGCGCAGCAGCGACGCCCCGGCGGCCTTGGCCATCAGCGCGGAGGCCAGCGTCTGCTCGGCGGTCTCGACCGCACACGGCCCGGCGATAACGGTCAGCGTGTCGGGGCCGATCGGTACCCCGGCGACCCTGATCACCGAACGCTCCCGGCGGTGCTCCCGGCTCACCAGCTTGTACGGCGCGGTGATCCGCACCACGTCGCTCACCCCGGGCATGCCGCGCAGGTTCAGCGTGTCCAACTGGTCGATGTCCCCGACCAGCCCGACGATCGTCCTGGACACGCCGCGGCTGACGAACGCGTCGCCGCCCGCCCCGCGGACCAGTTCGACCACCCCGTCGACGTCAGCCTCCTCGGCCTCCGCCGCCATCACTACCACCATGTCGTCCGCCTCCAGTCTCAGTGTCGCGCATAAGAAAAACCCCGGGCCGTTGGCCCGGGGCTCTCGCTAGGTCGCTTCTGTCAGCGCAAGGTCTGGCAGGCGACCGTCCGGGACCCGGGCCGGTAGCCAAACCAAAACCAAAACTGCTGACGCATGGCGGACAGTATATTCCCCCGCTCGCCTCCGGGCGCCTTTTGAGGCGCTTCCTTCCCTCGTCGCTCCTTCGTCGCTCCTCAGTCCAGGCAGCGCCGGCGCCCTTTGGCTCGCGGGGCCCTTAGAAGCCGCCGCCGTTACCGCCGCCGCCTCCGTTACCGCCGGGGAGGACGTCGAGGAGGATGGTGCTGCCGCGCGGCGCCTGGCCAACCGGGCTGTAGTCCCACACCTTGCCGTTAGCGTTGCCAGGCAGTCCGAATGACTGCACCTGAACCTTGAATCCAGCGGCCTGGAGCTGCTGCGTTGCCTCCTGCACCGACATCCCGATCACGTCCGGGACGTTGACCTCGGCCGGACCCGTGGAGACGTTCACCACCACGGTCTCGCCCTGCTGGTACAGGGAACCGGCGCCGGGCTCCTGGCCGGTGATCGTGCCCTGCGGCTGCTGGCTGTTCTGATCCTGCTGCTGTTGCAGGTTGGCGCCGTGCGCGGACGCCCACTGCTGGGCCACCTGCAGGCTCTGCCCGAAGAAATTCGGCACCGCCGGGCCGCCGGCGACCTGGATGGTGACCGGCTTGGTCTGCGGCCAGGACGTGCCCGCGGACGGCTTGGTGCCCAGCACGGTGCCGACCGCGGCGTCCGAGCCGACCCGGTCGACGCTGTAGGTCAGGTGCACCCGCTGCAGGGCGGCCTCGGCGGCGGGGAGCTTGTCTCCGCGCACGCTGGGCACGATGGAGGTGAACGGCCCGGAGGAGACCAGGATCGTGACGGCCGAGCCCTTCGCGGCCCGGCCGGACGGGCTGGTGCCGATCACCGTGCCCTGCGTTATACCGTTGCTGTGCGCCGAGGACACCTTGGCGATGCTGAAGCCGTCCGCGTTCAGCACGGCGGTCGCCGTGGCCACCGAATCGTTGGCCACGACCGGTATCGAGGCGTACCGGCCGGAGGTGAGCCACCAGCCGCCGAGCCCGAGCCCGATGCCCAGCGCCACGATCAGCGCGACGACCACGAGCCGCGGGCTGAACAGCCAGCGCTGCAGGAACGGCTCGCGGCCGCCCGCGTACCGTCCGCTCTCCTCGCGGTGCACCACGAGCGTCCGCGAGCTGAGGCCGTCCTGGCCGTCCGGACCCGCCCCGAACCCCATGGACCCGAGCCGCCCGTGCCGGACGGCCAGGCGCCGGACGGCCCGGTGCGGGGCCGCTCGCGGGCGGCGCTGTCTCGTCGTGACCCCACCACTCCCCGGTGCCGGACGGGCCGGCCACGGGCGTGGCCCCGGTACCGCGGGCCCACCACCCGTTGGTGGCGGCGGGCGTGTCCAGGTTGAGCCAGGGCGCTTCGGCCAGGCCCTGGACGCCGACTCCCATCACGCCGGTGAGCCCGCTCGGCTCGCCGAGGCCCTCCCGGACCCGGCGGACCCCGCGCGCGAACTCGCCGGCGTCAGCCGGGCGCAGCGCGGGATCGCGGTTGGTGGCCGCCAGCACGAGCTGGTCGACCGCCGCCGGTATTCCGGGCACCAGCGAGGAAGGAGCCGGGACATCGGTGTTGACGTGCTGGTAGGCGACCGCGATCGGGGTGTCGCCGGTGAACGGCTGGCGGCCGGTGAGCAGCTCGAAGAGCACCACGCCCGCCGAGTACACGTCCGAGCGCGGGCCCGTGCTGTCGCCGGTCACCTGCTCGGGCGGCAGGTAGGCGACGGTCCCGATGAGCAGGCCCGCCCGGGTGTGCGCGGCGGCCGCCTGCGCCCGGGCCAGGCCGAAGTCCGCCACCTTCAGCCGGCCGTCGGCGGTCAGCAGGACGTTCTCCGGCTTGACGTCGCGGTGCACGATGCCGGACGCGTGCGCGGCGGCCAGGCCGTCGAGCACGCCGGCCATGATGTCCAGCGCCGCCGCCGGGGTGAACCGGCCGCGTTCGCGGAGCATCTCCTTGAGCGTGCGCCCGGGCACGTATTCCATGGCCAGGTACAGAAACGGCCCGTCGGAGCCCTGGTCGAAGACCGCGACCACGTTCTGGTGCGACAGCCGCGCGACCGACTTGGCCTCGCCGATGAACCTGCGGACGAACTCCTCGTCCCTGGCCAGCTCGGCGTGCATGACCTTGAGCGCCACCTGTCGGTCCAGCCTGGTGTCCATGGCCAGGTAGACGGTGGCCATCCCGCCGTGCGCAATGCGCGCAGTCACCGCGTAGCGCCCGTCCAGCAGGCGCCCGGCGAGGGGATCGGCCAGCGTATCGTCCATCGCGATGAGTTTACGATTGTTTGCCCTGTGGGCGTTGCCAATCATAGGGTCCCGCGGGCCCGCGTAGCCTAAGGCACTGTGACCGATGGCGACGCGAGTGGTGGTGGCCGGTGCGGGCCTGGCCGGGTTCCGCGCCGTCACCGAACTGCGCGAGCGCGGCTTCACCGGCCAGATCACCCTGATCGGGGCGGAAACGCGGCCGCCGTACGACCGGCCGCCGCTGTCGAAAAAGGTGCTGACCGACAACGGCGTCGACCCGTCGCTGCAGGCCGACTTCGGCGCGCTAGACGTGGATTTCCGGCCCGGCGAAGCTGCCACCGAGATGGACGCGCAGACCCTGGCCACCGATCGTGACAAGTACCCCTATGACCGGCTGATCCTGGCTACCGGGGCCGTGCCGGTGGCGCTGGCCGGCCCCGGGCGGCAGCGGTTCCTGCGCAACTACGACGATGCCCTGGCCCTGCGGGCCCTGTTCCGGCCCGGGCTCCGGCTGGCCATCGTGGGGGCTGGCTGGATCGGCGCCGAACTGGCCACCGCGGCGGCTGCCTACGGCTGCCAGGTCACGGTGGTCGAAGCCGGGCCCGCGCCGCTCGCTGCGGCCCTGGGTGCTCCGGTGGGCGCGCAGACCTCCCGCTGGTACGCGGCCGCGGGCGTGCGGCTGCAGACCGGAACGGCGGTGGAGTCCGTGGAGTCCGCCGGAAATGAACAGGGCCTGGCCCTGGCGGGCGGCGCGTGGATCGCCGCGGACGAGATCGTCACCGCGGTCGGGGTCCGCCCGGCCACCGGCTGGCTGGAGGGTTCGGGTATCTGGCTGGAGAACGGCGTGGCCGTCGACGCCGGCCTTCGGGCGTCCCTGCCCGGGGTCTATGCGGTGGGCGACTGCGCCGCGTTCGAGTCGCGGCGCTTCGGCCGGCGGCTGCGGTTCGAGCACTGGGACGTGGCCCTGCACGCGCCCGAGGTGGTTGCGGCCAACGTGCTCGGCGGCGACGAGGTGTACGACCCGGTGCCGTACTTCTGGTCGGAGCAGTTCGGCCGGATGGTGCAGTACGCGGGATACCACGGTGACGCCGAGCGGCTGGTCTGGCGCGGTGACCCGGCCGATCAGGCCTGGGCGGCGTGCTGGCTCGCCGTCGGCCGGCTGGTGGCCATCGTGACCGTGGATCGCCCTCGCGACCTGCTCCAGGGCCGCCGGGTGATCGCCTCGGCCGCCCCGGTCGACGTCGGCCTGCTGACCGACCCCGCGGTCCCGGTCAAGGACGCGGCCGCCGCCTTCCCGGACAGGCCCCGGTAACCCGTGCTTAACCCGGGTGTTTGGAATCCGGCCGGACGTGGGACATTGGATTCG
>CAWKIB010000052.1:0-15289 GCA_963849595.1 uncultured Actinomycetes bacterium
TCGCGACCTTGCCTCTTCTTCTCGTTCAGGTCAAGGACGGCGCCCTGCAGCACGCCGTCGGTATAAGAGCTGCCCGGGTTCATCGCCCAGCGTCCCGCCGAACTGCGGGACGCCCTTGCTCTCGTGGATGTGCCCGTGCAGCGACAGCGGCGGGCCGTACTTGAGGATGGCCTCCCGGCACCGCCTTGGATCCCACCGGCTTCATCACCGCGCCGCCGTGAATCGGCCGCATGGTCTCGTCCAGCGCGGGTGCCTCGTCCAGCCCGGTGCCGTAGGGCGGCGCGTGGAAGTTGAAGATGGCCCGGCTCCATGTCCGGGATCGAGGAGACCATCGGTGTCGATCTTCGTCGCCAGGACGTCCTCGGGCGCCTCGCGGAACGTGTTCCAGGGCGTCGGGTTGGTCCAGCCCATCGAGGCCAGGTAGAAGCCGCCGATGTCGAGGATCTTGTTCTCCGCGAAGCTGACGGTCGGGGCCTGCTCGATGATGTCGTCGATCTCCCAGATGTCGTCGTTGCCGCCGTTCAGGATGCACGGGATCTCGCCGCCGCGCAGTTGGCCGTTGGCCATGTCGAGCCACATCTCCAGGCCCTTGGTCATCTCCTGGGTAAACCGGCGGTCGATCGACCCGTCCTCCTCGTTCAGGGCGTCGAGCTCGTCCAGGGTCATCACGGCCGGGTAGTACCCCGGTCGCGGATCTTGCGCTTGATGTCGTCGAGCTCCGCGGGTGGACAGCTTCACCCGCTGGCCGCCGAAGGTCACTTCCCAGTGCCCCGTGAGCAGGTCACGATCGGCACCATGACCTTGCCGGTGACGTCCCCGCCGAGGATGACCATGTCGGCCTTGTAGAAGGCGGCGGCGTTCAGGAATTTCCGCCAGCAGATCTCAGAGCCGTGGATGTCTGTGGCGAAAAGACTTTCATTGTGATGCCCGCGCCTTCCGGTAATGCCTAGTGGTCGACTTCTTCGGGTAGCTCGTACCAGCGGACCCGGTCGCCGACCCTGGCCCTGGTCTTCCACTTCAGCCCCTTCGGCACCGTCTCCGCGACCTCGGCAGCTGCTTGGCCTGGGTCAGCGGGTCGAACTTCGGGTAGGGCGGGGCCAGGCCCGGCTGTTCGGAGAGCAGGCCGGGCAGCTTGTTCAGGCTGCCGGTCACGGTGCGCCACCAGCCCCAGTCGCCGGACAGCACCGAGCCGAACCGGTCGGGGTCGATGAACGGCCGGGTCGGCATCGGGTCCGACCCGCACCCCGGACAGCAGGTGGAAGATGTCGTGCGCGTCCTTGGCGTTGAGCTCGACGATCTGCAGCTTGGACAGCAGCAGGTCGGCGGGGTCCAGGGTCGGCGACGCCGAGTCGAACAACGGCCGGAAGTCCAGCACGTGGCACATCGACAGCCGGTCCACCATCACGTCGATGGGCCGGCCGGACGGGGCGTTGAAGTACATCTGCCGGTCGCCGTTGAGGTTGTTGAACCTCTTGTCGGGCTTGCAGCCGGCCTGCTCGAGATGGTCGGCCACCTTGCGCCGGGACTTGCCCAGGCAGGCCAGGTCGATGTCCTGGCCCGCACGCTGCCGCGGCGGGAAGTCGGGGCACAGCACGCGCACCCCGAGGCCGCCCAGGATCTTGAGCTGGTTGCCCGCCTCGACGCGCTCCGGACCAGCGTCATGGCCTCGGGCAGCGGATCGTCCGCGGGCCCGTTCGGTGTGGTCATGCCCGGTTCGCTCCTTGCTCTGCGCGCACCGATGTCGCATGCCACCGGTGCAATTCGATCATGGTGACGTGATCGCCGGTCTGTCTAGTTTCCGGGTCAAGAATCCCACGTTGTGGGTACGGGCGAACACCCCGAGCTGGCCGTACATCCACGGCCGTTCGGATGTTTCACCCGGGGGACGACCCCGGATCCCCCGCTGTGAGCTCCGCTCCACGAATCTTTTAATCTTCCGAACGGACCGTGGTTCGTGCGGCCGGTCTCCCATTCGTGCTCGCGGCGGTAGAACTCGACCCGCTCGGGTGGCAGCGGGGTATTGCCCAAGATCAGGTCGGCGGCCTTTTCCGCGACCATCATGACCGGCGCGTAGATGTTGCCGTTGGTGACGTACGGCATGACCGACGCGTCGACCACCCGCAGCCCGTCCAGGCCGTGGACGCGCAGCGAGCCGGGTCGGTCACCGCCAGCTCGTCGGTGCCCATCTTGGTCGTGCACGACGGGTGCAGCGCGGTCTCGGCGTCGCGGGCCACCCAGGCCAGGATCTCCTCGTCGGTCTGGACCTCGGGCCGGGCGACAGCTCGCCCGCGTTGTAGTCGTCGAAGGCAGGCTGGGTCAAGATCTTCCTGGCGATCTGGATCGCCTCCACCCACTCCCGCTGGTCGGTCGGCGTGGACAGGTAGTTGAACCGCAGCGCGGGGTGCACGTTCGGGTCGGCCGAAGTGATCTTGCAGGTGCCGCGGGAGTCGGAGTACATCGGGCCGATGTGCACCTGGTAGCCGTGCCCGCCCGCGGGCTGGGATCCGTCGTAGCGGATCGCGATGGGCAGGAAGTGGAACATCAGGTTCGGGTAGGCCACGTCGTCGTTGCTGCGGGCGAAGCCGCCGCCCTCGAAGTGGTTGGTGGCGCCCGGGCCGCTCCGCAGGAACAGCCATTTCGCGCCGACCATCGGCCGGTTGCGCCACTTCAGCGCGGGCGCGACCGAGACCGGCAGCTTCGAGCCGTACTGGACGTACACCTCCAGGTGGTCCTGCAGGTTCTCGCCCACGCCGGGCAGGTCGGCGACCACGTCGATGCCGAGCCCGGAAAGCTCCGCGGCGTTGCCCACGCCGGACAGCTGGAGCAGCTGCGGGGAGTTGATCGCCCCGCCGGACAGGATGAGCTCGGCGGACCTGACCCGCTTGATCTTGCCCTGGTGCCGGAACTCGACGCCGACCGCGCGCGTGCCGTCGAAGATGATCTTGGTGGCGAAGGCGCGGGTGGCCACGGTGAGGTTCGGCCTGCTCATCACCGGATACAGGTAGGCCCGCGCGGCGGACAGCCGCCGGCCCCGGTGGACGTTCCGGTCGAAGGGGGCGAAGCCCTCCTGCCGGTAGCCGTTGACGTCGTCGGTGAGCTGGTAGCCGGCCTGCTGCACGGCCGCGAAGAACGCGCCGAACAGCGGGTTGGTGGCCGGGCCCCGCTCGAGCACCAGGGGCCCGTTCTTGCCGCGGAACGGATCGGTGTCGTCCGCGGCCAGGCAGTTCTCCATCCGCTTGAAGTAGGGCAGGCAGTGCGCGTAGTCCCACTCGGCCATGCCCGGGTCGGCCGCCCAGCGCTCGTAGTCCAGCGGGTTGCCGCGCTGGAAGATCATCCCGTTGATGCTGCTCGAGCCGCCGAGCACTTTCCCGCGGGCGTGGTAGATGCGCCGCCCGTTCATGTACGGCTCCGGCTCGCTTTCGTACTTCCAGTCGTAGAAGCGGTTGCCGATGGGGATAGTGAGCGCGGCGGGCATGTGGATGAACGGGTCCCAGATGTAGTCCGGCCGTCCCGCCTCGAGCACCAGTACCCGCGTGCCGGGGTCGGCCGACAGCCGGTTGGCCAGCGCGCAGCCCGCCGATCCGCCCCCGACAATGACAAAGTCGTAGGTTCCCATTCAGGCCTCCGTGCTCCGCGCGTCCCAATTTTCCTGCGATGCTACGCCTGGGTCGCGGCGTCCAGGTTCTCGCGCACGGTCTGGGTCATCTCGTGATCCGGTCCCAGGTACCACTCGCAGTCAGTCAGGGCGCGCTGCAGGACCGAGACGACGGCGGACAGGCGCCCCACGGTGTAGTACGCCGAGGCCAGGTTGCACTGGGTGGTCAGCGTCTCCGTGTCGCCGGCCCGAGCATCCGCTCGCTGTCGGCCAGCGCCCGCTCGTACTGCGGGATCGCGTCGGTCAGCCGGCAGGCCTGCAGCACGCCGTCGGTGTAGGAGCTGCCCGGGTTCATTGCGAGGGTCCGGCCGAGCTTCTGGACGCCCTTGCTCTCGTGGATGTGCCCGTGCACCGACAGCATCGGCTGGTACTTCAGGATGGCGGCCCGCACCGCGGTCGAACCTACCGGCTTCATCACCGCGCCGCCATGCGTCGGCCGCAGGGTCTCGTCCAGCGCGGGCGCCTCGTCCAGCCCGGTGCCGTACGGCGGCGCGTGGAAGTTGAAGATCGCCCGCTCCATGTCGGGGATCTGCGAGACCACGGCGTCGATCTTGGCGGCGAGCACGTCCTCCGGGGCCTCGCGGAACGTGTTCCACGGTGTCGGGTTGGTCCAGCCCATCGAGGCGAGGTAGAAGCCGCCGATGTCGATCACCTTGGCCTCGCCGAAGCTGACATTCGGGGACTGCTCGATGATGTCGTCGATCTCCCAGATGTCGTCGTTCCCGCCGTTCAGGATGCACGGGATCTCGCCGCCGCGCAGCTTGCTGTCCGCCATGTCGAGCCACATTTCCAGGCCCTTGGTCATCTCCTGGGTGAACCGCCGGTCCACCGACCCGTCCTCCTCGCTCAGGGCGTCGAGCTCGTCACCGGACATCACCGCCGGGTAGTAGCCGCGGTCGCGGATCTTGCGCTTGATGTCGTCCAGCTCGGCCTGGGTGTCCAGATGGACCCGCTGGCCGCCGAACGTGACCTCCCAGTGGCCCGGCCGCAGGGACACAATCGGAATCATGACCTTGCCGGTCACGTCCCCGCCCAGGATGACCATGTCGGCTTTGTAGAAGGCAGCGGCGTTCAGGAATTTGCGCCAGCAGATCTCAGAGCCGTGAATGTCCGTGGCGAAGAAGACTTTCATCGTGATGCCCGTGCCTTCCGGTAATGCCTAATGGTCGACTTCTTCGGGTAGCTCGTACCAGCGGACCCGGTCGCCGACCCTGGCCCGGGTCTTCCACTTCAGCCCCTTCGGCACCGTCTCCGCGACCTCGAGCAGCTGCTTGGCCTGGGTCAGCGCGTCGTACTTCGGGTCCGGCGGGGCCAGGTCGGGCTGCGCGGCGAGCAGGTCGGGCAGCTTGTTCAGGCTGCCGGTCACGGTGCGCCACCAGCCCCAGTCACCGGACAGCACCGAGCCGAACCGGTCGGTGTCGATGAACGGCCGGGTCGCGTCGGGCCCGACCCGCACCCCGGACAGCAGGTGGAAGATGTCGTGCGCGTCCTTGGCGTTGAGCTCGACGATCTGCAGCTTGGACAGCAGCAGGTCGGCGGGGTCCAAGGTGGCCGACACCGAGCCGAACGACGGACGGAAGTCCAGCGTGTGGCACATCGACAGCCGGTCCACCATGAGGTCGATCGGCCGGCCGGAGGGGGCGTTGAAGTACATCTGCCGGTCGCCGTTGAGGTTGTTGAACCGCTTGTCGGGCGTGCAGCCGGCCTGCTCGAGATGATTGGCCACCTGCCGGCGGGACTTGCCCAGGCAGGCCAGGTCGATGTCCTGGCCCGCGCGCTGCCGCGGCGCGAAGTCGGGGCACAGCACGCGCACCCCGAGGCCGCCCAGGATCTTGAGCTGGTAGCCCGCCTCCGACGCGTTCCGGACCAGCGTCATGGCCTCGGGCAGCGGATCGGCCGCGGGCCCGTTCGGTGTGGTCATGCCCGGTTCGCTCCTTGCTGTGCGCGCACCGATGTCGCATGCCACCGGTGCAATTCGATCATGGTGACGTGGTAGCCGGTCTGTCTAGTTTCCGGGTCAAGAATCCCACGTTGTGGGGAGCGGAGGGTATACCCCGCATTCGGCTGGCCGGACGCGAGTTCCATGGCCCGTTCGGCACAGTATCTACCCGGGGGGACGACCCCCGGAACCCCCGCTGTGGAGCTCCGCTCCACGAATCTTTTAATTGTCCGAACGGAGCGTGGTCCGTGCGGCCGGGTCCCCTTCGTGCCCGCGGCGGTAGAACTCGATCCGCTCAGGTGGCAGCGGGGTATTGCCCAAGATCAGGTCGGCGGCCTTTTCCGCGACCATCATGACCGGCGCGTAGATGTTGCCGTTGGTGACGTACGGCATGACCGACGCGTCGACCACCCGCAGCCCGTCCAGGCCGTGGACGCGGAGCGAGCCGGGGTCGGTCACCGCCAGCTCGTCGGTGCCCATCTTGGTGGTGCACGACGGGTGCAGCGCGGTCTCGGCGTCGCGGGCCACCCAGGTCAGGATCTCCTCGTCGGTCTGGACCTGCGGGCCGGGCGACACCTCGCCCGCGTTGTAGTCGTCGAAGGCGGGCTGGGTCAAGATCTTCCTGGCGATCTGGATCGCCTCCACCCACTCCCGCTGGTCGGTCGGCGTGGACAGGTAGTTGAACCGCAGCGCGGGGTGCACGTTCGGGTCGGCCGAAGTGATCTTGCAGGTGCCGCGGGAGTCGGAGTACATCGGGCCGATGTGCACCTGGTATCCGTGCCCGCCCGCGGGCTGGGATCCGTCGTAGCGGATCGCGATGGGCAGGAAGTGGAACATCAGGTTCGGGTAGGCCACGTCGTCGTTGCTGCGGGCGAAGCCGCCGCCCTCGAAGTGGTTGGTGGCGCCCGGGCCGCTGCGCAGGAACAGCCATTTCGCGCCGACCACCGGCCGGTTGCGCCACTTCAGCGCGGGCGCGACCGAGACCGGCAGCTTCGAGCCGTGCTGGACGTACACCTCCAGGTGGTCCTGCAGGTTCTCACCCACGCCGGGCAGGTCGGTGACCACGTCGATGCCGAGCCCGGAAAGCTCCGCGGCGTTGCCCGCACCGGACAGCTGGAGCAGCTGCGGGGAGTTGATCGCCCCGCCGGACAGGATGAGCTCGGCGGACCTGACCCGCTTGACCTTGCCCTGGTGCCGGAACTCGACGCCGACCGCGCGCGTGCCGTCGAAGATGATCTTGGTGGCGAAGGCGCGGGTGGCCACGGTGAGGTTCGGCCTGCTCATCACCGGATACAGGTAGGCCCGCGCGGCGGACAGCCGCCGGCCCCGGTAGACGTTCCGGTCGAAGGGGGCGAAGCCCTCCTGCCGGTAGCCGTTGACGTCGTCGGTGAGCTGGTAGCCGGCCTGCTGCACGGCCGCGAAGAACGCGCCGAACAGCGGGTTGGTGGCCGGGCCCCGCTCGAGCACCAGGGGCCCGTTCTTGCCGCGGAACGGATCGGTGTCGTCCGCGGCCAGGCAGTTCTCCATCCGCTTGAAGTACGGCAGGCAGTGCGCGTAGTCCCACTCGGCCATCCCCGGGTCGGCGGCCCAGCGCTCGTAGTCCATGGGGTTGCCGCGCTGGAAGATCATCCCGTTGATGCTGCTCGAGCCGCCCAGGACTTTGCCCCGGGCGTGGTAGATCTGCCGGCCGTTCATGAACGGCTCGGGCTCGCTTTGGTACTTCCAGTCGTAGAAGCGGTTGCCGATGGGGATCGTGAGCGCGGCGGGCATGTGGATGAACGGGTCCCAGATGTAGTCCGGCCGCCCCGCCTCGAGCACCAGTACCCGCGTGCCGGGGTCGGCCGACAGCCGGTTAGCCAGCGCGCTGCCCGCCGATCCGCCCCCGACAATGACAAAGTCGTAGGTTCCCATTCTAGGCCTCCGTGCTCCGCGAGTCCCTAATTTTCCTGCGATGCTACGCCTGGGTCGCGGCGTCCAGGTTCTGGCGGACGGTCTGGGTCATCTCGTGATCCGGTCCCAGGTACTGCTCGCAGTCGGTCAGGGCGCGCTGCAGGACCGAGACGACGGCGGACAGGCGCCCCACGGTGTAGTACGCCGAGGCGAGGTTGCACCGGATGGTCAGCGTCTCCATGTCGCCGGCGCCGAGCATCCGCTCGCTGTCGGCCAACGCCCGCTCGTACTGCGGGATCGCGTCGGTCAGCCGGCGGGCCTGCTGGTAGCACCCGGCCAGGTTCGAGCGCGCGGTGAGCGTGTCCCGGTGATCGCGCCCCTGGACCCGCTCCCGGTCGGCCAGGGTGCGCTCGTACACCGGGATCGCCTCCCGGAGCCGCCCCGCGCTGCGGTAGGCGTAGGCCAGGTTGGCCCGCGCCGCGATCGTGTCCGGGTGATCGGCGCCCTCGACCCGCTCCCGGTCGGCCAGCACCCGCTCGTACTGCGCCATGGCGTCCTTCAGCTTCCCGGCCGAGCGGTACGCCGAGGCCAGGCTGGCCCGGGCCGCGATGGCGTCCGGGTGGTCGCGCCCGTGCATCCGCTCCTGGTCGGCCAGCGCCCGCTCGTACTGCTCGATGGCGGGCTTGGACTGCCCGTTGGCCGCGTAGGCGGCGGCCAGGCTGGCGCGCGCGCTCAGCGTGGTGGGGTGCCCCGCGCCGAGGATCCGCTCGGCGTCGCCCAGCAGCTGCTCGTAGCCATTAATCCCGTCCCGCAGTTGGCCCGCCTTCTGGTACGCATCGGCCAGGCTGGCCCGGCTGCCCAGGGTGACCGGGTGGCCGGGGCCGAGCAGCCGCTCGGAGTCGGCCACCGTGCGCTCGTACAGGCCCACGGCGTCCGCGGGCCGTCCGGCGCTCTGGTAGGCGTGGGCCAGGTGCCCGCGGGCCGCGATGGTCTCCGGGTGTTCGGGTCCCTGGTTGCGCTCCCGGTCGGCCAGCGCGGTCTGGAACACCGAGATCGCCTCGGCCGAACGCCCGGCCGACTCGTACGCCGCGGCCAGCCGGTCCCGGGCCACCACCGCGTTGGCGTGCGCGGGGCCGAGCAGCCGGGTGCTGGTGTTCAGTATGGACTGCCAGTACGTGATCGCGGCGTCGGACAGCCCGCTGTTCTCCAGCGACAGCCCGGCGCGGAACAGCAGCGGATGGGCCTCGGCCTTCCACAGCATGCCGCCGTCGTTGGCCCGCAGCGCCGCGGCGCAGTCCCGCAGTGCCTGATCGAGCTGGGCCTGGTCGAGCTGCGGCCCGCCCTCGCCCTCGGGCCAGGTCTCCAGCAGCGCGTCCGCGGTGGCCAGCGCGACCTGCTCGAGGTCGGCCTGCGGCAGGTAGGACCGCACCGCGGCCTGGACGCTGGAATGCATCTGCACGGTGCGCACCGGGCTGACCGGGTCGATGGTGACCAGGCCCACCGCGGCCAGGTTGTTGATCGCGGCCCGGACCATGTTCTGGTCCGCCCCGCCCGCCGTGCTCGGCCGGCCCGCGATGTAGCTGCACGCGGAGGGGCTGGTCATGACGGCGCCGGGGATCCCGTGGTGGTCCATCATGGCGGCCAGCACCAGCGTCGGCCAGGCCAGCCCGCCCGGCGGCAGCTCGTGCGCGCACTCGGCGGCCAGCGACCAGGTGGCCAGCACCGTGGCCGACGCTCCGTCCACCCCGGACATGTGCTTGCGCCGCTCGCCCAGCGTCGCCCGGTACTCCCGGCAGCCTTGCTGGCGGGCGTTGATCACCGCGGTGGCCTGGCTGAGCGCGAGCGGCAGGCCGGCCAGGTCCTCGCCCAGGTCCAGCGCCTCGATCCGCTGGTCGGGATGGTCGGTGAGCCGGGAGCTGAGGTAGGACAGCGCCTCCCGCCGGTTCAGCCCGGGCACCGGGACGACCCTGATGTCCATGGCCTCAAATGATTCGGCGGGCAGCCGGGTGGTGATCAGGGTCCGGCCGGACGCGCCACTCGGCCACAGGTGCTGCAGGTCGGCCAGGTCGTTCAGGTCGTCGATGATCAGGGCCCACGGGCGCTTGGTGTGCGCCAGCCAGGCCACGAACCGCGCCGCGGCCGCCTCCGCGCCCTCCGACTCGACAAACCGGCGTCGACCATGTTCGCCGCCTGCGCGAAGCCGGTAAGCACCGACTCGGCGTTGGTCGCGGTCACCCAGACCAGGACCTCGACCAGCCGGCCGTTCCACATGGCGTGGGCGAACTCGACCGCGAGCTGCGTCTTGCCCGTGCCGCCCGTGGCCACCGCGGCAGCGTCGCTCTCCTCGCCGTGCACCAGCACGACGGCCTCCCCGGCCTGCAGGCTGCTGGCCAGATCCGGTCCGGTCTCGGTCCGGGTGTCGTAAGGGTCCGCGAGCGGCGGCACGATCCCGGACAGCAGGATCCCCGGGTGCGTCGACGTTCCGGGTTGCTGCGCGACCACTTTCGATAGCCTCTCTCACCAGCCGGGCCCCTATCGGATGATAATAAGGATCACCGCGCCGTGATGATATGTCGTGATAAGTCACGCTATGAGGCCGGGAATCCGAAGCCGTATCCTCCCGGGCACCGTCCGTACTCGCCTGCTGGTGGCCGAGTCTAGCGACTTCTCCCAGGCCGCACCGGGGTTAGCCCTTCATATCTGTTTTTCAAAGCATTCATTCACGGCCCATCCGTCCCACTGGTTCATGGCCATTTCTTCCGCTTTTCAAAATTACCAGGGGCAAAGTCTCAGTAAGTGATAGGCGCGAGCGGGTCCTACTGGGTCAGGTTCGCGTGGCCGCGTCGAGGTTGCCGCGCACCGTCTGGGTCATCGGGTGATCCGGGCCGAGGTAGCGCTCGGCGTCGGCCAGCGCGCGCTGCAGCACCGCGACGCCCTCCATCAGGCGGCCGCCGGCGTACAGCGCCGAGGCCAGGCTGACCCGGGTGGTCAGCGTCTCCGCCTCGCCCGGGCCGAGCATCCGCTCGCAGTCGGCCAGCGCGCGCTCGTAGTACTGGACGGCCTCGTTCAGCCGTCCGGCCTGCTGGTAGGCGGCGGCCAGGTTGCAGCGCGCGGTGCGGGTGTCCGCGTGATCGGGGCCCTGCACCCGCTCCCGGTCGGCGAGCGTGCGCTCGTACTCGGGAATCGCCTCGCGCAGCTGCCCGGCGCTGCGGTAGGCGAAGGCCAGGTTGGCCCGGGCCGCGATGGTGTCCGGATGCTCGGCCCCGGCGGTCCGCTCCCGGTCCTGCAGGACCCGCTTGTACTGCGCGATCGCGTCCTTGGACCGCCCGCTCCGGCGGTAGGCCGAGGCCAGGGCGGCCCGGGCCGAGATCGTGTCGGGATGATCCCGGCCGCTCATCGCCTCGTAGTCGGCCAGCAGGCTCTTGTAGCGGTCCACCGCCTCCCGGGTCTGCCCGTTGGCCAGGAACGCGGCGGCCAGGTTGTCCCGCGCGGCCAGCGCGGTCGGGTGCCGCGGGCCGAGCAGCCGCTCGGTGTCGACGCTGAGCATCTGGAAGGCGGTGAGCGACTCCTGGGTCCGGCCCGCCTCGGAGTACGCGTCGGCCAGCCCGGCCCGCGCGGTCAGCGTGACCGGGTGCCCGAGGCCGAGTTGCCGGCTCGAGTCCGCCACCATGTGCTCGTACAGCGCCACCGCCTCGGCGGGCAGGCCCGCGCCGGCATACGCGTGCGCGAGCCGCCCGCGGGCCGCGATGGTGTCGGGGTGTTCGGGGCCGTGGCTGCGTTCCCGGTCGCCCAGGGCGCCGGCGAACATGGCGATGGCGTCGCCGAAGCGGCCCGCCGACTCGTACGCGACGGCCAGCCGCTCCTTGGCCGTGAGCGAGTCGGCGTGCACCGGTCCCAGCCGCCGGGCGGTGGCGGCCACCATGAACTGCCAGTAGGCCATCGCCGAATCGCCGAGCTGGTTGTCCTCCAGGCTCCGGCCCAGGCGGAACAGCAGCGGGTGGGCCTCGGGCAGCCACAGCGCGTCAGGCCCGGCGGCGGCGTCCGCGGCCCCGGCCCAGCATTCCGCTCCGCATCCCGCGGGGCCTCGCTGCCCACGGCCATCGCTTCGCCGGGCTGGACCGCGCGCAGGCTGACCGCGCAGTCGCGCAGGGCCTGGTCCAGCTCCAGCGCCCCGTCCCGGCCGCTCCCCGGTTCCGGCCAGGTCTGGACCAGGGCGTCCGCCGCGGCCACCAGGACCTGGTCGGTGTCCGCGGGCGGCAGGTAGGCGCGCACCGCGGCCTGCACGCAGCGGTGCATCCGCACGGTCCGGATCGCGTTCGCGGGGTCGATGCTGACCAGGCCGGCCTGGGCCAGGTTGGTGATGGCCGTCCGGGCCAGGTTCTGATCCGCGCCCGTGGCGCTGCTCGGCCGGCCCGCGATGAAGCCGCACGCCGCCGGGCTGGTCAGCACCGCGCCCGGGATCCCGTGCGGGTCGAGCACGGCGGTCAGGGCCAGGGCCGGCCAGGCCAGCCCGGCGGGCACGAGCTGGTGCGCGCACTCGGCGGCCAGCGACCAGGTGGCCAGGACCGCCGGGGATACCCCCTCGACCGGCCGCCCGGACATGTACGCGCGCCGCTCCCCGAACTGAGCGCGGTACTCCTGGCAGCTCAGCCGGTTCGCGTTCATCACCGCCGCCGCCTGGGCCAGGCCGATCGGCAGGCCCTCCAGGTCCTCGGCGAGGTCGAGCGCCTCGATCCGCTGGTCGGGGTAGTCGGTGAGCCGGGAGCCGAGGTAGGACAGCGCCTCCCGGCGGCTGAACCCGCTCACCGGGGCGATCCGCAGCCCGCCGGCCGCCGCGTGCGCGCCGACGCCGAAGGCCGCGGCGGGCAGCCGGGTGGTGATGACGATCTGGCCGTTCGGCCCGGCCGGCCACAGCCCGTCCAGGTCGGCCAGGTCGACCAGGTCGTCGAGGACCAGCGCCCAGCGCCGCTCGGTGCGCGCGAGCCAGGCGGTGAAGCGGGCCGCGGCGTCGCGCGCGTCGGCGTCCGGGTCGCCCGCGCCGACCGCGCCGGCCGCCCGCGCGAACCCGGCGAGGATCGCGTCCCGGCTGCTCGCGGTGACCCAGACCAGGACGTCGACGGCCCGGGCGTTCCGCAGCGCCTGGGTGAACTCCACGGCCAGCTGGGTCTTGCCGGTGCCGCCCATGGCCACCGACACAGCGTCGCTCTCACCGCCGTGGACCAGCACCACGGTCTCGCCGGGAAACAGGCCCGATTTCAGGTCGATCCCGGTCTCCAGGCGCTGGAAGTAGGCGTCGGCCAGCGGCGGGATGATCCCCGACACCAGCATCTCCGGGGGCGGCGGCGCTCCGGCACGCTGCGCGACCACGTTGACAGCCTCTCCCGCGGTACCCCGGGCGGCCGGCAGGGGATCCCTGCTCGGCCGCGGCCAACTTCTCCAGGTGCGAGCGGCCGCTACCCCCCGGTCATGGCCGTCCGCGATGCTCGAGCCCGGCCCGCCGCTCCGCCTAGCACTCCTTGTGCTTACCAGCTCGCTGGGGGCCACCATTCCGCACGTGCAGCGCAGTCCGGTCTGAAGGGCATGTTAGTGGCGATTCCCGCCCCTGGCTATGCCTTGCGAAAAGTTGAGGAAAAGCCCCGAATAGTGTAAGCAAAAGGGTTTCCTGCAATCGATTTCGGAGCTGTGAATCGCAAACCGGGCAAAGCCGGATCGGCCTCCCGAAATACCAAACGTCATAGCGGTGCCCGAAGGCACTACGCTGCGTCGTCGGTAGCTTCCGGATCCCTCGCCCGGTCCCGATCCCGCTGACCGCGCCGACCCGCGTCCGACCCGCCTCGCACCCCGCAGCCGCATTCGCGCAATCGATTGCCACGCGACCCGGAGCCCCTCTGGGCGCGCTTAGTTGGCCGTTGCGAAAATGCCGCGAGGGCAATGACAAGGATTGCTTTTAACCCATTCGGCCGAAATAGCGATGATCTGTAGCGATACGGCTGCTTTCCGTGGTCCGCCGGTCTGCGGACGGGTTCGCCGCCGGCTCCTCCTGACGTGGCCCTTTGCCCGGTCGTGAGCCTCTGACCAGTACTTTTACGGCAAATCGGAGCCCGCAGACAGTACCGGGACACACCTGTTCATCACGGCGTCGAAACCGTATCTTTACTGAGGACGTGCATGATAAGGCCCCAGACATCATCCCCCGAAACCCCAAGCCCCCCTGGAGTGAAGGATGAGTGGCGACGTCGTCGCAGGCAGACACGGCAGACCGCGGCAGCCGTTGGAGGAGATCCCCCAGGAATACGCCGCATTCAAGATCGAGCAGCGCGGGATCGACCTGATCCCCGACGCCGAGCGGAAGATGACGCCCGTCCGGGCTGTTCTGGCTCTGGTCCGGCGCGGTGTTCAACGTGGAGTTCTTCTTCTACGGCACGCTGATCATGTTCTTCGGCCTGGACGTGCTGCAGGCGGTGGCCGCCATCCTCATCGGCAACCTGTTCTACGCGCTGCTCGGGTTCGCGAGCCTGCAGGGCCCGAAGACGGGCACGACCGCGTTCATGGTCAGCCGGGCGCCGTTCGGCCAGAACGGGAACCGGATGGTGGCGCTGTTCAACTGGGTCACCCAGGTCGGCTTCGAGATCGAGGGCATCTTCTTCGTCGTCGCCACCGTCATCTTGCTGTTCTCGCTGCACGGCACCAACCTCAACGGGCCGGCCAAGATCGCGGTGATCATCATCGCCGCGCTGTTGCAGATGATCGTGCCGCTGCTGGGGCACGCCACGATCAGCAAGGTCCTGCGTTACCTGGCCTACGTGTTCATCGTGTTCTTCGCGGTCCTGGCCGGGTTCACCTTCAACAAGCTGCACCTGTCCACCTTCCACGTCCATCCGGTGTCGTTCGCGGTGTGGACCACCGCGCTGGTGCTGATCATCTCCACCGGCGGCCTGGGCTGGACCGAGAACGGCAACGACTACTCGCGCTACCTGCCGCGTGACACCCGCTCGTCCCGGACGTTCTGGGCCGCGACGCTGGGCGGCGCGATCCCGTCGATCATCCTGGAACTGCTGGGCGTGTTCGCCTTCACGATCACGCAGAAGAACTTCGTCGGCATCACCCAGATCGGCGTGCCGCAGTCGTTCCCCGACTGGTTCGTGACCCCATTCCTGATCTTCGCGATCTTCCAGCTGCTGGCGATCAACACCATCGACATGTACTCTTCGGGCGTCACGCTGCAGGCGCTGGGCGTGCCGGTCCGGCGGTGGGGCGCGGTCATCATCGACACCGTGGTCTGCGCGGTGGTCACCGGCTTCATCTTGTTCCACGGCAACTTCAGCAAGGACTTCGCCGGGTTCCTGCTGTACATCGTGGTGTGGCTGGCGCCCTGGTTCGCCATCTTGATGACCGACTACGTGCTGCGCCGCCGCCAGTATGACTCGCTGTCGCTGCGGTCCGCCCGCGACGGGCTGTACTGGCGCAACGGCGGCATCCACTGGCCGGCCATCATCGCCCAGGTGGTCGGCATGGTAGCCGCGCTCTTGTGGATCAACGCGGCGACGGCCTTCCCGGCTTACACCGGGCCGATCTCCAACCACTTCCCCGGCCTGCACGGCGGGGACTTCAGCTGGGCCATCGGCATGGTGGTCGGCGCGCTGGTCTACTGGGCGCTCGCCGCGCGCGGCGTGCGGCGGGAGGCGGCCCAGACCGCCCGCCTATGACCGACCAGGTCGCGGCGTTCATCGACGGGCTGCCCAAGGCGGAGCTGCACCTGCACCTCGAGGGCACCCTGGAGCCGGAGCTGAAGTTCGGGCTCGCCG
>CAWKIB010000053.1:0-22498 GCA_963849595.1 uncultured Actinomycetes bacterium
CCGCCAGATCAACGCCAGCTCGCAGGTCCTGGACGCGGTGGCGCGTACGCTCCGCCTCGACCGCGCCGAGCGCGAGCACCTGTACCGGCTGGCCGAGGCGACGCCGTTGCGCGCCGAGTGCGCGCGGCTGGTGGTTCCCGACGCCATCCAGGAGATCGTGCACTCGCTCGAACCGTTGCCGGCCAGCCTGATCAACAGCCGGTTCGACTTCCTGATGTCCAACAGCGCATCGGAGGAACTGTTCTGGGAGTGGCACACGATGCCCTGCATCCACAAGAACACCCTGTGGTGCTGCGTCACCGAGCCAAGCGCCCGCGGCAAGTTCGCCGAGTACGACACGCACGTCCGCTACATGGTGGCCCGGTTGCGCGCCGCGTACGGCCGGCACGTCGGCGACCCGGACTGGGAAGAGGACATCCGCAGGCTGGCCAGCATGAGCCGCGAGTTCGCCGAGATCTGGGCCCGGCACGAGGTCGCCGAGGCCGAGCCGCGTACCCTCACCTACCTGCATCCGCGGGCCGGCACGCTCAGCCTGGACATCAGCGAGCTCAACCTGCCCGGCATGCCGGACGCGCGCATCATGGTGTACACCCCGCGCGACGACGACACCCGGGCCAAGATGCCGCTGACCCGCCGTGACCCAGCCACGGCCCAGATACCTGGTTGACTCCTGGCCGCCAGTCCAGCGGCGCCGCGCGTACCGATGCTGTACGCTTGGCTGCAATCGGTTGCGGCGAAGGGCGGGGCCTCATGTCAGCGGCGGGCACGGCCAGCAAGTACGAGCCGCGCGTGCCCGATGGGGTCGACGTCACCCGGCCGAGCATCGCCCGGATCTACGACTACGTGCTGTACGGCAAGGATAACTTCGCCGTCGACCGGGCCGCGGCCGAGAAGCTGATGGAATCCCGGCTCGACCCCCGCCGGCTCGCGCTGGCCAACCGCGCGTTCCTGTTCCGCGCGGTCCGCTTCCTCGCGCAGCAAGGCATCGCGCAGTACCTCGACCTGGGCAGCGGCCTGCCCACCGCGCCCAGCGTGCACGAGGTCGCCCGGGACACTATCCCCGCGGCGCGGGTCGTCTACGTCGACCATGACCCGATCGTGGTGGCGCACAACGACGCGCTGCTCGCCACCGGGGACGGCGTGGTCACCATCCGGGGGGATATCCGCGACCCGGATGCGGTCCTCGCGCACGAGGCGCTCGCCGCCTGCCTCGATTTCAGTCAGCCGGTCGCCGTGCTGGTGTTCGGCGTGCTGCACTTCATCAGCCACGAGGAGAACGCGTCGGGGATCATCGCCAAGTTCCGCGAGCGCCTGGCGCCCGGCAGCTACCTGGCCGTTTCGGTCGGCACCTCCGACGGCGCCGATCCCGAGATGCTCGCCGAGGCGACGCAGACCTACGCCGGGGCGCGGATGCCGTTCACGCTCCGGTCGCGAGCCCAGATCCTGGACCTGTTCGACGGCTTCGACCTGGTTGAGCCGGGCCTGGTCAGCCTGCCGGAGTGGCGGCCCGCGTTCAACACCGACCGGACGCCGCTCAAGGGACCCACCGTCGGTGGGGTCGCTCTGCTGAGGAAGTAACGGCGGCCTCAGCAGACGCCCGCGTCGGAGCGCAGACGCCCGCGTCGGTCACCGCGCGGCGGCTCAGTTGAGGAAGTAGCTGCTGCCGCCCGACTGGGGGTTGGTTACCAAGGCGAGGATGGTGATCGTCCCCGCGTTGGCGAACGTGAGCCGCAACGTGATGTCCTTGCCGTCGTGCATCGGGCCCGCGCCGGTGATCAGCAGGTGGTAGCTGTCCGGGTTCAGCTGCACCAGCGAGTCCGCCGGGACCGGGATGTCCGTCACGGTATACATGGTCAGCGTGCCCGCGTGCCGCGCGCCGGCGGCGCGGAGCTGCACCGTGCCGCCGACGCTGGTGTGCACCGCGATCAGGCGGTCAGCGTGCCCGTTGTTGCGGATGTCCAGGTACGCGACCGTGGTACCAGGCGTGGTCGGCTGTGGCACGTACGCGCTGGTGACGCTGATCGACCCCGCCGCGCTGGCCGTCCCGCACCCGCTCACCCCGAGCGCCGCCAGCAGCACCGCGCCCGCGATGCCCGGAACCGCCGTCAGTCTGCGCATGCCCCCACGCTACCGCTACCCTCGGTCGACCGCCGTGCCGAGGAGGCCAAGCGGGGGAGAGCCGAGATCCAGCAGTGCCTTATGGAAACGCTGCAGCGTGAAGCCGGCGCCCCATTCCTTCCTGGCCCGCTCGCGCAGCTTAAGGATCTCCAGCTTGCCCCAGGTGTACCGGCCGTAGGTCGGGTCGAACGTGGCCCGCCGGGCCTCGGACAGCGCGGCCGAACCGGACAGGTGGGTGTCCGTCTCGAACCGCCGCGCGGCCTGCTCGACCGTCATGCCCGCGGTATGCACGCCGATGGCGCAGGCCAGCCTGGTCACGCGGACCAGCGCCTCCAGCCAGACGCCGATCACGATCTGGGGATCGGAGGCGCCGAAGCCTTCCTCCACGCACAGTTCCTCGGCGTAGTGCGCCCACCCCTCGATGAACGCGTTGGAGTGCACGGTCCGCCGGACCTCAGAATTCAGCCGGCGCAGCGCCCGGCCGTGGGAGAAGTGCCCGGGCGCCACCTCGTGCACGGCGATGCCGGGCAGCGTCGTGTCGCTGAACACCTCCAGCCACTCCTCTTGGTCTTCTTCCGGCCAGGATTCCTCCGGCGGCGTGATGTGAAACCAGGACGGGCCGTCCGGCTCGCCGGGCGCGGCCGGGGTCATCATGGCCATCGCCCAGCGGCGCGACTCGGGCGCCAGGCCCACCCGGCACTCCCCGTCGTGGTACGGGACCAGATCCTTATCGCGGGTGAAGTCGATGGACCGCTGCGCCCACAGCCGACCCGCGTCGATCACGCCCCGCGCGTCCGGATGGACCCGGACCAGTTCCCGGGCCACCTCCAGGGCCGGGCGGCCGGGGGCCACCTGCGCACACCCCTCGGCCAGCAGAGCCAGCAGCCGGTCCCGCTCCGAATCGGCCTGCGCGGCCAGTTGGGCGAGGTCGACCGGCAGCGCCTCCGCGCTGCTCATCAGCGCGCTGAGCGCCGGCCCGCCGAGCGCCGGATCCGGGTCGCCGTCGGCCGCGGTCCGCTCCAGGTGAGCGACCAGGCGCGCGTGCGCGGCCAGCGCGGCCTCGCGTACCGCCTGGTCCGCCTGGCCAGCCAGGTTCTCCGTGCCCCACCCACCCGCACCGTCCGCGGCTGCGTCCGGCTCGGCACTGATCCCGGCCGCCAGCCCGCGGGCCGCGGCGAGCAGGGCCTCCGCGACCGGCGCGCTGACCAGGTCCAGGGACTCGATGGCCGCGTCGACCGCCTGGGGCCAGGCCGCCAGGTGCTCGGCCCAGGCCGCCGCCCGTTCCGCCGCGGGCGCGTAGTCCCGGTCATAGGTGGCCAGCTCGAGCTCGGCCAGGTGCAGGATCGGGTTGCGGCGGTGCATCTCGAGCTCGGCGAAGGTGACCCGCCGCAGGTCCTCGACCGCGGTCAGGTGCGCCTCGTCGTGCGGGTCGGCGAGCCGCTCGCCGCCGTTCCGGGCCGCCGCCAGCCGGGCCAGCCCGGCCCGGACGCCGCCCGGGGACAGGTCCTGTGGCTTGCCGTCGTATTCGTGCCGTCCGCTGTTCTCGCGCACGCTGGCGACGTCCAGGTCACAGACGGCACGCAGCCGCGGGGAAAGGTCCATAGGGCCGACGCTACCGGACCTGAGGGCGTGCCAGCCGACACACAGGTGGGCCGTCAGGGCGTGATGAGAGGATCGAGCCATGGGCGACATTCCCGAATTCACCACCCGGCCGGAACTGGCGGGCACCTTCGGCATGGTGGCCTCCACGCACTGGCTCGCCTCCGCGGCGGGCATGGCCGTGCTGGAGCGCGGCGGTAACGCGTTCGACGCGGCGGTGGCCGCCGGGCTCGTGCTCCAGGTCACCGAACCGCACCTGAACGGCCTCGGCGGCGAGGTGCCGGTCATCGCCCACCACGCCGGTCGCGGGGAGACCTTCGTGCTGTGCGGGCAGGGCAGCGCGCCTGCCGCTGCCACCCTCGAGGCGTTCGGCGACCTGGGGCTCGACCTGGTCCCCGGCAGCGGGCTGCTCGCGGCCTGCGTGCCGGGAGCGTTCGGGGCGTGGATGGTCCTGCTTCGGGAGTACGGCACGCTCCGGCTGCGGGACGTGATGGACTACGCGATCGGCTACGCGGCCCGCGGCTACCCGGTGCTGCCCGCGATCAGCTGGGGCATCGCCAGCGTGGCCGAACTGTTCCGGGACCACTGGCCGAGCTCGGCCGAGGTCTACCTGCCGGGCGGGACCGTGCCCGCACCGGGTTCGCGGTTCGCCAACCCCGCGCTGGCCGGTACCTACCAGCGCATCCTCGACGAGGCCGAGGCGGCCAGCGGCGACCGTGACGAGCAGATCGAGGCGGCCCGGCGGGTCTACTACGAGGGCTTCGTGGCCGAGGCGATCGCCGCCTACGTCGCCTCCGCCGAGGTCATGGACGTGACCGGCAGGCCGCACCGGGGCCTGCTGTCCTACGCCGACATGTCGGCCTGGCAACCGCGGCTTGAGGAGCCGCTGACCTACGACTACCACGGCCTGACCGTCTGCAAGACCAGGCCGTGGGGCCAGGGCCCGGTGTTCGCCCAGCAACTCGCGCTGCTGGCGGGCTTCGACCTGCCGGGCATGGGCCCGGGCAGCGCGGACTACATCCACACCGTGACCGAATGCGCCAAGCTGGCCTTCGCCGACCGGGAGGCCTGGTACGGCGATCCCGACTTCACCGACGTACCGGTCAAGGCGCTGCTGTCCGCCGAATACGCGGACGCCCGGCGCGGCCTGGTCGGGCCGCAGGCCTCGGCCGAACTGCGTCCCGGCGCCCCCGACGGCCGGGCGCCCCGGCTGCCAGAGTTCATCTCGGAGGCCAGCGGCTACGACGACGCGAGCGTGGCCCCGAGCCTGGACGTCGAGCCGACCCTGCGCACCACCGGCCCGCGGCTCGACCCGGGCACCGGCGAGCCGACCCTGCGGACCAGCGGCCCCGGCGGCGCGGCCGCGTCGAGCTACCGGGCCGGGGACACCTGTCACCTGGACGTGGCCGACCGGTTCGGTAACCTGGTGTCCGCCACGCCCAGCGGCGGCTGGCTGCAGTCCTCGCCGGTCATCCCCGGCCTCGGCTTCTGCCTCGGCACCCGGGCGCAGATGTTCACCCTCACCCCCGGCCTGCCCGCCACCCTCGCGCCGGGCAAGCGGCCCCGGACCACCCTCACCCCGAGCCTGGCGCTGCGCGACCGCGAGCCGTACCTGGCGTTCGGCACGCCCGGCGGCGACCAGCAGGACCAGTGGTCGCTGCTGTTCTTCCTCAACCACGTGCTGGCCGGGATGAACCTGCAGCAGGCGATCGACTTCCCGTCGTTCCATTCCGCGCACATGCCGTCGTCGTTCTACCCGCGCCAGGCCCAGCCCCGCGTGCTCGACGTGGAGTCCCGGGTGGGGACCGCCGTGGTCGAGGACCTGCGGCGCCGCGGTCACCTGGTCAACGTCCGCCCAGCCTGGTCCCTCGGCCGGGTCAGCGCGGTCGCCCGCCGCGACGGCATGCTCTACGCCGCCGCCAACCCTCGCGGGATGCAGGGCTACGCGGTGGGCCGCTTATCGCGCCGCCGGCGCATTCCCGGCGCCATTTCAAAAAGTGCGCCCCACCCCTTGACCGGGCGTGTCGGCGGAGGTCGACTAGGGGTGAAGAGCGGGATTTAAGCAATATTCCCTGACTCATTCTTCGACTTGCACCCAAGGGGGGGTGGGCGAGTTGGATGAGCTGCAATCTGGGGATCCTCGTCGGATCGGGCCTTACTGGCTCGAGGGGCGCCTCGGCTCCGGCGGCATGGGCCGCGTCTACCTGGGCCGTTCCCCCGGTGGCCGGAACGTCGCGATCAAGGTAATCCGCGCGGAACTGGCCGAAAACGCCGATTTCCGAGCCCGGTTCGCCCGGGAAGCGTCCGCGGCCCGGAAGGTCAGCGGCATATTCACCGCGCCCGTCGTGGATGCTGATCTTGACGGACCCGTCCCGTGGCTGGCGACGTCCTATATTGCCGGGCCATCGCTCGGTGATGCCATAGCCGAGCGCGGGCCCATGCCCGCCGCGTTGGTGCTGAGGCTGGCCGCCGGACTCGCCGAGGGCCTAGCCGCCATCCACACCGCCGGGGTGGTGCACCGTGACCTGAAGCCGGCCAACGTGCTCCTGGCCGAGGACGGGCCCCGGCTGATCGACTTCGGGATCTCCCGGTCCATGGAGGCGGCCTCGCTGACCCGGACCGGGATGGTGGTCGGCTCGCCCGGGTTCATGTCACCCGAACAGGCCGAGGGCCGGCCCGTCGGGCCGGCCAGCGACGTCTTCAGCCTGGGCGCCGTACTGACCTTCGCCGCCACCGGAGAGGGACCGTTCGGAGAAGGGTCCACCGTGGCGCTGCTGTACCGGGTGGTCACCAGCGAGCCGAACACCCAGGCAGTACCCGCCGACATCCGGCCCGTGATCGAGCACTGCCTGGCCAAGGATCCTGGCCAGCGACCCACCGCGGCCCAGCTCCTGGCCCAGCTGAGCACGGCCGACGTCGTCGCTGACCCCGCGCGAGAAGGCACCACCCGGAAATCCGCCGTGCCCGACGCCGCGCGCCGGGCACCGAACGGAGCTCCCGGGCCGGTGCCCGGGCCCGCGTACCCGGCCACGGAGCGAGCCGCGACGCCGCCCCCGTCCCGGGGCGGTGCGCGGAACGAGGGACCGACCATGTCTCCCTCGGAATTCCAGCGCGCCTACGAGGGACACGCGACCGAAGGGGAGCGGCAGTGGGCCGGGTCCGCGGCGCAGCCGGAGCCCCGGCGGGGCGGGCTGGTAGCCGCTCCGGAGCCACGCCGGGCGGCAGGACCTCAGCGTCGCGGTACGGGCCGCCGGGGCGTGCTGATCGCCGTCGTCGCGGTGGTGGTGCTGGCCGCCGATCGGGGCGGTGGCCTTCCTGGCCGGGAAGGGGAAGCCGACCACCGCGGCCAACGCCGGTAACGTGGCCGGGGCGTCCTCGTCGGTGACGTCGCCCGCTCCGAGTCCTTCGGTTTCTCCCTCTTCTTCCTCGCCGTCCCAGCCGCCGGGTACCGCCGCCATGGCCACCCTCGCTTCCTACCTGAGGCAGAGCGCGGCCGTGCGGCCCACCGTCCAGGCCGCGATCAACAACGTACAGAACTGCTCAGAAAACCCGTCTAACGCGGAGGCCACCGTCCAGCAGGCCATCACCACCCGGCAGGGCATCCTGCAGGGTCTGCAGACGCTCTCGGTATCCGGGCTGCCGAACGGCACCCAGCTGGTCAGCGCGCTCACCACCGCGATGCAGAACTCGCTCAACGCCGACAACGACTACCATGCCTGGATGGCGGATCTGGTCAGCTCGGGAAACACCTGCGGATCGAACCCGAACCAGGACTCCAACTACGTGAACGGCGGGACCGCCTCCAGCGACGCGACGACCTCCAAGAATGCCTTCCTGACCCTGTGGAACCCGATGGCGCCCACTTACGGGCAGCAGACGTATACGGCCACAGGCTTTTGATGCACCGGCTCGCCTGGACCCTGCCGGCCCTGGCGGCGATCCTGTCCGGCTGCAGTCTCGTGCCGAGCGCCAGCCAGCCAACTGCCTCTACCCCGGCGCCCCAGGCCAGCGCCAGCACCAGCGCCAGTGCCAGCGCTACGCATTCCGCCGCCGCGACCGACCAAGGATCCCGCCGGGTCGCCGGCCCCGGCGTCGAGCCGTAACCCGACCGCGCTGCCGACGCTGCCGGACGCCAAGGGCGGCGGCCCGGGCCGGTTCCCGCCCACCGGCCATGGACGCCTGAACGGCAAGGTCATCCTGGTCGACCCGGGTCACAACGGCGGGAACTTCGCCGCCGCGTCGGTCATCAACCGGCTGATCTGGAACGGCCGGGAGTCCGAGACCTGCGACACGACCGGTGCCGAAACCGACGCCGGCTACACCGAGGCCCTGTTCAACTGGCGCGTCGCCCTGTACCTCACCGCCGACCTGCGCGCCGCGGGAGCGACCGTGGTGCTGACCCGCACCTCCGACACCGGAGTGGGTCCGTGCGTCACCGAGCGGGCCGCCCTCGGCAACGAAGTCCACGCCAACGCGGCCGTCTCCATCCACGCTGACGGAGGGCCACCCGGCGGGCGAGGGTTCGCCATCCTGGAACCGGTCGCCGACGGGATCAACAACGCCATCGTCGGATCGTCGGCCGTCCTCGGCGCCGATCTCCGCGCGGCGTTCGCCGCCGGGACCGGCGAGCCGGTCAGCTCCTACGACGGCGTCGACGGCATCCAGCCCCGCGACGACCTGGCCGGGGTCAACCTGTCCACCGTCCCCAAGGTGTTCATCGAGTGCGCCAACATGCGCAACGCCGCCGACGCCGCCCTGGTGACGTCCGCGCGCTGGCAGGTCCGGGCCGCCCGCGCGATCGCCGCCGGCCTGACCGCCTTCGTCCTCTCCCGCCACTAGCCGGCATGCCGCGCGCCGCACCGGGCCCACGCAAACCAGCAGCTCACGCGGCATGTCACCGAACCGGGGATGACGCATGTCATGGCCGGCCGTTGAGGGTCGGCACTACCCCGCGGCCGGAGCCAGATGGTGGTATGAGTGCACCGGCGAGAAAGGGCGGCACCAGTGACGCCAGACCGGCAACGACAGGGGACACGATGAGCCATTACGGGACGGGTTACGGCACGGCCAGGAGGGACGGCAGCCCCCACGCCAGCGCCACTGAATACGGTACTGACCGCGATTACCAGAGCACCGCCGGCTACGCCAGCACGGCCAGCACCAGCACCGCAGCACGCCGGTGGTGTCGTTCGTGAACGTCTCCAAGAAGTACGGCAACCTGAAGGCGGTCGACGGGCTGAGCCTGGACCTGCGGCCCGGTGAGACCACGGCCCTGCTCGGCCCGAACGGCGCGGGCAAGTCCACCTCCCTGGACATGCTGCTCGCGCTGCGCAAGCCGACCAGCGGGAAGATCACGATGTTCGGCTCGGACCCGTACCACGCGGTGAAGTCCGGCCGGGTGGGCGCCATGCTGCAGTCGGGCGGGCTGATGCCCGAGGTGACGGTGCGCGAACTGGTCACGCTGGTGACGACCTTGCATCCCAAGCCCGAGCCGATCGACCTCACGCTCAAGCGGGCCGGTATCGACAAGTTCGCCGACCAGCGGGTGGACCGGCTGTCCGGCGGCCAGACCCAGCGGGTCCGGTTCGCGCTGGCCATAGTGCGGCAAGTCCGAGCTGATCGTGCTGGACGAGCCGACCACCGCCATGGACGTGGAGACCCGGCGGCTGTTCTGGAACAGCATGAAGGCAGAGGTGGCCGAGGGCCGCACGCTGCTGTTCGCCACCCACTACCTGGAAGAAGCCGACCAGGCCGCGGACCGGATCCTGGTCATCAACCGGGGCCGGCTGCTGGCCGACGGCACCCCGGCCGAGATCAAGGCCAAGGCCGGCGCCAGGCGGATCACGTTCCACCTGGACCGGGTGGACGAGCAGTTCCTGCTCGGCCTGCCCGGTCTGGCGAACCTGGAGGTCAGGCGCGACTTCGTGCAGATCCAGACCAGCGACTCCGACGCCACGCTGTACGCGGTACTGGACGCGGGCCTGCGGCCACGTGACATCGAGGTCACCGGCCTCGGCCTCGAGCAGGCCTTCCTGGCCATCACCGCAGAAGACGACGCCGCCAACGGCAGCGCGCAAGCAGGGGAGACGATCTGAGATGGGCGGCACACTGGCGCTGGCCAAGGCCGAAATATCAAGGCTCCGGCGGAACAAGCGGTACCTCATCTTCACGGTCGCCCTGCCCGTGATGTTCTACCTGATCTTCGGGAAAAGCCAAACAACCGGATACGGCGTCTCGTTCGCGGCCTTCTACATGGTCGGCATGGCCACATTCGGCGCCTTCAGCGGCGCGTTCAACAACAACACGATACGGATCTCGCAGGAGCGCAAAGACGGCTGGATCAGGCAACTCCGGCTCACGCCACTGCCGGCGAACTCCTACGTGGTCGCCAAGATCCTGGCCTCGATGGTGACCACGGTGCCGTCCATCGTGATCGTGTTCCTGCTCGGCCGCTTCTACGGTGGCGTCCAGATGCCGCTCTGGAAGTGGATCGTGTGCGCGCTCGCTATCTGGGTCGGCACGCTGATCTTCGCGGCGCTGGCGGTCGCCCTCGGCTACAAGCTCGATCCGGATTCGGTCCAGCCGGTCGCCATCGTCGTGTTCTTCTTCTTCTCGATCTTCGGCGGTCTGTGGTTCTCGCTGAGCGGTGCGCTGCAGAAGTTCGGCGAGTTCACGCCCACTTACCAGATCGTCAAGCTCACCACGGACGTGATCGGCCATGGGACCGTGGCCCTGGCCAACGTGATCGGCATCGTGATCTGGTTCGCGATCTTCGTCGCGCTGGCCACCTGGGCCGTGCGGAGCACGGCGGAGACCGTCTGAGCCGGCCATGACGAGACAGACCCGGCCAGCGCCACGGGGGCCTGGCCGGGACACGGGGGGACCACGGGGCGTACCGGCAGCGGTACGCCCCGGTGGCGTGGATCCGCTAGACCGGCGAAACGTGGCAGCATGGATGTGAGGTGAGCACGCGATGGCGATGAGAGGGCCGGGCCTCGGCCGGACCGACGAGGCCAACGAGGCCAACGAGGCCAACGAGGCCGCGAAGGACGAGGCCCCGCCGCTACGGCCGGGCGTGGTCGACCAGCCCCCCGGGCATGCGGTTCGTGCCCGGCACCGGCAACACCTCGATGCGCTGGTTCTTCTCGGCGGTCTGGCTGGTCTACCTCATCGCGCCGGTGTCCGGCCTGTTCGGCCACCGCCACGGGGTGCTGTGGATCGCGGGCGGGCTGGCCATCACGCTCGCCTTCTGCACCGTCTACATCGCCGCCCTGGTCGACTGGGGCGGACGGCCGCGCCTGGGCCGTGCCGGGCTGGCGACCATCGCCGTGCTCGCCGCCCTGGCCTGCGTGGTCTACGGCAAGAACTGGACGCCGCTGTGGATCTACGTGTCCGCCGCGACCGGTGTGATCCTCGCCGGCGAGCCCGACGGACGGCGGCGGGCCCTGCGCGGGGTCCTCGCCGTCGGGGTCTGCTACGTCTTCTTCAGCTGGCTCTCCCACGACGACGCGACCGACTTCCTCGTCGTCCTGCTGCCCGTCCTGCTCATCGGCGTCGCGATGATCGGGTTCCGGCTGCAAATCGGGCCTGATGCACGAACTGGCCCAGGCGCGCGAGACCGTCGCGAAGCTGGCCGCGAACGAGGAACGGATCCGGCTGGCCCGGGACATGCACGACCTGACCGGTCAGTCGCTGTCGGTGATCACGCTGAAGTCGGAACTGGCCGCCAAGCGGCTAAGTCCAGGCTGCCCGCCTCGGCCGAACGCGACACGGTGCTCGGCGACCTCGGCGACATCGGCCGGGTCAGCCGGCAGACGCTGCACGACATCCGGGAGGCGGTCAGCGGTTACCGCCGCCCCACGCTCGCGATCGAGGTCATCACCGCCCGGAACGCGCTGGACGCGGCCGGCATCCGGCTCGACGACGACCCCGGGCTGACGCTGCGCTCGGGCACGTTCGACGCCGACGCCGAGGCCGTGCTGGCCTGGTGCCTGCGCGAGGCGGTGACCAACGTGATCCGGCACTCCGGCGCGAAGAACTGCCGGATCCGCCTGATCCGAACGCCCCGGCGAACTGTCCCTCGAGGTCTCCGACGACGGCCGCGGCCTCAACCACCCGCCGACAAGCCCGCAAGCGAGCCCGCCAACGAAGCCCGCAAGCGAGCCCGCCAACAAACCCGCAAGCGAGCCTGCCAACGGGCCGGCGGGCCGCAAGGGAGCCGGCCTGCACGGCATGTCCGAACGCCTGTCCGCCGAAGGCGGCCGCCTGTCCCTCGGCACGGCCGATCCCGGCCCCGGTAATCGATGGGGCCACGGCTTCAAGCTGACCGCGACGGTGCCGGTGGACCACTATGACGCCTGACCCCGCGGCTCACGACGGCAAGGCCCCGGTCCGGCTGCTGCTCGCCGAGGATCAGGTGATGATCCGGGAGGCGCTGGCCGCGCTGCTCTCGTTCGAGGGCGACATGGAGGTGGTGGCCCAGGTCGGCCGCGGCGACGAGGTGCTCAAGGCGGCCCAGGACACCCAGCCGGACGTGGCCGTGCTGGACATCGAGATGCCCGGCCTGGACGGGCTGGCCGCCGCCGCCGAGCTGAAGAAGATCCTCCCCGGCATCAAGATCGTCATCCTGACCACGTTCGGCCGTCCCGGGTTCCTGCGCCGCGCCATGGAGTCCGGGGTCTCCGCGTTCCTGGTCAAGGACTCCCCGGCCGACAAGCTGACCCAGACCATCCGCCGGGTCCTGGCCGGCGAGCGGGTCATCGACCCGGACCTGGCCGCCGCCGCCCTGGCCGACGGGCTCAACCCGCTCACCCCGCGCGAGCGGGACGTCCTGGCGGCCTCCGCGGACGGCGGGACCATCGCCGAGATCGCCCGCCAGCTGTACCTGTCCGAGGGGACGGTGCGGAACTACCTGTCCGCCTGCATCCAGAAGACCGGCGCCCGCAACCGCGCCGAGGCGCTGCACATCGCATCCGAACGGGGCTGGCTCTAGACCATAAGATGGCTCCAAACGCGGCTGGCGGCAGCCCTTAAGATGAAGTGCGTGACTTCCGCTGGTTATCTTCGGTATCCGCATGTTCACGGTGAGCTTCTCGTCTTCGTCGCAGAAGACGACGTATGGCTCGCACCTGCCGAGGGGGGCCGCGCCTGGCGGCTGTCCGCCGACGCCGCCCAGGTCCGCTACCCGCGCTTCTCCCGGGACGGGACTGCGATCGCCTGGACCAGCTGGCGGGACGGCCAGCCCGAGGTCTACACCGCCGACCCCGAGGGCGCCGGCCAGGCCCGCCTGACCTACTGGGGCGACAACCAGACCCGGGTGACCGGCTGGACCCAGGCCGGGGAGGTACTGGCCGTCAGCGCCGCCGGGCAGCCGGAGAACCAGTACTCCTGGGCCTACGCGGTCCCGCTGCACGGCGCGCCGCCCCGGCGGCTGCCGTTCGGCCCGGTCAGCGACCTCGCCCTGGAAACCACCGGGACCGCCCTGCTGACCGGCCGGGAGAGCCAGCGAGCCGGCGTACTGGAAGCGCTACCGGGGCGGCACCGCGGGCAAGCTCTGGATCGCCACCGGAGACGACCCCCTGTTCACCCGGATCCTGGCCGACCTGAACACCCAGTTCAGCAGCCCGATGCTGATCGGCGGCCGGCTGTTCTTCCTGTCCGACCACGAGGGCACCGGGAACATCTACTCCTGCGCCCTGGACGGCACCGACCTGGCCCGGCACACCGACCACGACGGCACAGTACGCCAGGAACCTCAGCACCGACGGGCACCGCATCGTCTACCACGTCGCGGGCGACATCTGGATGCTGGACGGCCCCGAGGCCGCCGAACCGCACCCGGTCGAGATCACCCTCGGCTCCCCGTCCGCGGCCCGCGCCCCGCGGCTCGTCACCGCCGCGCGATCACCTGGGCAGCCTGGACTGCGACCAGACCGGGCAGGCCAGCGTGGTGGAGGTGCGCGGCACGGTGCACTGGCTGACCCACCAGGACGGTCCCGCCCGGGCGCTGCACGTGGACCCGGACGCCCGGGCCCGGCTGCCCCGGGTGCTGGGCGAGACCGGCACAGGTGGTCTGGGTCACCGACGCCGGCGACAGCCCCGACGCGCTCGAGGTCGGTTCGGTGACCGGTGAACCACGCTCCGTTCGGCTTACCGAAGGTCTTGGCGGCACGGTCACCAGCCTTAGCGCATCGCCAGACGGGACAACCGTTGCGGCTGCCACCCACGACGGCAGACTATATCTGGTAGATATCCCAAACCGTCAGGTCACCGAGCTGCCCGCGTCCGACAACGGGCCCGTCGAGGGGCTGTCCTTCTCGCCCGACTCGGCCTGGCTGGCCTGGTCCCATCCCGGGCCGTGGCCGCTGCGCCGCCTGTACATGGCCAAAGTGGCCGACCAGCAGATCGTCGAGGTCACCGACGGCCGGTTCTCCGACACCGACCCGGTGTTCACCGCCGACGGCCTGTACCTGGCCTTCCTGTCGCAGCGCAGCTTCGACCCGGTCTACGACGCGCAGTCCTTCGACCTGTCGTTCCCGTACGGCAGCCGCCCCTACCTGGTCACCCTCGACGCGCAGACCCCCTCGCCGTTCGGGCCCCTGCCTGGTGGCCGTCCGGTGAGCCAGGATCCCCCGGACGGGGAAAAATCGGATTCTTCCGAACGGACCGTGGTATCAGTCGACCCGGACGGCCTGCCCAGCCGCGTGGTGGGCGTGCCCGTGCCCGAGGGCCGGTACTCGGGCCTGCGGGCGGTCAAGGACGGCCTGGCCTGGCTGCGCGAGCCGGTCACCGGCGTGCTCGGCGAGAGCGCCCCGAACCTGGACGACGACGCGCCCGCGCCCGTCCCTGGAGCGCTACGACCTGCGCAAGCGCGAGGTCACCGAGCTGGCCGCCGAGCTCGACTCGTTCACGGTCAGCGGCGACGGCACCCGCCTGGTGGTCAAGGACCACGACGAGGTGCAGGTCGTGCCGTCCGAGACCAAGGAGGACGACCACTCCTCCGGCGAGGTCGTCACCGTCGACCTGTCCCGGGCCCGGTTCCAGGCCGACCCGGTGGCGCTGTGGCGGCACGCGTACGCCGAGGCGGGGCGGATCATGGCCCGCGACTTCTGGGTGCCGGACATGTCCGGCGTGGACTGGGACGGCGTGCAGGAGGAGTACCGGCCGCTGCTGGACCGGATCCGCGGCGCCAACGACTTCACCGACCTGCTGTGGGAGGTCGTCGCCGAGCTCGGCACGTCGCACGCCTACATCACCAAGGCCGGCGAGGACTGGCACTTCTCCCCGGGCGGCTCCGGCTCCCACGGCGGTCGGCCAGCTGGGCGCCGACCTGTCCCGGGATCCGGCCGGGCGCTGGATCGTGGACCGGATCCTGCCGGGCGAGTCGTCCGACCCGCGGGCCCGCTCGCCGCTGGAGGCCCCGGGGGTGGCGGTGCGGCCCGGCGACGAGCTGACGCGGTGGACGGGCAGCCGGTCGACCCGGTGCGCGGCCCGTGGCCGCTGCTGGCCGGAACCGCGGGCAAGCCGGTGGAGCTGACCGTGCGGCCCGCGTCGGGCGAACCGCGCGCCGTCGTCGTGGTGCCGCTGCGCGACGAGCGCCGGCTGCGCTACCAGGACTGGGTGGCCGGGCGGCGCGCCCTGGTCCGCGAGCTCAGCGACGGGCGCCTGGGCTACCTGCACATCCCGGACATGGTGGGGGAGGGCTGGGCCCACTTCCACCGTGACCTGCGCACCGAGATGTGGTTCAGCGGCCTGGTCATGGACGTGCGCGGGAACAGCGGCGGGCACATCTCCCAGCTCGTGGTGGAGAAGCTGGCCCGCCGGGTCATCGCCTGGGAGGTGGGCCGCGGGGTGCAGCCCGTCTCGTACCCGTACGATGCTCGCCGCGGCCCGCTGGTCACGGTGACCGACGAGTTCGCCGGGTCCGACGGCGACATCGTCACCGCGGCCATCCGCCTGCTCAGCCTGGGCCCGGTGGTCGGCACCCGGACCTGGGGCGGCGTGATCGGCATCGAGGGCGTCCCCGGCCACGAACTGGTCGACGGCACCCACATGACCGTGCCCCGTTACGCGGGCTACTTCGAGGACTACGGCTGGAGCGTGGAGAACTACGGCGTGGACCCGGACGTGGAGGTGCTGATCTCACCCGACGACTGGGCGGCCGGCCGGGACCCGCAGCTGGAGACCGCGGTCCGGCTCGCGCTGGAGGCCCTGGAGAAGCAGCCGCCGGCCACGCCGCCGGGCCCGTCGGTCAGCCACCCGAACAAGGCCCGCCCGCCGCTGCCGCCCCGGGGTCCGCGTCCGGGAGGAGCCGCGTGATGGCGACTGGCTACCTGCGTTACCCGCACGTCCACGGTGACCTGGTCACCTTCGTGGCCGGCGACGACGTCTGGCTCGCGCCCGCCGCGGGCGGCCGCGCCTGGCGGCTGTCCGCCGACGGCACCCCGGTCAGCTACCCGCGCTTCTCCCGGGACGGGACCGCAGATCGCGTGGACCGGCTGGCGGGACGGCCAGCCCGAGGTCTACGCCGCCGATCCCGAGGGCGGCGACGCGGCCCGGCTCACCTTCTGGGGCGACCCGCAGACCCGGGTCACCGGGTGGACGGCGGCCGGCGAGGTGCTCGCCGTCACCTCGGCCGGCCAGCAGGCCACCAAGTACCGCAAGGCCTTCGCGATCCCCGGCCGCGGCGATGCCCCGCCCCGGCCGCTCCCGTACGGGCTGGTCAACGACCTGGCCATCGAGGACGCCGGCACCGCGCTGCTGACCGGGAGCGTGGGCGCCGAGCCCGCGTTCTGGAAGCGGTACCGCGGCGGCCGGGCCGGCAAGCTGTGGGTCGCCACGCCGGTGATGATCCCCTGTTCACCCGGGTCCTGGCCGACCTGGGCGGCCAGCTGGCCAGCCCGATGCTGATCGGCGACCGGCTGTTCTTCCTGTCCGACCACGAGGGCACCGGCAACATCTACTCCTGCGCCCTGGACGGCACCGGCCTGGCCCGGCATACCGACCACGACGGCGCCTACGCGCGCAACCCGAGCACGGACGGGCACCGGATCGTCTACCACGTCGCGGGCGACATCTGGATGCTGGACGGTCCGGACGCCGCCACGCCACACCGGATCGACATCACCCTCGGAGCCCCCGCCGCGGCCCGCGCGCCGCGGCTCATCTCCGCCGCCGATCACCTCGGCGACCTGGACTGCGACCGGACCGGGCAGGCCAGCGTGGTCGAGGTGCGCGGCACGGTGCACTGGCTGACCCACAAGGACGGCCCGGCCCGGGCGCTGCACGTGGACCCGGACGCCCGGGCCCGGCTGCCCCGGGTGCTGGGCGAGACCGGCAAGGTGGTCTGGGTCACCGACGCGGCCGGCCCGGACGCCCTGGAGATCGCCTCGGTGACCGGCGATGCGCAGACCGTCCGCCTGGCCGAGGGGGCGCTCGGCTTCGTGCTGAGCCTGCTCCCCTCGCCCGACGGAACAACCGTGGCCGTCGCCGCCCACGACGGCAGGCTGTTGCTGGTAGATATCCCAACCCGTCAGGTCACCGAGCTGGCCGCGTCCGATGACGGCCCCGTCGACGGGCTGTCCTGGTCGCCGGACTCGGCCTGGCTGGCCTGGTCCCAGCCCGGGCCGCCGCCGCTGCGCCGCCTGCGCCTGGCCCGCCCCGCCGCCGCAGGCGGCCAAGAGATCGTGGAGGTGACCGACGGGCGGTTCGCGGACACCGATCCGGTGTTCACCGCCGACGGCCTTTACCTGGCCTTCCTGTCCGTGCGCAGCTTCGACCCGGTCTACGACGCGCAGTCCTTCGACATGTCGTTCCCGTTCGGCAGCCGCCCGTACCTGGTGCCGCTCGCGGAGGACACCCCGTCCCCGTTCGGGCCGCTGCCCGAGGGCCGCCCCGTGGGCGCCGAGGCCCGGGACGAGAACGGCGACCCGGCCGAGCCGGCCGCGGTGACGGTCGACGCGGCCGGCCTGCCGGACCGGGTGGTGCCGGTTCCGGTCATCGAGGCCCGTTACTCCGGCCTGCGAGCGGTCAAGGGCGGCCTCCTGTGGCGCCGCGCCCAGGTCAGCCGGGGTGCTCGGCGAAGGCGGCGCGGACCTGGACGACGACCTCCCGCGCCCGGCCCTGGAACGGTTCGACCTGCGCAAGCGCGAGGTCACCGAGATCGCCCGCGAGATCGACTGGTTCGACGTCAGCGGCGACGGCACGCGGCTGGTCGTGCACGACGACGGCGAACTGCGGGTCATGCCGGCCTCCGGCAAGCGCGACGACGGGGCCGAGACCGTCACGGTGGACAAGTCCCGGGCCCGGTTCCAGGCCGACCCGGCCGCGCTGTGGCGGCACGCGTACGCCGAGGCGGGGCGGATCATGCGCCGGGACTTCTGGGTACCGGACATGTCCGGCGTGGACTGGGACGGCGCGGCGGAGGAGTACCGGCCGCTGCTGGACCGGATCCGCAGCTCGGCCGACTTCGCCGACCTGCTCTGGGAACTGCTCGGCGAGACCGGCACGTCGCACTCGTACGTGCAGCCGGCCCCCGGCCCGGCGCCGAAGCACCCGCCGGTCGGGCAGCTGGGCGCGGACCTGACCCGGGACGCGGCCGGGCGCTGGCTGGTCGACCGGGTGCTGCCCGGCGAGTCGTCCGACCCGCGGGCCCGCTCGCCGCTGGCCGCCCCCGGCGTGGCCGTCCATCCGGGCGACGAGCTGGTGGCCGTGGACGGGCAGCCGGTCGACCCGGTGCGCGGCCCCTGGCCGCTGCTGGCCGGGACCGCCGGCCAGCCGGTGGAGCTCACCGTGCGCGCTCCCTCCGGGCGAGCCCCGCCGCGTCGTGGTCGTGCCGCTGCGCGGCGAGCGCCGGCTGCGCTACCAGGACTGGGTGGCCGGGCGGCGCGCCCTGGTCCGCGAGCTCAGCCAGGGCCGCCTGGGCTACCTGCACATCCCGGACATGATGGGCGAGGGCTGGGCGCACTTCCACCGCGACCTGCGGACCGAGATGACCCGCGACGGGCTGATCTTCGACGTGCGCGCGAACAACGGCGGGCACATCTCCCAGCTGGTGGTGGAGAAGCTGGCCCGCCGGGTGATCGCCTGGGGCATGGGCCGCTGGCAGCGCCCGGAGACCTACCCGCATGGAGGCGCGGCGCGGCCCGCTGGTCACCGTGGCCGACGAGTTCGCCGGGTCCGACGGCGACATCGTCACCGCGGCCATCCGCCTGCTCGGCCTGGGCCCGGTGGTCGGCACCCGGACCTGGGGCGGCGTGATCGGCATCGAGGGCTACCAGACGCTGGTCGACGGCACCGGCATCACCGTGCCCCAGTACGCGTTCTCGTTCACGGACTTCGGCTGGAGCGTGGAGAACTACGGCGTCGACCCGGACGTGGAGGTGCTGAACACCCCCGACGACTGGGCGGCCGGGCGGGACGCGCAGCTGGAGACCGCGGTCCAGCTGGCCCTCGAGGCGCTGGACAAGCAGCCGCCCCCGGTTCCCCCGGACCCGGCCACCGGCCCGGTCAAGGCCCGGCCCCCGCTCCCGCCCCGCCCGCTCGGATCCTGACCGATGGCGGCTCAGCCCCGTTCGGTGCCCCAGCCCCGCCGCCCCAGGCGGCCAAGCCAGCCCCGCCGCCCCAGGCGGCCAAGCCAGCCCCGCCGCCCCAGGCGGCCAAGCCAGCATGGCCGCGCGCGCACGCTCGCGGTGATGCTCGGGGTCGCCGCCGTCGTGGTCACCGCGGACGCGGTCTCCAAGGCGCTGGTGCTGCGCGACCTGCCCGGGCGTCCGCCGGTCCGGCTGCTGGACGGGCTGCTCACGCTCAGGCTCACCTTCAACCCCGGGGCCGCGTTCGGCGTCGGCACGTCCTACACGGCGATCATCGCCCTGATCGCCTGCGGCGTCATCGTCTACGTCATCCGCATGGCCGCCCGGCTGCGCAGCCTGTCCTGGACCATCGGCCTCGGGCTGCTGCTCGGCGGGGCCGCCGGGAACCTCGGTGACCGGCTGTTCCGGGCCCCGGGCCCGCTGCGCGGCAGCGTGGTCGACTGGCTGAACCTGCCGCACTTCCCGTGGACGTTCAACCTGGCCGACGCGGCGATCACCTGCGCCGCCGTGCTGGTCGGCATCCTCGCCCTGTCCGGCGTCCGGATCGACGGCACGTCCCCCGCCGGCGCCGCCCGCGAGACCCGCGGCGAGCAGGTCACCGAGACGCCGTGACTACTCGCCCGCCTTGAAAGGACAGGGATTCCGAGCCGTCGCCGGCCGGGCGTTCCTGTTTCACCGCCGACCGCACCCGGGGGCGTCCCGGCATGTCGTACGCTCGGCTCCGCAGGCATCGCCCGGGGCAGCCCCGGACTACGGCATGACCTGCCGCCAGGATGTTCTTGGCGGCGTTGATGTCCCGGTCATGCCGGGCGCCGCAGGACGGGCACGTCCAGTGGCGTGTCCCGAGGCTCAGCTCCGCGAGCCGGTGCCCGCACGCCACGCAGGTCTTGGACGACGGGTGACTTCACCGTCGAGGCCCTGACCCGCCGCCAGCCTTACCCGGACGCCGAGGTCGCCACCGAGCGCGCCTACCTCCTGGCCCGCGCCCGTTAGCGAGCCTCAGCCGAGCAGCCGCCGGGCGGCCTGCTCGATTTCCGGCTCGGAGACCAGGACGTGCGCGGCGGCGTCGCCGAGCGGGATGAAGCTGTCCGCCGAGGTGACCCTGGCCATCCGGCCCTGGTACCCGGCGTCGGCGAGCGCGGCGATCACCCCCTCGGAAACCCCGCCGGACTGGCGGGTCTCGTCGACCACCAGGACGCGGCCGGTCAGCTTCGGCTTCCGCGCGCAGCTGCTCGGCGGGCAGCGGAGCGAGCCAGCGCAGATCGAAGACCCGCACGCCGGCCCCGTCCGCGGCCAGCCGGCGCGCCACCCGCAGCGACATCGGCACCCCGTTCCCGAACGTGACCACGGTGAGATCGGTTCCGTCGCCGTAACCGCGGCCGTGCCCGATCGGCACGTGCTCGGACGCCCACTGCTCCGGGCCGGCGTAGGGCGACAGCCAGCCGCCGTCTCCCGGCTGGTACAGGTCGCGGGTGTGGTAGAGCGCGATCGGCTCCAGGAACACGCAGACCGTGCCGTCCACCTGGGCCGCGGCCAGGCAGGTGCGCAGCATGGGCGCCGCGTCCTGCGCCCGGGCCGGCACCGCCACCACCAGGCCGGGGATGTCGCGCAGCACGCCGACCGCGTTGTCGTTGTGGAAGTGACCGCCGAAGCCCTTCTGGTAGGCCAGCCCCGCCACCCGCACCACCATGGGGTTGCGGTACTGCCCGGTGGAGAAGAACTGCAGGCTGGCCGCCTCGCCGCGGAGCTGGTCCTCGGCGTTGTGCAGGTACGCCAGGTACTGGATCTCCGGCACCGGGAGCAGGCCCGATACCCCCGCGCCCAGGCCGAGCCCCAGGATGGCCTGCTCGTCGAGCAGGGTGTCGAACACCCGGCCCACGCCGAACCGCCGGGCCAGCCCCCGCGTCACCCCGTACACGCCGCCCTTGCGCCCGACGTCCTCGCCGAACACGATCAGCTCCGGGTACGCGGCGAGCGCGTCGGCCAGGCCGCGGTTGATGGTGTCCGCCAGGGTCAGCGGCCCGGCCGCCTCCGGCAGCCTGCGCCCGAAGGTGCCCGCACGCGCCGCGGGCGGCGCGGCCCGGGCCGCCCGGCGCGCCACCTGGCCGGGGCGGCGCGGCGCGAGCGGGCCGGTCACCTCGGCCCGGCTGGCCAGCGGGCGGTGCGTCACGGCCTCGTCGGCGAGCAGCCGCACCCGGGCCCGCAGCGCCTCGTACCGGCGGATGACCTGCTCCGGGCCGAGCAAGCCGGCCGCCACGATCAGCCGCGCGGTCCCGAGCAGCGGGTCGCGGGCGTACTGCGCCGCGATCTCGGCCGGGCTGCGGTAGCTGACCTCCGCGTCGCTGCCGGCGTGGCCCAGGAAACGCACCACCTTCAGGTGCAAGAACGCGGGCGAGCGGCTGGCCCGCACGTAGGCCGCGGCCGCCGCGGCGGCGTCGAAGCAGGCCGCGGGGTCGCAGCCGTCGGCGCTGAAGTAGCGCAGCGCGGGCCGCCCGGAGTGCGCGGCCGCGACCCAGCCGTCCGGAGTGCGCACGCTGATCCCCAGGCCGTTGTCCTCGCAGACCAGCAGCAGCGGCATCGGCAGGCCCTGATAGGCCGTGCGGCAGGCGGCGCCGATGGCGCCGGCCGCGGTGGAGTGACTGGCCGAGGCGTCCCCGAAGCTCGCCACCGTGATGGCGTCCGCGGGCCACGGGGACGGGACACCGAGCTTGCCAGCCCGCCCGATGCAGAACGCGATCCCGACCGCCCGCGGCAGGTGCGAGGCGATCGTGGACGTCTGCGGGATGATGGCCAGCCCGTGGTGCCCGAAGACCTTGTGCCGGCCGCCCGCGATCGGCTCGTCGCTGGCGCCGACCAGGCCGAGCAGGACGTCTCGCAGCGGCTGCGAGCCGGGCACCTGCGCGGCGCGGGCCAGGTAGAAGGCGCCCGAGCGGTAGTGCAGCAGCGCGGGATCGGACGGCCGCAGCGCCGCCCCGACCGCCGCGTCGGCCTCGTGTCCGGCGGAGCCGATCGTGTAGAAGCCGTGGCCCTCGGCGCGCAGGTACCGCGCCGCCAGGTCGAGGTGGCGGCTGCCGGCCTGGGCGTCGAAGAGCGCGATCGCCTGCGCGCCGGTCAGCCCGGTCCCGGCCCTGACCGGCGCGGTGCGGTCGGCCGTCCCGGCCTTCCCGTCGCCGGGCAGGTCGCGCACGGCG
>CAWKIB010000054.1:0-85008 GCA_963849595.1 uncultured Actinomycetes bacterium
GAGCATCCCGACGGGCGCGAACAGCAGGTCGGGCACTGAGCCAGACGGGCACGATTACTGCAGGTTGGCCGGGTTGCCGATGGGGTCGCCGACGTACTCGTGCATGGCGTCCAGGTTGTCGTGGGCGGGGTACTTGGCCGCGGCGGGCCCGTCGGCGAACGCGCGGAGCAGGTTCGTGGTCACCTGCTTGACGAAGGCCGGAGTGCGGCCGCCGATGCCGTGCGGGCGGTCGCCGTAGATCGCCTCCACCCAGCGCATGGTGCCCGAGTTGAAAACTCCCGCCCCGCCGGAGTGCGTGTAGTAGGCGGAGTCGCCGAAGCTACGGGCGCCCTGGCAGACCAGCGGCGAGTGGGACAGCACCTGGATCGGCCGCGGCACCGGGTAGGCCGGGTTGACCCGGTCGTACTCCACGCCGACCAGGTTGGCGAAGCGGGCCCCCTCGGCCGCCCCGGTCCCGGCGAACAGCCAGCTGTCCGGGGCTACCACCTGGTACGCCGCGTTCGCCGGGTAGCCCTCGTAGATCGTGCCGATCAGCGAGGACTCCGGGTCGGGCACCGGCGGTTCGCGCCAGTCGCTGGTGACCAGCGCGTTGTCCTTCCCGTACTCCGGATCCTCGGTGTAGCTGGTCTTGTAGCAGATGACCAGCCGGCCGTCGGCGTCCAGCCTGATCCGCCGGAACATCGCGTTGGCCCCGAGGAAGGCCAGGTTGACCCCGGCGTCCCGGGCCGCGGTCACGTTGGCGCGCTCCGCCGGCGTCCAGTACTCGTCGTGCCCGGGCGAGATCAGCGCGCTGGCCCCGTCCAGCAGGTGCGGATCCGCCGCGATGTCCATGCCGGTCGCGTAGGCCAGCGGCAGGCTCAGGGACTCGGCCAGCTTGACCACGTTCCGCTCGTAGGTGAGGAACATGTCCGCGCCGTTCAGGTCGTACGGCCGGTCCAGGCTGACCGCCAGCGACCGGTTCCCGTACGACTCGCCGGGACCCTTGTACAGGTCGTAGCCGCCCCAGGTGTTGTAGGCCTGCCAGGTCGAGACGCAGCTCTTGAGCACCACCTTGCCCGCGGTGGTGGCCGAGCGGACCGTCATCGGCACGTACCGCTGCGCGCCGGAGTCCGCGTCCAGCCGGAGCAGGTACGCGCCCGGGGGCCAGTCGTCGGTCGGGACCTCGACCGCGGGGTCCCAGGCGGTCTGCACGGTGTTGGTCGTGCCGGTCAGGCCCGGCGCGTTCTGCCGGTGGCCGCGCAGCGAGCCGGACTGCCAGACCTGCCGGGCGCCGTCTCCGCGGTACCAGCCCAGCCGGAAGGCGCGCACCCGGAAGCCCGACGCGGTGGTCGACACGAACAGCGGGAACGACTGCCCGGTCAGCACGCTGGCCGCGCCGGCGTACCCCATGATCGCGTTCGCCGCGCCCAGGTGCCGGATCTCCCAGTGCGGATCACCGGGCCGCGAGTTCTCCGACAGCAAGCGGGGTCGGCTACTGGCTCGCGGGGTCGCGCCGCTCCCGGCCGACGTTGAGTCGCCGCCGGTGGTGCACCCGGCCGCCGCGGCGGCGATCCCGAACGCGCCCAGGCCGAGAAACGCCCGCCTGCTGGCCCCACCCTGAGGACTGCTGCCGTCCCGGGTCATGGCCGACAGGAATGCACCCGCAGCGCTGCCGCGGAAGCAAGATGGAGTCGAGCCGGTGAAGCCACGGACCGTTCGGCATAAATCCAAGGACGATCGGAGGGGAAGCGGCGTGCGCGCCGGCACCGGTGAAATCGCGCTAGGTTGTGCCAGTCCCTACTTTTGCTGGTCGCGGAGGATACCGATGACCGAGACAATCTCACCAGCTGAAACCCCGGCCGCCGAAGTGCCGCATCTCGCCCGCCCGCACACCGACGCCGCCGCCCTCCGGGCCATCGACGAGGCCACCAAGCACCTGCACGACCGGGCCGTGAAGATCCGGGAGTGCCCGGAGCTGCACATGCCCAAGCTGGTCCTGTCCGAACACGTGCGCGGGACCAGCATCCTGGACAAGATCGCCGACGGGGTCAACCGGTTCTGCGGCTCGATGTACGTGTTCATCTTCATCACCGTCGGCATCGTGGTCTGGCTGTTCCTGGGCAACATCGTCGGGTTCGACAAGACGCCGTGGCCGCTGCTGCTCGTCATCCTCAACCTGCCGCAGCTGTCCATCATGATCTCGCTGCAGGTCAGCGCGAACCGGTCCCAGGCCGCCAGCGACCGCCGGGCCATCGCCGACCACGAGACCCTCATCGCGCTGCACGAGATGGCCAAGCAGCAGCTGACATCCTGAACGGCCAGGACCGGGTGCTGGCCATCCTGGATAACTTCGCCAGCAAGGACATGCCTGGCCGCAGCGCCACATCCAGGACTGCGTGGACCAGATCCTGCTAAGGTCGACGCCGCACGCCGTGGCCGCTGCTGCTCGTCATCCTCAACCTGCCGCAGCTGTCCATCATGATCTCGCTACAGGTCAGCGCGAACCGGTCCCAGGCCGCCAGCGACCGCCGTGCCATCGCCGACCACGAGACCCTCATCGCGCTGCACGAGATGGCCAAGCAGCAGCTCGACATCCTGAACGGCCAGGACCGGGTGCTGGCCATCCTGGACAACTTCGCCAGCAAGGACATGCCGGGCCGGCAGCGCCACATCCAGGACTGCGTGGACCAGATCCTGGCTAAGGTCGACACCCAGGCCCGCTGGCAGCTGAGCGAGCAGCACCACGTGGACCGGACCAGGCTGGAGGCGTTCAGCGACGGCGTGTTCGCGGTCGCGATCACCCTCCTCGCGCTCAACATCGTGGTGGCGGGGCCCGTGCACGGCCAGAAGCTTGGTCCTGGTCGGCGAACTCGCCTCGCACTGGCCGGCGTTCGTGGCCTACGCGATCAGCTTCTTCACGATCGGCATCATCTGGGTCAACCACCACGCGCTGCTCAGGTCGGTCAAGGCCGTGGACCGGACACTGCTGTTCCTCAACCTGGTGCTGCTGCTGTTCGTCGTGCTGATCCCGTTCAGCACCGCGACGGCGGCGGAATTCCTGTCCAAGGACAACTGGGACTCGCGGGTCGCGATGGCGCTGTACGCCGGGGTGTTCGTCGGCATGTCGCTCGGCTTCGGCGGGATCTTCGAGTGGACGCTGCACAGCGAGAACGTGTACCAGCCGCTGCCGCCCGAGCGGCGGTGGGCGGCGCGGATCCGGTTCGTCGGCGGCGCGGCCGTTTACGCGGTCGCGGTCGTCATCGCCCTGTTCAGCGCGTACGCCGCGTTCGTGCTGATGGGCCTGGTGGCCGTGTACTACATATTCGAGCGCACGCCCGCCCCTTCGGAGTCCTGGCGAGGACGAGGAGCCGGACGGCTGAAAGTCAGCGAGATAAATAGTTGCCATTAAGCAAGTGTCTCGCTGTAGACTGGGTTAACGTGCGGCGAAGCGTTGACTTGGATCATGTGAACGGGACATCAGGCGACCCACGGTCCGATCGGTACAAGTGGATCGCCCTGTCCAACACGACGCTGAGCATGACGATGGCGACGATCGACGCGTCCATCGTGATCATCGCGATGCCGGCCATATTCCGCGGCATCGGCCTGAACCCCCTCACCCCGGGCAACGTGACCTACCTGCTCTGGATGATCATGGGGTACCTGCTCGTCCAGTCGGTGCTGGTGGTGACGCTGGGCCGGCTGGGCGACATGTTCGGCCGGGTGAAGATCTACAACCTGGGCTTCGTCGTCTTCACGCTGGCCTCGATCGCGCTCTCGCTTGATCCGCTGACCGGCACCCACGGCGCGCTGTGGCTGATCGGTTTCCGGTTCGTGCAGGCGTTTGGCGGCGCGATGCTGATGGCCAACTCGGCCGCGATCTTGACCGATGCGTTCCCCGCGAACAAGCGCGGCATGGCGCTGGGCATCAACCAGATCGCCGGGATCTCCGGGCAGTTCGTGGGGCTGTTGCTCGGAGGCGTGCTGGCCGCGGTGAACTGGCGCCTGGTGTTCTGGGTCAACGTACCGATCGGGGTGTTCGGCACCGTCTGGGCGTACAGGAGCCTGCACGAGATCGCGACCACCAGGCGTGCGAAGATCGACTGGATCGGGAACATCCTGTTCGCGGTGGGCCTGGGCACCCTGCTGATCGCCATTACCTTCGGGATCCGGCCCTACGGCGGGCACCCGACCGGGTGGACCAACCCCTTGATTATCGGCGGGCTGATCGGCGGCGTCGTGATGCTGATCGCCTTCTGCATCTTCGAGACCAAGATCGCCGAGCCGATGTTCCAGATGGGCCTGTTCAAAATCAGGGCCTTCGCAGCGGGCAACGCCGCCAGCCTGCTCGGCTCCATCGCTCGCGGCGGGCTGCAGTTCATTCTGGTCATCTGGCTGGCGGGCATCTGGCTGCCGCTGCATGGCTATGACTTCACCGTGACACCGCTGTGGGCCGGGATCTACATGCTGCCGCTCACCGCGGGCTTCCTGATCGCCGGGCCGATCTCAGGCACCCTGTCCGACCGGTACGGGCCCCGGCTGTTCGCTACCTCCGGACTGCTCCTGGCGGCCATCTGTTTCGTCGGGCTCATGCTGCTCCCGGTGGACTTCTCCTACCCGCTGTTCGCGCTGCTGATCTTCGGCAACGGGGTAGGTTCGGGCCTGTTCGCCTCGCCCAACACCTCCGCGATCATGAGCTCGGTGCCGGCCGGGCAGCGAGGCTCCGCGTCCGGCATGCGGTCCACCTTCCAGAACTCCGGCATGTCCCTGTCCATCGGCATCTTCTTCTCGCTGATGATCGCCGGGGTGGCCCGGGCCCTCCCCCACACCCTGACCAGCGGGCTGCGCGCCCAGGGCGTGCCGCTGTCGGTGGCCACGCAGGTCGGTCACCTGCCGCCGGTCAGCACGTTGTTCTCCGCCCTGCTCGGCTTCAACCCGGTGCAGAACCTGCTGGCGCCTTCCGGCGTCCTGGCCAAGCTCCCCGCGCACAGTGTCGCGGTCCTGACCGGCAAGCAGTTTTTCCCGGAGCTGATCTCGGCGCCGTTCCATCAGGGCCTGGTCATCGTGTTCACCGCCGCCGCGATCATGTCGGTGCTCGGCGCGCTGGTCTCGCTGCTGCGCGGCAAGCAGTTCTACTACGATGACGCCGCGGTCCCGCCCGCGCCTAAGACCATTACTCCGAACGGACCGTCCCTCACCTCCGCGAACGGTGACTCCGCGCCCGTGGCGGGCGCCGCGGATCACACCGGCCAGCGGGCCAGGCGGGTAGAGTGTCTAACGTGCCACGCTATGAGTACCGGTGCCGCGCCTGCGGTGACACGTTCGAGCTGAGCCGCCCGATGACCGAGTCATCGGCGCCCTGCACCTGCCCGCAGGGCCATGACGACACGGTGAAGCTCCTGTCGACGGTCTCGGTGGGCGGCCTCGCGTCCGGCCGTTCGGCCGGTCCCTCCGGCTCCGGCGGCGGGGGTTGCTGCGGCGGGGCCTGCGGCTGCCGCTAGCCTTATGGCCTTTGATACATCTTGCGTCATATGAGACGGCCGCGCTGGCTCGTGTGGCACAGCGCCTGACCGGCGCTCCTGCTTGGCTTGACTCGGAAGGTTAAGCACAAGCGGGAGGCAAGTGTCATGGCCGTCGCGATGATCGAAAGGCCATCCTGGCCGAACCAGCCGGCCCGAGGACACAATCCCCAGGGCCGCGACCTGCCTGATCGAGCACAGCCAGATCAGGGGCCCGCCCAAGAGGCCATCGGCGAGATGGCGTGGCTGCTACGTGACACCCGCAGCAGCATGTTCTTGGGCGGAGGCGTGCTGAGCGCGATCACCATCGCCATCGGCCTGGAGGCCGCGTTCTCGGGCCACGCGATGCGACCGGGCGTCCTGGGCGCGGTCAACGCCGGCCTGCTGTCGGGCCTGCTGGTCTGCTGGCTCGCCGCGGTCATCATGCTGGCCGTGGCCAACCGGCCGGTGCACAACGTACTCAGCGAGATGCGCTGGAAAACGGGCGCCCCGATCGACCCGCGGGCCGGGTGGCTGACCCTGCCGCCGGCGGGCAGCGATCCGCAGGAGTGGACGTGGGCGCGCGCCCACCTGCTGCTCGGTGCCGCCCGGCTGGCCCGCCGCCGCACCCAGGTGGCTGACACCTGGACCTACATCGCCGCCGCGTACTTCCTGCTCTGGACCGTCGTGATCCTGCTCGGCCTATGAGGGGGGCTGAGCAGGCACGTGTCACCTCGGGATTTGTCAATGACCCGGCAAGGGCTCATTGTTAGAACCAGTGTCGGCTATTACCCGCTTGCCGCCATATAAGGCATTTTCCGACGGTGACAACGAAGATGCAGGGGATGGGATCTGGCCAGGGATTCTGGTATCTGCTTTCTCAAGATGAACGAGGATGCTCTGTCCGAGCCTTGGACTTACCAGGGATTATCCGCCTGGCGCGACCATGTGCCTCGAGGGTGACCTCGCCACGCACGTGTTCATCCTGCTGGCCGGATGGGTCAAGATCCTGTCCGCGACTAAGGACGGCCACGAGATTCTGCTCGCGCTGCGCGGCGACGGTGACATCGTCGGGGAGATCGCAGGTGAGACCACCGGACGCCGGAACGCCACGATTCAGACCATCGAGATCGTCAAGGCGCTGATCGTGCGGCACAACAGCTTCAACTCGTTCCTCGACGGCCATCCGCGAGCCGCCCGTGTCTTCCGGCGCGTCGTGACGCAGAAATGGAACGATACGGACGCGACACTCCGTCGCCGCGCCGAAACCAGCGGCGCGCAGCGACTGGCCGGCCTTCTGCTCGAACTGGCCGAACGTTATGGGCGTGCCGTGGGCGGTTCGCTTGACCTGGTGATGCCGTTGTCACAGGAGGAACTGGCCAGCCTCGCTGGGACCTCGCGCGCTACTGTCACGCGCGCGCTCAGCAACTGGAGGATGCGCGGTCTGATCCGGACTGCTCAGCACCGGATCACGATCACTGATCCGGATGGTCTGCGGCGCGTCGCGGGCCGACCAGGTTAGCCAGCTCAGGAGGCCTGCGGCAGCGTTGGCATGCCCACCGTAATTCCGCTCCGCGAACGGGAAATGGACCCAGCCTCTACGGCGCTGGTCACCGACCTTTACCGTGACGAGCGGGAGGAATGCCGTATCGTCGATGCCGTCGTAGCCGTGACGGATGATCGACTGGTAGATGTAGTCCGACGCGACCAGCGCCAGCGGCACCGTCGCGCTCTTGAGCTCTTCCTTGAAACGTGGCGCATCCAGGAGGCGGAAGGCCACGTCCAGGTCGTCGCCGAAGGGCCCGTTCCCGTCGCGGTGCACCTCCCCCGCGTGGATGACCGCTCGCAACCGCAGGATGCGCGGCTGGTCGGCCGGAGGGATCCGGCTGTTGTACGCGGCGAGCAGGCGGGCCAGGGCCGGGATCAGATGGCTCAGCAGCACCGGCTTGGGGAGTTCGTCGACGGGGTGCAGCAGGACCAGCAGCCCGTCACCGCGATCGGTGAACGGATCGTAGTGCTGGCTGTCAATCCCGGTCACGCATAGAGCCTCTATCACTAGGCGGTACACCTCGTCGCGTAGTTCTCCCTTGACCGGGTTGGTGCGCCGTGTCGACCCCTCGATGTCGACGGCCAGGATGCTCCGGTGCACGGGAAGCGACCTGTGGCGGCGTGTCCGCTTGCTGTTGAACGGCGATATGGAACCGTTGGCCTCAGCAAGGTTGGCGGGGCGCCCGTCGAGCGCCAGGATCGACGTGGCCGCTACCACGACGACCACGCCACCGGCCGCAACGACCAAGAGAACCAGGCTGTGCCGAAGGAGGGATCTCGTTTCACCGTCCCGGAGCGCTCGCACCTGATGCGCCGACGGATGAGCTGGTAAGACCAAGGATGCATGGTTGCCTCCTCAATGTCCCTATGTCGCCGAAGTCCGTACTCGGAGGATTATGTCCCTCAAGTTAAACTTGACTACGTTTGACTTGTTCCCGCCCGGTTTGACGCAAAAACATGTTAAGCTCATGAACCGTAAGTAAATTTTAAGGATTTTTCGTTTACGTGACGCGGATCCCGCCCGGCGGGAGCGTCGTTGGTGATACAACCAGGTATCTCTACGAGTAAAACGGCCGTCTTGTCACACTGGACACGTGAGCCTCAGAGTGGAGGTCAAATGGTGGCCGAGAACGACCAGCCGTCCATTCCGGGCCGGAGGCTGGCGGAACGTCTACGAGCCCTGCGCGAACGGGAGAGCCTCACCCAGAAGCAACTGGCCACGCTGCTGGGCGGCTCGGATTCGCTCAGCATTGCCACCGTGTCCCTATGGGAGAAGCCAGGCTCGGATCGGCTGCCTCCAGCGCAGCGGCTGGAGGCCTATGCCCGCTTGTTCTGCACAAGCCGGTCGTTTGACGGTGACCGGCCTCGTCTGCTTGGGCCCGGCGAACTGACCGAGCAGGAGCGCGAGCGGGAGCGTGAGCTGTATGAAGAGCTCATCTCACTGCGCGAACTGGCGGCTCAGTCGACGCCTGTCCTCGCGACGGCCAAAGGTCCGGGCAGCGCGCTCTGGCACTTTCCGGACCCGATCGCGGTCAGCATCGTGTGCTCCGACGCCGTTGAGCCGCCGCCGTACTCCAAGCCGTCCCACCTGAACTACGCTAGTTACGCCAGATACGCCGACCTCGATGCGCTGGTCGATGGTCTTCGGGCAGGTCAAGGCCGATAATCCAGCACGCATGATACGGATTCTGCCTTCGGATCGGCTTGCTCGAGATTTTGCCCTGAACAACCTGATCCTCATCGGCGGCGCGGCCTCCGACGCGGCAATTCTGTTCGCGCAGGACATTCCTCTGCCAGCCGCCGATGAGATCCCGGGCACAGATCCGGTAACGCATCTCTTCAAGTGCAGCGTGGGACGAGAAGACGCGAGAGTTCACGTCGTCGCGAGACGACCAAGGGAACCTGGTGCAAGACGTCGGGCTGATCGCCCGCGGCCCGCATCCCATTATACCGGGGGGGACGGTTACCTTGCTGAGCGGAATCACCAGCCGCGGTGTCCATGGCGCCGCGCTCTGCTTCATTGACTCGCATGTCCGAGATACCAATGAGCGGTACAGGGAGAGTGTCTTCGGGAACGCCGAGTCCTTCTGTATCCTCATGAACATTCCAGTTCAGAACGACATAGCTTTGCCGCCTAACCTGTGGCGTGAGAACACCCGTCTGTACGAGTGGTCGGCGGAGACCGGTGCACGGTGGGGTGACCGCCAAGATGAAAACTAGTACAGACTTGTGTGAAGCGGAAAGCGGCGGAGAACTCCCGAGACCTTTCGAGATACAGTCGTACAGGGACCTGCTTCAGTTTCCGGATATCCCGGTCAGTACTATCCATACCGCTTCTGGTAAGCGGCCTATCACCGAGCCTCTCGTAGATGCCATCGTCGTTCCGACGATCCGCTCGGCGGAACACCTCCGCCCGGCAGTACAGTTCGCGGCGGAGTCCCGGTGTCACTTGATCGTGTTGTATACCGACGAGCCACCCACCGGACTCTCGGCCGTTCTCGAATGTGCTGAAGCCGGGCCAGGTCACAGTGTTGACGGTTCGCTCCGGCACCAAGCATCACCTGCTCGACCTAGGCGCGTCTCTGCCACAGAGCCTGGTAGCGCCGCCCGCGCTCGATATCAGCAGGAAGCGCAACCTCGGCTTGCTGATCGGCCGCGTATGCGGGTGGACGCGGATGCTCTTTCTTGACGACGACATCCGCAAGCTGCACGTCGCCAAACTAAGTTCCGCTGCGGCTCTGCTGGATGACTATCCGGTCGTTGGGCTCCAGGTAAAGAAATACCCGGACGCATCTGTCGTGGGACATGCCCGACGCCTGGCTGGACGAAGGCAAGAGCTATTCGTTTCTGGCGGATCGCTCCTAGTCAATCCACAGCTCCTTAACGGGTATTTCGCTCCCGTCTATCACGAGGACTGGCTCTGTGTCATTAACCATCTCCGTGAGCGTCAAGTTGCTATAGGAGGTTCGGTCGGGCAGCTGCAGTACCTGCCTTTTGCCACTCCGGACCGGGCTATACGAGAGGAATTCGGGGATATCCTGCTTTCCGGCCTACTCTGGCTGGTGCATGCGCGTCGCAAAAGGGATGTCTGCGAACAGAGCCGATCCTATAGCGGAGACCGAATATTGGCGCGAGGCCACGAAGCCGCGCTTCTGGGAGCAGATCTTGGAACAGCGCGCTGCGCTGCTGCAGGATATTACCGTGCGCCTTACGGAGAATTCAGATACTTCGCCCTTGCCGTCGCTGGAGGCGGCAAAGCAACGTCTTGCCGACCTGAATCCAACCGAGTTCGTATCATTTATGGAAAGGTGGCTGATCAGCCTCGCCGAATGGAGTGATCGGCTGTCCGTCCTATCCCAGGTAGATTTGGTGGACAAGGCGCGAGCCATTGAGAAGGCGCTTGCGGAGCTTGGTCTGGCCCACGTGGTCGGCGGGGACGACGACGTGGTTCCCAAGCAAACGCCGCCGAGCGCCACCCGGTGGATAGGGGATTCGCCGATCGCTTGGGTCGTTGGACCGGGGCTGATGGCCGCCGCAGATTCGGGGCTCCGAACGAGCCGTAGCGGCGGTCAGCGGGTCATGGCGGGGGTGCGCTGTTCGGTGGCGTCCAACATGGTGGCCGTGCGGGCGGCGGTCTGCAGCGCCCAGCGGCTGTTGGTGACCAGGCCCAGCACCATGATCGCCACACCGCAGCCCGCCAGCAGCAGCCAGCCGAGGTGACTGGCCCGGACGAACCCGGCTGGGAGCGAGCCGTGCAGGTTCGCGGCCAGGATCGAGCCGCTGATCGCCACGCCTAGCGAGGTGCCGATCTGACGGCTGGTCGAGGCTATCCCTGAGGCCACGCCAGCCTGCGCGAACGGCATGCCCGACACTGCCGCCTGGGTGATCGGCGCGTTGACCATGCCGGATCCGAGGCCGAAGACGCTGAACGCGACGACGATGTGCAGCGTGGACCAGGACGTGGTGATGCCGGACAGCAGCAGGCCGCCGGCCGCGATCCCCGCGCCCGCGGTCAGGGTCGGCAGCCGACCGCCCCAGCGGGCCAGGATCCGGCTGGACACCACCGCGCCGACCGCCATCGCCGCCGCCATCGGCACCATGTGCAGGCCAGCGGCCAGCGCGGACATGTGCCGCACATCCTGCAGGTACAAGGTGGCCAGGAACAAGAAGCCGCCGAGGGCGGCGAAGGCGCTGATCGCGGTCAGCACCGCCCCAGAGAACGGCGCGCTGCGGAAGAACCTCGGGTCGAGCACTGGCTCGGTACGGCGCGCCTCGTAGGCCACGAAGACCACGAGGGACACTGCCGCCACCGCGAACAGCGTCAGGATCTCCGGTGAGTGCCAGCCGTCCGTGGGGCCCTCGATGATCGCGTAGGTGAGCGAGCCGAGCATCACGACAATGAGGCCCTGTCCGACCGGGTCCGGCCGACGCGCTCTGGGCGCCCGCGACTCGGGGACGAATCGAGCGGTCAGCGCGATGGCGGCCAGGCCGACCGGGATGTTGACCCAGAACACGCCCCGCCAGCCGACCGCCTCGACCAGGACGCCGCCCAGCACCGGGCCGAGCGCCACAGACAGGGCGAACGTGCCGCCCCAGGCGCCGAGCGCCCGGGCGCGTTCGGCGCGGTCGGTGAACGTATTGGTGATGATCGACATCGCAACCGGGTTGAGCATGGACCCGCCGACCGCCTGCATCATCCGGAACGCGATCAGCCAGCCGAGCCCGGGCGCCAGGCTGCACAACCCGGAGCCGACCGTGAACACGGCCAGTCCGACCTGGAACGTCCGGCGGCGGCCAACCCGGTCGGCGGTCGCGCCGGACAGCATCAGCAAGCTGGCCAGCACGAGCGTGTAGGCGTCGATGGTCCACTGCAGCCCGGCCACCGAGGCGTGCAGGTCCCGGCCGATGGAGGGCAGCGCGACGTTGACGATGGTGCTGTCCAAGCCGACGATGAACAGGCTGAAGCAGCAGATGACGAGCACGAGCGTGCGGCGACGGCGGCTGAGCTCTGGCAGCGGTATCACCCGGATCGGTGGGACGAGGGTATTTGCCTCATGGCAACTAACTACTCATCTACCGATGACTATTTCCGCCAGCCGCCGAACTCAGGCTGAGACGTTCGTCACCGCCGGTCAGCCCAGGCGCGACGCGGTGGCCTTGGCCCACTGGGTGGTGCAGAGCAGGCCGAGCAGGAGGACCACGTACCCGCAGCCGGCCAGGATCCACCAGCCCGCGTGGGCGGCGTGAACGAAGCCGTCCCGCATCGACCCGCGGATGCTGGCCGCCAGGACCGAGCCGACGATGGCCACGCCCAGCGACTGGCCGAGCTGACGGCTGGAGGAGTTCATGCCGGAGGCCATGCCGGCCTGGGTCTTCGGGACCCCGGACATGACCCCGTTGGTGATCGGCGAGCTGACCATTCCCGCCCCGATCCCGAACAGGGCGTAGGTGACGATCAGGTACGGGTGCTCGGTCGTGCCGGTCAGCCGGGATAGCGCCGCGCTGCTCAGGGTGAGCGCCGCGCCCGGCGATGACCAAGGGGATCCGCGGGCCGCGCTTGGCCACCATGCGGCCCGCCATCGGTGCGCACAGGGCCATCACCACCGGCATCGGCAAGATGGTCAGTCCGGCTTGCAGGGCGGACAGGCCCCGCACGTCCTGCAGGTACAGGGTGGACAGGAACAAGAACCCGGCCATCGCGGCGATCGCGCAGACCGCGGTGAGGTTGGCGCCCGCGAACGGCACGCTGCGGAAGAACCGGAAGTCGACCACGGGCTCTTCGCGGCGCGGCTCATAGGCGAGCAGCACGGCCAGCGCGGCCACGGAGAGTGCGAAGAAGCCGAAGATCTCCGGTGAGCGCCAGCCGTAGGCGGGGCCCTCGATGATCGCGTAGGCGAGGGACGCCGAGCATCACGATGATAAGGAACTGGCCGACCGGGTCGGCGCGGCGCGACCGCGGGGCCTTGGAGTCCGGCACGAACAGCGCGGTCAGCGAGATGGCGGCCAGGCCCACCGGGATGTTGGCCCAGAAGATCCCGCGCCAGCCGACCGCGCCGACCAGCACGCCGCCCAGGACCGGTCCCATCGCCATGGACAGGCCGAACACTCCGTCCCAGACCCCGATCGCGCGGGCCCGTTCGGCTCGGCCGGTGAAGGTGTTGGTGATGATGCCGAGGGCGGCCGGGTTGAGCATCGAGCCGCCGACCCCCTGCAGGATCCGGAAGCCGATCAGCCAGCCGAGGGTCGGGGCCAGGCTGCACAGCCACGAGCCGAGGGTGAACAGCGACAGGCCGACCTGGAAGATCGTCCGGCGGCCGATCCGGTCGGCGAGGGTACCGGAGAACATCAGCAGGGCGGCCAGCGTGATGGTGTAGGCGGCGACCACCCACTGCAGGCCGGCCACGCCGGCGTGCAGGTCGCGGCCGATGGACGGCAGCCCGACCATCACGATCGTGTTGTCCAGGCCGACCATGAACAGGCTCAGGCAGCAGACGGCCAGCATGAGGGTACGGCGCGCGCGCACGGCGCCGCCGGTGACCGTGCCCGCGCCGGTACCGGGGTGCTGTTCGGCATCCCGGGCCAGCTCGAGGCTCAGGACAGGTGCCGATGTCCGTTCTGGTAGCCGAACGGGCACGTTGAGTGACCTCCAGTCGGCGCCTCGAACTGGTGCCTGCATCGGCAACCCCTCAGGGGACGCGCTCGCCGCGGACGAGCACGGGCTTCTTATGTGACGTCTGGCCCGGGGCTCACCGGGGCTGAGCCCGACCAGATGATCGGGAGCTTGTCGATTCCGTAGATGCCTTCGACCCCGCCCAGCTGCGCCGGACCGTCGAGGGCGAGGTTGGGAGTACGCGGCGCGAGGAACGCCAGGGCCTCTTCCAGTTCCGCCCGGGCCAGGTTGGAGCCCAGGCAATAGTGCGTCCCGGCGCCGAACGTGAGCAGCCGGGCGTCGCGGGTTGCGGTGATGTCGAACTCCTCCCCCGCCCCGCCTTCCCGGTTGGCCCGTTCGGTGCAGACCGCCACGATCGTGCCGGCCGGGAAGATCACGTCGCGGTGCTCGACCTGCTCCAGGCAGATTCGCGCCGTGAACGGCGTGACCGGCTCGAACCGCAGCACCTCGTCGACGGCACGTGAGGACCAGCGCGGGATCGGCGGCCAGCAGTGCCCACTGGGCGGGATGCCCGGCGAACAACCGGATGGCGTGCGCGAGCTGAGCGGTAGTGGTGTCGATCCCCCCGGCCAGCAGGTTCGCCACGAGCTGCACGCATTCCGCGGCCGACAGCCTGTCACCCTGGTCCCGGGCCGCGAGCAGGTCGCTGATCAAGTCGTCAGCGGGCGCGGCGCGCCGGTCCTCCAGCAGCGCGGTCACGTAGTCCTGGACCTCGACGACGGCCCGCTCGATATCGTCCCGGTTGGTACTCAGGGCCCGGATGTCGAACTGCCGCTGTACCCAGCTGGACCACTCCTGCAGTCGCTCGGCGTCTTGGTGCGGCGCGCCGAGCACGGTCGCGATGGTCAGCGAGGGGAAAGGCCGGGCTACCGCGGCGACGAAGTCGCAGCTGCTGTTCGGCGCCGCCTGCGACCACAGGTCCTCGAGGAAGCCACGCATCACCGGGCGCCAGCGGTCCGCCCGCCGGGGAGTGAACGCCGGGCCCACCAGGGCCCGCAGCCGCCGGTGCTGCTCACCGGTGAGGTTCAAGATGTTGGCGTCGATGTGATCCGCGAGGGGCCCGCCGGTGACCCCGAAGAACTCCGCGATCTGCCGGCCAGGGAACGCCGTGGCCCGTGACCGCAGGAAGAACTCACCGGAGTCATGGTCGAGCACAATGTAAGCGAGCGGCGACTTGGCTAGCCAGCCCTGCTGGCTGGTTTCGGCGAGCTGCTGGTGGTAGCGGTCAGCCGAGAAGTCCGGCGCCGTGTAGTCGAACACCGGCAGGTCAAGATCGGACACAAGGTTCATAACAGTTATGACGGTACACTTACGCGTTGAGTAGTCAAGTGGTTACGTTCAGCATTTCAGAGTGCGTTCGGGCCTCACGGTATGAGTCTGCGGTCTAGATTTGCTTGCTAAGCAGTCCGTTATGCGAGGATATCAACGTGCTGAGGGGGGAGCCATGAGCCGCAGGCTTCTGCAGCTGGTTATCCCAGTGACGCCGGAACGAAGAATGTTCCGGATTCACGACCCGGCCGTCGACCCCGACGCCCCGGGCGGCCCGCTGCCGCCCGTCGGCGCGCTCATCAGCACGAACCGCGAGCAGTTGTGGGTGGGCAGCCTGCAGGAGGATATCAACGTGCGGCTCGTCCTCGAGGAGTGGGACGGGGCTCCCCCGCCCTGCGGCGACGCCTGGGACGAGGAAGCGAAGGGGAGCGTCTACCTGCGCGGGCAGCTGAGCATCAGCATGGGCCAGGCGGGCACCGCGGTTCACGGCCTCCGCCTCGGCGGCGGGTTCGGCGACTATTCGGTCCGTGTCTACGCCAGCAACCGCGACGTGGTGACCCGCCGCTACACAGCGCTCTTCGACCGGCACCGCAATCCGCTCAGCGATGAGTTCCAGCAGGAGAAAAGGACGCTCGAGGGTCTCGAGAGGTACCTGGTCCAGCTGTGGCGAGAATCCTTAGCCGAAACTGACTACGGACTAGTCTCGGGCAGCAGCGCCACGTTAGTGGGCTTAACCTTGGCCTGCTGTGCCTTACCGGTCGCCGCGGCCGTGGCGGAGCGGGTCTGGGCGCTCTGGCTCGTGGTGGACTTGGCGCTGGTGCTGACGCTGGCGGAGGACTGCTGCGTGCGGTTTGGCTGACTGCTGGTCGCGGCCGAGATCGCCGTGTTGGCCGGCGCGCTGGACGCCTGCGGCGGCGCGTGCCGCGGGCATGTGCGCGCGGAACGGGACCATCGCGTAGACCATCAGCGAGACCATCGCGACCAGCAGGACCGTGAACAGCGAGCCGATGATGCGCGCCCGGGGTGAACGGAGGACCGTACCAGGGCCCGGCCGGCGGAACGTCGTCAGGCACGAAGCGAGCCCGGGATCGTCGGCCGCGAGCCGCCGCTCGATCTCCGCGAGCATCCGCTGCTCGTCCTGCGACAGGGCCATACCGCTACCCCCTCCGCCTCGCGTCCGGGTGAATACCCTCTCACTATCTCTCAGGAGGGCTTCTTTATCCAATTGTTCCTGGCTTCGTACTTCGCCTGTTTTCCAGATCGTGAGATCCGTCGGCTGAGGCCGATCGTACCCAGAATCAGTCTAAATATTCGTGACGAGCGACAGCGTGTCAAGCTTGTCTTAATCGAAAAACCGTTCTATGGTGAAGTTCATGCGCTGGGACAATCTGCGGCTGGACGATCAGCTGGCCGCTGACCAGGAGCACCGCCGGCGAGACCTTGTTCCCCGCCGAGCGCCGGGACGTGGCGCTCCCGCTCATCGAGCGCGGAGCGGTAGCCCGCACGTTCGACACCCCGGGTTTCCGCGGCATGACCTTCTTGGCCGACCGGATCCGCGTGACGAGACCTCGGCGCCTTGGAGTCCGGCACGAACAGCGCGGTCAGCGAGATGGCGGCGAGGCCCACCGGGATGTTGGCCCAGAAGATCCCGCGCCACCCGACCGCGCCGACCAGCACGCCGCCCAGGACCGGCCCCAACGCCATGGACAGGCCGAACACTCCGTCCCAGACCCCGATCGCCCGGGCCCGTTCGGCTCGGCCGGTGAAGGTGTTGGTGATGATGCCGAGGGCGGCCGGGTTGAGCATCGAGCCGCCGACCCCCTGCAGGATCCGGAAGCCGATCAGCCAGCCGAGGCCCGGGGCCAGGCTGCACAGCCACGAGCCGAGGGTGAACAGCGACAGGCCGACCTGGAAGATCGTCCGCCGGCCGATCCGGTCGGCGAGGGTACCGGAGAACATCAGCAGGGCGGCCAGCGTGATGGTGTACGCGGCGACCACCCACTGCAGGCCGGCCACGCCGGCATGCAGGTCGCCGCCGATGGACGGCAGCCCGACCATGACGATCGTGTTGTCCAGGCCGACCATGAAGAGGCTCAGGCAGCAGACGGCCAGCATGAGGGCGCGGCGCGCACGCACGGCGCCGGCGGTGACCGTGCCCGAGCCGGTATCGGAATGCTGTTCGGCATCCCGGGCCAGCTCGAGGCTCAGGACAGGTACCGAGGTCCGTTCTGGTAGCCGAGCGGGCGCTCTGAGTGACCGCCAGTCGGCGCCTCGTACTGCCTGCATCGGCAAACCCCTCAGGGGACGTGCTCGCCGCGGACGAGCACGGGCTTCTTATGTGACGTCTGGCCCGGGGCTCGCCGGGGCTGAGCCCGACCAGGTGATCGGGAGCTTGTCGATTCCGTAGATGCCTTCGACCCCGCCCAGCTGTGCCGGACCGTCGAGGGCGAGGTTGGGGGTACGTGGCGCGAGGAACGCCAGGGCCTCTTCCAGTTCCGCCCGGGCCAGGTTCGAGCCCAGGCAATAGTGCGTCCCGGCGCCGAACGTGAGCAGCCGGGCGTCGCGGGTCGCGGTGATATCGAACTCCTCCCCTGCCCCGCCTTCCCGGTTGGCCCGTTCGGCGCAGACCGCCACGATCGTGCCGGCCGGGAAGATCACGTCGCGGTGCTCGATCTGCTCCAGGCAGATTCGCGCCGTGAACGGCGTGACCGGCTCGAACCGCAGCACCTCGTCGACGGCACGCGGGACCAGAGCGGGATCGGCGGCCAGCAGCGCCCACTGGGCGGGATGCCCGGCGAACAACCGGATGGCGTGCGCCAGTTGAGCGGTGGTGGTGTCGATCCCTCCGGCCAGCAGGTTCGCCACGAGCTGCACGCATTCCGCGGCCGACAGCCTGTCACCCTGGTCCCGGGCCGCGAGCAGGTCGCTGATCAAGTCGTCACCAGGCGCGGCACGCCGGTCCTCCAGCAGCGCGGTCACGTAGTCCTGGACCTCGACGACGGCCCGCTCGATATCGTCCCGGTTGGTACCCAGGGCCCGGATGTCGAACTGCCGCTGTACCCAGCTGGACCACTCCTGGAGCCGCTCGGCGTCCTGGTGCGGCGCGCCGAGCACGGTCGCGATGGTCAGCGAGGGGAAGGGCCGGGCTACCGCGGCGACGAAGTCACAGCTGCTGTTCGGCGCCGCCTGTGACCACAGGTCCTCGAGGAAGCCACGCATCACCGGGCGCCAGCGGTCCGCCCGCCGGGGCGTGAACGCCGGGCCCACCAGGGCCCGCAGCCGCCGGTGCTGCTCGCCGGTGAGGTTCAAGATGTTGGCGTCGATGTGATCCGCGAGGGGTCCGCCGGTGACCCCGAAGAACTCCGCGATCTGCCGGCCAGGAAACGCCGTCGCCCGTGACCGCAGGAAGAACTCACCGGAGTCATGGTCGAGCACAATGTAAGCGAGCGGCGACTTAGCTAGCCAGCCCTGCTGGCTGGTTTCGGCGAGCTGCTGGTGGTAGCGGTCAGCCGAGAAATCCGGTGCGGTGTAGTCGAACACCGGCAGGTCAAGATCGGACACAAGGTTCATAACAGTTATGACGGTACACTTACGCGTTGAGTAGTCAAGTGGTTACGTTCAGCATTTCAGAGTGCATTCGGGCCTCACGGCGTGAGTCTGCGGTCTAGATTTGCTTGCTAAGCAGTCCGTTATGCGAGGATATCAACGTGCCGAGGGGGGAGCCATGAGCCGCAGGCTTCTGCAGCTGGTTATCCCGGTGACGCCGGAACGAAGAATGTTCCGGATTCACGACCCGGCCGTCGACCCCGACGCCCCGGGCGGTCCGCTGCCGCCTGTCGGCGCGCTCATCAGCACGAACCGCGAGCAGCTGTGGGTGGGCAGCCTGCAGGAGGATATCAACGTGCGGCTCGTCCTCGAGGAGTGGGACGGGGCTCCCCCGCCGTGCGGCGATGCCTGGGACGAGGAAGCGAAGGGGAGCGTCTACCTGCGCGGGCAGCTGAGCATCAGTATGGGCCAGGCGGGCACGGCGGTTCACGGCCTCCACCTCGGCGGCGGGGTCGGCGACTATTCGGTCCGTGTCTACGCCAGCAACCGCGACGTTGTGACCCGTCGCTATACGGCGCTCTTCGACCGGCACCGCAATCCGCTCAGCGATGAGTTCCAGCAGGAGAGAAGGACGCTCGAGGGTCTCGAGAGGTATCTGGTCCAGCTGTGGCGGGAATCCTTAGCCGAAACTGACTACGGACTATCTCGGGCAGCAGCGCCATGTTCGTGGGCTGAACCTTGGCCTGCTGTGCCTTACCGGTCGCCGTGGTCGTGGCGGCGCGGGTCTGGGCCCTCTGGCTCGTGGTGGACTTTGTGCTGACGGTACCGGAGGACTGCGTACGGGTTGGCTCACTGCTGGTCGCGACCGAGATGGCCGTGGTGGCCGGTGCGCTGGACGTCTGCGGCGGCACGTTCCGCGATATGTGCGCGCGGAACGGGACCATCGCGTAAACCATCAGCGAGACCATCGCGACCAGCAGGACCGTGAACAGCGAGCCGATGATGCGCGCCCGGGGCGAACGGAGCACCGTACCAGGGCCCGGCCGGCGGAACGTCGTCAGGCACGAGGCGAGCCCGGGATCGTCGGTCGCGAGCCGCCGCTCGATCTCCGCGAGCATCCGCTGCTCGTCCTGCGACAGGGCCATACCGCTACCCCCTCCGCCTCGCGTCCGGGTCAATACCCTCTAACTATCTCTCAGGAGGGCATCTTTATCCAATTGTTCCGGCTTCGTACTTCGCCTGTTTTCCAGATCATGAGATCCGCCGGCTGAGGCCGATCGTACCCAGGATCAGGCTAAATATTCGTGACGAGCGACAACGTGTCAAGCTTGCCGTAGTCGAAAAACCGTTCTATGGTGAGCTTCATGCGCTGGGACAATCTGCGGCTGGACGATCAGCTGGCCGCTGACCAGGACACCACCGCCGGCGAGACCTTGTTCCCCACCGAGCGCCGGGACGTCGCGCTCCCGCTCATCGAGCGCGGCGCGGTGGCCCGCACCTTTGACACCCCGGGTTTCCGGGGCATGACCTTCTACGAGGTCCAGGCCAAGTCCGTCGTCAACCGCGTCCCCGAGGCGTCCAGGATGCCGTTCCGCTGGACCATCAACCCCTACCGCGGCTGCCAGCATGCGTGCGTTTATTGCCTAGGTGGCCAGACGCCGATTCTGATGGCAGACGGCCGGACGAAGCCGCTGGCCGAGGTGCGAGTTGGGGATGATATCTACGGCACGATCCGCGAGGGCTTCTATCGCCGGTACGCACTTACCACGGTGCTGGCGCACTGGTCCACAGTCAAGCCTGCCTACCGGGTCACCCTTGAGGACGGCACCCAGCTTGTTTGCAGCGGTGATCACCGTTTCCTGACGCAGCGCGGCTGGAAGCATGTGACGGGGGCCGAGTCTGGTCCGCTGCAGCGACCATTCCTTACCGTCAACAACAAGCTCATGGGAGTCGGCGGCTTCGCGGAGCCACCGAAGGACACGGTCGCCTACCGGCGCGGTTACCTTTGCGGAATGATCCGCGGCGACGGAACTCTTGGTCACTACGCGTACGTCCGGCGTGTTAGGGGCGGTGAGCGGGTCAACATGTTCCGACTCGCGCTGGCCGATCGGGAGGGGCTCGACAGGACGGCCGATTACCTCGCCGACGTGGGCATCCGCTGCCGAGAGTTCACCTTCAGCGAGGAGTCGGCCACACGGCGCCGGGTAACCGCGATCGGTACTAGCCGTCGTGACGAGGTCCAGACGATCGAATGGCTGATCGGCTGGCTGGAGAATCCGACCTTGGACTGGCGCAAGGGTTTCCTGGCCGGCATCTTCGATGCCGAAGGCAGCTACAGCGGAAGCCTCCGCATCCCGAACACCGATCCGGAGATCATCAACTGGACAGTCTCTTCGCTGAAAGCGCTCGGCTTTGATTATGTCGTGGAGCCGAGTACAAGGCCCAACGGGCTTAGATGCGTCCGGTTGCGCGGGGGGCTACGGGAGGTACTGCGGTTCTTCCATACCGTCGATCCTGCGATCACGCGGAAGCGCTCGATTGAGGACGTGGCGCTGAAGAGCGACGCCAAGCTCCGGGTGGCGGCGATCGAGCCGCTCGGGCTGGACGTGCCGATGTACGACATCACCACCGGCACCGGCGACTTCATTGCCAACGGCGTGGTCAGCCACAACTGCTACGCTCGGAAATCGCATACCTACCTGGATCTCGACGCGGGGGCGGACTTCGACACCAAGGTCGTGGTCAAGGTGAACGCGCCCGAGCTGACGCGCAAGAAGATGGCCTCGGCCAGCTGGCAGGGCGAGCACATCGCCATGGGCACCAACGTGGACTGCTACCAGCGGGCCGAGGGCCGCTACCAGCTCATGCCCGGCATCATCAGCGCGCTCAAGGACGCCGCCAACCCGTTCTCCATCCTGACCAAGGGCACGTTGATCCTGCGGGACATCGACCTGCTCTCGGAGGCGGCTGAGGTCACCGACGTAGGGCTGAACGTCTCGGTCGGATTTATCGATAAAGAGCTATGGCGATCTGTCGAACCCGGCACGCCCGCCCCGGCGCGCCGGCTCGAGGCGTGCGCCACCCTGAACGAGCGAGGGCTGCGCTGCGGCGTGCTCATGGGGCCGGTGGTGCCGTTCCTGTCCGATTCCCCTGCCCAGCTCGACGCGGCCGTCAGCCAGATCGCGGCGGCCGGCGCCACCCACGTGATGCCCATCGTGCTGCACCTGCGCCCAGGCACTCGGGAATGGTACTTCCGCTGGCTGGGCGCCCATCACCCCGAGCTGGTCGGCCGGTACCTCGACCTGTACGGCCGGAGCGCCTACGCCCCGAAGTCCTACCAGGCCAGGATCGCTGGCCAGGTCCGCGAGCTCGCCGATAAGCACGGCATCGGCCGGCCCAGACCCGGCTTCGGTCACGGCCGGCGACTGGTGCCCGAGCGGCCGACCGCGCAGGCCCTCGAGGCCCCCGCGGAGGCTTCCAGGGCTCCCGCGGCGTCCCTCTCCCCCGCATCATCCGAGCAGCTCACCCTGCTCTGAGGCCAGCCCGGGCGTCGCGCCGAGGCCGGCGAACGCCCGCCGGTCGGCGCAAAAACTGGTTGTGGCCGGACCTGATCCCTTTTTAGGGTGGCCACGCCAGCTTCCTAGGATTTTGTCTGGATGTGATCGCCCTCAGCGAAATCAGGCATTTCGCGATACAGCTTGACAGCGGAACATAACGCGATACATCGTATTCCCTAGGAAAAACTTCAGAGAGCAGGAGGACGACGTGGCACGCGGCTCCACGGGGGCGCCCCGTAACACGCCAGATCCTGATGTCCCCGCCGTCGGCGGGGACATCAGGACGGCTCAGACGCAAGACACTCAGGAACGGGGACCTCGCCACCGGCAGACTCGGCCAGGCAGCCCTGAGACATCACCAGACCAAGGCAGACCGGGGAAGCCAAGAGGCGTAAGCCGCCTCATCGCATTCATCTGCGGCAGGCGAACCAAGTGGGCCGTCGTCGTCTTCTGGCTCGTGGTGGTCGCGGTCCTGGGCTCGCTGGCCGGCAAGCTGCAGGGCGCGGAGAAGAACGACGCCTCCTCGTACCTGCCGGCATCGGCCGAATCGACCCAGGAACTCAACGAGCAGTCCATCTTCCAGTCCAAGAACTACAACCCGGCCCTGGTCGTCTACGTACGCGACAGCGGGATTACCCAGGCCGACCTGGCCAAGGCGGATGCGGACGCGCGGTCCTTTGCCTCGCTGGGCGTGGTGGACGGGCGGGTTGCGCCGCCGACGGTGTCCGCGGACCACAAGGCAATCGAGACCGTCATCGGCTCGGACCTCGGTTACAACAGTGACCTGAGCGGCTTCATCACGACCGTACAGAACACCGCGACCAAGAATGCCGACGGGCTCAGCGTCTACATCGGCGGGCCCGCTGCCAGCGCGAACGACGAGCTCAAGATCTTCAAGGGGATCGACTCCACCCTGCTGTACGCGGCTCTGGGCGTGGTCATCGTGCTCTTGCTGCTGACCTATCGAAGTCCGGTGCTCTGGCTGCTGCCGATCATTTCGGCGGGCGTGGCCCTGACCGTCTCCGAGGCGGTCATCTACCTGCTTGTCCAGCACGCCAACCTGACCGTCAACGGGCAAAGCGGGGGCATCTTGGTCGTGCTGGTCATCGGCGCGAGTACCGACTATGCGCTGCTCCTGGTGGCCAGGTACCGGGAGGAGCTACGCAGGCACTCCGACCGGCACCAGGCCATGGCGATCGCCCTGCGCCGGGCTGGGCCGGCCATCATCGCTAGCGGGCTGACCGTCGTGGCCGGGATGCTCTGCCTGCTGGCCGCTCAATCCAACGACATCTCTGGCCTGGGCCCGGTCGCGGCCATCGGCGTCGGGGTCGGCCTGATCGCGATGATCACCCTGCTGCCCGCGCTGCTGGTCGTCTTCGGCCGGTGGATCTTCTGGCCGGTCAGGCCGAGGTACGGTTCCCCGGAACCGACCAGCCGCGGAATATGGTCACGAGTCGGCCAGGCCATCAGCCGCAACCCGCGTGGCGTGTGGGTGGTGACGGCCATCCTGCTCGCCGCTGGCTCGGCCGGCCTGATCGGCTTCAAGATCGGCACGCTTACTACGGCCCAGTCGTTCCGCGGCACCCCGGCCTCGGTCACCGCGCAGAACGTCCTGGCCAAGTACTTCCCGGCCGGTTCCGGTGAGCCCGTCCAGGTGATCTCCACCGCCGCGAGCGCCGGGACGGTCAGGACGGCGCTGGCCGATACGCCAGGCATCGCGTCCGTCACGCCTCCGGTAACCAAGGACGGCCTGTCCTTCTTGCAGGCGACGATGACCCCGGCGCCGGACAGCCCGGCCGCCTACACGCTCGTGGACAAGATACGGACCACCGTCCACGCCATCCCTGGCGCTGACGCGAAGGTAGGAGGCGGCACTGCCGTCAACAAGGACGTGGAGGCGGCCGCGGCTCATGACCGGGACGTGGAGATTCCGCTAATCCTCGGCGTGGTGCTGCTCATCCTCGGGCTGCTCCTGCGGGCGATCGTGGCGCCGCTCGTGCTCATCGTCACCGTCGTGCTGTCGTTCGGCGCGGCGCTGGGCATATCCTCGCTGTTCTTCAGCCACGTGTTCGGGTTTGCGGGGGCCGACACCTCGCTGCCGCTGTTCGTCTTCGTATTCCTGGTGGCCCTCGGCATCGACTACAACATCTTCCTGATGACCCGCATACGGGAGGAGTCGATCCGGTCAAGGGACCTGGCGTGGTGCGCTGGCTGGCCTGGCCGCCACCGGTGGCGTCATCACCTCGGCGGGCCTGGTCCTGGCGGGCACGTTCGCGGTGCTGGGCACGCTGCCGCTGGTGGAGTTCACCGAGATCGGGTTCGCGGTCGCACTGGGCGTGCTGATGGACACGATCATCGTCAGGTCGGTGCTCGTGACCGCGCTGACCTTGGACATCGGTCGGCACATGTGGTGGCCGAGTGCACTCTCGCACCCGGAAGGCAAGTCAGTGACGGACGGGACCTAGAATGTGGGTTCGTGGCGGGTGATGCGGGTAACGCGGACGGCAGCGTGGCGGTGCTGAGCCGCCCGGTCACCGGGCGGCTCGTCGTCCGCACCATGCCCGTCCCCGATCCGGGGGATCTCCTCGCACAGCTACCGCAGCCGGACGCGGTGGCCTGGGTCCACCGCGGTGCGGGCCTGGTCGGCTGGGGCGAGGCGGCCCGGGTCACGCTGCCCGCTGGCGAGGACAGGTTCACCGCCGGGGAGAAGTGGCACCGGTCCTTGTTCGACGCCGCGGACATCGACGACCAGGTACGGGTGCGCGGTACGGGGCCCATCGCGTTCGGCACGTTCACCTTCGACGCGTCGTCGGAGGGATCGGTGCTGATCGTCCCGCGCACCCTGCTCGGCCGGGATGGCCGCGGCCTCGCCTGGGTCACCACCGTGACCGAAGGCGGTCAGCCGATCCCCGAAGACTGGCCCTTCGGGGAACGTGTCGTCCCGGGCCAGGCCCCGGCCAAGGTCCGCTGGCACGACGGCAGCCTGCCCGCACCGCAGTGGGAGCAGGCGGTAGCCCAGGCCGTGGCCGCGATCAAGGCGGGCAGCTTGCGCAAGGTGGTCCTGGCCCAGGACCAGTTCGCCACGGCCGCCGACCCCATCGACGCGCGGGTCCTGCTCCAGCGGCTGGCCGCCCGCTATCCCGAGTGCTACACCTACGCCTGCGACGGCATGATCGGGGCCACTCCCGAACTGCTCATCCAGCAGTCCGGCCGTGAGGTCAGCGCGCTGGTGCTGGCCGGCACGGCGCCCCGCGGGGGCGACCCGGCCGAGGACGAGGCGCTCGGCACCGGGCTGCTGGCCTCGGCCAAGGACACCGAGGAACACGCCTACGCGGTCACCTCGATGCGTGACACGCTCGGGCCGCTCTGCGACGCGCTCGACATCGAGGCGCGGCCGTCCCTGCTGAAGCTGCCGAACCTGCAGCACCTAGGCACCCGGGTCCGCGGCACGCTCGCCGCCGACGGCGCGCCCCGCTCGGCGCTGGCCCTGGCCGCGGCGGTCCACCCCACCGCCGCGGTGTGCGGCACGCCCACCGGTGCCGCGTTCGAGCTCATCCGCGAGCTCGAGCACATGGACCGGGAACGCTACGCCGGACCGGTCGGCTGGGTGGACGCCGACGGCAACGGCGAGTGGGGCATCGCGCTGCGCTGCGCGCAACTCTCCGGCCGCACCGCCCGCCTGTTCGCCGGCTGCGGCATCGTCGCGGGTTCGGATCCCGCCGCTGAGCTCGCCGAGGCCCAGGTCAAGTTCCGCCCCATGCGCGGTGCCCTAGAAGGCTGAGGACCGCTCCACCCCCGGGCGCCTGGCGATAAGAGAACCCTTAATCTGAGGTCGCCCACCCGGCGACCAGGACCTACAGTCGGTAGAAGCAAGATCGGCGTGCGCGGCCAGCGCGACAGGGAGGCTCCGGCAGATGAGCGGCAACACCGAAGAAGTTCTCGGCGTGCTTCGCGAGGTATGGAGCGCCCAGGGGCAGACCGCGGAGGACGTCGAGGAAGCCTGCGGCCCGACCAAGTCCTGCAAGCGGATGACCGACGTCGGCTTCGAGGGCCTGGCCGAAGAGACCGACGGCGACCTGCGACTGGCCTGGCGGACCCAGCTGGCCCGCGAGGGGAAGCTCAACCAGGCCGCAGGCAGCGTGCGCGACCTGGTCATGGGGCCCGTATCCGGCTCCGAGTCCCGCTAGCCGCCGGACGCGGACGGCGTGGAAAACGGCGGAATGGAGGTTTTGGGGTTCCCCGAGTCCGTCGGCGAGCTGACCGAGACCCTGCGCCAGGGTGGTTACCTGGCGGACCGCGGGCTGGCCACGGCGCTGTTCGTGGCGCTGTCGCTGAACCGCCCCATCCTGCTCGAAGGCGAGGTCGGGGTGGGCAAGACCGAGGTGGCCAAGGTCATGGCGTCGGTCTTCGGCCGCAAGCTGATCCGGCTGCAGTGCTACGAGGGCATCGACACCAACCAGGCGCTCTACGAGTGGGACTACGCCCGCCAGATGCTGCACATCCGGGCCCTGTCCGAGCACCAGGTGGCCGACTCCGACGCGGTCGACAAGCTGTTCGGCCCGAAGTTCCTGCTGGAGCGGCCGCTGCTGGAGGCGGTCCGGGCCGGGGATCAGGCGGTGCTGCTGATCGACGAGATCGACCGCGCCGACGACGAATTCGAGGCGTTCCTGCTCGAGGTGCTGTCCGACTTCCAGATCAGCATCCCCGAGATCGGCACCATCAAGGCGGCCAGCCCGCCGCTGGTGGTACTCACCTCCAACCGCACCCGCGAGCTGCACGACGCGCTCAAGCGGCGCTGCCTGTACCACTGGATCGGCTACCCGGCCGCGGAACGCGAGGTCGAGATCGTTCTGATCCGCGAGCCCGGCATCTCGGCGGCGCTGGCCCGCAAGGTCGTCGCCGCCGTCCAGCGGCTCCGCGAGCTCGACCTGGCCAAGCCGCCGGGCGTGGCCGAGACCATCGACTGGGCCCGCACCCTCGATTTCCTCGGCGAACCGGACCTGACCAACGCGCGGGACACGCTGGGCGCCGTAGTCAAGGACCGGGACGATCTCGAGGTGGTCCTGGACAACCTGCAGGAGATCACCTCCGGTGCCCGCGGCGCCTGAGCTGGAGCGCGTACCGTTCACCGGACTGCTGGTGAGCGTTCGCGGGCGAGCTGCGCGCGGCCGGGCTCGCCGTGGGCTCGGGCGACGTCCTGCTCTACTGCTCGGCGCTGGGCGGCTGAACCCGGCCGACCTGGTGGACCTGTACTGGGCCGGCCGGGCCACGCTGGTGAACCGGCACGATGACATCGCCGTCTACGACCGGGTGTTCCGCCGGTTCTTCCTGGCGGCCGACGACGGGGCCAGCGATCCGCTGACGCTCATGCTGCGGGCCTCGGCGGAGGCGCAGGGCGCGCTGGCCATACCGTCCACCGAGCCGGGCGAGTCCGAACACGAGGACGACGCGATCCTGGGGTGGATGGCCTCGGACGTCGAGGCGCTCAAGCACAAGTCGTTTGCCGCCTGCACGCCGGAGGAACTGGCGGCCCTGCGCCGGATCATGGCCCGGATCAAGCTGACCCCGCCGCGGCGCCGGACGCGGCGCAGCACGCCCGCCCGGACCGGCCCGCGGCCCGATCCGCGGCGGATGGTACGGGAAACCATGCGCATGCACGGCGAGCCAGCCCGGCTGTACTGGCGGCGGCGGAAGGTCCGGCTGCGGCCGCTGATCCTCATCCTGGACGTATCCGGTTCGATGGCCGACTACTCGCGCAGCCTGCTGCAGTTCGCGCACTCGGCGGCCAGGTCAGCCGGGCGGGTCGAGGTGTTCTGCTTCGGAACCCGGCTGACCCGGGTGACCGGGGCGATGGAGTGCCGGCGTCCCGGATGAGGCGCTGGAGCGGGCCGCCCGGGCTGTCGTTCGACTGGGACGGCGGGACCAGGATCGGCGACAGCCTGGACGCCTTCGTCCGGGGCTGGGCGCGCCGCGGTGTATGCCGGGGCGGCATCGTGGTGGTCTGCTCCGACGGCTGGACCGCGGGGATCCGGCCGTGCTCGCCTCGGCGCTGGAGCGGCTGTCCCGGCTGTGCCACCGGCTGGTGTGGCTGAACCCGCACAAGGGCGACGACCCGGGCTTCCGGCCCAGCACGCTCGGGATGATGGTCGCGGCCCCGCACATCGACCTGCTGCTGTCCGGGCACGATCTGAGCAGCCTGGAGAAACTCGCTACTCTGCTGCCAACGCTTGGTTAGCGACTGGCCCGCATCCCGCCGTGCCTCCGGATCCCCTGTGCACCGAGGTGAGACGAGCAGAATGGGCGAAGACCTAGAAGATTTTGTTCAGGATCGAGCCGCACACTGACGTCACCGTGGAGGAACCTGATGCAAACAGGCAGCGGCCAAGCCGGCGATCCGGCCGCAGCCGGCCAGCAGGCCGGGCCGACTCTCAGCTCCCCGTCCGCTACCACCCCGCTGGTCGCTTGGCATGGCGACCTCGCTGGCTGGCTCGACCGGCTTGGCTGGCTCCGGACTCTGAGCGACTGGCTGACCGCCGTGCTGGGGCCAGTCCGTGAACGGCACCAGGACAATGTTGTCCTTGAGCTGCTGCATGGCGGCCGGTGGGTTGGCCACCCGCTGCATCCAGCGCTCAGCGACCTGCCCATCGGGTTGTGGGCGGGCGTCATGGTGCTGGACGCTACGGACCGCGACCCGGCTCCCCGGCGCGGAATCGACGCCGCGGGCATGCTCAGCGCGGCCGGCATCATCGCCGCGGGTGCCACCGCCTTGACCGGCCTGAACGACTGGACCGTCAGCAACGATCAGGACCGCCGCGTCGGGCTCTTCCACGGCCTCCTCAACACGGCCGCCCTGGGTCTGCAAGGTGCCTCCCTGGGCACCCGGGTGGCCGGCCACCGCGGCACGGCGCGCGCTTTGGGCGCGGCCAGCTTCGCGGTCACGGCCGCGGCCGGTTACCTCGGCGGTCATCTCGTCTTCACCAAAGGCGTGATGGTCAGCCGGGTGGCGTGGGCCATCGAGCCGCGGCGGTGGACCCGCGCGCTGCAGGAGACCGACCTGCCGGACGACTCGCCGACCGCGGTCGTGGCTGAGGGCCGTCAGATCATGCTGTACCGCCACCGCGGCAGCCTCTACGCCATCGACAACATCTGCAGCCACGCCGGCGGCCTGCTCAGCCGCGGCCCGGTCGCAGACCTGACCGTGACCTGCCCGCTGCACGGATCCCGCTTCGCGCTCGCCGACGGCTGCGTCAGCCGTGGCCCGGCTAGCCAGCCGCAACCCGTGCTACCGACCCGGATCCGTAACGGCTGGATCGAGGTGCGCGGCAGCCAGCCGGCACCCCGGCGGCCGGCAAAAGGAAGGACACAGCCATGACCTACGTAGCCGTCGCTAACCTCAACGACCTAGAGGTCGGCGACACGCTGCTCGTTGAGGAACTGCGCGAACCGATCTGCCTCATCCGCCTCGATGACGACGACGTCAGAGCGATCCACAACACCTGCACCCACCAGCAGCAACCCCTGCACGAGGGAACTCTCCAGGACGATGACACGCTGGTCTGTGCCGCCCACGCATCACGCTACGACCTGACCACCGGCGAGGCCGTCGGTGTGTTTGCCTGCGGCCCCATCCCGGTTTACGCATGCAAGATCGAAGACGATGCCATCTTCGTCGACATTGACCAGCAGCTGAACGACGCACCCCTCCCCGGTCCCCCAGCTCCCGGGTCGCTGGGAGCGCGCTAACGCCGGGCAGGCCAACGATCAGGACGACGCCTCTGCCCGCCAGTGGTTTACTAACCGGGGAGGCCAGACAGGAGTGCGCGGTGAGATGGAGCGTGGGGATCGAGGCCGAGGCCGGCCAGGTGCTGACCCGTGAGCAGGTGGTCGAACTGGCCGACGCGGTCGCCGCGAGCGGTGGCGTCGCGAGCGGGATCGGCACCAGCCGGTACGGCGCGCGGCTGATCGTCCAGGCCGACAGCCACGAGGAGGCGGTGGCCAAGGCGACCGAGGATTTCACCCAGGCCGCGGCCACGGCGGGCCTGCCGCCCGGCCCGGTGGTGCGGACCGAGGCGGTCAGCGAAGAAGAGGACGAGGACCGCGAGCCATGATCCGGCTCGGCTCGCTGGCCGGCTACCCGTTCGAGGGACCGCGTGTCCTGGCCGGCTGGACTCCGCCCCCGAGCGCGGCGGTGTACGTGATCGCGTACAAGCCCGATCCGGACACCAAGCCGGACCGGTACGCGGTCATCTATGTGGACCACTCCGACGACCTGACCGCCGAGCGGTTCCCGTTCCAGCATCCCCGCGCGCACTGCTGGATCAAGCGCGCGGGATCGAAGTGGAAGGTCTACATCTGCACCTACGAGGTGCCCGGCGGCAGCCGGGCGCACCGGGAGCAGATCACCAGGGAACTGACCGCGATCTACCGTCCGCGCTGCAACGCCCAACAGTACGAGCAGGCCTGGAAGGACCAGTGGATCGGCGAGACCACGTCATCCTCCCCCAGCCTGGCCAAGGACCCGGCGCGCCCGGGTCAGGAGACCCGTCCGGCGGCGGGAGACTGAGGACGGTTCCTCGTAGCTATTCAGCCGGGTCGGATCGCGGCTGGTAGCCAGGGTCCGGTGGTGAACAGCTGGGTGAGCGCGTCGAGAGCGTCGATGCCCCATTTGGCGGCGGTGGACAGGTAGGACTGGACGATGGCACCTTGCCCTGAAGCAGCGGGCGCTTGACGGACCACGCCGCCTCCAGCACCCCGGCCTCGCGCAGCAGCGCCCGGACCGGTCATGAACGGGCAGCCGGCGGCGGAATTGCCGCGGACCCCGGCCGTGAACCCGGCCGTGAGCTTAACCCCGGCCAGCGACGTCACCAGCGCCACTGCCCAGCCCACGGGCAGGTGATGGGCGCAGGTGGCCAGCGCGGCCCTCGCATGCGCCCCGGCCGTAGCACAGGTCACATGCTTTTACGAAGATCCAGCCGACACGCCGGCAACGTCACGATCGGAGCTAGCTTTGAGTGCGCCAACGTTGCCTCCTCCGCGGTCCGGGCTGGCGTCAGCCGTGTGTCAGTAACGGTCGTTATCTAGAGCTGCTTCTTCATACGGTGCCCTGACCTGGGCGGACTCGTCAGCGACAACGTTTCGACGAGTTCGCGTGACGGCTGATGATGGTGGTCAGCAGGAGTCAATTGTTATCGAAGGGCGGCTGTCTCTTGATCGTTGGGACGCTGGCCCGGCATCGGAGGCGGATGGCGCGGCGTGGAGCTGTCCAAGGGCCCGCCGATTCGCAAGAGCGGCTCAACCCAGGGGTTGAGGCTGGGTATCAACCCGGACTCCCACCCGTGGGCCGACGCCGCGGACGGGGGCCCGGAGGCACGCTGACGGCATGAACAACATCACCATGTACCTGATCAACGCAAGCCTCATCTTCCTGGTCATCCGCCAGATCCGCGAGCACCCGCTCGATGCGCGGTCCCTGATGGCCCCGGTGCTCGCGGTGGGCTGCGCCGCGGTGCTGTTCTTGCATTCGGTGCCGCCGGCGGCAGCGACCTCGTGCTGGCGGCGGCGTGCGTGCTGACCGGCGCGGTGATGGGCACGATCGGCGGCCTGGCCACCCGGCTGCGCCTCGGCGCCGACGGCCGGCCGCTGGGCCGCGCGGGCGTCGCTGGCGGCCAGCATGTGGGTCGGCGGCGTGGGCGCCCGGCTGGCCTTCGCGGTCGCCGCGGGCAACGGCGCGGGCCCGGCCATCGCCCGGTTCAGCGTCGCGCACCACATCACCGGCTCGGCGGCCTGGGTGGCGGCGCTGGTGATGATGGCCCTGGCCGACGTGCTGACCCGGCTGGTCGTTATCTACCTGCGCGGCCGCCGGCTGGCGGCGGCCCCGGCGGCCACCGCCGCTGGCATCCCGGCAGGCGTCCGTGCCTGATCTGGAATCGCGGCCCGCCGCGGTCCACACTGTGTCTGTGAAGGCACGGCTGGCCGCGGCGGGCCGTCGTCATGGCGCCGCGCGGCCTGGTCCGCCTCCGGCGCCGGACGGCGGCGAGCACGCCTCGGCCCGGGTGGCGGAGGCGCGGTCTCGCGCCCGCGAGCGCGGCGACCGGCAGCGGCAGGCGCTGCGGCCGCTGGGCGTGGTGTTCCTGGCGGTCGTGGTGACCGCGAGCGCGCAGGCTCATCCCGCGCCGGGCCTGCACGGCGCCGGCCTGGCGGTGGCCGTTGTGCTGGCGGTGTACGCCGCGGCGGTCGCCGACCGCGGTCAGCGTCGGCTGGGCCCGCCGCGGCCCGGCCGCGCAGGCCGCGGTCATCGCGCTGATCGGCGGCTGCGGGGTGGCGCTGGCCATCTTGCAGCCGCACGGCCCGGTCGAGATAGCGGCCAGCCTGGGAGTGTGGATCGCCGCGGTCAGGCTGCCGGCCGTCCCGGCCGCGGTCGCCGCCGGGGCGATCACGGCCGCGCTCGCCGTGGCCGTCGGCCTGACCGAGCAGCCCGCCGCCCAGTCGGCCATCACCGCGGTGCTGCTGTGCCTGCTGCTCGCGGTGACGGGCCAGTTCATCCGGCGCGGCCGCCAGAGCCAGGACCGCACCGAGCTGCTGCTGGCCCAGCTCCAGGACGCGCGGGAGGCCGAGGCCGCCGCGGCCGCGCTGGCCGAACGCAGCCGCATCGCCGGCGAGCTGCACGACGTGCTCGCCCACTCGCTGTCCGGCCTGGCCATCCAGCTCCAGGGCGCCCGCAAGCTCGCCGGCCGGGAAGCGGTCAGCGAGGCCCTGCGCGCCGCCATCGAGCGGTCGGCCGAGCTGACCAAGGCCGGGCTGGCGGATGCCCGGCAGGCGGTCAGCGCGCTGCGCGGCGAGCAGCTGCCCACCGTGGCCCAGCTGGGTGCCCTGGTGGAGGATTTCCGCCGCGACACCGGGGCCGATGCCACCTTGCGGATCGACGGGACGAGCCGGCCGCTGCCCGCCGAGGCCAGCCTGGCGCTGTTCCGCGGCGCCCAGGAGGCGCTGACCAACATCACCCGCTACGCGCCCGGCGCCACCACCGCCGTCACCGTGAGCTACCAGGCCGGACCGCACGCTGGTCACCATCGAGGATCACGTCTGCCCAGCCGGGGCCGATCCCGGCACGGCCCCGCCGGCCCGGCCCGGGCTGCTGCCGACGCGGGCGGCGGACAGGCCTGACCGCGATGCCGAGCGAGCCCAGCGGGCGGGCGGCACCGCCCGGGCCGGGCCGACCGCCGGCGGATGGCGGTCGAGCTCGAGGTGCCCGGATGACCGGCGCACCCGGCCCGGGCCCGATCCGGGTCCTGATCGCCGACGACCAGCGGGTCGTCCGGGACGGGCTGAACATGCTGGTGGGGCTCATCGACGGCGTCGAGGTCGTGGGCACGGCCTGCGACGGAGCCGAAGCGGTGCGCCTCGCCGAGGATCACCGCCCCGATGTGGTCCTGATGGACCTGCGCATGCCGGGCACCGACGGCATCGCCGCCACCGCGGACCTGCGCCAGCGGCTGCCGGCCACCCGGGTCCTGGTCCTGACGACCTACGCGGACGAGGACGCGATCGTGCCCGCGCTGCAGGCGGGAGCCCGGGGTTACCTGACCAAGGACGCCAGCGCCGAGCAGATCGAGGCCGCGATCCACGCGGTCCACGCCGGGCAGACCCATCTCGACCCCGCCGTGCAGGAACGCCTGGTGGCCGCGGTTATCAGCCGCCCGCCGGCCGCCGGGCCTGCCGTTCCCGGCCCGGGGCAAAAGCCGCCGGGCGGGCTCACCGCCCGCGAGGCCGAAGTGCTCACCCTGCTCGCCGCGGGGCTGAGCAACGCCGAGATCGGCAAGCGCCTCTACCTCAGCAACGCCACGGTCAAGACCCACATCAACCGGATCTTCGCCAAGACCGGCGCCCGCGACCGGGCCCAGGCCGTCAGGTACGCCTACCAGCACGGCCTGGCGACCCCGGCTCAGTGACACGGTGCCGTCTGCGGCTGGCGAACGTTTCTAATTACGACGTTCACCGGGCGTCGCGGTGGCGCGGAGTTGTCCGAGGGCTTGGGCAAGCTGGTGGCGCAGCCGCTGGTTGTCCTGGGCTAGTTCCCGGTTGCGGGCGGTGGCGGCCTGCAGCCGGCGTAGCAGGGATGCGTCGCTGCTGCGGTGGTGTGCCGGCACCGACGTCCGGGGTGCCTGGCGGCCGAGGTCGCGCAGCCGCAGGACCTCGTCGCGGATGTCGGGCTGGGTGTAGAGCCAGGACCGGGAGACCCCGGCTGCCCGGGCGACAGACTCGAAGGTCACGGTGGTGCCGGCGGCGTCGAGTTCCCGGATCGCTTGGATGGCCTTGGCTGCGGGTCAGTTCGTGGCGCCGGCTGGCGGCGGCGATCAGGTGTGCGGTGTTGTCAGCGCGCATCGGCGGCGCCGTTCCTCGGTGTCCTGCCTGGGTTTCGAGCGCGGCGATGATCTGGTCGAGGTTGTCCGAGCGACCTGCTGGTTCATCTCGGCCAGCCGCGGCTGGCCGCGGGCCTCGGCCGCGGAGATGATCTGGATGACCTGCTGGCGCTGCTGGTGGTGCTGGGGCAGGAACTGCGGGGGTGGTGACGAACATCGGGCAGGTCAGGCAGGCGTTGGCGTGTGGGCAGGCCTTCGCTACGGGCAGCCCGCAGTAGCCGTTGGGCAGGGCCTGGGTGGCACGGCCGAGCCGCTGGCTTGGCCCAGGCTGCCTCGGCAAGCGGCCCGTCCGGGTCGAGGGTGACGGTCTCGCCCGTTGATGTTGACCTTGCGGGCCGGCTTCCCAGTGCCGGCGGATGGTGGTGTCGGACAGCCGCGCGTAATGCGCCGGTCATCTGATGGGAGTCGTGGTCGAGGATGCGGCGGACGACCTCCTGCGGCACGTCCCGGTTGATCAGCTGGGTGCCGAGCGTGTGCCTCCACTGGTGCGGGGTGAGGTGGACGGGCTGGCCGTGTTCGTCGCGGATGTCGCAGCGTTCCAGCCAGCGGCGAAGCGCCCCGCGGTAGGCGCTCGTGCCGACTCGGCTGGTGCCCGCCGGGGTTCGTCGTTGGGTCGGGGGAACAGCAGCGGAGCGCCGTCGGGCCATCGGGTTCGCAGGCACCGGCTGCTGTTGCGCCGATGGCGTGCTCGCAGCTCCTCATCGATCGGGACGAGCGCCTCGCGTTTCATCTTGTGGTTGTAAGTAGCGCAGGTAGGGGGCGCCGTCAGCGTCGCGGACGATGCAGTCGCAGGGCAGGCCGAGCGCGTCGGTGATCCGCAGCCCGCAGCGCATCAAGATGAGGGTGATCAGCCGGTAGGCGGGGTTGTTCCACCGGTCGAGGTTGTCCGGGCTGCTCGAGCTGGGCCATGACGTGCTCGGCTGAGCGCCCGGGGCAGCCGCTCGGGGTGCCGGGGGTAGGTCCTCGGGAAAGAACATCGCGTTCGTCGGGGAGCGCGATGTCCCAGCCGTGCTGGCGGATCGCGGTGAAGAAGAGGTTGAGCTGGCCGATCATGTGCCGGTGCGCTGTTCTGCCGGCGAGTTCGGCGTGCAGGTGGGCAAGGTAGCGCTCCAGCAGCGGCCGGTCGACCGCGCCAGCCGGTCCGCGATCACGGCCGGGGAGGCGAGGAACGCCGCGAACCGCCTGACCGCCAGGACGCTCAGGGCCGCCGTCTCGGCCACCTGGCCGGTGGATAGCCGCCACCGAGCCCACCGCTTGGCCAGGTTCTTCAGCCAGGGCTGCGGGATACCGGTGAAACTGATGTGGGCGATGCCGCGGTCCTTGATGCCTAGCTCGCGAAGCCGCCAGACATCCCGGCCGTATTCGCGGTCCCACGCGGCGTCCTCGGCGCCTGCCCGCGCCCGGCCCCGTGCTCGCGCGCTTCCTGCGCCGGACTGGCGCTAGTGACCGGGACCGGGGAGGTCATAGCCGCACCTCCTGCCCGGTGAACCAGCCCGCCGGTTCCAGCGCCTTGCGGGCGTCTTCGACGGTCAGGTGCCCATACACGCTGGAGGTGGTGGCCAGGTCCGGCGTGGCCAAGCAACTTGGAGACGACCTCGATGGGCACGCCGTCACGCAGCAGCCGGGTGGCCGCGGTGTGCCGGCACCAGTGCGGGTCGAAGCCGATGCCCGGTCCGCCGCCGCAGCCGCCGCACCAGATCATAGACGGCCGGGTAGGCCAGCGGGTGGCCGTGCGGCTGGCCCCACAGGTTGACGAACACGTAGTCGCGAGTCCAGATCGCCGTACTCGCCGTGCAGGTAGTCGGCATACAGCCGGATCAGCCCGGCGCTGACCGGGATCGAGCGCGGCTGCCCGCGACTTGGCCGCGGGCCCCGTTGTCGTTGTCCCGGGGCACCACCGTCACCTGGCGCTCGGCGGCGGCCAGGTCCTCATGCGCAGGCCCAGCGCCTCGCCGATCGCATCCCGCGTCTCATACAGCACCGCGAACAACAACCGGTCCCGCAGACGATCGCAGGCGTCCAGGATCGCCTGCATCTCGGCGACGGTGAGCACGCGCGGCAGCTTGCGCGGGGTCTTCATCGCGACCGTCCGCCGGGCCTGCGGCTGCGCCCTTGCTGATGTGGTGCAGGAACGGCTTCCACGCCGTGCCCCGCCGCCCAGCGGGCTGCCAGGTGACCAGCAGCTCGCCGAGATCGACGCCGTTGCGCGCCGCGTGGCTGGTAAAACGCGCTCAGCGCCGACAGCTTGCGGTTGACCGTCGATTCCCCGCAGTGGTGCTCCACCGACGGCAGCACCGCCACCGCCCCATCGCGCACGGCCGGGGGCCGCCGCAGCCAGGCGACGAACCCGCCGAGGTCTTCCAGCCGGACCTCCCGCCAGTCCAGGCCCTGCCCGGCCGAGGAACACGAACCAGTCCTTCAGGTCGTGCGCGTACGCCTTGACCGTGTTCGGCGACCGCTCGATGTCGGTCAGGTACGCCAGATACCGCTCGACCGGCTGCGACCGGGACGCGTCGTCACCCAGCACCGTCCACGACTCGCGCCGCGTCGACGGGCAACAGCACACGCTGAACAAGCATCGCTCCTCCAGATGAATCCACGTGATGGACGGCGGCAGATAACCACGTCCACCAGGCAGATCCGGGGATGCTGTACCCCGCGTGCCCGACATCGAAGACAGCACTTGTCCCGCTCTAGATAACGGTCGCTTATGAGACGCGGCCGGCCGGGTCAGGTGGCGAGCCGCCGACGTCAAGGCGCCGTCCCATGCTGACCACGTTGTCGAGGGCATATCCGATGCGGCGGTAGAACTCGACCGTGGCCTCGTTAGACGTGCGGATCTGCAGGTTCACCTTCGCGCACCCGAGTTCGCGCAGTCGCCTTTCCGCTTCGTCCATGAGCACCCGGCCCAACCCCTGCCGCTGATGGCCTGGATGGACCGCGAGGTAGTTGACCCATCCCCGATGGCCCTCGTAGCCGACCATCACGGACCCGATCAGCTCGTCGTCGTCCTCGAGGACCAGAAGACCGGGCCCGTCCCACATCAGCTTGCTGTCAATGTCCCGGTAGGGGTCGTTCCAGGGCCGAGTCAGTCCGCAGAGGGACCAAAGCGAGACCAGAGCCTCTCGATCGCCCGGTTTGTACTGCCGAAGCACAGGAGTCACGAGCGCTGTCTAGCCGGAACAGCTGCCGATGGCAAGCCGCCAGCGGTCGTTTAAGACAGCTCGCCCGGAGGATCGGAGGGGAACGAGCCGGCATCGCTACCTGGAGAGAACCCGCCTAGACTGAATACTCAGAAGTCGCGGACCGGCTTGAGGCTGGCGTTGACCGAAGTCAGCCGCTCCGGCACCGTGCTGGTGAGCTGGGCGACGGCCTGGACTCCGCCAGTGGTGGCGACGAGCGTCGCGCGTACCGCCCTCAGGTGGAAGATGACCCGTAGCAGGCCCACCGCGGTGATGGCGATGATCAGCGCGGCGACGATCAGTGTGAACCAGGCAGCGGCTGGCATGGCCGTTCTCCCTTCCTCAGCCGAGCAGCTTGGCGACGGATCCCGCGTACCGGACCGCGCCGACGGAGACTTCCTTGACCGTCTCGTCGGTGACGGCCAGCGCCTCGGGCAGGCCGTTCAGCTCGCCGATGAGGGCGACGCCGCCGACCAGGATGTTGTCGGTCGCGGCCCGGATCCGCTCCACCGCCGCGAGAACGCGGTTGAGCAGGAAGATGACCACCGGCAGGACCACGACCAGCAGGACGACGTTACCTATCCACCACAGGACCATGACTGGTACTCCTAATGAGTCTTAGCTCGCGGGCTGGTAGGGCAGGAAGAAGCGGCGGAACACCCGGCTCAGGGCCATCACCGCGGCTCGCAGGCCCAGGGTGAAGCCCCCGGCCGGGGTGGCGGCTGCGGCGGCGACCTGCTCGGCGGACTCGCCGCGCTCGATCCGCTCGATCCGGTTCTGCATGTTCGCGGAGAAGTCGCGCATCAGCACGGCCGAGACGTCGCTGATCATCCCGCGGCCGTACTGGGCCGCCGCGCCGGACAGCTGCAGGTCCTGGGTGACGCCCACCTTGGTGCCCCGGCCGGCCCGGGTCAGCGTCGCGGTGACGACCATGTTGGCCTGGCCCCGGCCCTTCTCGTCGGCGCCGCTGGCGTGCACCACGACCCGCTTGGCCGCCTCGTCGCGCTCGGTGATGTCGGCGGTGCCGGCGAACCGCAGCCGGACCGGGCCCATCCGGACGGCGACCGTGCCCTTGTACTTTTCGTCGCCGAGATCCTCGGTCAGTTCGGCGCCCGGCAGGCACGCCGCGACCTGAGGGATGTTCTCGAAGAACTGCCAGACCTTCTCGACCGGCTCAGCGACCTCGAACTCGTTCTTGATCAGCATCGGGTCTCTTTCTTGGTGTAAGCGTCAGGGTCCTGCTCGAACGCCTGGCGGCAGCCTGCGCAGCAGAAGTGGTACTCGGCGCCATCGTGCCGCAGCGGACGGCTGGACGCCGTGGTCACGGTCATGCCGCAGACCGGGTCGACCGCCTCGGCGAGCCGGTCCGCGGCCTTGCGCCGGCCCGGCTTGGCTGAGGCGCCGGCCCCGGCTCCGGTCCCGGGTCCCGGCAGCGCACCGGAGGCGCGGAGCTGGACCAGCTCGGCGAGGATGGCCACCGCGATCTCCTGGTGCGTGGTCTTGCCCAGGTCCAGCCCGGCGGGCACCTTGACCCGGTCCAGCTCCTGCCGCGCCACGCCCCGGTCGGCGAGGTAGCCGAGTACCGTCGCCCCCCGGCGGCGCGACCCGACCAGGCCCAGGTAGGCGGGATGGGCGGCGACCGCCCGGGTGAGCACGTCCTCGTCGTCGTGTCCCTGGGTGGCTACCACGATCATGGATCGCTCGTCCGCGCTGTCGGTGGCGAAGTCCGGGCCGTCCACCAGGTCCGTCCGCCAGCCGAGCGCCCCGGCCAGGCTGGCCAGCGTCCGGGCCATCGGGGAGGCGCCGATGACGACCAGGTGCGGCACCGGGACGACCGGCTCGATGTAGATCTCCAGGGCGCCCTCGCTCTGGCAGGAGATCGGGATCACGATCATGCCGTCCGGGACCGCCCCGCCGAACTGGTCCGGCGTGCCGAGCAGCAGCAGCCGGGCGGTGCCCTCGGCGATCACCCGTTGCGCCTCGCGGATCACCACCGGCTCGGCGCATGCGCCGCCGATCCAGCCGCGCAGCTCGCCGTCGGCGGTGATGACCGCGCGCGCGCCGGGCTGGCTGGAGGACGGAGGCTGACGCCAGACCACGGTCGCGAGCGCGAATGCCTGCCCGCGCCGGGTCAGCTCGCCCATCTCCTCCAGGACGTCCATGCCTTCCATGGTCACTCCGCCGCTCAGTCGTCCGACCGCACCGGCGGGGCGCCGGAAACGTCACGGCGGTAGGTGATCGCCTCCCATACCCGGTCCGGGAGCAGCGGCATGTCGATGTTGCGGACGCCGGTGCCGGACAGCGCGTCTATGACCGCGTTGACGAAGGCGGCCGGGCCGCCCACCGCGGCGCACTCGCCGATGCCCTTGGCTCCGATCGGGTGGTGCGGGCACGGGGTCACGACCTCGCTGTGCAGCTCGAAGCCGGGTGTCTCCCAGGCGGTGGGCAGTAGGTAGTCCATGTAGTTCGAGCCGACGCAGTTACCGTCGGCGTCGAACGTGATGAACTGCATGTTGGCCATCGCGTAGGCCTCGGTGAGCCCGCCCATGATCTGGCCCTCGACGATCATCGGGTTGATCCGCACGCCGCAGTCGTCCACCGCCACCGTCTTCAGCACATCCCAGACGCCCGTTTCCGGGTCGACCTCGACGGTGATGATGTACACCGCGAACGGCCAGGTGAGGTTCGGCGGGTCGTAGTAGGCGGTGTTCTCCAGGCCGGGCTCCATGCCGTCCGGCATGTTGCTGTACGCGGCCATCGCGCACTCCTGGATGGTTACGCCGCGGTCAGGGGCGCTGCGGACGTAGAACCGGCCGAGCTCCCACTCGACGTCCTCTTCGGACACCTCGAGCAGGTGCGCCGCCAGCTTGCGGGCCTTGGCCCGGATCTTGCGGGACACCATCGCGACGGCGGCCCCCGCGACCGGCGTGCTCCGGGAGGCGTAGGTGCCCATGCCGAACGGTGCCGTGTCGGTGTCGCCTTCCTCGACGACGATGTCATCGGCCGGGATGCCGAGCTCGTGGCTGACGATCTGGGCCCAGGTCGTCTCGTGGCCCTGGCCCTGGCCCCGGGCGCCGGTCCGGACGATGGCCTTGCCGGTCATGTGAACCTTGAGATCGGCCGAGTCGAACATCTTGATGCCGAGGATGTCGTACTCGCGGCTGTTCCCCGCGCCGAGCGGCTCGGTCATGGTCGAGATGCCGAGCCCGAGCAGCCGGCCGCGCTTCCTGGCTTCGGTCTGCTGGCGGCGGAAGTCCTCGTAGCCCACCGCCTTCAGCCCGACGTCCAGGCACTTGGCGTACTGGCCGGAGTCGGTCAGGAAGCCGAACGGGGTCCGGTGCGGGAAGTCATCGTCCCGGACGAAGTTCATCCGCCGGAACTCGGCCTGGTCCATGCCCAGGTCGTCCGCCGCCGCCTGCATCATCCGTTCCTGGAAGAACATCGCCTCGGTGACCCGGAACGAGCAGCGGTAGGCCACTCCGCCCGGTGCCTTGTTGCTGTAGGTGCCGCGGTCGGACAGGTGCGCGACCGGGATGTCGTAGGCGGCGAACGCCGAGTGCAGCAACCCGATCTTGAACTTGCTCGGCTGGGCGTCGGAGAAGAACGCGCCGTGGTCGGAATCGCAGTGCATCCGCACCGCGAGGATCTTGCCGTCCCGGCGCAGCGCCATCTCGCCGTCCAGGTAGATGTCGCGGGCAAAGCCGGTGGAGATGAGGTTGCCGGTCTTGTCCTCGATCCACTTCACCGGCCGCTCGAGCAGGATCGAGGCCAGGATCGAGCAGACGTACCCCGGGTAGACCGGGACCTTGTTGCCGAAGCCGCCGCCGATGTCCGGGGAGATGATCCGGATCATGTGCTCGGGCAGCTCCGCGACCAGCGCCACCGCGGCCCGGATGATGTGCGGCGCCTGGGTGGTCATGTACACGGTGAGCTTGGAGGTAGCCCGGTTGAAGTCCGCGATCGAGCCGCAGCACTCGATCGGCGACGGATGCGAGCGGGGGTAGTGCAGCTTGAGCTTGGAGATCACGTCGGCCTGCTCGAAGGCCCGGTCGGTGCCGGCGGCGTCGCCGACCTCCCAGTCGAAGATGACGTTGTCCTGCTGGTTCTCCTTGTCGTCCCGGATGACCGGCGCGCCCTCGGCGACCGCCTGCTCCGGGTTGACGACGACCGGCAGCGCCTCGTACTCGACCTCGATGGCCTCGCACGCGTCCTTGGCGATGTACGGGTCGTCGGCGATGACGCAGGCCACCTCCTGGCCCTGGAACCGCACCTTGTCGGTGGCCAGCACCGCCTGCGTGTCGTAGGAGAGCGTCGGCATCCAGGCCAGGTTCCGGGTCGCCATCATCTCGCCGGTCAGGACCAGGTGCACGCCGGGGATGTCCCACGCCTTGCTGGCGTCGATCGACACGATCCGGGCGTGCGCCAGCGGGCTGCGCAGGATCTCCATGTGCAGCATGCCGGGCAGGGTGATGTCGTCGGTGTAGTTGCCCTTGCCTCGGATGAAGCGGTTGTCCTCGACCCGCTTGCGGCTCGCACCCAGCCCGCCGATCTTGATCTCGTCAAGTGCCTGTGACACGTCATGCCTCCCCGGACTCGGCCCTGAGCTTCGCGGCCGCCCACAGCACCGATTTGACGATGTTCTGATAGCCGGTGCAGCGGCACAGGTTGCCGGACAGCGCCCACCGCACGTCCTCCTCGGTGGGGTCCGGATTGGCGTCGAGCAGCGCCTTGGCGGCCATCATCATGCCCGGCGTGCAGAACCCGCACTGCAGCCCGTGCTCCTCCTTGAAGCCCTCCTGCAGCGGGTGCAGCTCGCTGGCCGTGGCCAGGCCCTCGACCGTGCTGATCTCGTGGCCGTCGGCCTGCACGGCCAGCATGGTGCAGGACTTCACCGGGCGGCCGTCGACGAGCACCGTGCACGCGCCGCAGTTGGTGGTGTCGCAGCCCATGTGGGTGCCGGTCAGCCCGAGTCCGCGGCGGATCAGGTGGGACAGGAGCAGCCGCGGCTCGACCTCGGCGATCATCTTCTGGCCGTTGATGACCGAACTTGATCCGGCGGGCCGGGATGTCGCTCGCGGCCTGGCCGTCCTGGTCCTCGTAAACGATGGTCATAGTTACGCTGCCCTTTCTGCCGCCGCGTCGGTCCGGCTCAGCAGGCGCACGACGAACGTGCGCACCATATGCCGCTTGTATTCGGCGCTGCCGCGATGATCGGTCCTCGGCCGAGCGGCCTGCGCCGCGAGGTCGGCGGCCTGGGCGATGCTCTCGGCGGTCAGCGGCCGGCCGGTCAGCGCGTCGGCCGCCTCGGTGGCCCCGATGGTGGAGCCGCCCACTCCGGTCAGCGCGATGCCCGCCCGGGTCACGGTCTCGCCGCTGGTCTCCAGCGCGACCGCGACCCCGACGGTCGCGAAATCGCCCACGCGGCGCTCGAGCTTGAGGTAGCCGCCGGAGCGGGTTCCCTTAGCCGCCGGGATGACGGCCTCCACCGCGATCTCGTCTTGGTCCAGGACGTTCTGGAACGGCCCGGTGACGAAGTCGGCGAGCGGAATGGCACGCATGCCGCGCGGGCCACGGGCCACCACCGAACCGCCCAGGGCCAGCACCACCGAGGCCCAGTCGCCCTGCGGGTCGGCGTGGCACAGCGAGCCGACCAGCGTGCCTCGGTTGCGCACGATCGGGTCGGCGATCAGCGGGGCAGCCGAGGCCATGGTCGGCTGGGTCGTCTTCAGCAGGTCCGAGCGCTCCAGGTCGACGTGGCGGCACAGCGCGCCGATACGCAGCGTGCCGTCCGGGTCCGCCCGGTGGTAGTCCAGGCCGGGCACGTTGTTGATGTCGACGACCAGCTCGGGTGAGGCGAAGCGCAGCTTCATCAGCGGGACCAGGCTCTGCCCGCCGGCCAGCACCTTGGCGTAGTCCCCGCCGTCGTGCAGCAGGCCGATCGCCTCGGCGAGCGAACGCGGCGCCTCGTAACGGAACCGCGACGGATACATAGATCCTCCAGGTGTCGCAGTGGATTCGGCCGACCTACGGCTCGGATTCGGGGTCGGGCACGGCCGTCGGGAGCGAATCCTCCTCGGGATCCGGACGGGGCCGCTGATGCGGCGGCCACGGTCCCGCGACCGGCTGGCCGGCGACCTTGAGGTAGTCGATCAGCTCGGGCCAGGCCCAGACGGTCGGGCTCTTCCCGGTCTTGGGAGCGTGCTCGATCAGCTCGTAAAGCCGCGGGTTACCGCGGCTGTGACCGTCGGATTCGATTCGCATACTGAATACTCCCGGCGCTGGACAATACTGACGGGCGCCCGTCAGTTGTGACCGTCAACATGATCCGCTCGGCCGCACCGCCCCGCAATACGCGAATAAGCTCTTGCTTAAGGGTGCTGTCTTCGGGCGTCCTGGCTGGTCACTAGCTCCAGATGGTGACGTACACCGGGGGCCGGAACCGGGACGGCGGGACGCCGCCGGCCGGCGAGCGCATCAGGTGCATGGCCTCCGGCGTGCTCAGGTAACGGCGGAACGAGCTGGCCGCCGTGCTCCGGTGCTGCCGGTCCAGAAGCGTGACGTGCCAGCAGGCGTCCATCCGGCATCCGGGCGAGTCGACGCGGGACAGCTCACCGCGGCGCAGCCGCTGGGCGACCAGGTGCTCGACCGCGGGCGCGACCCCCGTTCCGTCGGCGGCCGCCGCCCAGGCGGCGGTCTGGTTGGGGAAGACCCTGATCTGGTCCTCGGGGATGCCCAGGCCGGACAGCATCTGGCCGGTCTCGCTGTCCGGGTCGGTACCGGACGGGTCAACGAACCACAGCCACTGTCGCGGACCGCCGCGCAGCCGCGGCTGGCCTGCCGTCACGACCACGAGCTGATACTTGAAGATCGGCTCGGTCACCAGGGTCAGGGCGGGATCGTCCGGCATCGCGGACGAGATCGCTACGTCCGCGAGCCGGTTGGCGATCAGGACGCTCATCTCCTTGGTCACCGCGACGCCGGCCGACACTTCGACAGAGCCGGGGAAGCGCTTGCTGAATGCCTCGGTCAGCGGGCTGATCAGGAACTCAGCCGCGGTGGAGCTGGACACCACCCGCAACTGCTCGGGCGCGCCCTGCGCGGCGCGGACCGCGGCGTGCGCCTCGGCGCCCAGCACGACGATCTGCGAGGCGGTGGAGAGCAGCCGGGAACCGCCCGCGGTCAGGGTCATGCCGACCGGCCCGCGGGTGACCAGCTGATCGCCCAGGTGCAGCCGGAGCGCCGACAGGGCCTGGGAGACGGCCGATTCGCTGACGCCGAGCGCGTTGGCGGCGGCGGTCACCGAGCCGAGCCGGGCCACCAGGACGAACGCGTTCAGCTGGGTAAGCGTCATGGCACGCTCATTATGCCCGCTGGCCGGAGAAAACATGACCGTCGCTGAACCGACGGAATCTCAAGGGCACTGAGGCCGAACGCGCCGGGGTCCGTGCCCAGCGCCGCTGGGACATGCCAGGGCTAGCCCTGATGCGCCAGGGAGCCGATCATCCATAAGGTCGTACTGGTCTTGACGCCTCTATGTTTCGCGGCCGACTGTCATGGCCGGAGCGGCGGGAGTGAAGACCGCGCGATGACCGCGAACTCTTATTAGGAGGCCATGGTGCTGAAATCGATCCGGTGGCGAATAGCCACCCTCGTAGCGGGCGTCCTGGCAACCGGGACGGTCATAGGCCCAGGGCCGGTCCAGGCCGCAACGGCGAGCGTGATGCGAACCGAGGGCGCGGATTATGTGGCGCCGGGCTGCTACCGGGCCGACCGGACGGCCGCGGCGGCCGCCTCGCGCAGCCGTCGGCGCAGCGCGGCGCCGTCGGCGCGGCCGGTCTGCGCCTCGACGATCCGCAGCCCCGTGCCCGCCAGCGCCTTGCCCAGGTCCTCGGGCTGGTCCAGACGCTGGTAGGGCAGGCCAAACGCGGCGGCCAGGTGGTCCAGGCCGGCGCCGTGCGGCGTGCCGAACAGCCGCTCGAACGAGCCGGTGAACGCGGCCTGCTCGAGAGTGGAGAAGATGCCGCCGCCGTCGTTGTTGACCACGACCAGGCACAGGTCGGGCCGCGGCTCGCTCGGCCCGAGGGCCAGGCCGGGCGCGTCGTGCAGGAAGGCCAGGTCCCCGATCAGGGCGAAGGCCGGGCCGGCGTGGGCCAGCGCGGCCCCGATCGCCGCCGACACGGTGCCGTCGATGCCGCTGGTCCCCCGGTTGGCCAGGACGCGGACGTCGGCGCGGGTGACGGCATGAAAATCAATATCCCGAACGGGCATACTGCTTGCGGCCCACAAAAGTGCGTCCTCCGGTAGGCCGAGGACCAGATCCCGGGCCAGCCGCGGCTCGGTCAGGCGATCGCCAGCGTCCAGGACGGCGTCGACCGCGCGCGCGGGCCACGTCGTCGGCCCGCTGCCACCCCTCCAGCCAGGGCGTCGTCCTGGTCGGCGTGCCGTGCAGCCGGATCCCGGCGGCGACGTCGGTGGCGGCCCGCTGCGGGTCGGCCCAGCGTCCCGGGCCCTGCCCGATGACCACGTGCCGGCCGACGGGCGTGGCCAGCAGGGCCGACTGGGGGCGGGACAGCCCCGGCCGCCCGGCCGACACGATGACGTCGGGGCGGTTCGCCCCGATGAACTCGCGGGTCGCGAGCAGGTACTGGTAGGCGGGCAGCGCGTTCGGCCCGCGCCTGGCCCCGGACGACGGCTCGGCGAGCACTGGCCAGCCGGCCTGCTCGGCCAGGTCCACCAGCGCCGCCGCGTCATAGTCGCCGTCGCCGCAGATCACCACGCCGCGTTCGGTCCAGGGCAGCTCGAGCTGGCCCGCGGCGGGGCCGCCCGGCCCGAAGCGGGTCCACGGCGTCCCGTCCGGGCGCCCGTCCAGCGTCTCGGGCCAGTCGTGGTCCCCGGCCGCGGCGGGCAGGTCGGGCGTGAGCGGGTCGCGGAAGGCCAGGTTGAGGTGGACCGGCCCGGCGAAGCCGCCCGCGCGGCCCGCCGCGTGCGCCCAGGCCTGGCAGGCCAGCGAGCGCCAGTAGGCCACCGCCCCGGCGCGCCGTTCGGGCACGCCGGCCTCGCAGAACCAGCGCACCGCGCTGCCGTACAGCTTGATCTGGTCGATCGCCTGGTTGGCGCCGGTGCTCCTGAGCTCGGGGGGCCGGTCGGCGGTCAGCACCAGGAGCGGGACGCCGGACTCGTCGGCCTCGATCACCGCCGGATGGAAGTTGGCCGCCGCCGTGCCCGAGGTGCACAGCACCGCCACCGGCCGCTGGCTCGCCTTGGCCAGGCCGAGCGCGGTGAACGAGGCGGACCGCTCGTCGATCCGGACGTGCAGCCGCAGCCGCCCGCGCTGCTCGAGGTCACCGAACGCCATGGCCAGCGGCGTGCTCCGCGATCCCGGGGCGAGGACCACCTCGCGCAGCCCGCACCGGGCCAGCTCGTCGCAGAACGCCAGGCCGAACGCGGTAGACGGGTTCACGGACGCGGCACCGCATCGAGGAACTCCGCCGCGGCCGCCGCCCGGTCCCGCCACGGCGCCGGGTCGGTCTCGAAACGCGCCAGCCGGGCCGCGTCGACGGCGGGGCGGCGGACCGGCAGCTCGCCCGCCTCGGGCACCAGCGGGTCGGCGGTGACGTCTCCGGCCAGCAGCGACATGGTGGCCAGCCCGCACGCGTAGGGCAGTTCGGGCAGCGCGGCGGCCAGCGCCACCCCGGCGGCGAGCCCGACCGAGGTGTCGACCGCGCTGGACACCACCACGGGCAGGCCGCACGCCTCGGCCACCCGCAGCGCGGCCCGGACGCCGCCCAGCGGCTGGACCTTCAGCACCACGATGTCGGCCGCGCCCGCGGCCCGGACCCGGAGCGGGTCGTCGGCGCGCCGGATGGACTCGTCCGCCGCGACCGGGATATCGACATGTCGACGCAGCTCGGCGAGCTCGTCCAGGGTGGCGCAGGGCTGCTCGGCGTACTCGAGCCCGAACGCGGCCAGCCGCCGCAGCATGCGCGCCGCCTGCCCGATCTCCCAGCCGCCGTTGGCGTCGACCCGGATCCGGCCGGACGGGCCGAGCGCCTCACGGACCGCCTCGACCCGCTCGATGTCCGCCGCCTCGCCCTGTCCCCGCTCGGCCACCTTGACCTTGGCCGTCCGGCAGCCGGAGGCGGCGACGATCCGCATCGCCTGCTCGGGTCCGACGGCGGGTACGGTCACGTTCACCGGGATCCGGTCCCGGACCGGCGCGGGCCACCCCTCGGCCGCCGATTCCAGCGCGCTGGCCAGCCACCGCGCGCACTCCCGCGGCCCGTACTCGGCGAACGGCGAGAACTCGCCCCAGCCCGCGGGCCCTTCGATCAGCGCTCCCTCCCGCACGGTAACGCCCCTGAACTTCACCGGCATGGGGATGGCGAACGCCCGCAACCCCGCCCAGTCCCCCCTCAGCACGGCTCACCCGCATGATCGTGGGTCAAAACGTGCGCCATAGCAGCGGTAACGACCCACGATGAGGTGAAGGAGGGGGTCAAGGGCGGCGGCCCGGAATGCGTTCGGCGCTGGACGGCTGCCATTCGGTCACTCGTAACCTCCTAGGGTGGGCTTGGGGGAGAAACTAGGGGTGGGCTTGGGGGAGAAATCTAGGGTGGGCTTGGGGGAGAAATCTAGGGTGGGCTTTGGGGAAGAAGTAAGGTCCGGGATCTAACCTTAACGATCGTGACGAACCGCTCTTTGCGCGCGGTCCTGGTCGACCGCCCGGGGCCGCGCCTGCTCGAGTTGCTGGCCGCGGCGCTGGACGGCGGCGGGCCGGCCATCGCCCCGGTCGACGCTGGACTCCCGCGATCCCGGCTGGACGCGCTGGTGGAGGCGCTGGCCCCGGACAGCGTGGAGGGGCCGGACGGAGTTACCACGCTCCGTTCGGGCCAAGAAAAGGGCGTGGCCGAAGGTACGGCGGTGGTGGTGGCCACGTCGGGATCCACCGGAGTGCCGAAGGGGGTCGAGCTCAGCGCCGGCGCGCTGCTGCACTCGGCGCGGGCCTCGCTGGCCAGGATCGGGGCCCGGCCGGGCGAGCGGTGGCTGTGCTGCCTGCCGGCCACCTACATCGCCGGGCTCCAGGTGCTGGTGCGCTCGCTGGTCAGCGGGACCGACCCGGTGCTGGCCGAGCGCGCCGACGCGCAGACGGTCGCGGCCTCCGGCTGCGCGCACGTCTCCCTGGTACCGACTCAGCTCAGACGACTGCTAGATATCGATATACCGACAAATCGAGATATTCCCTCCCCGCTGGCCGGGTTCAGGTCGGTGCTGCTGGGCGGAGCCGCCGCGCCCGCCGACCTGCTGGACGCGGCCCGGGCCGCCCGGGTGCCGGTGGTGACCACCTACGGCATGACCGAGACCTGCGGCGGATGCGTCTACGACGGGATCGCGCTGGACGGGGTCCGGATCAAGATCGACGACGAAGACGGCCGCATCTGGCTGGCCGGCCGCGTGTTGTTCTCTGGTTACCGGGGCGGGCCCCGGGTGCCGGGTGACCAGTGGCTGCGGACGGGCGACCTGGGCCGCATGGACTCCGCGGGGCGGCTGGTGGTGCGCGGCCGCGCGGATGACGTGATCAACACCGGCGGCGCCCTGGTGGTCCCCGGCGAGGTGGCGGCCGCGCTGCAGACCTGCCCGGGGGTCCGGGACGTGGCGGTGCTGGGCCAGCCCGACCCGGAATGGGGCGAACGGGTCGTAGCGGTCGTGGTCCCCGGCCGACCCGGCGGACCCGCCGACGCTAGAATTGCTCCGTCTGCATGTGAAGGAGCGCCTGCCGCGTTACGCTGCTCCGAGCAGGGTCGTGATGGTCGACGCCGTTCCCATGCTCCCTAGCGGGAAGCACGACCTCGCCCGGCTCAGGCGAGAACTGCTACGGCGGGAACAATCTGAGGCGGAGAGCGTTACTAATTAGTGCCCGGACAATGTGCCCCGCTGATGACTGCGCGGGGAAACGAGGGGTACTTGGTGGAAGTCCGTGAACGACGTGTGGATTGCGTGCGTATCTAGGAGGAGGGAGGTGTCTCATGCCGCGGATCGCCATGGCGACCTCATCAGTCGTCGAAACGGATGAAGAGGCGAGCACGACCCGAGTGGATGACCTGATCCAGCGGGGACGTAGCCAGGGTCACCTGTCTCTTGCGGAGCTGAGGAGCGCCTTTGACCAGGCAGGCCTGACGCCTGCCGAGGGACGGTCCATCCTGCGCGAGCTGGCCGAGTCCGGCGTGCGGCTGGCCAACGAGCTGGGCGACTCGGGCAAGACCCGGTCGGCGCGCTCGGCTGCCGCCCCGGCCCGAGCCGTCAAGGATGCGGACGACGCTGACGCCGGCGATGAGTCCGACGCGGACCTGGCGGACGCCGAGGTGGTGAGCCTCGAGGCGGAGGCCGCGGCGCTCACCGAGTCCGACCGGCTGACCGAGGTCGACCTTGACGACCAGACGCCCGCCATGGGCGACTCGGTGCACACCTACCTGAAGTCGATTGGCCGGACCAGCCTGCTGACCGCCGAGCAGGAGGTGGACCTGGCCAAGCGGATCGAGGCTGGCCTGTTCGCCGAGCACAAGCTGGAAACCATGGCTCTAGAGGGCAGAGCGGGGCTGGACGAGAACTACCGGCGTGACCTCGAGCTGATCGCCGAGGACGGGCGGCGCGCCAAGGCGCACATGCTCGAGGCGAACCTGCGCCTGGTCGTGTCGGTGGCCAAGAAGTACAGCGACCGGGGCCTGTCCCTGCTGGACGTGGTGCAGGAAGGCAACCTGGGCCTGATCCGGGCCGTCGAGAAGTTTGACTACACCAAGGGCTACAAGTTCTCCACCTACGCCATGTGGTGGATCCGGCAGGCCATCCAGCGCGGCTTCGCCGACTCGGCGCGGACCATCCGGCTGCCGGTGCACGTGCTCGAGATGCTCAGCAAGCTGAGCCGGGTCGAGCGTGACATGCACCAGCGCCTGGGCCGCGAGCCGACCCCGGAGGAGCTGGCGGTCGAGCTGGACCGGACGCCGGACCAGATCGAGGAGCTGCTGCGCACCAGCCGGCAGCCGATCAGCCTGGACTCCACCATCGGCGAGGACGGCGAGACCAGCATCGGCGACCTGATCGAGGACGTCGACGCGCCCGAGGCCTCCGAGCTTGTCGACCGTCAGCTGATGGCCGAGCAGCTGCGTTCGGCGCTGGACGCGCTGACGCCGCGTGAGGCCACGATCATGGCGATGCGGTTCGGGCTGTACGACGGCAACCCGCACACCCTGGACGAGATCGGCCGCGCGCTCGGCCTGACCCGCGAGCGGATCAGGCAGCTCGAGAAGCAGTCGCTGTCCAAGCTGCGCCACCCGAGCCGCGCGCAGCCGCTGCTCGACTTCGCCAGCTGACCACTCCTGCTACTTGCCTCCCGACCATATGCCGGGCCCGACCTCCCGCCGGGCCCGGCATTCGGCTATCCGGGGGTTCTCACCCTGCGGCTCCGCCGGTCGGCGCGACCTGGTACAGGTCGGTTCCCTCGGCCGAGACCGAGTGGGTCACCTGGCCGCGCATGGCGAGCACCTCCAGGTGCGCGGCCGTCTCGTTGACCGACATCACCTGGCTGAACACGTCCAGGTCGGCGAACTCCAGGTGCCGCCGGGTCCACTTGATCGCCTTCGCCACCTCGAACGCAGTAGCGTGGCCGGCCTGCACGGCGCTGAGCGTCTCGGCCAGGCGTGTGTCGTGGTGGGCCAGCAGCTCGTGGACGCGCTCGTGGGTACTGCCGGTGACCGGCCCGTGGGCGGGCAGCAGCCGGGCGTCGGGCAGGGCGAGCGTCCGGGCCAGCGAGCCGAGGTAGTCGCTCAGAGCCATCCGGTTGCCTGCCGCCTCGAACCCGATCGAGGGGGTGATGTGCGGCAGCACGTGGTCACCCGCGAACATGAGCTGGGCCGCGGCGTCGTGGTAGACGAGGTGGCCGCGGGTGTGGCCGGGCGTATGCACCGCCCGCAGGGTACGCGTCCGCAGGTCGAGGTCGGTCCCGTCCGCCAGCCAGCGGTCCGGGTCCTCCCAGTCGATGAGGGCGGGCGGCTGCCGCTGCTGCGCGGAAAGCTCGGTGACCAGCTCCAGCGCACCTAGCCGGCGCAGGCCGTCCACGCCGAAGAACCTGTTCCCGTGGCCGGTGACCATCTCCCGGGTCGCCACCAGGTTGGCGCGCTCCTCTTCGCCCAGGCTGATCACGCTGTGGAACGTCTTGCGCAGCTCGACCGCCAGCGAATAGTGGTCGATGTGAATGTGGGTCACGAAGAAGTTGCGGACGTCGCCCAGCTCGTAGCCGATCTGGCGCAGCCCCACGGCGAGCTGTTCGCGCGCCGGGACCAGGGCGATCCCGGCGTCGATGAGGTCGACCCCGTCTGGGTCGGCGATGGCGTAGACGTTGACCGCCTTGAGCCCTTCCATCGGCAGCGGCAGCGGGATCCGGTGCACGCCCCCGCCCAGATCCTCGACTCCGGGCTCGGTCCAGGCGTACCTGTCCGCCGTCGCATGGCTCATCGTGTCGCTGACCCTTCCCTCGGACCCAAGACCCGGCGAGCCCTGAGTTACCGCTAGGCAACAATACCGGAGGGTCCCGCCGGTTACCTGCCAGGCCCGTCCTCCGCCTTTGCGGACTCGGGCCCCCTGGGCCAGCCAGGATTCCCGGGCAGGTTCACGGAGCTGCCTTCCAGATCGTCGGTCCGGCTGGGAAACGACCGTCGGCCTGGGTCAGCATCAGCAGGCATCTTTCTACGCCGAGTTCGAAAATGACCTCCTCGTCGAAGCCGGGCCAGACCTTCCCGTCCCGTTCGGCCAGGACCTGCCGGCGGACCATGCCCGCGGTCTCGGCGTCGGTTACCTCCCGGGCGCGGCCGGTGATCGCGAAGCCGTCGTCGTGACGCGGCGGGGGGCATGTCTCGCTGTGCAGCGCGTAACGCCCGTCCCGGCGCAGGTCCTCCTGCTTCGGTCCCGCCTTGATGAGCAGGTGCAGCCCGGCCACGCTGATGACCGGGCAGACCGGGTGCACTCGCGGGCCGCCGCCGGGCCGGATGGTGGCCAGGAAGGCCAGGCCGATGCCGAACTGGTAGATCTGCTTGCGGCCCGCGCCCGCCAGGAAGGGCTGGTGCTGCTCGAATTCGGTCCAGGTGATCATGTCGCGGACGCTATCGGTGTATCGCTGACATCTGGTGTCAGCGACTCCGGCTAGCCTTGACCGGTGCGCGCCGACCGGCTGCTGTCCCTGGTCCTGCTGCTGCAGGCGCGCGGCCGGGCGACGGCCCAGGCGATCGCGGCCGAGCTCGAGGTGTCGGTCCGGACCGTCTACCGCGACCTGGAAGCGCTGGTGGCGGCGGGCGTGCCCGTGCTCACCGAGTCCGGTCCCGGCGGCGGATGCCGCCTCATGGAGGGGTACCGGTTCCCGCTGCGCGGGCTGCGGCCCGACGAGGCCGAGGCGCTGCTCATCCTGGGCGTGCCCGGCGTCCTGCGCGAGCTCGGGCTGGACGCGGCCCTGGACGCGGCGCAGCGCCAGATCCGGGTCACCGCCGGGGGCTCGGACCTAACCGGGGCCGCGCTCGTCCACCTGGACATGCCGCGCTGGTTCGGCAGCCAGGAGAATGTCCCCTGCCTGCGAGACCTGGCCCGGGCGCTGCGGTCCGGCCGGCGGCTAGCCCTCGGGTACCGTGCGCCCGGCGACGCCGGCGATGGCGAGGCCCGTGTGGTCGGGCCGCTCGGCCTGGTGAACAAGGCGGGCCTGTGGTACCTGGTGGCAGCGCCTGCGGGCTGCGTTCATGATCGGCCCGGGGTTCGGGTGTTCCGGGTCGCGCGGATCGCCTCGGCCCGGCCGCTGGCCGAGTCGTTCGAGCGTCCGGCCGGCTTCGAGCTGGCCGCGTTCTGGCGGCAGTGGTCGGCCGAGTTCGAGGCCAGCCGTCCCCGGCTCCCGGTCACGCTCCGCGCCTCGCCCCGGGCGCTGGCCATCCTCGGCGAGGTGTTCGGCCAGGCCGCCGGGTCGGCGCTGGCGGCGGCGCTGCCGCCCGACGAGCACGGCTGGCGGGTGCTGACGCTCTCCTTCGAGCACGAACGGGCCGCCGCCCACCGCCTGGCCGGCTTCGGGGACCAGGTGGAGGTCCTGGCCCCGCCCTCGGTCCGGGCCGGGCTGGTGGCCACGGCCCGCCAGATCCTGGGGCGCTACGATGCGGCAGAGCGCTGATCGGAGAGGGCATGACAGGCGAATCGCGTCCCGGTGGTCCGGAAATTCTCGAGCTGAGCTCGGTCCCCGGCTTCGTGGTGTTCGACCTGCCGGGCGTGCCGGAGTCCGCCGGAGGCACCCGGCTGGCGCCGGACGTCAGCGTGGCCGAGGTGGCGTTGCTGGCCCGGGCGATGACCTACAAGTTCGCCGCGCTGGGCGAGCAGACGGGCGGGGCCAAGGCGGGCGTGCGCGGGGATCCGTCGGACCGCCCGGGCAAGGCGGCGCTGATGGCCCGGTTCTGCGCCGAGATCGCTCCGCTGGCCGACAGCGGCCGGCTGCTCACCGGGCCCGACATGGGCACGGCCGAGGAGGACTTCGCGCCGCTGCGCGAGCACCGGGCCTCGCCGGCCGCGATCAGCGCCGTGGTGGACGGAGTGCCGTTCGAGGACCTGCTGACCGGATACGGCGTAGCGGCGGCGGCCGAGGCAGCGCTGAGTGCCCGATGGGGCGGGGGCTGGAGCGGTCGTTCGGTGGCCATCGAGGGGTTCGGCAAGGTGGGCGGCGGAGTGGCCCGGGAGGTCACCCGCCGCGGCGGCCGGGTGGCCGCGGTGTCCACCGTGGCCGGGTGCCTGGCCGACCCGGCCGACCCGGCCGGGCTGGACGTCGAGAGACTGCTCGCGCTGCGCAGCGCGCATGGCGATGCCTGCGTCCTGCACTATGGGGGTGCGGTCGGGCCGCCCGGTGACCTGTTCACGGCGGTCGACGCCGACGTGATCGTCCCCGGCACCCGGCCCGGGGTGATCAGCGCCCGGGCCGCCCGATCCCTGCCGCCGGGCGTGCGGGTCATCGCGCCCGCGGCGAACGTGCCCTTCACCGCGGCGGGCGCCGACGTGCTGGACCAGCGCGGCATCGTGGCGCTGCCCGATTTCGTGTGCAACGCGGGCGCGGTCATCGGCTACCGGTCGGTGGCCGACGCGACCCCGGACCAGGTCCTGGCCGACGTCGAGGCCACGATCAGCGGCCTCATCCGCGAGGCGCTCGGTCACCCGTCCGGCCCGCTGGCCGGCGCCTGCGACCGAGCCGGACAGTTCCTGCGCGGCTGGTGGGGCGAACCCCCGAGCCCGCCCTACGCACCCGAAAGCTGAGGTCGGCATGGAAACCTGGGACGCGATCACCTCACGCCGCAACGTCCGGTCCTTCGCCGACCGCCCGATACCAGCGGCCGACCTGGACCGGATCCTCGAGGCGGGGCGCCGGGCCCCGTCCTCGCAGAACTGGCAGCCGTGGGACTTCATCGTCGTCACCGATCGTGAGCAGCTCCGGGCGCTGGCCCGGGTCTGGCGCGGCGCCGGTCACGTGGCCGGCTCGGCCGCCACCATCGCGGTGATCGGGCCCCCGGCCGACAACGCGTTCGGCCGAGCTCAGCTCGACCTGGGCCAGGCGACCATGGCCATGCTGCTGGCCGCCGCCGACCTGGGCATCGGCAGCTGTCACGCCGGCGTGGCCGACTTGCCGCTGGCCCGCGAGCTACTGGGCTTTCCCGAGGACCGTGACTGGGCCTTCCTCATCTCGCTCGGCTATCCGGCCGACCGGCCGCTGGCCCCGATCCGCAATCCGGACCGGCGGCCGTTCAGCGACGTCGTCCACCGCGGCTACTGGTAGCACGCACCGCCCTTTGTCGGATAGGGCGGCATTTACGCTGGTTTAGCGGTGGATGCCGTGCGGGTTTCTCGGGCCGAATCGGTGCCGGGCGGTGGCGCGCAGGCGTCGGCGCAGCGAATTGAGACCGGCGAGGGCCACGAGGGTGATCACGGTGATCGCGACCGGAGAAGACATGCCGAGAATCAGGACCGCTAGCTGGAGCACGGCCGCGCCGATGGCGCAGACCATTACCGCAGCGGCGGCGCAGAATAGTCCCCGTTGAATCATTTCGCACCCCTTTGTGCGCTTTTCCTTGCTATCTACAATTCCAGGCTAGGAATCGAGCGCTACGGGATCGTTACGGGTGGGCGGCTGGGCGAGTCCGCGCGTTCTACCGGCTGTGAACTGCGTCACGCAAACACCCTCGGTCACGAGGTGCGACCATATCAGGCGGCCCGGACGCGGCGCCCACCCTGTCACCAATCGGGCTCAAATCACTACCCTAAGCTACTACGAACGGCGGCCTACGGCTCCCGTCGCAGGCCAGGCTCGGATACCCACGACGGTGCCACGACTTGGCTGCATGTTCGGATGCATTTGCATTTGCTCTGTTAGGCTGCGCTGTGCAGACGGTGGACGCCCCGGCCATGGGCCCGGCCGCGCGGGGGGTCTCCATTCCCACAAAATGAGAAGCAAGGAGAACGATGCAGTTCAACAACGGCATCCCGGCTGATCAGCTGGTCTCTGCGGGGTGGCGCAAGAGCACGGCGAGCAATCCCAGCGGGAGCTGTGTCGAGGTCGCCGAGCTTGGTGATGGCGCGATCGCCCTCCGCAATTCCCGGCACCCTTCGGGACCGGCGCTGATTTACACGCGAGCCGAGATCACGGCGTTCTTGACCGGGGTGAAGAACGGCGAGTTCGATGACTTGTACCCGAACCCCGGTGGTAGTGTCACGTTATTACCCATATGTCACTTATGGTGCCCTGACGATACGGTAGCGCAGTGATATCGTGCTGCATGTGCATCCGCCGTTGTCGTTCGGGCTTACGGCCGGCGGCGGCACGGCGGTGACCGGTCGGCAGGGCGAGCGGGCACTGGGCGTCAACCTACCGGCTCTCGGAGCAAGGATGAGCACGGACGACGAGCCACCTGCCGACATATCCGGCCCCACCGTGCCGCGCATGATCCTCGGCAACCAGCTGCACCGCTTCCGCGAGGCGGCCGGCATCTCGCCGGACCGGGCCGGCTACGAGATCCGGGCGTCCCGGTCGAAGATCAGCCGCATGGAGAACGGCAAGGTCGGGTTCAAGGAACGTGACGTCGCCGATCTGCTCGACCTGTACGGAATCACCGACGAGGAGACCCGGGGCGGCCTGATGACGCTGGCCCGGCAGGCGAATGCCCCGGGCTGGTGGTCGAAGTACGGCGGCGACATCATGACCGACTGGTTCGAGGAGTATCTCGGCCTGGAGGCCGCCGCCTCGGTCATCCGCGCGTTCGAGCTGCAGTTCGTCCACGGCTTGTTCCAGACCGAGGCCTATGCCCGCGCCGTCACCCTGCTCGGCAACACCGGCGCGCCCGCCGACGAGATCGACCGGCGGGTGGGCCTGCGGCTCAAGCGCCAGGACCTGCTCACCGGTCCCCGGCCGCCGCAGGTGTGGGCGGTCCTCGACGAAGGGGCGCTGCGCCGCCCCTTCGGAGGCCAGGCGGTGATGCGGGGCCAGCTGAACCGGCTCATCGAGGTTTCCGAACTGCGTCACGTCACCATTCAGGTGGTGCCGTTCAGCCGGGGCGGGCACGCCGCGGCCGGCGGGTCGTTCACCGTGCTGCGCTTCGGTGACGACGACGTGCCGGACGTGGTGTACATCGAACAGCTCACTAGCGCCCTCTACCTGGATAAACGCGAAGACGTGGATCATTACCTCGAGATCATGAACCACCTGTCCACCGAGGCTCTCACTCCCGCTCAGACCCCGCAGTTCCTGGCCGAGATCATCAAGGAAACGTGAGATCCAAAACCCAACCCCCGAGGGATTCCCGTGACTGACGAGTACTCCGCGACGCAAGGCGAAACCGCCGGGACCGCGATCGACACCACGGTGCCGCACTCGGCCCGGATCTGGAACTACTGGCTCGGCGGCAAGGACAACTACGAGGTCGACCGGATGGCCGGCGATCAGTTCAGCGAGATCTTCCCGGGGATCGTGGATAGTGGCCCGCAGCCGACCGGGCGTTCCTGGCCGCGCCATCCGGTACCTGGCCGGCGAGGCCGGGATCCGCCAGTTCCTGGACGTCGGTACGGGCCTGCCGACGGCGGCCAACACCCACCAGGTCGCGCAGCGCGTCGCTCCGAGAGTCCAGATCGTGTACGTGGACAACGACCCGCTGGTCCTGGCGCACGCCCGGGCCCTGCTGACCAGCAGCCCGAAGGGCGCGCGAATACCTCGATGCCGACATCCGGAACCCGGACGCGATCCTGGACACCGCCGCTGGCCTGCTCGATTTCAAGCAGCCCATCGCCCTCATGCTGATGGGGATCATGGGCCATTTCACCGACGACGAGGCCTACCCGATCGTGGCCGCCTGCAGGCGGGCCTGCCGTCGGGCAGCTACTTCGCGCTCTACGACGGCGCCGACACCAACGAGGCATTCAAGGCAGGCCCAGCAGGGTTACAACGACAGCGGCGCGGTGCCCTACTACCTGCGCAGCCCCGCACGGTTCACTCCCTTCTTCGAAGGCCTGGAGCTGGTGGAGCCTGGCCTGGTACCGGTGCCGCACTGGCGACCCGACCCCGGCGCGGAGCCGGTCGAGATCTACTCCTATTGCGGGGTCGGGCGCAAACCATGATGCCCGGATCAGTCCGGCGGGTGCACTCCCGGCAGCCGGTCGGAGGCGGCTACGGCGGCGACCACGCCCGCGGCGCACGCGGCCAGCCCGAGCTCGGGGATCGCCGTGGCCGCCAGGCCCAGCAGCGCGAGCACGGCGACCCCGGTTACCCGAGGCCAGGACAGGTGGCGCCATACCACCAGCTTGAACGCGGCGTGCCCGGCCAGGAACAGGGCCGGGCCGCCGAGGATCATCCAGGCTGACGACGTGCTGGCGGTCGCGCCCGGCTCGGACAGGACCTTCTGGTCGGCGGCCGCCGCGACGATGATGCCCGCCACCATCACGGGATGGACCAGGTGGTAGGCCGAACGGCCCAGCCGGCCGGGGTCGTCCGAGCGGGCGATCTTCTCGGCCGCGGCCTCGGCGCTCTGGTCGAAGTACAGCCACCACAGCGCCACCGAGCCGGCGAACGCGACCACGAAGGCGGCCACGTTGGACGCGGTGACCGGCTTCTCGGTCAGCGTGGCGCCGATGATGACGATCGACTCGCCCAGCGCGATCAGGATGAATCCCTGGCAACGCTCGGCGAAGTGGCCGCCCTCGATGGTCCAGTCGGAGGTGCGGGACCGGCCCAGGCCCGGCGTGTAGAAGCCGACCACCCCGCCGAGCAGGTCGACGCAGACCGAGCCGAGCCACAGCAGGGCCCGGGCGTTGCCGTGGGCCAGGCCGCCGGCGACGGCCAACGCGCTGCTGATCACGCACCAGGCCAGGATGCGCTGGAAGTTGGCCTCCAGCGGATGCCCGCGCAACGCGATCATCATGAACACGGTCCGGCCGATCTGCTGGACCGCGTAAGCCCCGCCGACCCACAGGCCCAGGTCGTCGAACGCCCTCGGCAGTGACACCGACAGGGCCAGGCTGGCCAGCATCAGCGCCACGAGCAGCAAGCGCACCGCCATCAGGTCCGGGTCGAGCCAGTTGGTGACCCAGGTCGTGTACGCCCAGACCAGCCAGACCATCAAGAGAAGCAGGCCGGCCTGCAGTGCGCCGCGCAGGTCAGCGTGGCCGAGCAGGTAGTGCGACAGCTGGGTGATGGCGAACACGTACACCAGGTCGAAGAACAGCTCGATGTTCGTGACCCGCTGCACGCCGGACCGGTCCCGCAGCAGACGAGGGGTCTGCGGCGTGGCGCTGACCAAGCTCACCAGGCGTAGTGCTCCGGGGCGGGACGGTAACCGGGGAACAGATCGTCGAGCCGCTTGAGCACGTCGTCGTCGAGTTCCAGGGTCACCGCGCGCTGCGCGTCGTCGAGCTGGGCGAGGGTCCGCGGCCCGATGATCGGCCCGGTGACACCCTCCTGGTGCAGCAGCCAGGCCAGCGCCACGTTGGCCGGCTCCTCGCCGAGTTCGTCGCACAGGTCCTCGTAGCTCGCGATCTGCTCCCGGTTCTGCTCGAGCGTCTCCCGGGCCCGGCCCGCCAGACGGCGCCTGCCCGCATCAGCGGAGCGCTCCTTGCGGAGCACGCCGCCGAGCAACCCGCCGTCCAGCGGTGACCACGGGATGACGCCGACGCCGTACTCGATCGCCGCGGGCAGCACCTCGAGTTCGATCTCCCTGGTCAGCAGGTTGTAGATCGACTGCTCGCTGACCAGGCCGAAGAACCCGCGCGCGGCCGCGGTGTCGTTGGCCTGCGCGATGTGCCAGCCCGCGAAGTTGGACGAGCCGACGTAGATGATCTTGCCCTGGGCGACGAGGACCTCCATCGCCTGCCAGATCTCGTCCCACATGGTGTCCCGGTCGATGTGGTGCATCTGGTACAGGTCGATGTGGTCGGTGCGGAGCCGGCGCAGCGACGCGTCGCAGGCGCGCCGGATGTTCAGCGCGGACAGCCGGCCCTCGTTGGGCCAGTCCCCCATCGCCCCGTACAGCTTGGTGGCGAGCACGGTCCGCTCCCGCCGCCCGCCGCCGCCCGCGAACCAGTCGCCGATGATCTCCTCGGTCCAGCCCGCGTGCGACTCCTCCAGCTGCGCGAGCTGGCCGGGCGGGCTCTGCGCGCCGCCGTAGCGGTTGGCGGTATCGAAGAAGTTGATGCCGATCTCGTGCGCGTGATCCATGATCGCGTGCGCCTCGGCGGGCGGGGTCAGCGGCCCGAAGTTCATCGTGCCCAGGCAGAGGCGGCTTACCGACAGGCCCGAACGGCCCAGGTTGACGTATTCCATACGCTTAGCCTTTCATGGCGGCACCACGATTCACCTGGCGGTGCGCGGCCACCCGCTGGCGGGTGCCGCAGGCGGCCGAGCAGTAGCGGCGCGCGCTGCCCCGGCCCACGTTCACGAACGGCCTGCCGCACGTCGGCGAGGCGCAGATCCCGGCCGGCGGAGCCTGCCGCTCGGCCAGCAGCACGGCCAGCGCCAGGGCGGATGAGGTGAGCAACCATTCGCCCCACGGGGCGTCGTCGCTGCTGTCCACGTGCAGGTGCCAGCCGGACGCGCCGCCGTGCGTGGTCAGCCGGGGCGGATGGGCGCGCCCGGCGAGCAGGCCGTTGATCCGGTCCGCGGCCGTCGCGACGTCCCCGGCGGTGAACACCTCCCGCAGCTCGAGCGCGGCCCGGCGCAGTCCCTCGAGGTCGGCCGGGGAGATTTCCACCGGCGACGGCTCGCCGTGCGCCTCCAGCACCTCGATCACCGCGTCGCGTTCGCCGGGGCTGCCCGGCGCGAGCCGGTTGCCCGCCCGGGGCAGCAGGACGGCGAGGATGTCCGCCGCGCGCTGCGCGGCGTCGTGCACGCTGCCCCCGAGCAGGGCCGTCTGACTGGTCACGGATGGCTAGTGTAACGTGTTTTTGTGAAATCCAGTTACGCGCTGGGGCGGCCGCTGTGGAAGTACCTGGGCGGCACGGCCGTCTCCCGGGCGGGCGATGAGATGACAGGACCGGCCCTGCTGCTGGCCGGATTCGCGGTGACCGGCAGCCCGGCCGCCGGCTCCGCGCTGCTGGCCGCCCTGACCATCGCCGCCGCGGTGGGCGGCCCGCTGTTCGGCGTGCTGCTGGACCGCAGCCCGCGTCCGGACCGGGTGCTCGCCCTGACCCTGGCCGCCTATGCCCTGGGCGTCATCGCTATCGCGGCCACGGTGGGCCGGCTGCCGGTGCCGTTCGTGGTGCTGATCGCGCTGGCCGCCGGGCTGTTCAACCCGGCGGTGGCGGGTGGCTGGACCTCGCAGTTGCCCCGCATCGTGACCGGGCCCGCGCTGAGCCGCGGCTTCGCCCTCGACGCGATGACCTACAGCGTGGCCAGCCTGGCCGGCCCCGCCCTGGCCGCGCTGGTGGCCGCCGGGCTCGGCGCCCGGACCGCGGTCATCGTCGCGGCGGCCCTGGTCGCCCTGGCCGTGCCGTCGGCCCGCTCGCTGTCGCGCTACCCTCCGGCGCCGTCGGCCGCGACCCCGCACCGGCAGGCCGCGCCGCGGCCGGGCCCGAACCGGCAGGTGGCCGCCGGGTTCGCCGCGATCGCGACCCGCCGCCCGCTGCTGCGCGCCACCGTGACCTCCGTGGTGTCCTACGCCGGGATCGGGATGCTGCTGGTCAGCTGCCCCGTCCTGGGCGCGCAGCGGCTGGGCGGCCCGGCCCGCGGCGCGCTGCTGATCAGCGCGATCGCCGCCGCCTCGCTGGTCGCCAACTCGGTGCTGGCCCGCCGCCACAGGCGGCCAGACCAGCACCGCCGCCAGAGGCGGCCAGACCAGCACCGCCGCCCGCCGCGCGGCCAGCCGGACGCCCGTGTGCTGGCCAGCACGCTGGTGATCGGGGTCAGCATGGCCGCGGCGGCGGTTGCGCCCGGCTGGCTCACGATGGCCGCGGTCGCGCTGGGCGGGGCGGGCGAGGGACCTCAGCTGACCGCGCTGTTCGCGGTGCGGCACCGGGAGTCCCCCGAGCACATGCGCGGCCAGATCTTCACCACGGCGGCGAGCCTGAAGATCGGCGGGCTGGCCGCCGGGGCGGCGCTCGCGGGTTCGCTGGCCGGCCGGTCGGTGACCGCCTGCCTGCTCGTCGCGGCCGGGTTCGAGCTGTGTGCCGCGGCGGCGTACGTCCTGATCGGCCCGCCGCCGGAGGCGGCCAGACCAGCACCGCCGCCGGAGGCGGCCAGACCAGCACCGCGGTCCCGGCGGGCGACACGCACCGGACTCCAGGCGGGTACCACGGCTCCGTTCGGAAGAAAGATTGTTAGAATGAGCGGGTGCGATGCGTATCGGGTGCCCAGTGGTGGCCGGCCGGTTAGGACGGCCCACCTTCACCCATGCCTGGGGCCGTCCGGATGGACGGCCTTTTTTCATGCTCGCCAGGCCTGTCCGTCCGGACCCGACGGAGAGGACGATGACCATGAGTACGGGGCTCGCGCGGCGGCGTTCGGCTGAGCTCGAGGAGCTGATCCACCGGGACGCCTCCCGGTTCCGGATCCTGACCGGGGACCGGCCGACCGGTCAGCTGCACCTGGGGCACTACTTCGGCACCCTGCGCAACCGGGTCCGGCTGCAGGACCTCGGCGCCGAGGTGTTCGTGCTAATCGCGGACTACCAGGTGCTGACCGACCGGGACAACGCCGAGCACCTGGATGAGTACGTGACCGGCCTGGTGCTCGACTACCTGGCCATCGGGCTGGACCCGGCGCGGACCGTGGTGTTCGCGCACAGCGCGGTGCCCGCGCTCAACCAGCTGCTGCTGCCGTTCCTGAGCCTGGTCTCGGTCCCGGAGCTGCAGCGCAACCCCACGGTCAAGGACGAGATCGCGCACTCACGCCAGTCGGCGGTCAGCGGCCTGATGCTCACCTACCCGGTGCACCAGGCGGCGGACATCTTGTTCTGCAAGGCGAACCTGGTGCCGGTGGGGCAGGACCAGCTGCCCCACCTGGAGACTCACCCGGGTCATCGCGCGCCGGTTCAACACCCGGTACGGCACGCCGGTGTTCCCGGTGCCCGACGCGCTGCTGTCGGCGGCGCCGCTGCTGCTCGGCACCGACGGCACCAAGATGAGCAAGAGCCGCGGCAACGCCATCGCGCTGGCGGCCACCGCCGACGAGACCGCCCGGCTGATCCGCGGCGCGAAGACCGACGCCGAGCGGTACGTCAGCTACGACCCCGAGCGCCGGCCGGAGGTCTCCAACCTGGTGCTGCTGGCCGCGCTGGCCCTCGGGCGCAGCCCGCAGGACGTGGTCGCCGACCTGGGGACCGGCGGCGCCGCGGCGCTCAAGGACACGGTCACGATGGCGGTCAACGAACTGCTGGCCCCGGTCCGGGCCCGCCGCGCGGAGTACGCGCGCGACCTGGGCTACGTCCGCCAGGTCCTGCGGGAGGGCAACGAGCGCGCCGACGCCATCGCCGCGGCCACCCTGGACGAGGTCCGGGCGGCCATGGGCATGCGCTACTGAGGCTCGCTCATGGGGGTCGCCGATGACCACGGGCGTGTCCAGGACCCGGTCGGGGCCGGCCGGGCGTTCGGCGCCGCACAGCGTGAACGACCCGTGCAGGACCAGCCGATCGGAGGCTCCGCCGACCGCGACCCGGATCTCGCCCGGCTCGACCACGCGGGCGCCGTCGAGGCCGCAGAACGCGGTGCGGTCGGCGTGCAGCCGGAAGGTGACCTGGCGGGCCTGGCCGGGCTCGAGCGGAACCCGGGCGAAGCCCGCCAGCCAGCGGAGCGGCCGGACCACCTGGGCCAGCGGGTCGCTCAGGTAGAGCTGGACCACCTCGGTCCCCGCCCGGTCCCCCGTGTTCCGCACCGTGCAGCTGATCTCCGCCGTGCCGTCGGTGCCGACCACCGGAGCCGGGTCGCCGTCGCCCGCCGGGGCCTGCGCGGACCGGATGACGAGATCGCCGTACTCGAACGTGGTGTACGACAGCCCGTGGCCGAACGCGAACAGCGGGACCGGATCGACCGAACTACCCGGATGGCGGTCGGCCAGCCGCGAGCGCAGGTACGAGGACGGCTGGCCGCCCGGCAGCCTGGGCAGCTCCACCGGCAGCCGGCCGCTGGGCACCACCCGGCCGGACAGCACCCCGGCGATCGCCCGGCCGCCCTCCTCGCCGGGGAAGAACGCCTGCACGGCCGCGGCGAGCTGCCCGGCCAGCGGCCCGATCGCGTAGGGCCGACCGGTCACCAGCACCAGCACGACCGGCTTCCCGGCGGCGACCAGGACGCGCAGCAGGTCCTCCTGCACGCCGGGCAGCCGCAGGTCGGTGACGTCGCAGCCCTCGCCGGAGGTGCCCCGGCCGAACAGGCCGGCCTGGTCGCCGAGCACGGCCACCACCAGGTCGGCCTCCCGGGCGTGCGCGGCGGCGTGCGCGAAGTCCGAGCGGTCCTGCGCGCGGACGTCGCAGCCGCGCGCGTGCGAGATCGTCGCGCCCGGCAGTTCGTCCGCCAGCGCGTCCAGCAGCGTGGTGACGTGCACGCCGTCGGCGGCCTCGGGATACCGGAAGCCGAGGTGACGGGCCATGCTGTAGCAGCCGAAGAAGGCCAGCGGATCGGCGGCCAGCGGCCCGATCACCGCGATGCTGGCGTCCGGCCGCAGCGGCAGGGCTCTGCCATCATCCGGGCCATCATCCGGGCCGGGGTTGGCCAGCAGCACCACGGACTCCTCGGCCAGCCGCCGGGCCAGCGCCCGGTGCGCGGGCGGGTCCAGGTCCGCCGGCGCGCCCGGGTCGGCCAGGTCGGTCGCGGGCGACCAGCCGGGATCGAGCAGCCCGAGGTCGCACTTCTGCCGCAGCACCCGGGCCGCGGCCCGGTCCACCAGCTCGGCCGGGACCAGGCCGTCCCGCACCGCGCCGGCCAGCTCGGGGCCGAAGCACCGCATACTGGGCAGCTCCACATCCATCCCCGCGGCCAGGGCCAGCGCCGCGGCCTGCGCGGGCGACCCGGCCACGCCGTGCTGGGTCTGCAGGAAGGAGATCGCGAAGTAGTCCGAGACCACCACGCCGTCGAAGCCGAGCTCGTCCCGCAGCAGCCCGGTCAGCAGCGCGCGGTCCCCGCTGACCGGGACGCCGTCCACGTCGGTGTAGGACGGCATCACCGAGCGGGCCCCGCCGAGCCGCAGCGCCATCTCGAACGGCACCAGCATCACGTCGGCGAACTCCCGTGGCCCCATGCTCACCGGGGCCAGGTTGCGGCCGGTACGGGACGCGGAGTAGCCGACGAAGTGCTTCAGGGTGGCCTCGATCCCGGCCGACTGCAGGCCGCGGACGTAGGCGGTGCCGATGGACCCGACCAGGTAAGGGTCCTCGCCGATGGTCTCCTCGATCCGGCCCCACCGCATGTCCCGGGCCACGTCGAGGACCGGCGCCAGGCCCTGGTGGATGCCCACCGAGCGCATGCTGGCCCCGATGGCCCCGGCCATCTCGTGCACCAGGTCGGGATCGAACGACGCGCCCCAGGCCAGCGGGGTCGGGAACACCGTGGCCGTCCAGGCGGCGAAGCCGGTCAGGCACTCCTCGTGCGCGACCGCGGGGATGCCGAACCGGCTCGCCCCGGCGATCTGGGCCTGCAGCTCGCGCAGCGTGCTCAGCGCCGCGGCGGGTGGCAGCGGCCGGGTGCCGAACACCCGCGTGACCTGCCCCAGGCCGTCGCGGATGAGCTCGGCCAGCGGCAGCGGGACCGCGCTCATCTCGCCCTGCATGGGGGCGACGTTGCCGTCTCGGGGCTGGTCGCCGACCCAGATGCTGGTCAGCTGGGCGACCTTCTCCTCCAGCGTCATCCGGCCGAGCAGGTCCGCGACCCGCTCCGCGACCGGCCGCGCGGGGTCGCGCCAGATCTCCGCCGCGACCATGTCCGGCCCGACCCGGTTGATACGCGGCACAGTAGGCACAGTAGTAGCCCGGTCGGGCGCCTGCTCCCGCGGCCAGGACTCGGTCGCTTGCGCTGAGGACCGCGCAAGATATTTTTGCCGAACGGAGCGTGGTGCCTGCCCCCGGCCACGCGCGTCGCCCGCCGCGGCCGCGCGGTCCGTGGCAGGGTAGGGCCGTGGACCTCGTGACGTCGTTGCGGCAGGCCGGAGCGGCCCGCGGCGACCTCGTGGGGCTGGTCATCTCCCCCGGCCTGGGCCTCGGCGTGGCGACCGCCGAACGCGCCTGGCCCGTCGCTACAGGCAGCCCCCTCGCGGCCCCCTCGCCGCGGCCGCCCTCGCCGCGGAAGTGGGACGGGCCGATGAGGCGCTGCGGCCGCGGTGGGCGGTCTGGTCCGGCCAGACCGCGGCGCACCTGGTGGCCGGCGGGGTCCGCCTGGCCACGTGCTGGGACATCGCGGCGGCGCACCGGCTGCTGTTCGGCGGCTGGCGGGCCGATCCCGGCTGGGCCTGGGCCCGGGTCCGCGGCCTGGACACGCAGACGCTGCCCGCCGGCGGCCCGCTGGACCTGTTCGAGATGTCCGGCCCGGACGACGGAGACGACGACGATCCGGTGGCACCGGACGGGCACCTGCGGCCCGAGTGGGTCAGCGGCGGATGGGCGGACCGCGCCGACCGCCTGGCCCGGTGGGCGGAGCTGGCCCGGACGGTGGCCGGGCTGCAGCAGGCGGCGCTCGCCGCGCTGCCCGGCCGGCCGATGGCGCTGCCCACGGCTCGCTCCGAGTCCACCGCCGAGCTGCTGTGCGCCGAACTATCCGCGGACGGCCTGCCGATGGACCGCGCGCTCGCCGAGCAGGTGCTGGCCTCCTTCATCGGGCCGCGGCCGCGCAGCGACACCGAGGCGGTCGCCGCGCGGGCCGCGCGTGACGCGGAGGTGCTGCGGCACGTACCGGCCGGGGTCACCGCCGACCTGCGCAGCCCGGCCCAGGTCAAGTCGCTGCTGGCCCGGATCGGCGTGGACGTGCCGGACACGCGGGCGTGGCGGCTGCGCGAGCTGCGCGACACCCATCCGCTGGTCGCGGCCCTGCTGGAGTGGCGCAAGGCGGAGCGGATCGCGACCACCTACGGGTACGCGTGGCTGGACGAGAGCCTCGGGGCCGACGGCCGGCTGCGCGGTGCCTGGACCGGGTCCGACGGCGCGGCGGGCCGGATGACCGCGTCGGCGGGCCTGCACAACATGCCGGCCGCGATGCGCCGAGCGGTGGTGGCCGCCGACGGGCACGTCTTCGTCCGGGCCGATCTGGGTCAGATCGAGCCGCGGGTGCTGGCCGCGGTGTCCGGGGATCAGGCCCTGGCCGTGGCGGCGCGCGCCGACGACCTGTACGCCCCCGTCGCCGCGCAGCTCGGCGTGGACCGGCCGACGGCCAAGGTGGCGGTGCTCGGCGCGATGTACGGGCAGACCACCGGGTTCGGGGCGCAGGCCCTGCGCCGCCTCAACGCCGCCTACCCGGTCGCGATGGCCTACCTGGACGCGGCCGACCGGTCCGGGCGGGCCGGACGTGACCTGCGGACCTACGGCGGTCGCCTGATCGTGCTGACCCCGTCAGAACCGCGCAGCGCCAGCCGGGCCGCGGCCTACGGCCGCTATGCGCGCAACGCGATGATCCAGGGCGCGGCGGCGGAGCTGTTCAAGATGTGGGCGGTGACGGTCCGGGCCCGGTGCGGCCACCTGGACGCCCGCATCGTGTTGTGCCTGCACGACGAGCTGCTCGTGCACTGCCCGGTCGCGGACGGCGAGGAGGTGTCCCGGATCGTCGAGGACGGCCTGCGCGAGGCCGCTCAGCGCTGGGTCCCCGGCTCCGGCGTCCGCTTCATCTCCGACACCACCATCGTCCGCTGCTGGTCCGACGCCAAGCCCGCGCCGGTTCCCCCCACCTAGCCCGTCGGCTCCCCCGCTTCGCACCGGGGTGCTCTAGCGTGCGGCGAGAGCGGCGGTGATGGCCGCGGCGTAGGCATCCGGGGCCTCCACCGGGGAGAAGTGGCCGACGTCGTCGAGCCAGGTCAGCGTGGCCGCGGCGAAGAACTCGCCGATCCGGTCGGACCATTCGCGCGGGAACAGCGGGTCGTACTCCGGCCACAGCACGGTCGTCGGCGCCGCGATCCGCTGGTCAGGTTCGGGCGTCCGCTCGGCCAGCGAGGCCGCGACCGAGCCTGCGCCCGCCCGGTACCAGGCGATCGAGGCGGTGAACGCGCCGGGCTGCCCGTACACCGATACCAGGTGGTTGAGATGCTGGCTGGTCGGCTCGTAGCCCGGCCCGGACCAGTGCGACCAGAAGTGCCGCAGGTAGGAGCGGACCGCGTCCCGCTGGCCGTCGACCAGCTCGGTGCACAGCTCGAGCTGGTGGAACGCCTGGTACCAGAATTCCTGCTGGGCCTTCGGCTGCAAGATCCGGTCGCCGATCCCGGGCAGCGGCGGCGCGATGACCAGCGCGCGGACCAGATCCGGCCGGTCCCGCGCGATAGCCTGGGCGATCCGGCTTCCGATGTCGTAGCCGACCAGCACGGGCCGGACGAGGCCTAGTTCCTCGATCAGCGCGATCAGGCTCCGGGCCTGCGCCACGGCGTTGTACTGCCGGGCCGGGTCGGCCTCGTGCTTGTCGGATTCCCCGAACCCCCGCAGGTCAGGCACCACCACGTCGGCGACGGCCGACACCGGGGGCGCGACCGCACGGTAATCGGTCCGGTCGCCCGGCCAGCCGTGCAGCATCAGCACAGCCGGCGTGCCGGGTCCCGGCCCGAGCCGCTCGTAGGCCAGCCGGAACCCATCGACCGCTGTCTCCTGGCGCATGAGCACCAGTATCTCTACCGCTGGTCGAGGGCCGCCGCGTAAATGATGGCGTCGCGGCCGCCGTGTACCGCGGTGCGCTTCTCGGGGTGCAGCCCGATCTTCTCCGCGACGCGCTGCGACGGCCGATTATCAGGGTGGATGATCGCGATCAACCGGGTCGCGCCGAGCACGTCGCGGGCGAAGTCACGCGAGGCGGCCGCCGCCTCGGTGGCGTAGCCGAGGCCCTGCAGCGCGGGCCGCACGTGGTAGCCGACCTCCAGCTCGGTCACGCCATCCACCAGCTGCGGGGTGAGGCCGCAGTCGCCGACGAATCCGTCGTCGGCCGTGCTCAGCAGCCACAGGCCGTATCCGTGCGTGCGGTACAAGGCGCGGTTCCACTCGATCCACTGGACGGCTTCGTCCCGGGTTTTCGGCCGCGGGTAGTAGGTCATGACCTCGGGGTCGCCGAGCAGGAGGGCCATGTCGTCCAGGTCATCGGGGGTCATCTCACGGAACGTCAGCCGGGCCGATTCTGGGTGCATGGAAACGACGCTATCCGAGCCGGTACTCCCAGCCTTCCTGCCAGGCGAAGTCCTCGGCCATGAGGTCTTCCAGCGGGACACCGCCGAGGAAGTGGTCCAGCGCCCACCGGGTGGCGACGTGCCCGATGACCAGCACCCGCTGCCCGTCCCAGCGCAGCGGCAGGTCATCGAGGAAGCGCCCGACGCGCGCGACGGCCTGGCGCCAGCTTTCGCCGCCCGGATAGGCCCGGTCCAGGTGGTCGCGCCGGTTGGCGTGCAACTCGGCCACCGGCATCCCGTTGCGCTTCCCGTAGTCACACTCGCGCAGCCGCCAGTCGAGCAGCACCGGGATCCCGGACGTGCCGAAGGCCACCGACGCGGTCTCGGCCGCGCGGGCCAGGTCGGAGCTGAACACGGCGGCGATCCCGTCGTCCCTGCGGCGCTCACCCAGCCGTGCGGCCAGCGCCCGGCCCTGATCTGACAGCCGCCCGGGCCACCAGCCGGTGGCGCGCCCCTCCTCGTTGTCCACGGTAATGGAGTGGGTCTCAAACACCAGCTCGACGGCCATCAGCTGATCCTACGACGAGCCGCGCGGAGCATCTGGCTCAGCTCCGATGTCGTCCCGGCCTAATCCTCGAAGAACTCCCACTGGATGTTGTCCGGGTCGCGGAAGGTGACCATCGCGTTCTGGCCGGCCCGGTCGCGGTGCAGGTCGGCGGGCACGTCCGCCGCCCGCAGGGTCTGGGCCAGCCGGTGCACCTCCTCCCGGGTCCCGCCGATCGCGATGTGATCCAGGCCGACGCGGAACTCGGTGAACCGGTCTCCCGCGGGCGTACCCGGGAGCACCGGGCGCAGCACCAGCCGGGTGCTGGTGCCCGGCATCCGCAGCCGGAGTTTCTCGCCAGGAAAGTCCTGGTCGACATCGAAGCCGAGGAGCCCCTCGTAGAAGGCGCGAGCGCGGCCCAAGTCGGTCACGTTCAAGGTGATGTGGTGGTATCCCGTCGGCATCCAGCCAGGCTAGAGACCACGGGTTATCGCGGTCAGGCCGGGGCGGCCGACCGGGGCACGGCGTTGGCCCGCACGACGTCGGAGTAGAAGCGCGCGCTGGACTTCGGGATGCGGTGCTGAGTCCCGAAGTCGACGTAGATGATCCCGAACCGCTTCTGGTAACCCCAGGCCCACTCGAAGTTGTCCAGCAGCGACCAGACAAAGTAGCCGGCCAGGCTGACCCCGTCCTTGATCGCGCGCGCGGCCGCCTCCAGGTGGGTATGCAGGTACCTGACCCGCTCGATGTCGTCGACCTCACCCTGCGGGTTCACGTAGTCCTCGGCCGCGCGGCCGTTCTCGGTGATGTACAGCGGCAGCCCGGGCGCCTGCTTGGACACCTCCTGCAGGAGGTCGTAGAGCCCGTCGGCGTCGACGAGCCAGCCCATCGTGGTCCGCTCCAGCTCGCCCGGCCGGTACTCGACGACGCCCGGCACCCCGCTGCGGGCCGGCTCCTCGTTCCGCCGCAGGTCCGCTGGGTCGCCCGCCCGCAGGAAGATCGGCGAGTAGTAGTTGACGCCCAGGAAGTCCAGCCGCTGGTTGATCGTGGCCAGGTCGCCGTCGGCGACCAGCGCGGGCGGCGGGAGCATGGCCGCCGGCGCGTGCGCCGGGTACCGGCCCTGCAGCACCGGTTCCAGGTAGATGCCGTTCACCATCGCATCGGTGATCAGCCGGGCACCTTCCACGTCGCCCAGCCGGCCGTCGCCGAGCACCCGGATCGGGTGCAGGTCCAGGGTGATGCCGACCTCGGCCGCGCCCTGCGCCCGCAGCGCCTGGGTGGCGAGCCCGTGACCGAGCAGCAGGTGATGCGTGGCGGCGGCCGCGGCGTCGGCGTCGCGCAGCCCGGGGGCATGCTGGCCGTGGCGGTAGCCGTTGTTCGCCACCACCTGCGGCTCGTTCAACGTGATCCACTGGGTCACCCGGTCACCGAGGGCCTCGGCGCAGATCGCGGCGTACTCGGCGAACCGCTCGGCGGTGTCGCGCACCGCCCAGCCGCCGTCGTTCTGCAGTTCCTGGGGCAGATCCCAGTGGTAGAGCGTGACCGTGGCCGTGATGCCGTGCCCGGCGAGTTCGTCCAGCAGCGCGCGGTAGTAGTCCAGGCCCTTGGGGTTGGCCGGGCCGCGGCCGCCGGGCTGCACCCGCGGCCACGAGATCGAGAACCGGTAGGCTTTCAGGCCGAGCGAGGCCATCAGCGCGACGTCCTCGCGGTAGCGGTGGTAGGCGTCGCAGGCGATGTCGCCGGTGTCCCCGCCGCGGACGTTGCCCGGCGCGTGGCTGAAGGTGTCCCATACCGACGGGCCCTTGCCGTCGATGCTCGCCGCCCCCTCGATCTGGTAGGCGGCCGTCGCCGATCCCCAGGCGAAGCCTTCGGGGAATCCCAGGGCGCCGTTGGCACTAGTCATCAGCCTCTCCCTTGTTGTGCGACCGCGGACCGCGTTCTTGCCTGAAAGGGTCACCGGTCCGGTTGACGCTGCCCAGCTGCGGGCCCGGGCTCAAACCGCCTGTGCTCGCTGGTCGCATCTAGGTAACGCTCCTTGACCGGCCCTGTGCTGAGGGTTAGTGTAAGCGCTTAGATTTCTGGTGTAAACGTTTACATCACGTTTATGCAAGGGATGCCAGCAATGCCGGTGATCGGGAAAAAGTGGTAACTCTCCACGATGTCGCGCGCCTGGCCGGCGTCTCGACCGCGACCGTATCCCGGGTGGTCCACGGCCAGGACCGGGTCCGGGAATCGACCCGGGCCCGGGTCCAGCAGGCCATCGAGGAACTCGGCTACGTCCCCGACGGCGCCGCCCAGAGCCTGTCCCGTCGCCGCAAGGATGTGATCGGCCTGGTGTGCGTCGAGCGCGAGGTCGACCACATCGACATCGAGAACGTGGGCCTGCTGTACTACGACGAGGTGCTGCGCGGTGTCGAGGCGTGCATCCGGCACCGCAACAACTGGTCGCTGCTGATCACCTTCATGCAGGGCGACCGGCCCGACTTCTCCCGGATGGATGCCCTGTCCGGCAAGGTCGACGGGATCCTCATCGGCGAGGGGTTCGTGGCCTCCAGCATCATCGAGCGCCTCGCCGCGCGGGTGCCCGTGGTCATCATCGCCGGGACCCCGGGCGAGCGGGCGGCCGACGTCGTGGCGGCCGACAACTTCTCCGGCTCGGCCGCGATCATCACCCACCTCATCGCCGTCCACGGCAAGCGGCGCCTGTTCCACCTGGACGGGCCGCCGAACTCACCCGACGCAGGCGAGCGGCGGCAGGCCCTGGAGTACGTGCTGCGCGGCCATCCCGCAGTGCCAGCTCATCGGCTCCACGCAGGGGATCATGAGCGTGCGCAGCGGCGAACTGGCCGGGGAAAACCTGCTGGCGAGATACGGTACGGCGCTGCCGGACGCGGTGGTGTGCGCCAACGATCAGATGGCGATCGGGGTCCTGAGGGCGTTCGCGGCCGGCGGCGTGCGCGTCCCCGAGGACGTAGCCGTGGTCGGGTTCGACGACATCGCCCTCGGCAGCCTGTACGACCCGACGCCTGACCACCGTCCACCAGCCGATGCGCATGCTGGGCGAACGCGCCTGCGCCCTGCTCCTGGACCGGATCGCCGACCCGGCCCTGAGCCCCGCCGCGGAGCTGCTGCCGACCGAACTGGTGCTGCGGTCCAGCTGCGGGTGTTCCGGTGAGGCCGCCGCCCGCCAGCCGGTGCTACCGCTGCGGGCCGACCGCGACGGTGCCACGCCCAGGAAACGGCCCGCCCGGCGAGCGACCCTCACCGCGGCGAAGGCTTAGGAGGCGCCATGTCATTCATCATCCGCCGGCTGATCTTCTACGTCGTCGCGGCCTGGGTGGCGCTCACGATCAACTTCTTTATCCCGCGCCTGGTGCCGGGGAACGCGGTCGAGAGCATCATGTCGAAGTTCCCCAACCTGCAGCCCTCGGCCTACCGCGCGCTCGAGGCGCTGCTCGGCGTGGGAAATCCGGGCTCGATCTGGCATCAGTACTGGGCCTATCTCGTCGACTTGTCCCACTTGGACTTCGGCACCAGCGTCAGCGAATATCCGGCCCAGGTCTCGACCCTGCTCGGTGAGGCCCTGCCCTGGACGATCATCCTCGTGGGCAGCGCGACCGTGATTGCGTTCCTGGTGGGTACCGCCCTCGGCATCGCGGCCGGCTGGCGGCACGGCGGAGGGCTGGACCGCGTCCTGCCCGGGCTCATGTTCCTGCAGGCGATTCCCTACTTCTTCTTCGCGCTGATCCTGCTCGAATTGTTCGCGGTCAAGGTCCACGTCTTCCCGATCGCCCAGGGCTACGGCCAAGGCCTGATCCCCGGCTGGAATTGGCCGTTCATCAGCAGCGCCATCTACCACTCACTGCTCCCGGCCCTCACCATCGTGCTCACCTCGATAGCCGGCTGGATGCTGCAGATGCGCAACGTCATGATCACGACCATCGGCGAGGACTACGTGGTCGCCGCCCAGGCCAAGGGCCTGCATAACCGCAGGGTCGTCTTGACCTACGCCGCCCGCAACGCGATCCTGCCGCAGCTTCAGGGCTTCGGCCTGGCGATCGGCTTCGTGGTATCCGGTGCCCTGGTCATGGAGATCGTCTTCTCCTATCCGGGGATCGGCCTGCTGCTGATCAACTCGGTCACCTCGAACGACTACCCGCTGACGCAGGCGATCTTCCTGGTGATCACCTTCGCAGTCTTGCTCGCCAACCTGATCGTCGACCTCATCATCGTGTTCGTCGATCCCCGCGCCCGAGCCCGGGAGGCCACGCGATGACTATCGCACCGGCCATCAGCACCGAACTCACCGCCGTCACCCAGGAAGCCACCCAGCCCGGCTGGTGGCGCCGGCTGCCGACCAAGGCCAAGGTGGGCGTCGTCCTGTTCGGCCTCTTCGTGCTCACGGCCATCATCGGGCCGCTTGTCACCCCGTACGATCCCTCGTACCAGAATCCCTCGCCCAGCGCATCGTTGAACGCACCCAGCGCGGCGCATCTGCTCGGCACCACGCAGAGCGGGCAAGACGTGCTGTCCCAGCTCCTGGTCGGGATCCGCCTCACCCTGGAGCTCGGGCTCATCGTCGGCGTGGTGGCCACGGCGCTGGCCGTGATCGTGGGCGTCACGGCCGCCTTCCTCGGCGGCTTCTGGGACGAACTGCTGTCGCTGGTTACCAACGTGTTCCTGGTGATTCCGGCGCTGCCCTTGCTCATCGTCCTGCTCGGCTACTTTCCGAATAAGGGAGAGGCGCCGACCATCATCGTGCTGGCCCTGCTCGGCTGGCCGTGGGGGGCTCGGGTGATGCGGGCCCAGACCCTGGCCATCCGCAATCGCGACTTCGTGGCCGCGTCCCGGGAGACCGGGGAGAGAACCTGGCGGATCATCACCTTCGAGATCGTCCCCAACGAGGTAAGCCTGATCGCGGCGAGCTTCGTGAACACCGTGCTGTACGCCATCGGGGCCTCTGTCGCCCTCGCCTTCATCGGGGTCGCCGACCTGAACAGCTGGAGCCTGGGTACCATGCTCTACTGGGCCCAGAGCCAGCAGGCACTGCAGCTCGGGGCCTGGTGGTGGTTCGTGCCACCGGGCCTGGCCGTGGCGCTCATGGGCACCGCCCTGGTGCTGCTGAACACGGGCATCGACGAGCTCGGCAACCCCCGCCTGCGCGACGCGAGCAGTGCCAGCCGGATCGCCGGGCGTTGGCTCAAGCCCGCGGACCCCACACCCGTGCTGAGCGAAATCTCGCAGCGCCGCAACGGGTTCGCCGGCTTCCTGCACTCGTTCTCACGAAGTTCGCTGCTCGACAACGCCGAGGCGGGTGAGCGCCGATGAGCGCGGACCCGGCGGCCGGTCCCGCAGCCGGCTCATCCCTGGCCGACGCCGCCGCCCCAAGCTCCAGTCCCGTGCTCGACATCCGCGACCTGTCGGTTGTGTACCGCACCCCGGCCGGCGATGTGCGCGCCGTGGACCATGTGAACCTCGCCCTCGGGGCCGGCGAGGTCGTCGGCTTGGCCGGCGAGAGCGGGTCGGGCAAGTCGACGCTGGCCTACGGCGCCTGCCGCCTGCTGCGCGCCCCCTGCCCTCGTCACGAACGGCAGCGTCATCTACCGCGGCCGCCGGGTGTCCAGGCCTGCCGACATACTGAAAATGCGGCCGGATGAGCTGCGGCGGCTGCGCTGGCGCGAGATCGCCATCGTCTTCCAGAGTGCGATGAACGCGCTCAACCCGGTGCTCAACGTCCGCGACCAGCTGCTCGACGCCATCTACGCCCACCTGAAGATGCCGAGGGACGAAGCCCACTCCAGGGCCGCATCCTTGCTCGATCTCGTCGGCATCCCGCGGTCCCGGCTGCGCAGCTATCCTCATGAGCTGTCCGGCGGCATGCGCCAGCGGGTGATGATCGCCATGGCGCTGGCCGCCGAACCGGAGATCATCATCATGGACGAGCCGACCACCGCGCTCGACGTGGTGGTGCAGCGGGACATCCTGGCCCAGATCATCGAGCTCAAAGACCGCCTGGGTTTCTCGATACTGTTCATCACCCACGACCTCTCGCTCCTGCTCGAACTGGCCGACCGGGTCGCCGTGATGTACGCCGGCCAGTTTGTCGAGATCGCCACCTCGGACGAGATCCACCGCGAGGCCGCCCACCCCTACACCAAGGGCCTGCTCAACTCGTTCCCGTCGCTGCGCGGACCCCGCCGCGAGCTGGTCGGCATCCCGGGCTCACCGCCTGATTTGGGCAACCCGCCCCCCGGCTGCCCGTTCGTGCCCCGCTGCGGGTACGCCAGACCAGAGTGCCAGGACGTGGACATGCGGCTGCTGCCGGTCGCCACGTCCAGGGATCCGGACCACGTGACGGCCTGCCCGTTCGTGCTCCCGGACACTCCGGTGCCGCCGCCCGTGCCGTCCGCGGCCTCCGGGCGCCCAGCCGGGGAGCTGGGAACATGAGCGAACAGACCCTGACGTCCGCGGCCGCGGCACGCGGGCCGCTCGCCATGGAGGCGATCTCGCTCAGCAAGGACTTCCGGATCGGCCGCGGCAACACGCTGCACGCGGTGCGCGACGTCTCCTTCAACCTGTACCGCGGCGCTGTCGTCGCGCTCGTCGGTGAGAGCGGTTCGGGCAAGTCCACCGCGGCCAGGCTCCTGGCCGGGCAGGAACGGCTCACCTCCGGCACGATCCGGCTGGACGGCAAGCAGGTGGAGGTGTCCAGCCGCGGGGACTTCCGCCGGTACAAGAGCGAGGTCCAGCTCGTGTTCCAGGACCCGTTCTCCTCGCTCAACCCGATACATACCGTGCGCTATCACCTCGAACGCCCGGTGAAGCTTCATCAGGGCCAGGACGCGAAGGTCGGCCAGGAGGTCGTCAGCCTGATGGAGCAGGTCCGGCTCACGCCCGCCAAGCAGTTCCTGGCCAAGTACCCGCACGAGCTGTCCGGCGGCCAGCGCCAGCGGGTCTCCTTCGCCCGTGCGCTGGCCGCCCGGCCGAGCGTGCTGCTCGCCGACGAACCGGTGTCCATGCTGGACGTCTCGATCCGGCTGGAGATGCTGAACCTGCTCGACGACCTCCGCCGGCGCTTCAGCCTCGCGATGCTCTATATCACCCACGACATCGCCTCGGCCCGCTACTTCGCGGACGAGATCCTGGTCATGTACGCCGGAGAGATCGTAGAGCGAGGCCCGGCCGAGGAGCTCACCCAGGTGCCGGCGCATCCCTACACGCAGCTACTGGTCGCCTCCGCGCCGGACCCGGACAACCTCGGCAGCGCGCTTCGCGGCGGCAGCCGGCGCCAGGGGCTCGCCACAGCATCCGGAAGGCCGCAGAACCTGGACGGCAGCGCGGCCACGCAGGGCTGCCCGTTCAATCCCAGGTGCCCGTTCGCTGATGACCTATGTCGGCGGGAGGACCCGGCCCTGACGCAGATTTCGGACACGCGGGGCGCGGCCTGCTGGCACCTGGACGTCGCCGCGCCGGAGCTCGTTTCCGGGCCACGGCGAGATGGGGACACGACGACCACCTAGTCCACAACCGATGAAACCCGAGAGAAGGACAAGATCGATGAGGAGATTGCATAGCCGAAGAAGGCTCATTGCACTGGCGGCCGCCGGCCTGCTCACGGCCGGGCTCGCTGCCTGTTCGTCGAGTTCAAGTTCGAGTTCGAGTGCGAGCTCAACCGGTAGCGCCTCGACCACGGGAAAGACCCTGGTCATGGAGAGCTCGCCGGAGACCACCATCACCCAGGCGTTCAACCCGTTCGTCCCCACCCAGGCCGCCTACGGCATGGGCGCGACCGGGCTCATCTACGAGCCGCTGATCCAGTTCGACCTCGCCTCGCCGACGATCAGCTACCCGTGGCTCGCCACGTCCTATGCGTGGTCTAACGGCGACAAGACGATCACCTTCACGATCCGCCAGGGCGTGAAGTGGAACAACGGCACTCCGCTGACCCCGGCCGACGTCGCCTTCACCTTCGATCTGGTGAAGGCCAACGCGGCGATCAACAGCGGCGGCCTGACCATCTCCAGCGTGAGCACGTCCGGCAACACCGTGACGCTCACGTTCCCGACATCCCAGTACACCAACCTGGAGCAGATCGCCGGCCAGGCGATCGTGCCGAAGTCGCAGTGGAACGGCGTCAACCCGGGGACCTTCACGGACGCGAACCCGGTCGGTACCGGGCCGTACATGCTGGGCAGCTTCACGCCGCAAGGCTTCATCGCTGAAGAAGAACCCCTACTACTGGCAGCCCGCCGACGTCCAGGTCCCGACCGTCGACTTCCCGGCCTACACCTCCAACACCGGCGCGCTCAACGCACTGTTCAACAACCAGATCGACTGGACCGGGAACTACATCCCCGGCCTGCAGAAGAACTTCGTCGCCACCGACCCGGCCCACCACAACTACTGGGAGGCGGCCGGCGGCGACGAGAGCCTCGAGCCGAACCTGACCAAGTGGCCGACCAACCAGCTGGCCGTACGGCAGGCGATGAGCCTCGCGGTCGACCGCAGCCTGCTCGCCTCCGAGGGCGAAGCCGGTCTGGCGAGCCCCGATCACCGAAGCGGGCGGGCTGACGCTGCCGACCTTCCAGGCCTGGGCCGGACCGGTGGCGTCGGCGACCATGCCGAGCACCAGCAACACGGCCGCGGCCGAGCAGGTGCTGACCAAGGCCGGCTTCACCAAGGGGAGCAACGGCTTCTTCGAAAAGGGCGGCAAGGAAGTCTCGGTGACGATCATCAGCCCGACCGCGTACACGGACATGGCTGAGGTCGACTCCATCGCCGCCCAGCAGATGAAGGCGGCCGGGATTGACGCGACGTACCAGGGCCTGTCCACGGACGCCTGGAACGCTGATGTCGCCAGCGGTGACTTCTCGGTGACCGAACACTGGTCGAACGGCGGGATCAGCCCGGTCAACATGTACAACGGCTGGCTGAACAGCACGCTCGCCTCCGGCTCGGCCGCCGTCGGCGACTACGAGCGGCTGAACGACCCGGCGGTCAACGCCGACCTGGCCACGCTGGCGCGGGGCAACGACGGTCTCGGCACAGGCCACCGCCCTGGTCCCGCTCGAGCAGTACATCGCGGCGAACCTGCCGATCATCCCGGTCACCACCGCGCCGGAGTGGTTCGAGTACAACTCGCAGAACTACACCGGCTGGCCGACCCAGCAGAACCCGTACGACAGCGGCCAGCCGTCGGGAACGAACAACGGTCCCGGCTCAGGCACCGATGAGGTAGTAATCCTGCACCTGCGTCCGCGGTAGCCCTCGCCGGGCTGTCACGGAGCAACAAGCGGGCCCGTTCCTGGCCGTCTCACCGGTCAGGAACGGGCCTCACCCCACCATCACATTAGCCCAGCTAGTAACAGGGAGCCATGGCGCAAGGTATCTGTTCATGTTCCTCGTGAACATCATGGGGCGCACGTGTCCATAGTGCCCACGGAGACCGGCGGCCCCCCGGACTCGCCGCTGCGCATCGCCTTCAGCACGCTGGCGTTCCCGGATGCCAGCCTGGCCTCAGCCGTCTCGCTCGGCCGCCAGTGGGGCTACGCCGGCGTCGAACTCCGGCTCATCGACGGCGAGCTCATCGACCCGTCCGATGCCCGCTGCCGACCGCGCTCAGGTCAAGCGGACCGTAACCGCGGCCGGGATGCCGGTCGTCGCGGTGGACAGCTCGATCCGGCTGACCGGTGAGGATCCAGGTCCCGACCTGCGCCGGTTTCTCGAGCTGGCCAGCGACTGGGAGTCCCCGCTGGTCCGCGTGTTCGGCGGTGCGCTGGCCGCTGACCCGGCGGAACGCCAGGAGCAGCTCAGGGCCGCGGCCCGGGTGCTCGAGTCGAGCGTGCCGCTGGCCCGGCGGCTCGGTGTCGCCATCGGGGTCGAGACCCACGACGACTTCTCCGCCTCGTCGGTGGTGGCCGAGCTGCTGGCCGATGGCCGACCCGGACTGGGTAGGCGCGGTGTGGGACAGCCATCACCCGTACCGCGTGGGCGAGTCGCCGGCCGACGTCTACGCCAACCTCGGCCGGCGTATCCTGCTCGCGCAGGTCAAGGATGCCCGCCGGAGGCCCGGCGGTGACTGGGAGCTGGTCCTGCTCGGCGAGGGCGAGGTGCCGGTCAGGGAGATGCTCGGCCTGCTCGCGGCGGGCGGCTACCGGGGCTGGATCTCGGTCGAGTGGGAGAAGCGCTGGCACCCCGAGATCGCCGAGCCGCAGGTCGCGCTGCCGCAGCACCTCAGGGTGCTAGCCGAGTGGATGGAGATGAAACCCTGATGCCCGTGACCCGCGGTTTCGGGATCGTCGGCACCGGAGTGATCGCGGCGATCCACGCCGACGCCATCGCCCTGCTGTCGAAAACCGGGCTGTCGAAAACCGGGCTGCCGAACGCCCGGCTGGTGGCGGTCACTGACGTGGCCGCCGACGCCGCCGCGGCCTTCGCCGCCGCGCACGGCTGCCCGGCCGAGCCCGATCTCGGCGCGCTGCTGGCCCGCCCCGACGTCGAGGTGGTGTGCGTATGCGTGCCGAGCGGCCTGCACGCGGCCATCGGGGTCCAGGCCGCGAAGGCGGGCAAGCACCTGGTCGTGGAGAAGCCGATCGACGTCAGCCTGGAGGCCGCGGACCGGCTCATCGACGCGGCGCGCGCGGCCGGGGTGGCCCTGACCGTGATCTCCCAGCATCGTTTCGACCCGGGCCTGATCGAGCTGAAGCGCCTGCTCGACGAGCAGGCCCTGGGCCGGCTGGTCCTCGGCGAGGCCAGCACCAAGTGGTACCGCGCCCAGGCCTATTACGACAGCGCCGCGTGGCGCGGCACGTACGCGATGGACGGCGGGTCGCTGATGAACCAGGGCGTTCACTACGTCGACCTGCTCCGCTGGTGCATGGGCCCGCCCGCCGAGGTCACCGCGGTGTGCACCACGCAGGCGCACCAGATCGAGGTGGAGGACACATCGCTCGCCGTCGTCCGGTTCGCCTCCGGTGCCGTGGGGACCATCTTGTCCAGCACCGCCGCCTTCCCCGGCTTCCCGCAGCGCCTGGAGATCACCGGCACCGGAGGCACCGTGACCGTGGAGGACGGCCGGATCGTCCGCCGTGCGCTCGCCGCGGATCCTGGTCCGGCGGCACCGGCTTCGGGCGCGGACCCCGACCGGTCGGCGGCCGCCGACCCGGCGGCGGTGGATGTCGCCAGCCACGCCGCGCAGCTCGCCGACCTGCTCGACGCGGTCGATACCGGGCGCGAGCCCGCGGTCAGCGGCCAGGACGGCCGCGACGCGCTCGAGATCATCCTCGCCGTGTACGAGTCGTCCCGCGCCGGTCGCCCGGTGACCCTAAGCTCATGACCGTCATCCTCAGCGGGTTCGCCGACGAGATCTCACCCGACCCGCAGGCCCAGCTCGCGACCCTGGCCTCCGAGTCGATCTCGCATCTCGAGCTGCGCAGCGCGTGGTCGGTGAACGTCGCCGACTTCACCGGCGAGCAGCTGGCCGCGTTCCGCGCCGCGGTGAACGCCGCCGGGGTGCGGCGTCTCCGCGATCGGCTCCCCCATCGGCAAGATCCCGGTCGACGCGCCGTTCGGTCCGGAGCTGGACCGGATGCGCCGGGTCGCCGAAGTCGCCGCGGAGCTCGGTACCACCATCGTCCGCGTCTTCTCCTTCTTCATCCCGGCTGGCGAGCCGCCGGAGCGGTACCGGGGCCAGGTCATCGACCGCATGGGCGCCCTGGCCCGGATCGCCGAGGAGCGCGGGCTGATCCTCGCGCACGAGAACGAGAAGGGGATCTACGGCGACGTCCCGGAGCGGTGCGCCGACCTGATCACCGCCGTCGGCTCGCCCGCCCTGCGGCGCGACGTTCGACCCGGCGAACTTCGTCCAGTGCGGCGTCCGGCCCTTCTCCGACGCGTACGCCCTGCTCCGGCCGCTACCTGGTCTACCTGCAGGTCAAGGACGCGCTGGCCGCGACCGGCGAGGTCGTCCCGGCCGGGCAGGGTGACGGGGAGCTGCGCGAGACGCTGGCCGCGCTGCAGGACTCGGGCTTCGCGGGCTTCATGTCGCTCGAACCGCACCTGGCGCAGGCCGGGCGCTTCGGCGGCTTCAGCGGCCCGGAGGGCTTTGTTCGCGCCGCTGCGGCGCTGAAATTTCTGCTGAACGAAGCATCGATCCCCTGGCAGTAACCCGGGCCTGCTCCCCGTGGTCTGGTCTCAGACGGTCCCGGTCAGCCCCCAGCGGCGCCGGATGGCCCGGTCGGCCACGCCGAACAGCATGTCGACGATGATGCCCAGGATCAAGATCACGATGATGATCGAGGTGGCGCCCTGCATGTCGGCCTGGTCCTGGTCGGTCGACAGCAGCACGCCCAGGGACGGCTGGTTCGCGATGATGACCAGCAGCTCGCCGGCCATCAGGCTGCGCCAGGCGAACGCCCAGCCCTGCTTCAGCCCGGCCACGAACGCGGGCAGCGAGGCCGGCAGGATCAGGTACCGGTACAGGGAGAGCCTGCGCAGCCCCATCATCTTGCCCGCCCGCAGCAGCAGCGGCGGGGTGTAGTCCACGCCCGCGATCAGGCCGTTGGCGATCGACGGGGCCGCGCCGAGCACGATGACGAACAAGATGGCGGTGGTGCTGATGCCGAACAGGATGATCGCGAACGGGAACCAGGCGATCGACGGCATCGTCTGCAGCCCGGTGATCAGCGAGCCGACCGCCGCCCGCAGCGGCGCGATCCGCGAGACCAGCGCGCCGATGACCGCGCCGATCACCACCGCGAGCGCGAACCCGATGACGGCGCGCTCGCAGGTGGTGCCGATGGCGTGCCACAGCAGGCCGGTCTGCAGCTGATCCCACAGGTCGGCCAGGGTCCCGGCCTGGCCCGGGGAAGATCAGCTTCTTCCAGCCGCTGACGTGGATCAGCTGCCACACGGCGAGCACGATGGCGATCGCGAGCACCTTGGGCCACAGGGCCGCCCAGGCGCGGACGGCCAGGCGGCGCCCGCGCTGGTCGGCCGGCGTCTCTGCTTCCTGGGCCTCGAGCCAGGCCAGCCGCTCCGCGTAGGCCGGCACGGAGGCCCGCTGGTTACTGGGCGCCATGGCTCATCTCCTCCCGCAGCCGGTCGGTGATCCGCCCGGCCAGCTCCGCGACCGGCGCCGAGTCGATCCGCCGGGGATGCTCGATGGGCACCGCGAACTCGTCGATGACCCGGCCGGGGCGGCTGCTCAGCACGACCACCCGGTCGCCGAGCCGGACCGCCTCCCGCACGTTGTGCGTCACGAAGATGATGGTCAGCTGCCGGCCGGCGCAGACCCGGTCGAGCTCGTCGTGCAGCAGGTCCCTGGTCATCGCGTCCAGCGCGCCGAACGGCTCGTCCATCAGCAGCACGTCGGCGTCCTGGGCCAGCGCGCGGGCCAGCGCCACCCGCTGCCGCATGCCGCCGGACAGCTCGTGCGGCCGTTTCCCGCCGAACCCGCCCAGGTGCACCGTGTCCAGCAGCTCCGCGGTCCGCTGGCGGCGCTCGGCCCGGCCCACGCCGCGGGCCCTCAGGGCGAGCTCCACGTTGCCGGCCGCGGTGAGCCACGGGAACAGCGCGGGCTCCTGGAACATGAGCGCCACCCGGCCCGCGACACCGACACCTCGCCGGAGGTCGGCTGCTCCAGCCCGGCGACCAGGTTGAGCAGCGTGGACTTGCCGCAGCCCGAGGCCCCGATCAGGCAGGTGAACTCCCCCGGCGGGACCTCGAGCGAGATCTGGTCCAGCGCTCGGACGGCCGAGCTGCCGCGCCCGAACACCTTGGACACGCTCGTCAGCCGGACGGCCCCGTCACTCCCGTCGACCGCCGGCCGCTGGCCGGTGACCGTCATGGCATTCCCCTGCCTGGCCATGGAGCCCTCCTCGCCTACGAGCTGACCTGCGGCTCGCCCGCCGCGGTCAGCGCCTGGTTGAGCGGTCCCAGATCGAAGATGCCGCTCAGGTTGACCGGCTTGAGCAGGCCGAGCGAGACGGCCTGCGACGCGTCGGTGGTCAGCGACGACTCGTCGGGGTCATTGGTGAAGGTGATCTCCTTGAACGAGGCCGCGACCAGGCTCGACTTGAGCGGCTTGCCGGTATAGGTGGCGAGTTCGGCGTTCGCGTCCGCCTCCGCGGCGGTCGGGTTGGACTTGATGAAGTCGTTCGCCTGGATCTGGGCCTTGATCAGGTCCGCGACGATCGCCGGGTGAGCGGACAGGAAGCTCTGCGTCACGACCAGCAGGGTGGTGACGCCGGGCTCGCTGACCAGCACCGTGCCGCCGTCGCTGACCATCTCGATGTCGTAGGGCGCGGGCTCGGAGCCGCCGGCGATCTGCCCGGACTTGAACTCCAGGACGGCGGCCGAGTTGGGCGTCGTCGGCTTGATGGCGGCGTCTCCCCCGCCGGTCGAGGTCGTCGTGATCCCGTTCTGCTTCAGCCAGTAGCGCAGCGCGACGTCCTGGGTGTTACCGAGCGACGGCGTGGCCAGCGTCTTGCCCTTGAGCTGGCCGGCCGAGGTGATCCCCTTCGCGACGACCACCGAGGCGCCGCCGGTCGCGGCACCCGGAGACGATCTTGATCGCGGTGCCGCCGGACTTCTGCCAGGCGTTGATGGCCGGGTTCGGGCCGACGTAGGCGGCGTCAAGCTGGCCGGCCAGTATTGCCGTCGTCTCCTCGGTCCCGGTGCTGAAGGCGGTCGGCTTCAGCGTCCCGGCCGAGCCCAGGGCCTTGGTGAAGAAGCCCTCCTTCAGCGCGACCAGCGCGGATGCGTGCGTGATGTTCTCGAGAAAGCCCAGCCGGACCGTCACCGGCGCCGGGTCCGTGTTCCCGGAGCCGCTGCCCGAACTTGTCGTGCCCGCCGACGAGGAAGAGCACCCTGCCGCCAGCAGCAGGGCAGCGCCGACTATCGCGGCAGCCGTGACACGTCGCATCTCACACTCCTAAACCCTTTAATCTCTATCGTTTACATAGGAAACTGTGCTCGGTTCACTATACATAAA
>CAWKIB010000055.1:0-64204 GCA_963849595.1 uncultured Actinomycetes bacterium
GGGACGAGGGCACCATCTTGAACGCGTGGCTGGGCGCGGAGTACTCCAGCTCCTGGACGTCGGCCGGGATGATGAGCGCCGTGGGCGCCCGCTCGGCCAGGGCGGTGCGGATCGCGCGGTCCAGCACGTTCGGCAGCTGCTCCGGGACGGTCACCATCTGCACGTACTCGCTGGCGACGTCCTTGAACAGCGAGAGCAGGTCAACTTCTTGCTGGTACGAGCCGCCCATGGCGCTGCGGTTGGTCTGGCCCACGATCGCCACCACGGGCACGTGGTCCAGCTTGGCGTCGTACAGGCCGTTGAGCAGGTGGATCGCCCCCGGGCCGGAGGTGGCCATGCACACGCCGAACCGTCCGGTGAACTTCGCGTACCCGACCGCCTCGAAGGCGGCCATCTCCTCGTGCCGGGCCTGGACGAACTGCGGCTTGTTGTCCGCCCGGCCCCAGGCGGCCAGGATGCCGTTGATCCCGTCTCCGGCGTAGGCGAATACGTGCTGTACGTCCCAGGCGCGCAGCCGCTCGAGTAGGTAGTCGGCAACTGTCGGTGCCATGATTTCTGTCCTTCCTTGACCAGATAGGTACGTCAGGAAATGCCGGCGGCCAGGTGATGGGCGGTCCGCGCCGCCACGGCCATGATCGTCAGGGCCGGGTTGGCGCTGCCCTGGGTGGGGAGCACGCTGCCGTCGGTGATGTAGAGGTTGGGGACGGCGAAGCTCCGGCCGTGCCGGTCGACCACCCCGTCCCGTTCGTCGGCGGCCATCCGGGCCCCGCCGACCAGGTGGGCGTAGCGCTGGATGGTGATGACCTCGTCCGCCCCGGCGGCGTGCAGGATGTCCTCCATCACCGACTGCGCGGCGCGGGCCAGGGCCCGGTCGTTGTCGCACTGGGAATAGGAGAACCGGGCCACCGGCAGGCCGTAGGAGTCCTTCTCGCCGGCCAGCGTCACCCGGTTCTCCGGCCGCGGCAGGAACTCGCACAGCCCCCCGAGGCAGGACCAGTGCACGTAGTCGCTCATGTACTCGCGCAGCGCCGGCGCCCCAGTGTCCCTGCGCCGCGACGTGCTCGGCCCAGGTGATCGGCAGGGGCGAGACGGTCTGGATCGAGAACCCGCGCTTGTAGTCCTTGGCCGGATCGGTCTCGTAGAACGCCTCGGTGCTCACCTCGGGCGGCGGCGCCTTGTACATCCGCACCTCGGCGTCGAAACGGCCCGCGGTCTGCGGCGCGCCCTGCACCATGAGGTAGCGGCCCACCTGGTCGAAGTCATTGCACAGGCCCTCGGGGAACCGGCTGGACGCCGAGTTCAGCAGCAGCCGGGGCGTCTCGATCGAGTACCCGGCCACCGCCACCATCCGGGCCCGCTGGAATCGCTCGCGGCCGCCGGTGACGTAGTGCACCCCGAGCGCGCGGCCGGTGCGGGAGTCCACGGCGATCTGGGTCACCATCGCGTCGGGGCGCACCTCCGCGCCGTGCGCCAGCGCGTCGGGGACGTGCGTGATCAGCGGCGACGCCTTGGCGTTGACCTTGCAGCCCTGCAGGCAGAAGCCGCGGTAGATGCAGTGCGGGCGGTTCCCGAACCGGCCGTTGACGATCGCCACCGGCCCGACCTTGGCCATGATCCCGAGCTTGTCCGCCCCGCGCAGGAACACCTCGCCGTTCCCGCCGACCGGGTGCGGCCGCTGCGGGTAGCCGTGCGGGTCTCCCCACGGCCAGCGCTCGCCGGCCACCGGGAGTTCCTGCTCGATCTGCTCGTAGTACGGGCGCAGCTCGGGGTAGCTCAGCGGCCAGTCGGCGCCCACGCCGTCCACGGTGTTCGTGGCGAAGTCGCTCGGGTGGAAGCGCGGGGTGTAGCCCGCGTAGTGCACCATCGACCCGCCGACGCCGCGCCCGGAGTTGTTCGAGCCCATCGGCACCGGGTCGGACCCGGCGATCACCCGCGGGTCGGTCCAGTACAGGTGGTGCGAGCCTGCCTCGTCGCTCACCCAGTCGGTGTCGGGGTCCCAGAACGGGCCGGCGTCCAGGGCCGCCACCCGCCACCCGGCCCGGGCCAGGCGTTGCAGCATGACCGAGCCGCCCGCGCCGCAGCCGACGATCACCAGGTCGATCTCGTCCTCAGTCGGCGAACCGCCGCATGTCCCGGCGCAGCCGGTGGTTGGTCCTGGTGCCGTCGTTGGGCAGCAGCCAGGCCGACTCGTTACGCGCCCGGACGCCATGTCTATTTCCGGCTCGCGGACCCATCAGGCACCCTCCCGGACCGGGTCCTCGGATGGGTGCGCGTCGCCCACCTCGAACGGCTCGAGCTTGCCCACCCCGGCGTTCTTGTAGCCGCGCGGATAGGCCGGGCCGGGGAAGCCGATCTCGGCCCACGCGAACGGATGAGCGTAGAAGGCCGTGCAGGCGTACCGGGTCCACAGGCTCCACACGTGGGCGGCGGGCAGCCCGTGCCAGTTCCCGGACGCCAGGTCCTGCACCGCCTGGACGAGCCTGGCCTGATCGGCCGGCGGGGCGTCCGCGAACGCGGTGCCGGAAAGCTGACGGGCGTCCGCGTCGAGGAGGGCCAGCGTGTTCCGCCACGCCTGGCCGTCCTCGGGCATGTCGTCGTACCGCCAGCCATCGGTTTCTCCCGCCGCCAGCCGGGAGTCGACCATCTCCAGGACCGGGACGGCCAGCTCGCAGTCCTCGGGCCCGTCCTGGCCCGTGAGCAGGTTGAGCAGGGCGCGCGCGCAGGACTCCTCCGATTCGGTGAAGAACTTCACCGCCGCGGGGGTACCGGTTCTGGCCAGGACGACCTCGGCCGTCACCTCGGTCCCAGTGCCGGGCCTGGTCCAGCACGTCGAAACCGGGAAACCGGCGGCCCCAGTCCCGGGCGGCGCCGCTCACTTCTCCCGCCGCAGGATCGCCGCCAGCAGCCCCATCCCGCCCACCATGGTGACCAGCAGCGGGGCCAGCAGCGGCGGTCCCATCTCCATGTTGTAACGGGCGTTTCTCCAGCCCCCGGGCTTCTGGGCGATGCCGCGCGCGTGCAGGTACAGGCCCTGCACTCCGTTGGCCACGATCGCCGCCGACGTGATCGGCAGCGCCGTCTTCGCCATCCGGCGGCTGAAGAACCCGGCCAGGCCCGCCGCCGCCCCGACCGGGCCGAGGGCGACCGGCAGCCACATCATCTTGTTGCCGAAGCTGGCGCTGTCGTGCTCGAAGTAGATCTCCGCCGCGGTCACCAGCGCTCCGGCCGCGGTCAGGGCCGAGAGGCTGCGCTCGAAACGCCCGGTCTCCACGTTGCGCAGCATCCGGTCGATGCCCTGCGCCGTCCGGTCTGCGGCATCCCTGCGCGCGCGCCTCGTCGTCATCTGCTGTCCTCCCTGGCCGTGGACTGTCGGCTCCGCACCGCACTACCCTCAGCCGCCAGGCCAAACCTGTTCTCCCGGCTTGTGTCCGGTAGCACCGGAACGGTTTACCGGCACGTACTGCAGGTAGAGGGTTTGTGTCGATGGCGCGGCCTGAGGCAGCTCGCTTATGGAGCCTGAGGTGGAGAGCGGCGCACGTAACCGGTCTGGCGCAACCAGAACCGGTGAGGAGGCGATCGCATGGCCGATGACCATCCGGCAGGCGAACCAGGCGTCCCGGTCCTGGACCTAGCGTTCGATTCCGGCACGCTCGACGCACTGCGAGCAGGAGTTAAGGCTCATGCCTGTCAGGCAGGCCTGCCCGAAGACCGAGCCGAGGACGTAGTCCTGGCCGTTCACGAGCTGGCCGCGAACGCGGTTAGTCATGGCGCCGGCGCTGGACGCCTGCGTATCTGGAAGCTAGCCGGGGCATTGCACTGTCAGGTTGAGGATGGCGAACCGCTGGCCTCCGGGCATCCGGCTGAGCCGCCAGATCACGTGGGCAGCGAGGCTACCGGCGCGGCGGATGCCTCCGGCCAGACCCCGGAGCACCCGTTGCCGAGCAGGCCCGGCCACGGCCTGTGGCTCGTCCGGCAGGTAGCCGACCGGATGCGGATTCTGTCCGGCGCTCGCGGTACCCGCGCCACGGTCGCTTTTGACCTGCCCGCCCGCAGAAAGGCCAGGGCTGCCTGCAGGCCTGAGGTGACGACGGCACGGTCCGCGTCCGTTCGGCCTGATGTAGAGGCGAAATAATTATGCGGAACGGGCCGTGGTGGCTGCCTCGGCCCGCGTGGATCCGCTCCTCGTGGCTCGAGACCTCAGCGCCTGTCACCTGACCGTCGGCATTGGGCTTGATCAGCAGGACCGTCGCGGTCAGCCAGAGCGCGGAGAACAGGAGGCTGGCGAGGATGTCGGTCGGATGGTGCTCGCCCCGGTACATGCGGGACAGGGCGACGAGCACGGGCATGGCGATCGCGGGGATCAGGAACAGCCATCGCCACCAGCCGCGGGCGTGGCCGATGACCAGGATCGCCACGGCGACGTAGAGACAGCAGGTGGCGGCCTCGTGCCCGGACGGGTAGGCGGAGGTGGGCAGGTGCTGGTCGAGCTGGGTGACGCTGGGCCGGGGCCGTTTGACCACGGCGGCGGCGGCCAGGAACGCGCCCAGTTCCCCGAACATGACCGTGGCCACGAAGACGACCGGCCGCCAGTGCCGGGTGACGGCCAGGAACACGACGCAGGTCGCGAGGGCGACGATGAGGATCGCCTGGGTCGCGCCGAGCGTGGTGAAGATCAGGCTCCAGTGGGTCCAGCCGGCGGTGCGGTGGGCGGCGAACCAGTGCGGGATCGTCCGGTCGCCCAGCACGTTGCCGTTGCCGTCCTTGGTGATCAGCTCGCCGATGCCGACGATCACGCCGAGGATCAGCACCCAGGCCACCACGACCGCGGCGGCGATGCGGGCCCAGTGGTGCGCGGAGTGGCGTCCGGAGCGGCGACCTGCGCCGGGTTCCGGCCGGGCCGGCTTGAGGTCGGCGCGGGCCTCGGGTTCCAGTCCCTCGGTGACCGGATCGGTCACCGGCTGGCCGGCGGCGCTGCGGGTCAGCTCGAACGCGAAGGCCGTGACCCCGAGCCAGGTGATGCCGACCGCCCAGGCGCCCAGGACGTCGGACAGGTAATGCACGCCGAGCAGGATCCGGCTGATCCCGATCAGGGCGATGAGCGCGACGATCACGGTGACGAAGGCGGTCCGCCACCGGCCGCGGGCGGCGGGCAGGAAGACGAGCAGGATCGCGCCGTAGCAGACGATCGAGCCGAGCGAGTGCCCGCTGGGGAAGCTGTCTCCGGTGCCGTGGGCGATCGGATGCGCCACCACGGGGCGCAGCCGGCCGACGAGCGACTTGAGGATGGGATCCAGGATCAGCGCGCCCGCGCCGGTGACGAGCAGGTAGGCCGCCAGCCGCCAGCGCCGCCGGATCGCCAGGATGACCGTCGCGGCCCCGATCACGGTCCACAGCACGCCGTTGCTGCCGAGAAAGGTGACCGCCTTGACCACGCTCACCAGGGTGGCGTTTCCCGCGATCAGGCTGTTGATGCTGGCGGCGGCCCCGTGGTCGGCCGATTCGAGCGGCGCCCACTGCAGGCGCACCGCGATGAGCAGGATGGCGAAGACCAGCGCCGCGACGGTGACCGTGACCAGCGGCGCGAGGCGGTGCTGCCGGATCGCGAGGTTCACGCGTGACCGCCTCCCGCCGCCGCGGCCGAAACGGCCGCGGCCTGGGCCGGGACGCAGATCGTGATGGAGCCCGGCTGGGCCTTGATCCGCAGTTCCCGGCAGGCCGGGCGGGCGCCGCCGTCCAGCTCGTACGGGATCTTCCGGTCGAACCGGACCTTGACCTTCGTTCCGTGCGTGATCTCGACGAACGGCGATCGCTCGGCCTGGCCGAGCGCGAGCCTGCTGAAGGTCCGGGCCCATTCGGCCGGGTTCTTCGCGGTGACCACGCCGAACTCCAGGAGCCCGTCGTCCGGCCGCGCCTGCGGGAAGGCCTCGATCCCGCCGAGGACCCGGCCGACGTTGCCGGCCAGCACGCAGGAGACCCGGCCCTTGAAGAAGCGCTCACCGTCGACGTCGATCGTGGCCTTGACCCGGCGCGTGGACAGGTTCCTGATTCCGGTGTACAGGTACGCCGCACGGCCCAGGCGGTCCTTCATGCCCCGGCCGGCCTCGGAGATCATCCGGGCGTCGAATCCCGCGCCCGCCATCACCGTGAAGTGCTCGCCGTTCACCGACCCGGTGTCCATCCGGCGGCGGTCTCCGTGCAGCCCGATCCGCACCGCTTCGGGGAGGTCATCAGGGATCTGCAGGTTCATGGCCAGGAGGTTCGCCGTGCCCGCGGGCAGGATCGCCACCGCCGTGCCGGTCCCGGCGACCGCGTCGATACAGCGCTGGACGGTGCCGTCGCCGCCCCAGACGAACATCACCTCAGCGCCCTGAGCCGCTGCCCGCCGCGCGCATGCGGGCGCGTGACGGCTCTTCTTCACCTCATACCAGAGCGGATAAGTGACGCCCTCCCGGGCCAGGACCTTGCGCAGCTCGCGCAGGCCACCGCCGAAGCTCTTACCAGAGTGCGCTACCACGGCGACGTTGGGCATGCTGGTCCTTCCTTCCTGAGCCGTTCCGCTCAGACTTTCCGCCAGCGGGCCTCGCACAGCCCGTAGATGCCGAAGACCGCGAGGCCGAGGGCGGCCAGGATCATCAGGAACTCGCCGAACGGCTGGTTCCGCAGCGTGAGCAGCGCCTTGTCGATGCCGCCCGACTCCGATGCCTTGTGGGTGATGGCCGCGTCGATCACCAGCGCGCCGGCCAGCGCGAAGACCAGGCCGCGGGCGATGGTCCCGATCATGCCGAGCACTTCGACGACACGGCGCGTCCGGGGGCTCATCTGCGACGTCTGCAGGTACTTCATAAACTTGCGGCGGGCGCCCTGGCTGACCAGCACCAGGCCGATGATGACGACGATCAGGCCGGCGATCCCGACCAGCCACCGGCCCTCGGGTGCCGCATGACCGTGGCCGTGACGTCTTGCTGCTGACGGGACTGACTGTGCTGCGAGCCGGAGATCACCGTGAACGTCAGGTAGGCGAAGCCCGCGTAGATCACCGCCCGGGCCAGGCAGATCAGCCGGGGGCCGGCGCCGTCCTTCTCACCGGTCACGCCGAAGGCGGCTTCGCTCAGCCGCCACAGGGCGTAGGCGGCGAAGCCGATGCCGAGCAGCCACAGCGAAACCAGCCCGTAGGGCTTGCCCGCGAGTAGCTGCAGGGCGCCCTGCTGATCGGCTTCCTGCGAGCTGTGGCCGAGCGCGACCAGCACGGCGACCCAGCCGATCAGCAGGTAGATGACGCCTCGCGCGGTCAGGCCGGCGCGGGCCAGGATGTGCGCCGCTGGGCTGCGGGAAGCCCGCCTGGCTCGGCGTGTCACGCGGGTGGCGGATACAGAGTGCATACCCGTCTCTACCTCGGGAGCGCGCCCGGAAACGCCGCGGCCCGCGCGGGCTCGCGTTTGACCCTGACCGGGGCAGGTAGCAGTCAGCCAGGAACGACGGAGCACGACCGCAAGGAGGTTCAGCCGTGCGCGATGACGGGCCGATCGTGCGGGAGATCACGACCGCTGTCTACGTGATCCCGACGGATACGCCGGAGGCAGACGGGACGCTCACCTGGGACAAGACCACGATGGTGCTCGCCTCCGCCCGGGCCGGGACGGCCCGCGGCATCGGCTGGACCTACGCGGCGGCCGCGGCGCAGAGCGTCATCGCCGACGTGCTGGCCGACGTCGTGATCGGCCGCAGCGCGCTGGACGTGCCGGGATCGGCCGAGGCCATGACCCGCGCGGTGCGGAACATCGGGCGGCCGGGGATCGCGGCGACCGCCATCTCCGCGGTGGACATCGCGCTCTGGGATCTCAAGGCGCGGCTGCTCGGCTCCTCGGTGGCCCAGTTGCTCGGCCAGGCCCGGGACAGCGTCCCCGTCTACGGCAGCGGCGGCTTCACCAGCTACGACGATGGCCAGACCCGCGAGCAGCTGGCCGGCTGGGTGGAGAAGGACCGCATCCCGCGGGTGAAGATCAAGATCGGCGAGAGCTGGGGCACGAACGAGCACCGGGACCTCGAGCGGGTCGACCTGGCCCGCGAGGTCATCGGGCCGGATGCCGAGCTCTACGTCGACGCCAACGGCGGCTACACCGCCGGGCAGGCGGTCCGGGTCGCGGACCGGCTCACGGACCACGGGGTGACCTGGTTCGAGGAACCGGTGTCGTCGCAGGACCTGGCCGGGCTCGCCGCGGTGCGGCGCCAGGTCCGGCCCGACGTGGCCGCGGGGGAGTACAGCTGGTCACTCGCCGACTCGGCGCGCCTCATCGCCGCCGGCGCGGTGGATTGCCTTCAGCTGGACGTGACCCGCTGCGGCGGCATCACCGAGTTCCTGCGCGGGTCGGCCCTGGCGGCCGCGCATAACCTCCAGGTCTCCGGTCACTGCGCTCCCAACCTGCACGCACGGGTCGGCGTCGCGGTGCCCAACCTGCGGCACGTCGAGTATTTCCACGACCATCAGCGGATCGAGCGGATGTTCTTCGACGGTGCCCTGGACCCCGACGGCGGGATCTTGACCCCCGATGCGGACCAGCCGGGGCTCGGCTTGACCCTCCGGGAATCCGACGCCGAGCGCTACCGCCGCGACTGACGGCCCCGGGGTCTGGGCCCGGAGGTGATGAACCCGGGGGTTCACCTGGTTGCTCGTCCGCGTCGGGGTGTACCTAGCCCCACCCCAAAGACGGCGGTTATCCCCCTGCCGGCGGCGGGCGGGTGGCGCCTAGCCTGAGGCGGTGACCACGCGGGAAACGCGAATCCGTGAGGAGCCGGCCCGCCGCGCCGACCCGGCGGGCAACGAGCGCCTGACGGCGATGACCGGAACTGTGCTGCTCGTGCTGTTCGCCGCCGAGTGCCTCACCCTGCTGAACATCGGCAACCTGCTCACGCTGCACGTCTTCCTCGGGATGCTGCTGCTGGGCCCGGTCGGCCTGAAGATCGGGTCCACGCTGTGGCGTTTCACCAGGTACTACACCGGCTCGGCGGCTTACGTGCGGAGGGGGCCGCCGGCTCCGCTGCAGCGCGTGACGGGGCCGTTCGTCATCTTGACCACCGTGGCCGTCCTGGGCACCGGGATCATGCTGTCGTCGAGGGCCCGGGCAACGGGTCCTGGGGCCGGCTACACCACCTGTCGTTCTTTGCCTGGGCGGTCGTCATCGTCATCCACCTGGCCTCGTACGTCCCGAAGCTGCCCAGGATGCTGTCGGGCCGCGTTGACCACGCCCGCCACCTGCTCGCGGCCCGGCCCACGCGCTGGCTCCTGCTGTGCGGTTCACTGGTCGCCGGCCTGGCGCTGGCGTTCGCCACCTATCACCTCTCGGGCAAATTCGGCGGCTCGCCCAGCATCATCCCGTAAGCCACGTGCCGGGCTTGGCCCGGGGGCGACCAAACCACCCCCGGACGCCGAGAAGCCCGCGGCGGCGAAGGCCGCCTCGGTCAGCGCGTCGGTCAGGGCGGCCCGCCGCCCGGCCCGGCTGACCGCGGCCAGCAGCAGCATCGACGCGGCATGTACGGCATCGACCTGCCCGCCGATCGCGAGCACCGCCGGCTCCGGCACGGCGGCGGTCAGCGCGGCCTGGATCAGGTGCCGGATCCCGAGCACCTGCGCCACCCGGCACGCCCGCCGGCTGGGCAGCTGCCCCGTGGCCAGCCAGATCACCGGGCCGGGCACCAAGACCAGCGCCGCCCCGTAGGTAGCACGGAGCTTCTGGAACCCGCGCGCCGTGGCCGTCCCCGCCGTCACCGGCGACGTCGCCGCCGCCCCGCGACGAACGCGCCGAACGCGCCGGCGACCGCCGCCCCGGCGAGCAACCCGGACGACACCCGGGCGTGCTGGGCGATCCACAGCTGCGGGCTGCGGTCGTGGGACTTGTCGTCGAAGATCCCGTGCGGGCCGTGATCGTGCCCGTCGCTCCCGTCGACCGGGTGGAGCAGGTTATCGGGGCGGTCGGCCGCGACCTTCTGCGCGGTCTGCTGGGAGCGGTAGCCGGTCCGGGCCAGGTACCGGTCCAGCACGGCCGGGACCGCCCGGTTGGCCAGCAGGGTGGCCGCGGTGCTCGCCCCCACCCAGTACTGCCTCCGGCCCGGATGATCGGCGGCGAACAACACCCCGCGCGCCGCGACCTCGGGCTGGTAGATCGGCGGCACCGGCTGCGGGTGGTTGGGCAGCCGGGACCGCACCCAGGAGAACTGCGGCGTGTTGACCGCCGGCATCTGCACCACCGTCACCTGCACGCCGGAGTTCTCGTGCAGCAGTTCGCACCGCAGCGAGGAGGTGAATCCGTTGACGGCGTGCTTGGCGCCGCAGTAGGCGGACTGCAGCGGGATGCTGCGCTCGCCGAGCGCCGATCCGACCTGCACGATGGTGCCCCGGCCGCGGGGGCGCATCAGGGCCAGCGCCGCCATCGTCCCGTGCACGAACCCGAGGTAGCTCACCTCGGTCACCCGCCGGAACTCCTCCGCGGTGATCTCGCTGAACGGCGCGAACACCGAGGTGAACGCCACGTTGACCCACACGTCGATCGGCCCGAAGCGCTCCTCGGCCTTCCGTGCGGCCGCGGTGACCTGCTCGTAGTCGGCCACGTCGGCGCTGATGGCCAGGGCCTGGCCGCCGGCCTCCTGCACGTCGCGCGCCGCGCCGTCCAGGCCGGCCTGACCGCGGGCGATCAGGGCGACGCGCGCCCCGCGCTGCCCGAACAGGCGCGCGGTGGCACGCCCGATTCCCGCGCTCGCTCCGGTCACCACCACGGTCTGGGTTTCCATGCGACTACAGCCTTCCTGATAATAGAGAGTCGGCCCCTCGCGCAAGGTTCCCGGCTGCCCGGCAGCAAGCTGGCTAAACACGAGGGCCCGGCGTTTCGGCCGGGCGCTACCGGACAGGAGCACGTCCATGACCGGATCGTTCCGCCCGCACGTCCTGCGTGAGTACTCGCTGATCGCCGACGGGGAGCGCGGCGCCCTGATCGGCCCCGACGGGGCGATCTCGTGGCTGTGCGCGCCGCGCTGGGACAGCCCGGCGGTCTTCAGCGGACTGTTCGGCGGCCGCGGCACCTACGCGGTCACGCCCGCCGATCCCTGGTACGTCTGGGGCGGCTACTACGAGACCGGGACCCTGATCTGGCGGAGCCGCTGGGTCGGCTTCCCGACTCGCGAACCGAATGCCGGGAGGCCCTGGCCATGCCGGCCGATCCGCATCGCGCCGTGATCCTGCGGCGCATCGTGGCCGTCGACGGCCCGGCCCGGGTGAACGTGATCCTCGATGTCCGCGCCGGGTTCGGGCGCAGCCCGATGACGGACCTGTCCCGGGTCGGCGGACGCTGGACCGGCCGCAGCGGCCGCCTGCGGTTCCGCTGGTCGGGCGCGGCCCGCGCGCGGCCCGGCGACGGCGGGCTCGCCCTCACCGTGACCCTTCCCGCCGGGGGCCATCACGACCTGGTCCTCGAGCTTTCCGACCGGCCGCTCAACAGCGAGCCGCCCGACCCGGACCGGACCTGGGCCGCCACCGAGGAAGCCTGGTCCGCCGTGGTGCCCGCGTGCGACGACCTCACCGCCTCGCGCGACGCCCGCCACGCCTACGCCGTCCTGCGCGGGCTGACGGCGGGCAGCGGCGCGATGGTCGCGGCCGCCACCACGTCGCTTCCCGAGCACCTGGAAGGCGGCCGCAACTACGACTACCGGTACGCCTGGATCCGCGACCAGTGCTACGCGGGCCTGGCCGTCGCGGCCCACGGCCCGCACCCGCTCCTGGAGGGCACCGTCCGCTTCGTCACCGAACGCCTCCTCGCCGACGGCCCCGGTCTCATGCCCGCCTACACGGTGACGGGCGAGCCCCTTCCCGGTGAACGCGCGCTGCGGCTGCCCGGGTACCCGGGCGGGACGGCCCGGACCGGCAACCGGGTGACCGGCCAGTTCCAGCTGGACGGGCTGGGCGAGGCGCTGGAGCTGTTCGCCGCGGCCGCCCGCCTGGACCTGCTGGCCGAGGAGAACTGGCAGGCGGCGGCGATCGCGGCCGAGGCGATCGAGAAGCGCTGGACCGAGCCCGACGCGGGCATCTGGGAACTCGAGGACCGGCACTGGACGCATTCCCGGCTCGCGTGCGTATCCGGCCTGCGCTCCCTGGCCGTCGCCGCGAGCAGTGCGCCGGGTGGGCGGCCGGGCGGTCCCGGGCACCGGCAGGCGGCCCGGTGGAGCGCGCTGGCCGACTCGCTGCTGGCCAGCCTCGGCGACGCGGTCCACCCGACGGGCCGCTGGCAGCGCTCGCCCGACGACGGCCGCGTCGACGCCGCCCTGCTGCTGCCGGTGATCCGCGGCACCCTGCCCGCGGACGACCCGCGGAACCGCGCGACCGTCCGCGCGGTCACCGACGAGCTGACCGAGGACGGGTACGTCTACCGGTTCCGCCACGACGCCCGGCCGCTGCACAAGAGCGAGGGCGCGTTCCTGCTGTGCGGGTTCTGGATGGCGCAGGTCGCCCAGGCCTGCGGGGACACCACCGCGGCGGCCCGCTGGTTCGAGCGCAACCGCGCGGCCTGCGGCCCGGCGGGCCTGTACACCGAGGAGTACGACGTCCGCCAGCGCCAGTCGCGGGGCAACCTGCCCCAGGCCTTCGTGCACGCCGGGATGCTGGAGTGCGCCGTCCGCCTGTCCGCCGCCCCGGGACCGTGACCGAACAGGCCCTCGGCCTCCGCCCCACCCCGCCCGGCGTCCGCTCATGAGCGGAGGCACGCACCACGGTCCGTTCGGAAAAAGATTAGAAAAGAGCCTAATTTGCCCGAACGGTCCGTGGTGCTACGGTCTGGGTCAGGAGGTGACGCAGTGCCGGAGATCAGCTTCCCGGTCGAGGTGGTCGAGGGCGTGCCGGTCGTGACCGCGCCCGAGGAGATCGACCTCGCCAACGCCGCCGGGCTGCAGGCGGCCCTGCTCGAGGCGGCCCGGTCCGAGTTGGCTGAGCCCGGCCGCGCCCTGGTCGTGGTCGACATGTCCCGGACCCGGTTCTGCGATTCGGCCGGGCTGAACGCCCTGGTCGCCGCGGCCCGGCAGGCGCGCGCCGCCGGCGGTGAGGTACGGCTGGTCGTCGTCGGCGAGGCCGTCGCCCGCATTGTCGCGCTCACCGGCGTGGATCGCGTCATCCCCGTTTACGCGGGCCTGGAGGACGCTCTCATGTAGGCCGGCCCGCCCCAGAACGGTAGATCGCGGCCTGGGCGCGTTCGCGAGCGGCAAACTGCCGGGCATGCGCCGCCCTGGCGCGCAGGCGCTCCGCGTCATGTGGCCGAACGCGCGCCAGGTCATCAAGGGTGTCCGCCACCCAGTCTTCGGTTTCCGCGATGGACACCGCCGTGGCGGCGATCTGCTGCCGGAGGTCCAGGGCGGTGGACCATGCTCCGGCCAGGCGCTCGGCATCGATCCTGTCGCTCACAGGAGCCTCCCGGGTCCCGCTCGGCTGGACGCGCGACTGTCCGAAGGCTGCGGTTCGGGCGAGGCGACCTGCTCGACGATCTGTGCGGCCAGGACGCTGACCTTGACGTTGGCGCGCTGAGAGGCCCGGCGGAGCAGGTCGAACGCTTCCTCGGGACCGCATCGGTGCTGCGCCATCAAGACGCCCTTGGCCTGCTCGATCACCGGCATGGTGTTGAGCTTGGCCTGCATCCGGGCGAACGCGGAGTCGCGCAACTTCTCCCGCTGAGGTCTGCCCTTGCGGAGCTGGTCGAAGGTCTCCTGCAACCGTGTCCTGTTGTCTTCGAGCCGTCGCGTCTGGGCGTCGAACTCCAGCCGCGCGGCACTCAGCCGGCTAGCGACCCTCAGCAGGGGGTCACCGGAACCCGCATCCATACCACGAAGTTATCACCGGACACTTCCCCGAGCACAGGACCAGCCTGGCCGCCGGCCGCGGGTACGGACATCCTCACTTCTGCTCGGCGGCCACGTTCATCACCACGATCACGCCCTGGTGGGTACCTTCGTCATCTTGCAACAGGAGACACTCCAGCACCATCTTGACGTGGCGTCCCCGCCGGTTCATCGCCTCTACCACGGCCTCGGTCCTGCTCGGCTGGCCGGCGAGCGTCCGCTCCAGCACCGGTACGACCTCCCCGACCGGCAGGCCGATGTCTAGTTCGCCGAACACGCGCCCGGTGGCTTCGTCGGAGCGCAGGCCCCAGAGGTCCTCGGCGCCGGGCCCCCACACGTGTACCCGCAGGTCGGTGTCCACCACCACCACGGCGCTGCCCAGGCTGCGCAGGGTCGAGGCGGCGAAGGCCCGGGTGGTGTCAAGCTCCTCCCCCCGCAGCCGGAGCACGTCGTTGATCATCTGCAGTTCGTCGTTGGTGGACTGGAGTTCCTCGTTCATGGTCTCCAGTTCCTCGTTGGTGGACTGGAGTTCCTCGTTGGTGGTCTCCAGTTCCTCGTTGGTGGACTGGAGTTCCTCGTTGGTGGTCTCCAGTTCCTCGTTGAGTGACTGCAGTTCCTCGTAGGCGCGCTCCAGGTCATGGTTGGACCGTTCCAGCTCGTGCCGGAGCTGGCGGTACTTGGTCACGTCGAGGAAGCTGATCCCCACTCCGACCGGCTCGTCCGCGGAGCGGTACAGCGGAACCACGTTCACGTCGTACACGCTGGGTTCCGCGGCCGGGGCGCGGTGCCAGATGATGTCCGTGAGCTCGGCCGGCCGCTGCCCGGTGATGACCTCCTCGATGATCGATCGCAGCTCGACCGGCCGGTATGAGACCTCCAGATCCTGGAACGGGCGCCCGACGTCCCTCGGCCGCAAGTTGAACAGCATCTCCGCCCTGATGTTGGCGGCGACGAGCTTGCCCCCGCGGTCGATCACGAGTTGTGCGACCGGCCCGGCGGCCAGGGCCGCGGACTCCAGGGCCGCCCCGCCCGGATCGTCGTCGCCCGCGCCGTTCGCGGTCACCGGCCGGGGCGGCTCCGCCGGGACCGATTTCCCGGTTTTCCGGAACATCCGCTTGCGCAGGTCAACCGGTTCGAACTGGTCGCCGTGGTTGAGCAGCATCTCGGCCTTGCCCAGGAACAGGAAGCCCGGGTCGGACAGCGCGAAGTGGAACTTGCGGATGACGTTGGACTGGGTCTCGGCGTTGAAGTACATCAGCGTGTTCCTGGCCACCAGCAGATCCACCCGGGAGATGGGCGCATCGCGGGTCAGGTCGTTACGCCCGAATATCACCTGCCGGCGAAGATCGCGGCGGAAGGCATGCCTGGTGCCGCTGGCCTCGAAGTATTTCTCGCGGAACTCCTCGCTGACCTCAGAAATCTGGCGTTCGGTATAGATTCCCGTGCGCGCCTCGGCCAGGGCGCCCTCGTCGAGGTCGGTGGCGTAGATCTTCACCCGGCTGACGAACTCGTCCAGGCCCATGGCCTCCACCAGCACGATGGCCAGGGTGTAGGCCTCCTCGCCGGTCGCGCAGCCCGCGCTCCAGACCCGGAGCGGGCGGCGGGCGCTCTTGGCGGACAACAGCTCGGGCAGGACCTCCTCGCGCAGCGCCTGCCAGGCCAGCGGGTCGCGGAAGAACCCCGTCACGTTGATGAGCAGGCTGTCGAAAAGCTGGTTGAACTCCTCCGACTCGAGCTCCAGGTAATCGCGGTATTCGCTCAGCGAGCCGAGGCCGCGCGCGTCCATCCGCCGCTGGACGCGCCGCATCAACGTCGACCGCTTATAACCGGTGAAATCGAACCCCCGGGTCTCCTTCAGCATGAGGAGAAGCTCGTCGAATTCCTGGTCGCTGTTCTCGCCTGGCACAGCTGAAGGCTACTCCGGCGCTCCTGTGATTCCCGCCTCGCCGGGGGACCCCAGCAGCCTGCGGATCTCCCGGGCCGACGTGCGAGCGGACCGGGCGCTGGCGCGGAAGCCGCCGGCCGAGCGCGGATACCCCTGATGCTCGGCGTTTTCGGCCAGGACCTGGTGGAGCCGGGACTTCTCCTCCAGGCGCAGCACGGCTGCCCACAGGGCCCGCTCGATCCCGGCCGCCTGCGCGGCCAGCAGGCTCTCCGGCGACCAGCCATGCCCGGCCTGGCATTCGAACCTCACCGGCACCGAGGCATCCTCCTGCCGGAGCGGACCGCCGCATTCCGGGCAGGTGACCCCGCTCCACGAGCTGGGCCGGGCCGCGGGCCGGGGATTTTTTTCGAGAAAGACGTCAAGTTGCCGGGCGAGATCGGGGTCCGGCCCGATCTTCGGCCCGGACACCGGACGCCGGCTCTCCTGATCGACGAAGGCCGCCAGTTCGGGCAGGCGCAGCACCCTGGCGTGCCTGGTGGCGGCGATCGCAGCCCGGGGCATGCCGTCGTAGGCGCTCTCGCCGGGATCCTGGACCACCACCACCCCGCCCCGCCGCTCGACCGCGGCGGCGCCGGCGGCGCCGTCGTCAAGGGTTCCGCTCAGCACCACCGCGATCGTGTACGGGCCGCCCGACAGGGCGGCGCTGATGAACAGCGGGTCGGCGGCTGGACGGTGGCCGTTGAGGCGGGGCCCCTGGGAGAGGCGGATCTTGTCTTCCACCAGGAGCATGTGGCAGTCCGGTGGCGCGACGTAGACGTGTCCGGGCAGCGGCACCTCGCCGTCGGCCGCCGCGCTCGCAGGCAGCACTCCCGCCCGGCCGAGAATCCTGGGCAGTACCTTCCCGCCGGCGGCGGGAACGTGCAGCACGACCAGGAGGGTAGCCGGTATCGGTCCCGGGAGACGGCTCAGCAGGCCCTGCAATGCCTCGACCCCGCCGGCCGAGGCGGCAACCACGACGATATCCCGGCTCCGGGTCGTTGCCATGCGCGTTCCTGATCTCTGGCTACTGCGACATGTCAACTATGACCGGGCTCCGGCGGCTGACCGTGCTGGGAGCGGAATATCGCCTCCGCGGCGGCCCGGTCTTCGCGGGCCAGCTGGCGGTGCACGGCTCCCTTGTCCCGGTGTTCTCGCACGTCGCCGCGGTTCGCATCGGCGAGCATTTCGTGCAGCCGTGCGGCCCGGTCGTGCGCGCTGGCCGCACGAAGGCACATCGTTGCGGTCCGCTGGAGAGCTTCCCGCGCCCGCGTGCTGGCCATCCCCGCCGCCGCTCTCGCCTTCGCGACGTGGTCCGAAGCCGAGCCGGCCGTTCTGCGCCCCTCCGAGCCGGGCGGGCCGGCCCCGGCCGAAAGCTGGGCGTTCCGCTCGTGCAGATCGCGGATTCTCGCGTTAAGTTCAACCGATCGCCGCGTCCAGCTGGTCGCGCGCTCAGACGCCCCGCCGGTGCTTTCCACCTATTGGTTGTCTCACAACCCGGCGTATTCCACAAAGGCGAGGCGATGGGCGGCTGACGGCCCGCAGCACGCCTGGGGGGGTGAGGCACGCCGCGGGCCGCGTCTGCCCGGGCGCCGTTGGCACCAGATCTAGGCAGACACCAGCACGCACTCGTGCGCACTTCTGCCTGGCATCCCCATGGGATTGAGAACGCGAGCCAGGCACGCAGGAGCCGCCGGCTGGTTCGTCAACCGCAGCTAAAGGATAACGCCCGGACTCCCAGATCGTCCAGATCCCGAAGCTGGCCCGTGGGCCCGATATCACCGTCGCGCGGTGGTGCCGTCATCGGACGCGTACGGCCTGCGCACGGCTAGCACGGTCGTGCACCTGTGCCCGGGTACGCGGCTGCCCGCCGGGGAGTGCCGGGCCGCGGGCCGGGTAGTGGCGAGGTCGTGGAACCGCGTGATGTGGTGGTGGTCGGCGGGTCGGCCGGCGGCCTGGCCCCGCTGTGCCAGCTGGCCGGGACGCTGCCACCCGGCCTCCCGGTCGCGGTCGCGGTCACGATTCACGTGGGCGAACAGGCCCGGAGCCAGCTGCCCTCGATCCTGGAACGGCAGGGGCCGTTGCCGGCCGCGCACGCCCGGACGGGCGAACCGCTGCGGCCGGGGCGCATCTACGTGGCCCCGCCGGGTTGCCACCTGCTGATGCCCGCAGGAGTGGCCGAGCTCAGCAACGGCCCTCGCATGAACCGCACCCGTCCGGCCGTCGACGCCATGTTCGCCAGCGCGGCCCGCTGGTTCGGCGACCGGGTGGTGGCGGTGGTGCTCTCCGGGATGCTCGATGATGGCGCGGTCGGTGCCGCACTGGTAGAGCAGGCCGGCGGCCTGGTCGTCGTCCAGGATCCCCGGGAGGCGGAGCAGCCGTCGATGCCCCAGGCGGCGCTGGCGGCGGCCCGCACCGCTATCTCGGCACCGGCCGCCGAACTGGGCCGGGTCGTCAGCGGCATGCTGGACGAAGGCGGGCTGGTGAGCTGGCGCCGCACGGCACCGCACCAAGCCGCGGAGGTGAGCATGGAAGAGCGCAGCGACCTGCAGTTCCTCTCGCCGGGCGAGACGGGCCTGACTCGGCTGGCCTGCCCGGAATGCGGCGGGGCCCTGGCCCAGGCGGCCCTGCCGCGCATCACCTACTACCGCTGCCATGTCGGTCACCAGTTCGGCCCCAAGTCTCTCGCGGCCGCCCAGACCGAAACGGCCGAAGCGAAGCTGTGGGCGGCGGTCGCGGCCCTGGAGGAGACCGCGGCGCTCGGGCGGCACCTGGCCGCGCATGCCCAGGCCGGGGACGACCTCGCGGACCAGACAGACGGCACCGCGGAGTGGGCAGCCAGTCTGGCCGAGTCTGTACGTGCGCAGATGCGAGACGCTCAGGGCTAGCCAGGCAGGCAGGAGCTGGCGGACAGCGCGGCCTCGTGCACGGTGACCGCGTGAGGGACGTCTGCGAGGTCGCTCGTGACGGGCACCGGTCAGGGCCGCGAACATCGGCGGTTCGTGATGGGCCCACCGGGTTCGGGGACAGATATGTCCTGTGCCTATGGATCGCTGCCCGTTAGAGCATTACCATGGAATTACGGTTGATGAGACAGCCGGTCCGGGGTCCCCGGCTGGCCGCGTGCCTCACCCGTCCCAGCAGATCACCGGATTCCCGGACAGCTATGTCCTGTGCGGGAGGTGGACGCAGGTGCCCGATGTCAGGTATCTCCGCAAGATGATCAACGGCGTGCCCGTGGTGGCAGCGCCCGGCGAGATCGACATCACTACCGCGGAGCAGCTCCGTGCCGTTCTCCTGCAGGCGACCGGGGGTGGGCATCCGACGGCCGTGGTGGACATGACTGGCACCGTGTTCTGTGATTCATCCGGCCTTCATGCCTTGCTACAGGCGCACGAGCGGGCCGTGTCAGAAGGCGGCGAGCTGCGCCTGGTCATCCCCGCGGACGGCGCTGTTCCCCGCATAGTGAAACTAACCTGCCTGAACCGCTTCATCCCCTGCTTTTCCAGCCTGGCCGAGGCTCTGGCCCGGCCGCCCGCCGCCACGGTCCAGCACAGCTAGTCCTGGCGACCGGGGGCGCCGGCCCAGACCGACTTGATGTTGCAGAACTCGCGGATGCCGTGGAAGGAAAGCTCCCGGCCGTGCCCGGACTTCTTGACTCCGCCGAACGGCAGTTCCGGATATGAGGTCACGTTGCCGTTGATGAACACCATCCCAGCGGCCAGGTCGCGGATGAACCGGCCCCGTTCGGCCTGGTCGTTGGTCCACGCGCTGGCGCCCAGGCCGAACTCCGTGTCGTTGGCGAGCCCGATCGCCACGTCGATGTCCGGGACGCGGTACAGGGTGGCAACCGGCCCGAAGACCTCCTCGCGGTGCACGCGCATGTCCGGAGTGATGCCGGCTAGAACTGTCGGCGGGTAGTAGAAGCCGCGCCCTTCGGGCGCCGCGCCCCCGCACAGCACCTTGGCTCCCTTGGCCGCCGCGTCGGCCACCAGGTGCTCGAACGTCGTCGCGCTGTTGCTCGGAGGCCAGCGGGCCCACGTCGGTGCTTTCGGCCATCGGATCGCCGACTGCCTTGGCCGACATCTGCCCGGTGAACAGCCGCTCGAACTCGTCGTAGACGGCGTCGTGCACGATGAAGCGCTTCGCCGCTATGCAGGACTGGCCGTTGTTCAGGCAGCGGGCCACGGCGGCGACCTGGGCCGCCCTGGGCAGGTCCGCGGACGGCATGACCACGAACGGGTCGCTGCCGCCCAGTTCGAGCACCACCTTCTTGATCTCGCTCCCGGCGATGGCGGCCACCGACGACCCGGCCGGCCCGGATCCGGTCAGCGTCGCGGCCGCCACCCGGGGGTCCCGCAGGATCGCCTCGACCCGGGCGGACCCGACGAGCAGGGTCTGGAAGGTCCCCTCGGGGAACCCGGCGCGGGCGAACAGGTCCGGGATGAACAGCGCGGTCTGCGGCACGTTCGAGGCGTGCTTGAGCAGCCCGACGTTGCCGGCCATCAGGGCGGGGGCGGCGAACCGCATCGCCTGCCACAGCGGGAAGTTCCACGGCATGATGGCCAGCACCGGTCCCAGCGGCTGATAGCTGACGTAGGCACTCTCCGCGCCGACGGCACCGGCGTCGGCGGGCTCGTCGGCCAGGAAACCGGGCGCGTGCTCGGCGTAATACCGGCAGGCGGCGGCGCACTTGGCGACCTCCTGCCGGGCCGCGGCCAGCGTCTTGCCCATCTCGGTGGTCATCATGAACGCGATCTGGTCCTGCTCGCCATCCAGGATGCCGGCCGCCTCACCCATCCACCCGGCCCGTTCGGCGAAACTGGTCAGGCGGTAGCTTGCGTACGCCGCCGCGGCCGCGGCCAGGCAGCGCTCGACGTCCGCCTCACTCATCTCGTCGAAGGCCTTCACCGTCTCCCCCGTAGAGGGGTTGATGGTCGCGATCGCCACGATCTCCTCCTTCCGCCGCCCGGCGGCATCGCCGCGGGCTGGACCAGGCCCCTGCCCCTGACGGGACAGGTCCACACCTATATGCCCGCTGGCGGCGCTCGCGATAAGTGCCCGATGTGCCCGTCTAGGTTTTCGCCCGGCTGCGGACCAGGGGGATCTGGCCGCCGGCCAGCACCATGGCGACCTGCCGCGGTGAGAGCCGGTGCCGGACCGTGAAATCGGCGTTCTTGGACCGGTTGCGCACGGTGAGCTCCGCGCCCGAGCCGAGTGCATCGGTCAGGGCGTCGACGGACAGCTCGTCGTCCTGGTCGACGCGATCATAGTCAGCCGGGTCGGAGAACTCGGCGGCCAGCACGCCGAAGTTGGCCAGGTTCTGCCAGTGGATCCTGGCGTAGGACTTCGCGATCACCAGTCGCAGCCCGAGGTAGCGGGGGGCGATGACCGCGTGCTCGCGGGAGGAGCCCTGGCCGTAGTTCTCGCCCGCGACGATGACGTGCGTCCCGGCCTCGCGTGCGCGCTGTACGTAGCCCTTGTCGACCTGGCCGAAGGTGAAGCCGGCCAGCCGGGCGATGTCGCTGCGGAACGGCAGCACCCGGGCGCCCGCGGGGAGGATCTCGTCCGTCGAGATGTTGTCGTCTACCTTGATCGCCACCCGCGCCCGCAGGTCGGCGGGCATCGGGTCCAGGTCCGGCAGGGTGCCGATGCTCGGCCCTTTGACCAGCTTCACCTGGCGCGCGTCGCCTTCGGGCAGCGGCGCCTCCAGGTGCGTCTGGCCGTCGCCTGACCGCAGCGGCAAGGCCAGCGACGGGTAGTTGATGCCGAGCCGGGACGGCAGGTCGCGGGGATCAGTGATCTCCCCGGTCAGCGCCGCGGCGGCGGCCGTTTCCGGCGAGCACAGCCAGACCGAGTCCTCGTCCGTGCCGGACCGGCCGGGGAAGTTGCGCGGCACCGTCCGCAGGCTGTTGCGGCCGATCGCGGGCGCCTGGCCCATGCCGATGCACCCCATGCAGCCGGCCTGGTGGATCCGCGCCCCGGACTGGATCAGGCTGAGCGTCCCGCCCATGGCGGTCAGGTCGGCGAGGATCTGCCGCGAGGTGGGGTTGACGTCCATGGACACCTGCGGGTGGGCCTGGCGGCCGCCGGTGATCGCGGCCAGCACCGCGAAGTCTCGCAGCCCCGGATTGGCCGACGAGCCCACCACCACCTGGTAGACGGGTTCACCTGCCACCTCACGGACGGGCACGACGTTTCCCGGCGAACTGGGCTTGGCGATCAGCGGCTCCAGGCTGCCGAGGTCGATCTCGTCCGTCACGTCATAAGAAGCATCCGGATCGGCGGTCACTTCGGTGAAGTCGCCGCCGCGACCCTCGCGGCCGAGGAACGCGCGGACCTGCTCGTCCGCTGGGAAGACGCTGGTGGTCGCGCCGAGTTCGGCGCCCATGTTCGCGATCACGTGCCGGTCCATGGCCGAGAGGGAATCGAGCCCGGGACCGTGGTACTCGATGATCCGGCCCACGCCGCCCTTGACGCCGTGCCGGCGCAGCATCTCCAGGATGACGTCCTTGGCGCTCACCCACGGCGGCAGCGCCCCGGTCAGCCGCACCCCCCAGATCTGCGGCATCGTGACATACAGCGGCTCGCCGGCCATCGCCATTGCGACCTCCAGGCCGCCTACGCCGATGGCGAGCATGCCCAGCGAGCCCGCCGCGCACGTATGTGAGTCCGATCCGGCCAGCGACGCGCCCGGCCGCCCGAACCGCTGCATGTGCACCGGATGGGAGACCCCGTTGCCCGGCCGGGAGTACCAGACCCCGAACCGCTGGCAGGCCGACCTCAGGAACAGGTGATCGGCCATGTTCCGCTCGTCGGTCTGCAGCAGGTTGTGATCGACGTACTGGACCGAGACCTGGGTGCGGACCCGGTCCAGGCCGAGCGCCTCCAGTTCGAGCATCACCATCGTCCCGGTCGCGTCCTGGGTCAGCGTCTGGTCGATCCGCAGCCCGATCTCCGACCCGGCCGACATATCGCCATCGGCCAGATGCGAGCCGATCAGCTTCTGCGCGACGTTCTGTCCCATCCCGATCGCCCTACCCGCGATGTCCCCGGCCATGCCAGGGCACGGTCGCCGGGTCGGGCCGCCTTGATCATCTTGGCTGCGCTCGTCTCTCCGGGCTCCCCTTCCCCCGGCGTTGCTTGGACGGTTTCTTTACCGGCAGTAATATCGCATTACGGTTGATGAGCCAGCCGGCCCGGTGTGTTCCGCTGCCGCCTGCTCGTCCGCCCCTGCGCAGACCCTGACCGGTTCCCCCGGGCATGTTGCGTCCTACGCGGGAGGCGGACATTCATGTCTGACATCAGCTATCCGGTCGAGATGATCAGCGGCGTGCCCGTGGTAACGGTGGCTGCGGGCCAGCTTGGGGCATCGGTCGCGGACGGGGAATCCGGCCCGGTGATCACGCTCAGCGGGGAGGCGGATCTCACCTCGGCGGCGCAGTTGAACGCACTCATCAGTGTGCAATTGTCCGGGGGCACACGGCACCTGACGATCGACGTATCGGGGGCGAGCTTCGCGGATTCGGCGGCGATACGGGTGCTGGTGCTGGCGGCCAGGACGCTGAAGGAGCGAGGCGGAAACCTGGTCCTGCTTCACCCGCAGCCCGCTGTGGCCCGGTCGCTGACGGTGACCGGCGCTGAGCAGATGTTCGCGATCGACGGGCATATCCCGGGCCAGCCAGAGCCAGAGGACAGAGCAGGATGACCTTGCATCCAAGGCGCTCGTTGCGTTTGAGTCCCGGCCTGCCTGGTAGGCAGGAGGCACCAGGCATGAACCGTACGCGGAGGAACTGTGGCGCTGCGCCAAAACCCGCACGGACTAGCGTCCGCGGCGGGCGGCCCGCTCCGGCGCAGCGACCCCGGCGGCACCGGAATCCGGCGCAGGCGCCGCGGGCGCGGCTTCACCTACCTCGGCGCGGACGCCACCGCGGTCAAGGACCCGCGGACGCTGGCCCGGATCAAGGCCCTGGTGATCCCGCCGGCCTGGCAGGACGTCTGGATCTGCGCTGATCCGCGGGGTCACATCCAGGCCATCGGCACCGATGCGGCCGGACGCCGCCAGTACCGGTACCACGATTTGTGGCGCCAGCAGCGGGACCAGGACAAGCATGACCGGGTTCAGCACTTCGGGGCCGCCCTGCCGGCCATCCGCGAGGCCGTCGGCCGCCATCTGGACACCCGGGGCCTGGCCAGGGAACGGGTCCTGGCGGCCGCGGTACGCCTGATCGACCTGGGTTTCTTCCGTCCCGGCGGCGAGGAGTACGCCGAGCAGAACGGGACCTTCGGCCTGGCCACGATCAGGAAGGACCATGTGACGCTCACCAAGGGGCAGCTCGTGTTCGAGTACCCTGCCAAGGGCGCCAAGCAGCGCGAGCAGGCGGTAGCCGAAGATCAGGTGTGCGCCGCCGTGCGGAGCCTGCGGCGGCGGGGCGGCGGAGACCAGCTGCTGGCCTACCGGGCCGGCTCACGCTGGCACGACGTCACCGCCGCGGACATCAACGACTACCTTCGTGACATATCCGGAGGCGACTACACCGCTAAGGACTTCCGCACCTGGCACGCGACCGTCCTGGCCGCCGTGGGCCTGGCCGTGTCCGAACCCGCCGCCAGCAGCGACACCACGCGCACGCACGCCATCGCCCGCGTTGTCCAGGAAGTAGCCGCCTACCTGGGCAACACCCCCGCGGTGGCCAGGGCCTCCTACATTGACCCCCGCGTCATCGACCTATACCAGGACGGGCACACGATCGCTTCCGCGCTCGGCGAGCTGGGGAAGGACTGCGATTTCGGTGACCTCGCTACCAGGGGCCGGGCAGAACAGGCCGTCCTGGACCTGCTGGCCTCGGCTTAGCGCTTGCGGTCCTTGCCGCCCTTGGCCAGTTCCCGCCAGTCGGACTCGGAGACCTCGACGTCGTAACGCTTCGCCGCGGCCAGGATCCGCTTCCACGCCTTGTCCCGCTCGGCGTCGCTGACCCCTTCTACCTGGTCGAAACGGGCGATCGCGTTGCGCACGTGCCGGGCGTCGGTCAGCGGCTCCTTGCGTTCCCCGGGGAACGCGAACTCCTGGTCGGCCAGCTTGTCCTTGTCCGCGGTGCTCATGCCCTCGCCACGGCGGGGAACGTCCTCGCCGTGCGCCCGGGCGCTTTGCGCCTGCCGGGCTTTGCCGATGTTACGCCGGGCGGCTTCCTTCTGCTTGTCGGTGGCCATGACGCCTCCTCTGAGATTCCCGGATGGGGAACTACCCTTCCCGAACCGGCCAAACGGGCGTGGGTAACCTTGCCTCGCTCGCCGACTCCGGCTCGCCGTGGGTCTCTCCTCGGATCGTGAACATCTGCTCCGCGCCTGTGAGCGCCAGCACCCTGGCCACAGGCTGCCGCGGGCGCAGCAGGATCATGTCTCCACCGCGCTCCTTCAGCGTCCTGGCGGCCAGCACCAGCGTCCGTATCGTCGCCGAATCCGCGAACCGCAACCCCGACACGTCAACCGTGAGCTGCCGCGTTCCCCGGGCCACCTGCGCGGTAATCAGCGCGCTCAACTGCGCGGCAGAGGGGAGATCCGCCTCCCCGGACAGCACTATCACCGGGCCGGATTCTCCGGCCGTGACCGACGCCGTAAGCGGGGCGGGCAGCACAGCGCCCTCACCGTCGCCATGCGGGCCCGTAGCCACGGTTGACTCAGCCATCGGCCCGCACTGCCCTGCCCGGGCTGCCGGACCGGCGCGCAGGGCTGCCGAGCCCGGGGGAGGGACGCGGGCGCGATGGCGGGATCGGGGCAGCAGCGGGTCTTTGCGGGAGCGCGTCTTGGAGGCTGCCAAACCGGGGGATGAAGCGGTGCAGGCTGGTCAGGGTGAAGACGCGGAACACGGCACCGCCCGCGGGCATGACCAGCCGCAGCTCGCCGCCGTCTTCCAGGGCCCGCTTGTGCGCCCGGGCCAGGACGCTGAACCCGGCCGAATCGCAGAACTTGGTATGGGTCATGTCGACCACGACCGTGGTATGCCCACGGGCGGTCGCTTCGAGCAGAACCAGGCGGAGCTGGTCCGCGGTCGTGAGGTCGATCTCGGCCGGGGGCGTTACCACGGGCAGGCCGCTGATCATCTCGACCAGATAGCTGACGTCAGGCATTGGTACCCACCTCCCGCACGGGACACGTACTGCCCGGGAACCAGGTTGGTCTGCGCGGAGGGCGGCGAGGCAGACGGCAGCCCGGAACACCGGACCGGCTGGCTCGACAACCGTGATGTGAGGTTACTGCTCACCAGGACAGCCGTCTAGCCCTTGAAGAGGTTCTGGCGAGTTATGTGGATGTTATGAGGAGTAATTGACGACTCTTGGGCAAGATGCCTGCGGTGACGGGAGTGTCGTGCATGGCTAAATCCTCTACAACATCCTCTACAACCTTGGACGAAGCATCCCTGATGCTAGGATTCCAGCCAAGTCTGGCGCTGTCCCGAAGCGGATCTGAAGAGGGGATGACGGTCATTCGGTGCCCGGAGATCTCTTCAATGCTTGGTCGCGCTGTATCACTTGGATGATGAGAAGCTGTAAATGAGCCAGTCCGATGCGCCAGCGGCTGGGGAGCGCCCGGTCTACAGCATCAGCGCGGTGGCCAGGATGCTGGATATCCCGGTGGCTACGCTGCGAACCTGGGAAGACAGGTACGAGCAGGTGGTGCCCGCTCGCAATGCCAGCGGCCACCGGCTGTACACCCGGCACCAGGTGGAGCAGCTGCGGTTCGTCCGTGCGCAGATGAGCGAGGGCGCCGGCGTGGCCGACGCGTACCGCGTGCTGGCCGAGCGGATCGAGACCGGGGAGCCGCTGGTCGGCGCGGCGCAGCGGCCCGCGCCCCGGCTGCTGATCCAGCTGGCGGAGTGCGATCCTTACGCCGCGGAGTTCGAGGAGTATTTCCTCAAGACCGAGGGGTTTGAGGTCGAGGTGACGCTGTCCGAGAGCGCCGCGAGGGAGGCGTTCGCGGCGGTTGCTCCCGCAGTGGTGATCATCGAGGTGCTCATCTCGGGCGGCGCCGGGCTGGAGTTGTGCCGTTTGTTCCGCGAGCAAGACGGGACGGCGATCGTGGTGGTGTCGGCGGTGGAAGCGATGGAAGCGGCGATCGAGGCGGGCGCCGACGCGTTCTTGCGCAAGCCCGTCGATCCCCTGCAGCTGGTGTCCACGGTCCGGGATCTGCTCCGGTCCAGCGCCTTGCTCGCCGACAGGAGCAGCGGATGAACGACGCTCGCCTGCGCAGCGGGCACCAGCCGCTCGATGAGGTCCTGGGCGGCGGCCTGCCCGGCAACGGGATTAGCGTCATCATGGGGCTGCCGGGCACCGGCAAGACGATCATTGCCGAGCAGTACACCTTCCACAACGCTCGCCCGGACCGGCCCGCGGTATATTTCTCTACCCTGTCCGAGCCGCTGGAGAAGATCGTCCGCTTCGGCCAGACCCTGGATTTCTTCGATGCCGCCGCGGTCGGCAAGTCGGTGTTCTATGAGGACCTGGGCCAGGTCGCCGGCCGTGCGGGTCTGGCCGGGGTGGGCGATCATGTCGCCGCGGTGCTCAAGGACCGGCGCCCCGGGCTGGTGGTCATCGACAGCTTCAAGGCCCTGCGTGTGCTAGCCGACGATGACGCGGGGTTCCGCCAGTTCCTGCGCCAGCTGGCCGGCCGCCTGACCGCCTTCCCCACCGCAGCGCTGTGGGTCGGCGAGTACGAGGCCGGCGAAGCGGCGACCTCGCCCGAATTCGCCGTTGCCGATGCGATCGTGGAACTGGCCGCCGTTCCGCTCGGCCAGCGGGAACACCGGTTCCTGCACGTCCGCAAGCTGCGCGGCAGCGGCTTCCTGTCCGGCCAGCACGGCTACCGGCTCACCACCCAGGGCCTGCGCCTGTTCCCCCGGCTGGCCGACATCCCCAAAGCCGGCGGCTACCCGCTCGGCGATGACCGGATCACCACCGGCATTACCGCGCTGGACGCGATGCTGGGCGGCGGGTTGTGGCCTGGTTCGGCCACGATGATCGCGGGACCCTCCGGCTCGGGCAAGACGATGATGGGGCTGCACTTCATCTACGGCGGAGCCCAGCGCGGTGAGCCCGGCGTCATCGCCACCCTGCAGGAAAACCCCACCCAGCTGACCAGGATGCTCGGCGGCCTGGGCTGGCCGCTCACCCACCCGGCCGTCGAGATCATGTACCGCTCGCCGGTGGATATCCACATCGACGAATGGGTGCATGACCTGCTGCACGCCGTCGAAGGCGCCCAGGCGCGCCGGGTGGTCATCGACAGCCTGATGGATCTGCAGATGGCCGCCGTGGACGACACCCGCTTCCGCGAGTTCATGTACTCCCTGGCCCAGCGGTTCTCCCGGCAAGGCATCAGCCTGCTGATCACCTACGAGACACCCGACCTGTTCAGCACCGGCAGGCTGTCACAATTCGTGGTCTCCCATCTGGCCGACAACGCGATCATGCTCAACTATCACCGCGACCACCGCGCCATGAGCCGGTCCCTGGCCATCGTCAAGACCAGGGCCAGCAACCACGATCCGGTCATGCGCCAGTTCAGCATCGGCCCCGACGGCATCAGCCTCGAAGACACCGCCATCCCCGGGGACGATGTGAAGCACGGACCTGGATAGCTCAGCATGGCCTCATCCGGCCATGGGTAAGCGCTGGTCCCGAATAATCGGGCGCTGGTTGAACAGGGCGATGGGACGGTTCCCTCGAGGAAGGAGCACGTCCGTGAAGCCTGTAGCCATACCGACCGCGATCGAGGCCTATGAGGCCTTCGGCCGCCGGGAGCTGGGCTGGATCAAGGTTATCATCGAGACCGGCGGCTGAGGCACCCCGATGGCGCGCGCTATCTGGTCGGGGGTGTTGTCGTTCGGGCTGGTGTCCGTTCCGGTGGAGCTGTATACGGCGACCGAGGCACACGGGCCGGTGTTCCACCAATTCGAGAAGGGAACCGCTGACCGCATCCGTTACCAGCGAGTCAACGAACGCACCGATGATGAGGTTGAATATTCCGACATCGTCAAGGGCGCCGACATCGGCGGCGGCGACTACGTGGTGCTCGATCAGGACGAACTCGATTCGATAGCCCCCGGCCGGTCCCGGTTGATGGACATCCGCACGTTCGTCGATATCGATGACATCGACCCCATCTACTTCGACAAGGCCTACTTCCTGGGCCCGGGGGGCGAGGAGACCGGGAAGCTCTACGCCCTGCTGCGAGAGGCGATGGGCAGCGCGGGCCAGGCCGCCATTGCCAGCTTCGTCATGCGCGGCAAGGAATACCTGGCGGCGGTACGCGCCGACGGCGACATCCTGGTGCTGGAGACCTTGTTCTTCGCCGACGAGGTCCGAGACCCGCACCAGCAGATCCCGGACCTGCCCGGCCGGGTCAGGCTGTCACGGCAAGAGCTGAGCATGGCCCGCCAGCTGATCGATGCGATGAGCGGGCGGTGGAAGCCTTCTGACTACTGCGACACCTACACCGACCGGGTCAACGACCTGATCGACGCCAAGAAGCACAAGAAGGAGTTCCAGCCTGCCGAGGAGGCGCCGGCCGCGACCGACGTCGTCGACCTGACCGAGGCGTTGCAGGCGAGCGTGGCGGCGGCCAGGAAGAGCTCGGACGGGAAGGCACACGCCAAGAAGCCGGACCGGAAGAAAACGGGGCCAAGGAAGACGGCAAGAAGAGGATCCGGCCGGAGGTCGGCGGCCTAAGGCTCCTACGCTGGCCTTGTCGCTGATCTGGCCACCGCCGCGAGGCAGCTTTTACCGCGCAGTACGACCTTGATGGCGCCGTCCTGTTTCTTCTTGAAGATCTCGTAGCCGTGTCGGCCGAGACAGCGGACGAGCTGGGCACAAGATAGCCGATGACAAGAAGACCGCCCCCACCCGGCCGCAACCTGCATACCCCGCCGTCGCCAGGCGTGCTGAGAGCACCGGGCCGGACGGGGCGATCAGCCAGGTCCAGGTTTCGCTGAGCAAGAATCCCCGGATCGGGCAAGTCCGCACCTGGCGCAGGTTTGGCCTCCGCTGGCTGGGTAGCCGGGCGCGGCGACAGACGCGATTCCCGGCAGCGAGAGGAGATCCCCAATGGCACAGAAGGTGAGTGAGCTGATGACCTCGGCTCCGGTGATCCTGAGTTCCGGCCAGTCCGTCGCCGATGCGGCCAGGGCCATGCGTGAGGCCGGCATCGGCGACGTGCTGGTCATGGACGACGGGCAGCTGAAAGGCCTGGTCACCGGCCGCGACATCGTGGTGCGCGCGGTCGCGGACGGCCGTGACCCCGGTAGCACCCCGGTCGGCGAGGCCTGCAGCCCGGACCTGGTCACGGTCACGCCGGACGACGACGCCGACACCGCCGTGCGGCGGATGCGCGAGCGCTCGGTCCGGCGGGTTCCCGTGGTGAAGAACGGCCGGCCGGTGGGGGTGCTGTCCATCGGCGACATGGCCATCGAACGCCACGAGCGGTCAGCGTTGGCGGACATCAGCGCCGCGCGCCCCAACACCTGACGGGACAAGGAGACGCCATGGCCAGGCAGCCTCTGCGCGGCCGCAAGGTCGCCATCCTGCTCGCCCCCGCCGGCAGCGAGCAGGTCGAGTTCACCGAGCCGAAGAAGGCCGTGCAGGACGCCGGCGCCGATGTCGACGTGATCGGCGCCGAGCCCGGCGAGGCCCGCACCTACAATCATGACCTGGAGCCAGGCCAGACCTTCACCGTCGACAAGGCCTTCAACCAGGTTTCCGCCGACGACTACGACGCCCTGATCATGCCCGGCGGCACGGTAGGCGCGGACAAGCTCCGCGGTGACGCCGATGCGGTGGGCTTTGTCCGCGGCTTCGTCCAGGCCGGCAAGCCGGCCGGGGTGATCTGCCACGGCCCGTGGATCCTGGTCGAGGCCGACGTGGTCCGCGGCCGCACGCTGACCTCATGGCCGACCCTGGCCACCGACATCCGGAACGCCGGCGGCACCTGGGTCGACCAGGAGGTGGTCACCGACCAGGGCCTGGTGACCAGCCGCGGACCCGGCGACCTGCCGGCCTTCTGCGCCAAGATCGTCGAGGAGTTCGCCGAGGGCAAGCACCCGGCCCAGGCCCACAGCGCGTAGCCCGGTCCGCAGGGCCGCGGACGGCTGGCTAGCCGGGGCGGGGCGCCTGCTGGCGCTCTTCCAGTGTCGTCCCGCCCCAGATGCCGTGGATCGGCCCGTTGGCGTAGGCAAATTCCAGGCATTCCCGGCCGACGGGGCAGCGGGCGCAGATTGTCTTTGCCTCGGCGATCTGGCTGAGTGCCCGGCCGGCTGATGAGATCGGGAAGAACAGGTCAGGGTCGGCGTGCAGGCATGCACCAGACGCGCGCCAGTTCGTGACGCGCCCGGTCATGATCGTCATCGGGTGTCCTCGCGGGGTGGAGAGCGGCTGACGGAGAGGCGCAGCTCTGCTTCCCTGGGGCCGCCCGTTCATGCCGCTGTGGCGCTGCTCGAAGCACTATTTGCGACCGAATCCGACGGCGGGTTATCGCAGGCTAGGCGGTTAGCCGTGGTCGGCCGGGGTACCTGAGCCAGATGGCCGTGCTAAATGTGCTGATCGAGCACAGTCCCGAACAGGTATGGCAGGTGCTCAGCGACGGCTGGGCCTACGCCGAGTGGGTGGCCGGTACCCGGAACATCCGTGATGTCGACGCCGGCTGGCCTGAGCCCGGATCCCGGATCCATTACAGCTTCGGCGCCGGCCCGTGGACGCTCGATGACGTCACGACCGTGCGGGTGATGGAACCGTGTCATCGCCTGGAGCTGGAGGCACACGCCGGGAGGCTGGGCAGCGCCCGGGTTTCCATCGAGCTGCTGGACTGGGGACAGGGCCGCACGGTCGTGATCATCGACGAGCACCCGCTGACCGGCCCCGGTGCCCGCTGGCATTCGGTGCCGCTGGATGCGGCGCTGCGGTTGCGTAACCGGCGCATGACGCGCTCGCTGGCCAGGGTCGTCAACGAGCGCCATCAGCGCGCGCGGGTTGGACATGGCGTAGCCTTCTTGGGGGCTGCGCCATCAGCGCGCGCGGGTTGGACATGGCGCAGCCTTCTTAGCGGGGCCGGGCTCGGTCACCGGCCGATGGCCAGCCTGACGCCGGCCGCGGAAACACGCTGGATGCGGGCGCGGCTGGCCCGCAGCGCCGCGCGCGCCGCGTTCGCGCCGCATGCGCCGTGCACCCCGCCTCCGGGGTGGGCCGAGGATGAGGCCAGGTACAGCCCGGCGATGGGTGTCTCGGGCCGACCCAGTCCCGGGGTGGGACGGAAGATGAGCTGCTGGTGCACCGCGGTGGTGCCGCCATTGAGCGCACCGCCGGCCAGGTTGGCGTCACCGGCCTCGAACTGGCCCGGGGAGGTGATCCGCCGGGCGATGATCAGCTCCTGCCATCCAGGGGCGTACCGCGCAATCTGTGTCTCCAGGCGGTCGGCGAAGACCTCCCGCTCCTTCTCGTCCCAGGAACCGGTCAGGTCTCCGCCCGCATCGCCCCGCACCCACTGCGGCACGTGGGTGTACCCCCACATCGCCTGCGTCCCCGCCGGGGACCGGCCCGGATCCGCGGTGGTCATCTGCCCGGCCAGCACGAACGGGCGGGCCGGCACCCGTCCGGTGGCGATCTGCGCCGAGTATCCGGTCATCTCGTCCAGGCTCGCGGCGACGTGGACAATGCCGGCCCCGGCCACCTCGGCCGCCAGCCACGGCAGCGGCTGCCGCAACGCCCAGTCCACCTTGAACGTCGAGTAGTCCCAGTGGAACCGGCGCATGTCGTCGCGCAGCCGCGGCGGCAGATGATCCCAGCCGACCAGGCCGCCGTACAATCCGGGCGCCGACATGGCGGCCAGCACGGCCCGCCGCGCCGCGATCTCCACGCCGGATGACGTGCGCACCGCGACCGCGCGGCCATGACGCACCAGGACCTGGCGCACCCCGTCCCCGCACCGTAGCACCCCGCCCCGCTCGGCCAGACGCCGCACCAGGGCCGCGGTGAGCTGTCCCGCGCCGCCCTCGGGCACCGGCCAGCCGCACTGATGGCCGAGCATGGCCAGCAGCCAGCCGTACAGTGAGCTGCCGGCCGATTCGGGCATCAGGTCCGCGTGCAGGGCGCTGCCGGCCAGCGGCAGCGCACCCGGGCCGGTGAACTCCTCCTCGATCAGCCTGCGCACGGGCAGCAGCGCGAAGCGCGCGAACCGCAGCAGTCCGGGACCGCGCAGGTCTGCGGCCAGCGCGCAGCCCGGGCGGACCGGGGGGAAGGGCACGAACAGCGCGTCAAGCAGGTGCGGTCCCAGCCGCTGCCATAGTCCGCACAGCCGCCGCCACGCCGCGCCGTCCCCGGTCCCGAGCGCTTCCAGCCCCGCCGACGTGCGCGCCACGTCGCGCGACAATACCGCCGCACCGCCGCCGGGCAGCGGATGGGCCACCACGTGCTCGGCATGGGACCATCGCAGCCCGTACCGTTCGAGTTCCAGGGCCTGCATCGCCCGGGAGGCGGCGGCCAGCGGGAAAAACGAGCTGCAATGGTCATAACGGAAACCGGGCGTGGGTCCCGTCCCGCTGCGCGCCCCGCCGCCAGGTTCGGCCTGTTCCTCGCAGACCACCACCCGCCACCCCGCATCAGCCAGGACGTTCGCCGCGACCAGTCCGTTCGGGCCTGCGCCGATCACCACCGCGTCCGGCGTTCCTCCGCCGTCATGTTCTGTCACGCCGGGCCGCTACCCCGCCGGCCGGTCGTCAAGCAGCCCTCATGGTCCCGTTCCGGTCTGCTCAGGACCAGCTCAGGACCCGGAATGGTCCATCACGCAGAACTCGTTGCCGTCCGGATCGCGCATGACGACGAAGTCCGCGCCCTCCGGGTAAGGCCAGTTGTCCACGCGGGTTGCTCCGAGCCGGACCAGCCGCTCGATATGACGTGCCTGCTCGCGCGTGTACAGATCCAGGTGCCGGACCCGGGACCCGACGCGACGGTCGGCCGCGAGCTGCTCGCCGAGATGGACGAGGCGGCGACGAGTGGCGAGCACTGGAAGATCTTGCTCACCTCGGGCATGGGCTTTTTCCCCGACGCCTATGACCTGTTCATCATCGGCGTGGTGGCCACCATGGTCGCCAAGGAATGGCACATCGCCGGCCACCAGAAGGACCTGCTGTCCTCCCTGGCCCTGCTCACCTCGGCGGCCGACGCGGTGGCGTTCGGGTACATCGCCGACAAGCTGGGCCGACGGAAGATCTACGGCTATGAGGTGCTGGTGCTCGCCGCCGGGGCGCTCGCGACGGCGTTCGCCCCGGCATCTGGTGGCTGATCGGCCTGCGCGGGATCCGCGGCTTCGGGATCGGCGGAGTCTCGCTGCTCGGCCTGCTCGCCACGCTGACCCTGCTGCCCGAGCCCAAGGGCGCCAGCCTGGAAGACTTCACCGAAATCCGCTATCCGGCGAGCGCGGTCGCTCTGTCGGTCGCGGAAGGCCGCGGCAGCCGGCCGCCCAGCGCATAGCGTCCTCGGCGCGAGGCCGGCATCGGCCGCGCGGAGGTCTACCTGACCAACGCGGTAGAGCACTTCAAGTGGACCGAGCGTGGCAAGCGCCGGATCCACCAGCGCCCGAACGGCACCGAGATCACGGCGTGCGGATACTGGCTGGACGCCGAAATCGGGCTCGTCCGGCCCCGGCTGCTCGTGCTGCTCGGCGCGGTGGCGGGCCAGGCCGTGTTCGGCTCGCGGTTCCGGGCCGGCGAGCACCAGGGAAAGGTCGAGGAAGCGGAGTTCGGACAATGGCGGGGGCTGGTGGTGAGCACCATCCATCCGTCCGCCGTGCTGCGCGGAGACGACCAGGAGGCCAGGGAACGCTCCTACGCCGGGCTGGTCGCCGACCTGGTGACCGCGCGGGAGGCATGTCTGCGGAATCACTCGTGACGTTCCGGATCCGGGTCCGTCAAGCACCCGCGTGACCGAGCACGGCTCATACATCTTTGGTCGGTTTACCCGGTCTAGGCGGGCCATCCGCGCCGAGCGCGGTGAGCGTGGCGTATGTGGCCAAGCCGTACCCCAGGTGCGGGAGGATGTCGCTGGTCCAATCAGCTGCGGCCCAGTCCCCGGGATCGTCAGGCCGAGTGCGACCAGCGGGCCGTCAGCGCCGGCCATGGCCAGCGCGCCGGAGTGGGATAACCGCCGTGCCCTGGGTAGCCATACAGCTTTCCTCGCGGACAATCCAGACGAAGGAGCGATATGACCATGCCGTCAGCGCAGCAGCCGCCGCCGGGCCAGGAGCAGGAATACCCCGGCCGCACAGCTGAGATGGATCCCCGGCCGCGCGATGAGATGCGGGACTACCAAGGCCGGGGCCTGCTCTCGGGAAGCCGCGCCCTGATCACCGGCGGCGATTCGGGCATCGGACGGGCGGTGGCGGTGGCCTTCGCCAGGGAGGGCGCCGACGCCGCGATCGCCTACCTGTCCGAGATCGAGGACGAGGATGCCGCACACACTGCGGAACTGGTCGAAGCGGCCGGGCGGCGGTGCGTGACGATCCGCGGCGACCTCGCCGTGGAGGACAACTGCCAGCGTGCCGTAGAGCAGACCGTAGCCGAACTCGGCGGCCTGAATGTGCTGGTGAACAACGTCGCGACCCAGGAGCCCGTCAGCGACCTCGCCGAGCTGAGTACCGGGCAGTGGGAACGGACGTTCCGGGTCAACGTGCACAGCTACTTCTGGACCACCCGGGCGGCGCTGAAGCACCTGCCCGACGGCGGCGTCATCATCAACACCTCCTCCATCAACGGGCTGCGCGGGAACAAGACCCTGATCGACTACGCCGCGACCAAGGGCGCCGTCCTGGCCCTGACCTACTCCCTGGCCCAGGCTCTGCAGGACCGCGGCATCCGGGTCAACGCCGTCGCCCCGGACCAGTCTGGACACCGCTGATCCCCGCCACATTCGACCAGGAGAAGGTCAGCGCGTTCGGCAGCCAGACACCCATGGGCCGCGCCGCCCACCCAGACGAGATCGCCCCGTCCTACGTCTTCTTCGCCAGCGGGCAGTTGTCCAGCTACTACTGAGGCGAGGTCCTCGCTCCCATCGGCGGCGAAACCTTGCCCGGATAGGCGGCCATGTCCTAGCTCAGAGCAGCCGACGGGGCTCCCGTACAGCCAGAACACCGCGAACGGCGGCCCGATCCAGCCCGCCACGGTGGCGATGACCGGGCCGCCGCCCAGCGAGCCCTGGTAGATGCCCGTCAGTGCGAACCGGCAGGCCCCGATCAGGAGGATCAGGCCAAACGCCGGCGCCGGGGCTACCGTCTCCGGTTACGGTGCTGGCCTGAGGCCGAGGGGTGCAGGAGGACCTTGGTGTAGCCGTCGCCCCGCTTATTGAGTTCGTGCGAGACCGGAAGGGACGCGGGTCGCCCGCCCGGCGATGATCAGGTCTCGCAGCGCTCGTTGTAGCGCTTGACCGGGCACTGCCCGGTGCCCATCTGCGGCCGAGTGAGCAGGGCCAGCGAGGTCAGCAGTGACTTCTGGTAGCTGGCGATGTGCCACTCGGCGGCGATGAGCGTGGCCGCCACGCCGATGATGAACAGGTCGTAGACCTCGGCGAAGAAGCCCATGCCCGCCGTGATCAGGATGGCCCGCGGACAGGAGGGGTCATCTACTCAGGCGAGCAGCTTGGCCGGGGTGATCGGCAGGTCACGGACGCGGCGGCCGGTGGCGTGGTAGACCGCGTTGCCGATCGCGGCCGCGGTGCCGGTGATGCCTATCTCGCCGATGCCCTTGGCGCCCATCGGGTTCAGGTGCGGATCGGTCTCCTGCAGCCACACCGCGTCGACGTGCTGTACGTCGGCGCAGGTGGCGATGTGGTATTGCGCCAGGTCCCGGCGGACGAAGCCGCCCTGAGCCTGGTCGACCATGGTCTGTCTCCATCAGCGCCATGCCCAGCCCCATGGTCATGCCGCCGATGAGCTGCGACCTGGCCAGCGTCGCGTCGATGATCCGTCCGGCGGCGAACACGCCGAGCAGGCGCGGCACCCGGACCTCGCCGGTATCGGCGTCCACGAGGACCTCCGCGAACTGCGCTCCGAACGCGTGCCGCGCGAAGCCGGAATCGGCAGCGACGTCCTCGGCGGTGTCTCCGCTGCCTGTGGCACCTTCGTTTTTCAGCAGGTCCTCGCACGCCTTCACTACCGCCGAGCCCCAGCTCGCGGTGCCCATCGACCCGCCGGCCAGGAAGGCCCGCGGCAGGTCGCTGTCGCCCAGCTCGACCTGGACCCGTTCCGGCGAGGTGCCGAGGGCATCCGCAGCGATCTGGGTGAGCGCGGTGCGCGCTCCCGTGCCGATGTCCGCGGCGGCGATCCGGACGACGAAGCCGCCGTCCAGCGCCATGGCGGTCGCACGCGACGGCTGGCGGCGGGCCGGGTAGGTGGACGCGGCCACCCCAGTACCCGTCAGCCACCGCCCGTCGCGGCGTACGCCCGGCCGCGGGTCGCGGCCCTCCCAGCCGAAGCGGCGGGCGCCCTCGCGCAGGCAGGCGACCAGGTTGCGGGAGCTGAACGGCAGGCCGCTGTCGGGTTCCGGCGGCGGGCTCGTTCCGGATCCGCAGCTCGACGGGGTTGAGCCCGGCCGCGCAGGCGAGCTCGTCCATGGCCGATTCGAGTGTGTACATCCCCGGGGTCTCGCCGGGGGCGCGCATCCATGACGGCGCGGGCACGTTGAGCCGCGCCAGGCGGTGCGCGGTGCGCATGGCGGGCGTGGTGTACATGACGCGGGTGCAGGCGGCGGTCTGCTCCGCGAACTCGATGTGGATCGCGGTCTGCTCGACGACCTCATGGGCTACGGCCGTCAGCCTGCCCGACGTGTCCGGCGCCGAGCGCGACGCGCTGGATGGTCGGTGTGCGGTAACCGGTGAGCTCGAACATCTGTTGCCGGGTCAGTGCCACCTTGACCGGGCGGCGGGCCGCGCGGGCCGCGAGCGCGGCCAGGATCGCGTGCGGCCGGGTCGTGCCCTTGGACCCGAATCCGCCGCCGACGTGCGGCGAGATGACCCGCACCCGCTCCGGGGCCAGGCCGAGCACACGCGCCATCGTGTCCCGGTCGGCGGACGGGCCCTGGGTGGAAGTCGTAGACGGTCAGGTCTCCGTCGGCGTTCCACGAGGCCAGCGCGGCATGCGGTTCCATCGGGTTGTTGTGCTGCACCGGGGTCGTGTACGTCACGTCCACCCGCGCCGCCGCCCCGGCCAGGCCGGCCTTGACATCACCGTAGGAGGTCACCGCTGGCAGGCCCGGGTTGACCGTGTCCGGCGTATACAGGCCGGGGTCGTCGGTCCGCAGCCGCACGTCGTGCTGATGGCGGTTGACGGTGAGCAGTACCGCGGCCGCGGCCGCCCGCGCGTTCTCCAGCGTGTCGGCCACCACGGCCGCCACCAGCTGACCCCGGTAGCTGATCTCGCGGGTGGCGAACAGGGCCAGCGCGGCGTCCTGCACCGATCCCAGCTCCGGCGGGTCGATGCAGGACAGAACGGCGAGCACGCCGGGCATGGCCCGCACGGCACCGAAGTCGACGGTACGGACGAACCCGCTCGCCGTCGGCGACTGGACCTGGCATGCGTACGCCGTGGCTGCTTCTCCGTGCTCCTGCCGTAGGCGTACCTGGCCCGCCTGGTCACCTTGTCCTTACCTTCGACCTGGTTCCATGCCGAGCAGCTTCTCTATGATGGCGGCGATGAGGTTCCGGGCCAGCGTCACCTTGTAGCTGTTGCGGCCCAGTGGAGCGGCCTGATCCAGCTCCGCGGTCGGTTGCTCGGGCGAACGTCTCGGGGGTGGTGGGGGCTCCTGTCATGGTCCGTTCGGCCAAAGAAGCCCGCCACGGCGCGCTGGCCACTCCCCCGAGGGCCACCCGGTAAGTACTGATCGTGCCGTTGCTGGCGATGTCGAGCAGCGCGCCCACCGACACCAGCGTGAGTCGCCGACGAGGGCGTGCTCTGGCATCTTCCGGTACGCCGAACGGCCCGGTGGCTAGGGCGGCAGCTCGACTGCGGTGATCAGCTTGCTCGGCGTGAGCACCGTGTCGTGGTGCGGTTCGGCGCCGGGCAGGCGGTGTAGACCTGGCATGGGGGATTAAGCGTCTTGTATGGGGCCCTGTGACGTGAACCTGAGCCTCGAGGGCGGTCAGCCCAACGGCCATGTCCGAGGGGTGGGCGGCGATGCACTCCAGCTCGCCCCCGGCGGAGTGGCCGAGGATGGCGAGGTTCTCGTGGTCGCCGTCGACGGCGGGGCATCCGGAGCCGGGCAGGCGCTTGTTGCACGGCATCGAGGTGTCCTGGAAATAGGCGCATCGAGTGCGTTGCAGCAGGTCCCCGCCGTCGGTGGCCATGTTGCGGATCTGCCCGGCACGCGCCGCTCGAGCAGCGCCCGGGCCAGCATCGGGTAGTGCGCGCGGACCAGCGGATGGGCGGCCAGGTCGCTGTTGCGTACCGCGGCGCCGATCCGCAAGCCGCCGTCCGGGGTGGGTTCCACCTGGTCGTAGGACAGGCGGCTGAAGTCCACCAGCTGGTCGGGAACGGCGACGCCCAGGCGCATCAGGTCAACCAGGTTCGTGCCGCCGCCTAGGTAGGCGGTGCCGGGCCGGAACCGTGCGACGGCGTCCGGCGCGTCCTGCACCCGGGTGTAGGCGAAGGCCCTCATAGCACCATCTCCGCCGGGTCGGCGACCTCGGCGATGGCCCGGACGATGTTCACGTACGTGCCGCACCGGCACAGGTTGCCGCTCATCCGCTCGCGGATCTCGCCGGGCGTCAGTGCCGGTTCGGTGTCCAGATCGGCGGTGATGGCGCTCGGCCCGGATTCGGTGAGCATCCCGGCCGCCGAGCAGAGCTGGCCCGGCGTGCAGTAACCGCACTGGAACGCGTCGTGCCGGATGAAGGCGTCCTGCAGCGGGTGCAGGTCCTCGCCGTCGGCCAGGCCCTCGACCGTGGTGACGGCGGCGCCGTCGTGGGCCACGGCCAGGGCCAGGCACGCGTTGGCCCGCCGTCCGTCGATCAGCACGGTGCACGCGCCGCACTGACCGTGATCGCACCCCTTCTTCGACCCGGTCAGCCCCAGCCGCTCGCGGAGCAGGTCGAGCAGCGACGTCCGCGGATCCACGGCCAGCGTGCGGCGGACACCGTTGACGTGAATGGTGATCTCGTTCATGCCGCCCGTTACCCGCGGCGATCTGGCTAATCACGTGCCGCGGCGGCCGCAGGCGGCTCATGGCCACGCCGAGACCGGCCCCCAAGCCGGCGACGCCCGCCGCGACGGCGGCGAGCCGGGCGTAGTCGGCGGCACCCGGCGCCGCGGGGCGGGACGGCCGCACGGGCTGGCCCCGCAGTCCGGCGGCCAGTAGTTCGGCGAGGTGCACCGGCGTGCGTCCGGTGCCGCCCTGCTCGATCTGGGTGCGGCAGCTGAATCCGTCGGCCAGCACCCGGGTGTCGGTGGCCGCGTCGCGCACGGCGGGCAGCAGGACCCGCTCGCCGCAGGCCCGGGACACGTCGTAGTGCCCCGCTTCGAAGCCGAAGTTCCCGGCCAGCCCGCAGCAACCCGCGTCCAAGACGTCCAGGTCGACGCCGGCCGCGCGCAGCAGCGCCTGGTCCGCGTCGTAGCCCATGATGGCGTGCTGGTGGCAGTGGGTCTGGGCGATCGCATTGCCGCCCAGGTGCGGCGGCTGCCAGCCGTCGGTGTGGTCCCGCAGCAGTTCGGCGAGCGTGACGGTCTGCTGCCGCAGCCGCTGCACGTCGCGGTTGCCGGGCATCAGCTCGCGCGCGTCGGACCGGAACACCGCCGTGCAGCTCGGTTCCAGCCCGACGACCCTGGCGCCGCGCCGCAGGTACGGGGCCAGCGCGTCGACGCTGCGCTGCAGCACCCGCCGGGCCGTGGCCAGCTGGCCGGTGGAGATCCAGGTCAGGCCGCAGCACAGCGGCTGGCTGGGCACGATGACCCGCCAGCCGGCCGCCTCCAGCACCTCGACCGCCGCGCGCCCGACCCCGGGGGTCAGGTGATTGGTGAAGGTGTCCGGCCACAGTACGACTTCACCCCGCAGCCCGGAAAGCCCGGGATCGCGGCCGGCCGCCCAGGCCTGCAGCGTCTGACCGGCGAACAGCGGGATGCGGCGGCGCCGGTCGATCCCGCCCATGGCGGTCAGCGCGTCGCGCAGGACGGGTGCCTGGGTGACCGCGTTGACCAGCCGCGGGGCCCGGGAGGCGATCTGGGCCACCGCGGGCAGCCAGCCCATCGAGTAGTGCGCCCGCGGGCGCAGGCGGCCGGCGTAGTGGTGGGCCAGGAACTCGGCCTTCATGGTGGCCATGTCGACCTCGACCGGGCAGTCCTTCTTGCAGCCCTTGCAGGCCAGGCACAGGTCCAGCGCGTCGCGGACCTCGGTGGACCGCCAGCCCGCCGTGACCGGGGAGTCGGCGTGCCCCTCCAGCATCTCGAACAGCAGCCGGCTCCGGCCGCGGGTGGAGTGCTCCTCCTCGCGGGTGACCATGTACGACGGGCACATCACCCCCCCGCCCACCTCCCTCCCCCCTTCACTCGGCGGCACTTGCCGACGCCCACGCACCGCATCACGGCGCGCTCGAAGCGGCCGTCGTCGTCGGGGTAGCTGAAGTAGCTGTCGTAGTCGCGCGGCGTCCAGGAGGCGCCGAGCCGCAGGTTCTCGTCGATCCGGTAGGGCGCGACTACCTTGCCCGGGTTCATCAGGTTGTCCGGGTCGAAGATCGCCTTGAACTGCCCGAAGGCCCGCACCAGGTCCTCGCCGAACATCTTGGGCAGCAGCTCGCCGCGCGCCTGGCCGTCGCCGTGCTCGCCGGAGAACGAGCCGCCGTAGGACACCACCAGGTCAGCCGCCCGGTCGATGAACCGGCGGAAGGTGGCGATGCCGTCGGCGGTGACCAGGTCGAAGGGGATCCTGGTGTGCACGCAGCCCTGGCCGAAGTGCCCGTACAGAGCCGCGCCGGAGTAGCCGAACTCGTCATAGAGCCTGCTCAGGTCCCTCAGGTAGTCGCCCAGCCGGTCCGGCGGGACCGCCGAATCCTCCCAGCCTTCCCAGGTGTCGGGCATGTCCGGGACCCGGGCGGTAGCGCCCAGGGCCACCTCGCGGACATCGGCGAGTTCGGCCTCGTGTTCCGGATCGTCATAGAAGCGGACCGTCGGCTCGTGCTCGGTGCCGCGCAGATCGTCGATCAGGGCCCGTGCCTTGGCGTCGGCTTCGTCCTGGGAGTCGCCGGAGAAGATGACCATGAGCCATCCGCTGCCTTGCGGAAGGAGCCGGAGGGCAGCGGGGTTCATTCGCCGCTCCCGCTCGAACGTGATCAGCCGGTCGTCGATCCCTTCCAGCTGCTCGGGGCGGTGCGGTGCGATGTGCGGCGCGGCGTCGGCCGCGCTGGCGATGTCCGGGTAGCCGAGCACGACCAGCGCCTGGGCGGCGGGCTTGGGCACCAGACGCAGCTCGGCGTGCAGGATCGTGACCAGGGTGCTCTCGCTGCCGGCCAGCGCGCGGGCGACGTCGAAGCCCTGCTCGGGCAGCAGCGAGTCCAGGTTGTAGCCGGACACCCGCCGCGGGATCTGCGGGTAGCGTTCCCGGATCTGATCGGCGGCGGACTCCGACAGTTCCCGCAGGGCCCGGTAGATTCCGGCGCGCCGTCCGCCGGCCGCGATGATGGTCGCGTACTCTTCGTCGCTGGTCGGCCCGGTCCAGAACCGCTCGCCGTCATGGGTCAGCACCTCGAGCCGGACCAGGTTGTCGACGGTCTTGCCGTAGGCCTGCGCGGTCGCGCCGCACGAGTTGTTGCCGATCATGCCGCCCAGCGTGCAGTGATCGTGGGTGGCCGGCTTCGGGCCGAACATCAGACGGTGCTGCGCCAGCTGGGCGTTGAGCTCGTCCAGTACGATGCCGGGCTCGACCACGCAGGTCCTCGTCTCCGGATCGACGCGGACCAGGCCGTGGCAGTACTTGGACCAGTCGATGACCACCGCCACGTTGCACGTCTGCCCGGCCAGGCTGGTGCCGCCACCACGAGACACCACCGGCGCGCCGTGCTCCCGGCACACGGCGATGGCCGCCACGGCGTCGTCCACGGTGCGGGGGACCACGACGCCGATCGGCACCTGGCGGTAGTTCGAGGCGTCGGTGCTGTAGGCGCCGCGGCTGCCCGCGTCGAACCGGACCTCGCCGCTGGCCCTTTCCCGCAGGCCGCGCTCGAGCGCCCGGACGTCGACCCGCGGCGGCCCGGCGCCGCGGACGACCGGATCTGGCAGGGACACGCTGGTCATGAAGGCCTCCTCAGGTCTGGCTTGGGCGATGACGGGATCCCCGGCTCTTTCCGTTCCTCCGGTGAGGAGCTCATCTGACTGCCCTCCGATCTGGTCAACGCGAGGCCGCGGGGCGGGAGCCGGACGAGGCCTGAGTGGGATCGAGGAAAACGTGCGGGACCAGCGGGAGCCGGTCGGCCAGCCGCCGGTCGACGTCGTCGGCGACGTCCTCGGCCCGGTCGGCGCTGATCTCGTCGCTGAACGCCACCCGGGCGGCCACGATCAGATGATCCGGCCCGATGTGCATGGTGCGCAGGTCCAGCAGCGCGTCCACGCCCGGGGCGCTCTCGATCTCGTCCCGGATCAGCTCCAGCTCCTTCGGGTCGGCGGCGCGCCCGATGAGGAAGTCCCGGCTGTCCAGGCCGAGCTTGACCGCCACCACCACGAGCAGGGCGCCGATGGCGATGGAGGCCCCGCCGTCCCAGACCGGTGACCCGGTGACCTGCCGCAGGGCCAGCCCCAGCGCGGCCAGTGCGAGGCCGGCCAGCGCGGCGCTGTCTTCGAACAGGGCCGCCTTGACCGTGGTGTCGGGGCTGGCGCGCACGTGGTCGAGGACCTCCTCGTGGCCGCGGCGGGCCTCGCCCCGGAGCTGGACCAGCACCCGGACCAGGGAGGTGCCCTCGGCCAGGGCGGAGACGCCCAGGACCACGTAGGCGAGGAGCGGGTTGTCGCTGTGCCCGTGCCCGAGCGCGAGCACGCCCTCGAAGATGGAGAACCCGGCTCCGGCGACGAAGATGCCGAACGCGGCCAGCAGCGACCAGAAGTACCGTTCCTGGCCGTGACCGAACGGGTGACGCTGGTCGGCGGGCCGTTCGCCGCGGTGCACGGAGGTCAGCAGGAACGCCTGGTTGAGGGTGTCCGCCGCCGAGTGGGCCGCCTCGGCCAGCATGGCACTGGAGCCGACCATGATCCCCGCCGTGAGCTTGATCGCCCCGACGAAGATGTTCGCGGCGCCGGCGATGAGCACGGTCCCGCGGGTGGATGCCTGGTCCGCCAACGCTGCCCCCTTGTGGCTGTTACCTGCCGATCGGCCTCATCTGCCCGGGGAAGCGCCCGATATGCCTGGTCAGGTTTGCCGGCGCGGGGCAGGGTAGTCGGCTGAGATGCCAGATCCAGGTCCGCTCGCGGGGGAGCCGCGGGACCGGAAGTACCACCAGTCAGGCCCGGCCCGGGCGGGCACGTGGCTGGTCTGGTGGGTGCTGCTGATGTCGCTGTGGATCATGCTGGACGATTCCCTGGCCACCGACGAGCTGCTCGCCGGGGCCGGGGCGGCGGCGCTCGCGGCCCTGGTCGCCGAGCTGGCCACCTATCAGGCCGCGGTCCGGTTCCGGATGCGGATCAGGTGGCTGGTCCCGGCCCTGCGCCTGCCGGGACAGGTGGCCGCCGACACGGTGACGGTGTACGCCGCGCTGTGGCGCAGGCTGGCCCGCGGAGAGCAGCCGGATAGCGCGTTCGTGACCGAGCCGGTCCGGTTCGGCGACGACACCCCGGCCGGCGTCACCCGCCGGGTCCTGCTGATCGGCGCGCGGAGCCTGGCGCCGAACGCCTTCGCGCTCGGCATCGACTCCGCCACCCAAACGATGGTTCTGCATCAGCTGGTGACCAAGGGGGGCGACTGACATGGTTCTGGGGTTCACCGCGGCCGCGATCGCGATGCTGATCTCCCTGGTCCCGGCCGGGGTCGTCATCGCCCGCGGTGACCTGCCCTCGGCGGTCGTGGCTTACCAGTTCATCACCGCGGTCATGGTCATGGTGCTCGCGCTGCTGGCCCAGGCGTTCGGCCGGTCCAGCCTGTTCGAGCTGCCGGTCCTGCTCGCCCTGCTGATGTTCGGCGGCGGGCTGGTGTTCGTCCGGGCCATGGAGCGCTGGCTGTGACGGCCCGGGACGTCGGCGCGGATGTCCTGCTGGGCCTGGCCGTGCTGGTCGTGGCCGGCGCGTCGCTGGGTGTCCTGCTGATGCGGGATGCCTACCAGAAGCTGCACTTCGTCACGCCCGCCGCGCTGGTCGCGCCGGTCCTGGTCGCGCTCGCGGTCTTGGTGCGGATGGGGCTCTACGAGAACACCGGGGAGACCTGCCTGGCGCTGTTCTTCATGGTGATCGCCGGGCCGTACCTGTCGCACGCGACCATGCGGGCCATCCGGGTCCGCGAGACGGGGGACTGGCGTCCTGGGCCGGCCACGCGTGCGGAGCGAGAGCAGTGAACACCCTGGCTGTGCACACTGCGTACACGGTGCCCGTGGGCATGATGCAGGCGCTGCAGATCACGCTGCTGGTGCTGGTGGCCGCCGGCGCCACGGCGGTGGTGCTGATCCGGGCCCCGGTCCGGCAGGTGCTGATGCTGAGCATCTACGGCGTGCTGCTGGCGGTGCTGTTCCTCGCCTTCCAGGCGCCGGACGTCACGCTGTCCGAGCTGACCATCGGGGCGGTGGTGCTGCCCGTCGTGATCCTGCTGACCCTGGCCAAGGTCAGGAAGCGAGAGCAATGACGCCGCGGCAGCGGTGCTGGATCTTCCTGGTCGCCGCGGCAGGCCTGGCGGCCTTCTACCTGTGGGGGCTGTCCGGCCTGCCGGGCTTCGGCCGCTATCCCGGGCCGTACGGGTTCGCGATCCTGCGCGTCGCCGTGGCGCAGACCAACGCCACCGGTGTGGTGTCCGCGATCAACTTCGACTACCGCGGCTTCGACACCATAGGCGAGGAGTTCATCTTGTTCGTCGCCGCGACCGGGGTCGCGACCGTGCTGCGCCGGCTGCGCGGCGAACGGGAGCGCTCGGCGGTCGATGAGGCCGCCGGCCGGGATGTGCCGCCGACCAGCAGCGCGGTACGGATGGTGGCGCTGCTGTTCACCGGACCGGTCGTGCTGGCCGGCTGGTGGCTGGCCTCGCACGCGCAGACCAGCCCGTCCGGCGGCTTCCAGGGCGGGGTCATGCTGGCCACCGCGTTCGTCCTGATCTACCTGTCCGGGGAGTTCCTGGTGGTCAAGCGGTTCAATCCGGCCGACCTCACCGACGTGGTGGAGGCGGTGGGCGCGGGCGGCTTCGTCGCCATCGGGCTCGCCGCGGTCGCGATGGGCCTGCCGTACCTGAAGGATTTCCTGCCGCTCGGCCAGGTCCCCGGCGCGGTCAGCTCGTCCGGGACGATCGCGCTGATCAGCTTCTTCGTCGGTATCGAGGTGGCCGCGGCGTTCATCCTCATCGTCGGCGAGCTGCTGGAGCAGACGCTGCTCATCAGGCATGGGGGTTAATCAGATGCAGGTCTTCCCGTTCGTGGTCGTGGCCTGGATCCTGGGCGTCGGGCTGTACGGCGTGGTCACCAGCCGGCACCTGGTGCACCAGATCGTCTGCCTGATCGTGGTCCAGTCGTCGACCTACGTGCTGCTGCTCGGGGTCGGCTACGTGACCGGGGCCGTCGCGCCCTACTTCTTCGATGTCCCGAACCACACCCCCGCGGTCGATCCCGTGGTGCAGGCGTGTGCCCTCACCGACGTGGTGGTCGAGGCCGCGGTCACCGCGCTGCTGCTGTCGTTCGCGATCCAGGCCTACAAGCGGTTCGGCACGCTGGATCCGCAGGAACTGGCCGCGCTGAAGGGATAGGGCCGCACCGTGGACCAGCTGCTCGCCCTCGTCGTCGTGGTGCCGCTGCTCGTGGCCGCCGCGGTCACCGCGTGCGGTCCGCTGCTCCGGAGCAGGCGCCGGATCCTCGACGTCGTGCCGGTCCTGACCGCCGCCTGCGTGGCCGTCATGCTCGCCGTGATCATGATCCGGACGGCAGGCGGCGACCAGGTCTACTGGTTTGCCGGGTTCCGGCCCGCGCACGGGGTGTCCATCGGCATCGATTTCGAGGTCCAGCCGCTCAGCGCGGGGCTCGCCTGCCTGGCGGCGGTCCTGGTGACCGCGGCGATGACGTTTTCCTGGCGGTACTTCGACCGGGTCGCGACCTACTACCACGCCCTGATGCTGACCTTCCTGGCTGGCATCACCGGGTTCTGCCTGACCGGGGACCTGTTCGACCTGTTCGTGTGGTTCGAGCTGATGGGGGTGTCGGCTTACGCGCTGACCGCCTACCGGCCGGAGGAACGCGGGCCGATCCAGGGCGCGCTCAACTTCGCCATCACCAACAGCATCGGGGCCTACCTGTCGCTGTCCGGGATCGGGCTGATCTACGGGCGGACCGGGGCGCTGAACATGGCCCAGATCGGCGTGACGATCGCGAAGCACCCGGCCGGCCTGCTCGTGGTCGTCGCCTTTCTCCTGGTCATCGCGGGCCTGCTGATCAAGAGCGCGATCGTGCCGTTTCACTTCTGGCTCGCGGACGCCCACGCGGTCGCGCCGACACCGGTCTGCGTGCTGTTCTCCGGCGTGATGGTGGAGCTGGGGCTGTACGGGATCGCCCGGGTCTACTGGTCGGTCTTCGGCGAGGCCCTGGGGAATCGTGCTGCGATCAGCCATGTTTTCCTCGGTCTCGGCCTGCTGACCGCCGTGGCCGGGGCGTTGTTCTGCTTCCATGAGCGGCACATCAAACGGATGCTCGCGTTCTCCACCATCAGCCACGCGGGCATGTTTCTCATCGGTATCGCGCTGCTCACGCCGCTCGGCCTGACCGGCGCCGCCGTCTACGTCATCGGCCACGGGCTGGTCAAGGGGGCGCTGTTCCTGTGCACCGGCATCGTGCTGCACCGGCTCGGCTCGGTCAACGAGCCGTGGCTGCACGGCCGCGGCCGCCCGTTGCGGGTCACCGGAGTGGTGTTCACCCTGGCCGGGCTCGGGCTGGCCGACCTGCCGCCGTTCGCCACCTTCCTGGGCAAGGGCTGGATCGAGGCCGGCGCGCAGGCCTGGCTCATCCCCGTCATGGTCGGGTGCTCGGCCGTGGTCGGCGGGGCCGTGCTGCGGGTGGCCGGCGGCGTGTTCTACGGCCTCGGTGACCGGCCCGCCGAAGACCCCCAGATGGCCAGGGAGGCCGGCGAGGAGACCAGCGAAACGACCGGCGGCAAGGACCGCACGCCCCTCACGATGATCGTCCCGCCCGTGGTCCTGGTGATCGCGGGCATCGTCGTGGGCCTCATCGGCCCGCTCGGGCCCGCGGTCCAGGCCGCGGCGGTCCGGTTCGAGGACCAGGCCGGGTACAACGCGACCGTGCTTTCCGGCGCGCACGTCACCCATCCGGTGGCCCTGTTCGCCGCCGGGCCCACCAGCGTGACGGCCGCCGGCGTGCTGACCGGCCTCGGCTCGGTCGCCGGGGCGCTGATCCTGGCCGGGCTGGCGCTGTACTGGCGGCGGCTGCCGCTGCTGCGCGCATATCGGCCGAACGCCTCGATCGCCGCGGCCGCCCGCCGCTTCCAGAGCGGCGTGGTCAACGACTACGTGACCTGGATCGTCATCGGCCTGGCGGGCCTCGGCGGCATCCTCGCCGCGATCATCGCTGCTGGGCTCCCCAACCGCTCGCGGCACCCCGATACTGATCCTGAGCGCATCTTCTCCCGCTGCGAGAACTGAAAGGCCCGGTCCCTGCGGGCAGGGACCGGGCTCAGGTTCAGGACCTTACGAGGTCACCGTGCCGGTGCGGTGCGGGAGCTTCCAGCCCGGGCGCACGAAGTGGCACGTGTACCCGTCGGGGTAGCGCTCCAGGTAGTCCTGGTGCTCCGGCTCGGCCTCCCAGAACGGCCCGGCCGCTGTCACCTCGGTGACCACCTTGCCCGGCCACAGGCCGGAGGCGTCGACGTCGGCGATCGTGTCCTCGGCGGTCTGCTTCTGCTCGTCGCTGAGGTAGAAGATGGCCGACCGGTAGCTGGTCCCGATGTCGTTGCCCTGCCGGTTCCGCGTCGTCGGGTCGTGGACCTGGAAGAAGAACTCCAGCAGGTCCCGGTAGGACAGCTTCTCCGGGTCGAAGATGATCTCGATCGCCTCGGCGTGGCCGCGGTGGTTCCGGTAGGTGGCGTTGGGCACGTCACCGCCGGTGTAGCCGACTCGCGTCGAGATCACGCCGGGGAGCTTGCGGATGAGGTCCTGCATGCCCCAGAAACAGCCGCCGGCGAGGATGGCCTTCTCAGTCGTCATGATGCACTCCCGTCGTCGAAGAGCTTGCGGTATTCGCCGTAACCCTCGCGGTCCAGGTCGTCGACCGGGATGAACCGCAAGGAGGCGGAGTTGATGCAGTAGCGCAGGCCCCCGGCCTCGGCGGGCCCGTCGGGGAACACGTGACCCAGGTGGCTGTCGCCGTGGGTCGAGCGGACCTCGGTCCTGATCATCCCGTGGGCGACGTCCCGGTGCTCGACCACGTTGCCCGGCTCGATCGGCACCGTGAAGCTCGGCCAGCCGGACTGGCTGTCGTACTTGTTAACCGATGCGAACAGCGGCTCACCGGACACGACGTCGACGTAGATGCCGGGCTCCTTGTTGTCCCAGAACTCGTTGTTGAACGCCGGCTCGGTGGCGGCCTGCTGGGTGACCCGGTACTGCTTCGGGGTCAGCTGCGCGATCGCCTCGGGATCCTTGCGGTAGTTGTCAGACATGTCGGCTCCTTCGCCGAAGGTGTTACCCGTTGGCTGCGGGTACAGATTCACACTTATAAAACCAAATGCGGGCCCTGGGTATTTCACGCCGTGGCCGCCGCGGCCGGTCCGGCACGACACCGATGTTCCATCGCTGCCGCCAAGACAGCACCAATGTTCCATCGGTGCGGGACCGCCGCGCCGAGGCGCGTTCCGATCTGCATGCCCCGTGGCGGGGCTAGTGAATGTGGAGCCGCCAGTCGTGCGGGACACGTCCGGCGGGCCCGGGCACGGGCTGCTCGGCCGGGTGATGCCTCGGCGGTGCGAGCCACGGACCCGTGAAGGCTTCCTCGGTCTCGTAGTTCCAGAACCAGTCCTCGCCGGGCTCGAAGCTCTGCACGATCGGGTGCCCGGTGGCCTTCCAGTGTGCGGTGGCGTGCTGCGCGGGCGAGGTGTCGCAGCAGCCCACGTGTCCGCACTCGGCGCAGCGGCGCAGGTGCACCCACCAGCCGCCGACGGCGTCGCACTCGACGCAGCCGGTCCCGCTGGGCGTCACCGATGGCTCGATGCCCGGTATCTCAGTCATTGATGTGCTCCGTCTTTGCTTCGGTCACCGGCAGCCGCACCCGGAACCGGGTGTTGCCAGGGACCGATTCCACTGCGATGTCCCCGTGGTGCTTCTTCACCACGATCCGCCAGGTGATGTCGAGCCCCAGCCCGGTGCCCTGGCCCACCGGCTTGGTCGTGTAGAACGGCTCGAAGATCCGGTCCCGGATCTCCGGCGGAACCCCCGGACCGGTATCGCAGATGTCCACTACCACCCGGTCCCGGTCACGACCGGTGCGCACGGTCAGCACCCCGGTCTGGCCCATCGCCGACACGGCGTTGTCGATCAGGTTCGTCCACGCCTGATTCAGCTCGGCGGCGTACGCCGGGATCGCGGGCAGCGACCGGTCGTACTCCTTGACCACCCGGATGCCCGGGGGAATCTTCCCGGCCAGGATCGTCAGCGTGCTGTCCAGCAGCTCGTGCACGTCGACGACCTGGTGCGGGGCCCGGTCCAGCTGGGAGTACTGCTTGGCCGCGCCGACCAGCGTGGAGATCCGCGTGGTGGCGTCCTCGATCTCGTTCATCAGCAGTTCGGTCTCGTCGGCGCAGGCCAGCCAGCGCAGCGCCGCCCCCAGCATCCCGGGGTCCACCGCGGTCGCGGCCTGCTCCAGCCAGGCGACGTCGAGCCCGCCGGCCACGAAGACGGGCGCCAGCTGCCAGGCGTCACCCAGCTCGTGGGAGTCCAGCCAGTCGGTGATGGCATCCTCCCGGTCGGCGGCCTCCAGCGGTGACAGTTTCGGTGCCTTCGGCACCCGCTCGACCGCCTGTTCCTGCAGCTGGATCAGCGCTTCCAGGTTCTGGTGGTCGTGCGGTCCGGCCGCGATCGCGCCCAGCTTCTGCCGCAGGCCGGTGATCCGTTCCCGCAGCGTCGCCGTCGCCCGCACCGCGGCCGCGGCCGGGTTGTTCAGCTCGTGGGTCAGGCCGGCCGACAGCGTGCCGAGCGCGAGCAGCCGCTCCCGCTGCCCGACCATCTCCTGCAGGTTCGTCCGGTAGAATGGACCCCCCGCCCAGCAGGTGGACCGCCATCGGGAACCACTCGTTCATCAGCTGCGCGAACACCTCGGCGTCGAGGATGAAGAACCGCGACGGCTCGGTCACCCGCATCGAGCTGGGGTAGCGCTGCGGAACCTGGTCGCCCAGGTAGGCCTGCCACGCGCCGGCGTACACGCCGGGCTGCGACGTCCGGCCCGCCTCGATGTCGTCGCCGCCCACCCGCCGCGACAGCACCACGGTGCCCTCGAGCAGCACGTAGAAGCAGGTGGCCGGGTCGCCCTCGGTGTACACCGGCCCGGCCGGGATGACCTCGACCCGGCCCCGCTGGCAGAGCCAGTCAAGCTGGGCGTCGGTCAGCTTCTCGAACAGGAACAGCGTGCGGAGCTCGTCCGGGCGGCACGGCTGGTCGGTCATGGCTTCTCCAGGTAGCGGTGGACCAGCATGACCGCCATGGCGCCCTCGCCGACCGCGGAGGCGACCCGCTTGGCGGATTCGGCCCGGGCGTCTCCCGCCACGAACACCCCGGGCACGCTGGTCTCCAGGTAATAGGGCATCCGGTCCAGCGGCCAGCCGCGCGGCCGTTCCCCGCCGGGCGACAGGTCCGGCCCGGTGACCACGAACCCCCGGGCGTCCCGCACCACGACACCATCCAGCCAGTCGGTGAGCGGCGCCGCCCCGATGAACAGGAACAGCAGCTGCGCGTCCACCGTCTCGGTCGTGCCCCGCACGGTGTCCCGCAGCGTCAGGCGCTCCAGGTGGTCCTCGCCCGAAGCCCCGACGACCTCGGTGCAGGTCCGCACGGAGATATTCGGGATGTCCGCGATCCGCTTGACCAGGTAGTAGGACATCGACTTCTCCAGCGACGACCCGCGGACCAGCAGCGTCACCGACTTGGCGAAGCGCGACAGGTACAGGGCGGCCTGGCCGGCCGAGTTCGCGCCGCCGACGACGTAGATGTCCTGCCCCGCGCAGGCCGCGGCCTCGGTGAGCGCCGGAACCGTAGTACACCCCGCGCCCGGTCAGGTCATCCAGCCCCGGCGCGCCCAGCCGCCGGTAGGACACCCCGGTAGCCAGGATGACGGTGTGCGCGTCGATGGAGGCGCCGTCCGCGAACGTCACCCGCCGCGCCGAGCCGCGGACCTGCAGGCCGGTCACCTCCCGCGTGGTCAGCACCTCGGCGCCGAACTTGGTGGCCTGCCGCCGGGCCCGGTCGGTCAGCTGCGCACCGGACACCCCGTCCGGGAAGCCCAGGTAGTTCTCGATCCGCGAGCTCTGCCCGGCCTGCCCGCCGGTCGCGAGCTGCTCGACCAGCACGGTCCGCAGCCCCTCGGACGCCCCGTACACCGCGGCGCCCAGCCCGGCCGGGCCGCCGCCGATCACGATCAGGTCGTAGAAATCCTGGGACGGCGTGGTGGCCAGCCCCACCCGCGCGGCCAGCTCGGCGTCGGTCGGCTCGACCAGCGGATCCCCGTCCGGGGTGATCACCACCGGCAGCGCCAGCCCGTCCGTCTTCGCGGCGGCCAGCAGCCGCTGGCCTTCCGGCTCGTCGGAGGCGTACCACCGGTAGGGCACCTGGTTGCGGGCCAGGAACTCCCGCACCTCCGAGGACCGCGCCGACCACCGGTGCCCGACCACCTTGGTCTCCGGCACCGGCCGGTGGTCCGATTCCAGCCACGCGTCCAGCAGCGTGTCGACCACCGGGTACAGCTTCTCTTCCGGCGGGTCCCACGGCTTGAGCAGGTAGTGGTCCAGGTCGACCACGTTGATCGCGTCGATCGCGGCCCCGGTGTCGGCGTAGGCGGTCAGCAGCACCCGCCGCGCGCCGGGGTAGATGTCCATGGCCTGCTCGAGGAACTCGATCCCGTTCAGCTCCGGCATCCGGTAGTCGGCCAGGATCGCGGCGACGAGGTCGCCGCGCAGCTTCATCTGCCGCAGCGCGTCCAGCCCGTCGGACGCGGACTCGGCCCGCACGATCCGGTACCGGTCTCCGTAGCGCCGCCGCAGGTCGCGGGCCACCGCCCGGGATACCGCCGGATCGTCGTCGACCGTCAGGACCGCCGCGCGGGATTCTTCGGCCCGCTCAGTCAGGGCGTTCATGACAGGTTATCAATCCTCTCGATTTGCGATCTATTCCACATCGACGAAATGAATAAAAACCCCTTTCCCCCGAACGAGCGGTGGTATCACGGCCGAGCTCAGCAGCAGGCATCCCTACTAGCTTGCCAGCGCCTGTTCCTCAGCGAGAAGACCGTGGCGGGCTACGTCGTACCGTGGCTGGCAAGGTCCTCACACGGCCTGAACCCGTGCCGAAACCCCGCGAGCCTGCAGTAGCTGGTGAATGTCACCGGGAGCGCTGGTCAGGATGAGGTCGGCATGCGCTGTCATCAGCGCTACATGCGCGTCGACCAGGTCCGTGGAGGCTGCCACCGCACGATCGTATGCATCCGATCGCGATCGTTCTGAAGGGTGGCGCCTCGAGCTCTCCTGCGTAACGGCTGTCACCAGAGTTTCCCGAGCGATCTGATGCGGTTGGTGGACTTCGGCGACGTACCGCGCCAAGGTGGAGGTCAGGACCGGCCGAGGGTCACGTCAACCGGACAGGAGCAGGCATCGTGGACGAGAAGCTCGAGGTGGTGGTCATCCCCGTCGCGGATGTCGACCGGGCCAAGGAGTTCTACCTGAGCCTCGGCTGGCGACTCGACGCCGATCGCGCCGCCGGTGACAGCTTCCGCATCGTCCAGCTCACGCCTCCGGGTTCCGACTGCTCGATCCAGTTCGGCACGGGCCTCACGTCGGCCGCGCCCGGCTCGGCCCAGGGCCTGTACCTGATCGTCTCCGACATCGAGGCCGCGCGCGCCGAACTCGTCAGCCACGGCGTCGAGGCCAGCGAGGTCTTCCACGAAGGCGCGCCAGGTGGCCGGTTCAGTAGCGGACGGAACGAACGGCCGCCTCAGCGGCCCCGCGCCGGATGATGCCAGCTACGGCTCGTTCGTCTCGTTCCGCGATCCGGACGGCAACGGCTGGCTGGTTCCAGGAGATCACGACCCGGCTGCCCGGGCGGGTCGACCAGGCCGCGACGTCGTTCGCGTCGGCCAGCGACCTGGCCGACGCGATGCGGCGCGCGTCCGCCGCGCACGGCGAGCACGAGAAGCGCATCGGCCACGCCGACGCGAACTGGCCCGACTGGTACGCCCGGTACATGGTGGCGGAGCAGGCCGGGACGGAGCTGCCGGTATGAGCGACTACGACGTGATCGTTTTCGGCGGCGGGGCGCCGGGTGAGCACTGCGCCGCGGCCCTGGCCGCGCGCGGGCTGCGGGTGGCCGTCGTGGAGCGGGAGCTGGTCGGCGGCGAGTGCTCGTACTGGGCCTGCATCCCGTCCAAGTCGCTGCTGCGCCCGGGCGAGGCGGTGCAGGGCGCGCGCAACGTCGGCGCGAGCGCCCAGGTCGACGTGCAGGCCGCGCTGGCCTGGCGCGACTTCATGGTGTCGAACTGGTCCGACGCCGGCCAGGAGCGCTGGCTGGCCAGCCGGGGCATCGCCCTGCTCCGCGGCACCGGCCGGCTGGCCGGCACCGGCGTGGTCGAGGTCGACGGCGTCCGCCACACCGCGGAGCACGTCGTGGTGGCCACCGGCTCGGATCCGATCGTGCCGCCGGTCCCGGGCCTGCGTGAGCTCGAGGGCGTCTGGGGGACGCGGGAGGCGACGAGCATGAAGGCGGTCCCGCGCCGCCTGCTCGTGCTGGGCGGCGGACCCGCAGGCGTCGAGCTTGCGCAGGTCGTGCGGCGTCTCGGCGGCGAGGCGGTAGTGGTCGAGGGCGCCGACCGGGTGGTGCCCCGCGAGCCCGCGCCGCTGGGCCAGGCGCTCGGCGAGGCCCTGCGCCGGGACGGGATCGAGCTGGTGCTCGGCAAGCGCGCCGCCGCCGCCCGGCGGGAGGGCGACGAGTACGTGCTGCAGCTCGACGACGGTACGGAGCTGCGGGGCGACAAGCTGCTGGTGTCCACCGGCCGGCGCCCGCGCGTCGAGGGGATCGGCCTGGAGACGGTCGGCGTCGAGGCCAAGCCGCACGGGATCGGTGTTGACGAGTACCTGCGCGCCGGCGAGCGCCTGTGGGCGATCGGCGACGTCACCGGCATCTGGCCGCTGACCCACGTCGGCGAGTACGAGGGCGACGTGGTCGCGGCGAACATCGCCGGCGAGTCGCGTCCGGCGAACTACGAAGCCGTTCCGCGCGTCACCTATACCGATCCGCAGGCCGCGGCGGTGGGCGCGGCTCGAAGCCGCGTACAGCGCCACCGCGCTGGTGTCCGAGGTGCCCAAGACCGCCACCTACACCCACGCCTACGCCAAATCCAACGGGTTCATGACCTGCTGCTCAGCGACGGCGAGCGGCTGACCGGCGCCTACGCCCTGGGGCCCGAGGCCGGTGAGTGGCTGCAGCAGGCCACGCTGGCCATCCGCGCGCACGTCCCGGTCAAGGTGCTGGACGACACGATCCAGCCCTTCCCGAGCTTCTCGGGCATCTACGGCACGGCCGTCAAGGCGCTCCTCATGGCGATCGCGGACATGCCGCTGCCGCCCGGGCCCATGGACGCCCAGATGGCGAACATGTCGAAGTGATCGAGTTGGTTTAGCTTCTGTGATTATGACGTGGCAACCGGAACTTGATGAGGTGCGCCGCCGGCGTGAGCTGGCCGAGCGGATGGGCGGCCCGGGCAAGGTCGGACGCCAGCATGAGGCGGGCAGGCTCACCGTGCGTGAGCGCCTGGCCATACTGCTCGACGACGGCTCGTTCGATGAGATCGGGACGCTGGCCGGAACGGCCGTCTATGACCGCGACGGCGACCTGGCGGACTTCACCGCGGCCAACTTCGTCACCGGGACCGGCCGCATCAACGGCCGCAAGGTCGTGGTGGGCGGTGATGACTTCACCATCCGCGGCGGCGCCGCGGACGCCGCGATCGCGGGCAAGCAGATTTACGCCGAGCAGCTTGCCCATGAGCTGAGGCTGCCGCTGGTCCGGCTGGTCGAGGGGACCGGCGGGGGCGGCAGCGTGAAGATGCTCGAGCAGATGGGCCACACCTACGTTCCGGCCAATCCCGGCTGGGATTACGTCGTGGACAACCTGTCCACCGTGCCGGTGGTCGCCGCGGGGCTGGGCCCGGTCGCCGGCCTGGGCGCGGCCAGGCTCTGCGCCGCGCACCTGTCGGTGCTGGTGGACGGCGTGGCGCAGTTGTTCGTGGCCGGGCCGCCGGTGGTTCGCAGCGGAGCCGGGGAAGACGTCACCAAGGAACAGCTGGGCGGGGCCGCCGTGCACGGCCGTAACGCCGCCGTGGACCTGGTCGCGGCGTCGGAGCACGAGGCGTTCGCGATGATCAGGCGCTTCCTGTCCTACCTGCCGCAAAGCGCGTACCAGCGGCCGCCGGTGATCTCCGGCACCGATCCGGCCGGGCGGCGGGAGGACATGCTGCTGTCCGCGATCCCTCGTGACCGGCGCCAGCCCTACCGGATCCGGGACATCCTGGACGCGGTGTTCGACCTCGGCTCGGTCATGGAGGTGCAGGGTTACGGCGGGTCGATCGTGACCGCGCTGGCCCGCCTGGACGGTCATCCGGTCGGCGTCGTGGCCGGTGACCCGTATGCGTCCGCGGGCTGCCTGACCGTCGAGGGCGCCGAGGCGGTGACCCGGCTGGCCGACCTGTGCTCGACGTTCCACCTGCCGGTCGTGACGTTCACCGATCAGCCCGGGCTGCTCATCGGCACCCGCGCCGAACAGCGCGCCACCATCCGGCACGGCGTGCGGGCGATCAGCGCCGTCTACCAGTCGGCCGTGCCCGGTGCCGAGATCATCGTGCGCCGCGTCTTCGGTGTCGGCGGAGCGGGCATGACCAACCGGCACCGCCTCATCCGCCGGTGGGCCTGGCCCTCGGCCGACTGGGGCTCGCTGCCCGTCGAAGGCGGGATCGAGGCCGCCTACCGGGCCGAACTGGAAGCCGCGGAAGACCCGGCCGCGACCCTGGCCGCCATCCGGGCCCGGCTCGACGCCGTGCGCAGCCCGCTGCGGACCGCCGAACGCTTCGGCATCGAGGAGATCATCGACCCCCGCGCCACCAGGCCGCTGCTGTGCGACTGGGTCCACGACGCCTACGCCGCGCTCCCCGCCAGCCCCGGCAAGCCCTCCTTCGGCACCCGCCCCTGACCCGCAAGCCCATGATCACGAAGGATTTACTACTCCATGGACTCCATGGAGTAGTAAAGTCTTCACGATCATGAAACTTCGTCTCCGGCGCCGGGCTGCTGCGGGCTCAGCGGTGGCGACTCGTACAGGCTGTCGATGTCCAGCTGCTGGGCGTCGGTGAGCACCGCGTGCTGCTGTTTCTCCGCTTTCTGCGCGGTCTGCTTGGCCAGTTCCGACGCCAGGCCGCCGAGCTGCCGAACGCCGATGACGTCGATCAGGACCCGGCTGGTGGAGAAGACCGCGATGCCTTCCACCCGCCGCTTTTTCTGCCCGGGCGGGGACTAGCGCGGCGCCGATCGTGACGGCCTCGAACGGGTCGGCCGGAGGCGCGGTGAGCTTGTCGTATTCGCCGATGACCCAGGTGTGGAACTTCATGACCGCGCCCTGCAGAGGCAGGTTCTGCACGTCGTCAATGGCCAGCCCGGAACGCCTGTCCTCGCTGAAGCAGCGGCCGTAGGCCACCAGAGCCGACGACCACAGCGCCTGCGGCACCACCCCGTCCCGGTCTTCCTGAGGCCTGGCCAGCTCCGTGAGCAGCCGCTTGCAGCAATCCATGACGAATTGAAGATCGTTGATGATCGACGCCTGGTCGGCGAGAATCCGCGCTGACGGCGTATCAAGAGCAACCGTCAGCTCAGGCACCCGCGCCGACCCGCGGTCCGTCCCGGCCACAACACCTCGTTCCATCGACGTCGTGCCCCGATCCTGGCACAGCGGCACCTCACTCTCGTCTCACAACGGGACAAGCCCGGGGAGCTCACTGGTCCCAGTGCGGCGGCCGGTCCCGGCGCAGGCGCTCCTCGTCGTCTGGTTCGGGCGCCTCGCCCCAGCCGACGCCGGTTTCGTCCTCGCTCTGCTCCGGCAGCACCGGCTTCTCGTCCGGGTCAGGATTGCATAACCCCATCATCGCTAGCGAAGCTGGTCGCGCCGCCGTCCAGGACCAGCGGATGCGCGTTGACGTAGCTGGATTCTCCGGACAGCAGCCACACCGCGGCGTAGGCCACCTCCCAGGCCGTCGCCTGCCGGCCGAACGGCAGGCTCCGCGCGGTGCGGCCCGGGTTGAGCCGCGACGCGTCCCGCCCGAGCGGGGTGTCCACCAGGCCCGGCACCACCAGGTTGGCCCGGATGCCCCGGGCCATCCCCTCCCGCGCGACCTGCCGGCACACCCCGAGCAGCGCCGCCTTCGACGCGTCGTAGGCCGGGATCCCGGTCGCCGCGCGCAGGCTGGCCGCCGAGCTGATGAACACGATCGCCGACCCGGGCTCCAGGACCGGCAACGCGGCCGCGGCGACCAGGAAGTGCGCCCTGGCGTTGACCGCGAACGTCTCGTCCCACTGCGCGGCGGTCGTCCCGGCCATCCCGCGCCCGAGCCCGATCCCGACGTTCAGCACCAGGCCGTCAAGCCCGCCCAGCGCCGCCGCCGACTCCGCGACCACCGACGCGCACGCCTCCGGCAACGCCACGTCGGCCAGCACGACCGCGGCGCTCTGCCCTTCGCCGCGGACCAGGGCCGCGGTCGCTTCCGCGGCGCCCGCGTCGCGGTCCGCGCAGGCCACCGCCGCGCCTTCCCGGGCCGCGAGCACCGAGATGGCCCGGCCGTTCCCCATCGGCGGATCCGGTTCCGGCGACGGCCGGGTCCCCGCGCCGACCACCAGTACCCGCCGCCCGGTCAGCCGGCCGCGGCCGGGCGCCGCGCCAACGGCCTCAACAGGCAGCGTCATGACCCGGCCACATCGGCGCGGCATCGGGCGGCAGCGGCACGTCGAACGCGTTGAGCAGGAACGAGATCAGCGTGTAGTACCCGCACAGCGAGACCAGCTCCACCATCCCGGCGTCGCCGAGGAAGGCGTGCGCGGCATCGTAGGCGTCCCGGTCTACCCGGCCCGAGGAACTGAGCTGGCGGGCCACCGCGTAGACGGCTCGTTCGTCGTCCGCCTCGAACGGCGGATCCTCGCCGCGCCCGATCGCGTCGACCACCGCCTCGCCCACGCCGTGCTCGCGCGCCATCGGCGCGTGCGCGAACCACTCGAACTCCGCCTGCCACCGCGCCCCGACGGTGATGATGGCGATCTCGGACAGCCGCCGCTCGATCGAGGTGTAGAACCGCAGCGTCGCGCCGAGCGAGGACAGCCGCCGCCCGGCGCCCGGCGCGGTGACGAACGCGTTGAACGGCCCGGCCAGGCCGCCCTCGGCGGTCACCAGCAGGTCGCCCCGGCCGTTGACGATGCTGTCCCACAGCTGCTGGCCCTCGGGCCCCAGCTCCTCGCGCCGCACATACGGAATCCGGGTCATCAGCCGACCACCGCTGGCACGCCCGTGAACACCAGGTTCTCGGTGTCGACCGGCCCCCGGTACAGCGCCGCGTCCTTGAAGAAGTGCTGCTGCAGCCGCCACGGCGCCCGGTCGCCCTGCATGGGCAGCATGTCGCGGGACCGCTGGAAGTAGCCGGAGGTCATGTCGGTGAACGGCACGGTGCCCATCGGCTCGGACGGCCGCCGCGGGGTGACCGTGCGGTAGCCGCTGGCCGCCATGAACGCGACCATCCGGGCCACGTAGGCGGAGACCAGGTCGACCTTCAGGGTCCACGACGCGTTCGTGTAGCCGACCGCGAACGCCATGTTGGGCACGCCGTCCAGCATCATCGCCTTGTACCCGATGCGGTCGGCCGCGATTGACCGGCTCCCCGTCCACGATCAGCTCGATGCCGCCGAACAGCCGCAGGTTCAGCCCGGTCGCGGTGATGATCACGTCCGCCTCGAGTTGCGCGCCGGACCGCAGCCGCAGCCCGGCCGGGGTGAACGCCTCGACGTGATCGGTCACGATCTCGGCCTTCCCGGAGCTGAGCGCGTCGAAGAAGTCGCCGTCGGGGGTCAGGCACAGCCGCTGGTCCCACGGGTTGTACGCGGGGGTGAAGTGCGTGGCCACGTCGTAGCCGTCGGGCAGGCGCTTGCGGACGCCGCGGCTGAGCATGGCCCGGGCCCGGTCCGGGCGCTTGCGGCACAGCTGGTAGAGGGTCGTCGCGATCCGGGCGTTCTTCCACCGGATCGCCGCGTACGCGCGGCGTTCGGGCAGCACCGCGCGCAGCAGGCTGGCGATCGGGTCCTTGGCCGGCAGCGCCATCAGGTACGAGGGCGAGCGCTGCACCATGGTCACCTTGGCCGCCTGCGCCGCGATCGCGGGCACCAGCGTGACCGCGGTCGCGCCGCTGCCGATCACCACCACCCGCTGGCCGGTCAGGTCGAGGTCCTCCGGCCAGTGCTGCGGGTGGACCACCCGGCCCGCGAAGCTGTCCCGGCCCGGCCAGTCCGGCGTGTAGCCCTGGTCGTAGCGGTAGTAACCCGCGCACAGGTACAGGAAGCCGCAGCGGCGTTCGGTCTGGGTGCCGGTCCTGGTGTCCTCGATGGTCACCGTCCACTGGGCGTCGGTGCCGGACCAGTCGGCCCGGACCACCCGGGAGTGGTAGCTGATGTGCTGGTCGACGCCGTGGGCCGCCGCCGTCTCCCGGAGGTAGCGCAGGATCTGGCCGCCGCCGGCGATGGCGTTGGCCGCCGTCCAGGGGCGGAACGTGTAGCCCAGCGTGAACATGTCCGAGTCCGACCGGATGCCCGGGAACCGGAACAGGTCCCAGGTCCCGCCGCTGGCCGCGCGGGCCTCCAGAATTGCGAAGGACGCCCTAGGGGCAAGGTCTTGCAGGTGGCAGGCGGCGCCGATGCCCGGACAGGCCCGCCCCCACGATCAGCACGTCGACGTAATCGGATGCGGGGACGCCCACGGCTCTCCCTATCTCCCGGCCTTGTTGCCCGTAATGCAACACTTTTCGCCAATGTAACATCCCGAAATTCTTCCGAGACGGCCGCCCGAGTTATCGTGGACAGTGTGTTCGACGGGGTGCTTCAAGCAGCGGCCAAACCGCGGGGCATCGTGCGGTCCCGGAGCGCAAAGCGGTCCCGGGACCGCTCGGCCAGCGTCGTGGCGGTCGCGGCCCGGTGGGTCTACGAGGGCCGGCGCCTGGACATGCAGGGCCTGGCCGATGAGCTGGGCGTGTCGCGGGTGACGCTGTTCCGCCGGGTCGGCAGCCGCGAGGAACTGCTCAGCCGGGCCCTGCGGCTGCTGACCGAGCGCACCCTGGAGGCGGCCGTCGCGCGCTGGGAGGCCGAACGCCCGCCCGGCGAGCTGCACACCCCGGGCACCGGCCGCTACATCAACGTGATCGTCTCGCAGGCCACGGGCCTGCGCCGGCTGCTCGACGACGAGCCGGCCCTGGCCCTGCGGGTGCTGACCGACCCGCGCGGCCGGGTGCAGACCGTGATGGTGGCCTTCATCGAGGAACTCCTGCACCGCGACATCGAGGAGTTCGGCCTGGTCACCCTCATCGACCCGGGCGCCCTGGCCTACGCGCTGGTCCGGCTGGGGGAGTCGTTCCTGTACGCGGACGTGCTCGCCGCGCGCAAGCCCGACGTCGAAACCGCCGGCTTCCTCCAGCACGCCCTGTTCGAGGCGTCCTGCCGTAAACCCGTCAGCCCGGAGCCGCTCCGGCCACTGGACGGACCCTGACCCCACGGTCCGTTCGGAAGAATTAAAGATCTTTCCGCCGAACGGGCCGTGGTGCCTGTCACGGTGATGGTGCCCGCGGGTCAGGGCGACGCGGTGAGCTTGGCCATCTCGGCGTCGACCATGGCCTCGTGCTCGGCCTCGTCCCGCTTGGCGTCGCGCGTCCGCCACCGGCCCTTCAGCAGCGGGATGGACAGCAGGAAGAAGATGATGCCGCCGAAGCAGATCCAGTACCAGGTCTTCCACTGGCCCGGCGGTCTGGGCGGCCGCCTTGGTCACCGCCGCGCCGTGCGCCTTCAGGTAGGGGAAAACGCCCGGCGGGACCTTGGACAGCGCGGTCAGCTGCGCCGAGTACGGGGCGATGGCGGTCAGCTGCGCCGAGTACGGGGCGATGGTCTGCAGGTCCGCCGCGTACGGGGCGACGGTCTGCAGCGCCGGCGCGACCGCGATCACGCCGGCGATGGCCGCCTTGTTCGCCGAGATCGTGGTCAGGATGCCCACGCCGGTGGCGCCGCCCCCGGCGGCCTTGATCGCCTGGCCCAACAGCGCGGGCGGGATCTTGGCCGGGTTCGTGTACGTGGCCAGCTTGGCGAACAGCACCGGGTTGGCCTGGATCACCCTGAGCTCGGGCGCGAACTTCACCGCGTTCGCGAGCTGCGTGGCGTCGGTCTTCGCGGTGGCCAGCACCGAGGGGGGGATCTTCTGCGCGGTGGCCAGGACGTTCGGCGGGATCGACTGCGCGGTCGCCACGACGGTCGGGTGCGAGGTGGCGAACGCGATCTGGTTGTGGTACGTGGTCGCGTAGGCCGACACGGTCGCCCCGTAGTTCACCAGCGGGGTGACCGAGTTGATCACCACCGGGATGAACAGGTACGCGACGAACACCACGATCCGGATGATCCAGCCCCAGATGGCCAGGCCGGTGGCGATCAGCGCGGGGTTGCGCGCCTCGACGGTCTCGGTGTAGCTGGCCATCCACGGCGTGTAGGCGATGCCCAGGCCGAACGCCAGCAACGCCAGCATGATCGCCAGGGTGTAGTAACCGGGATGGTGGCCGGCCTGCTCCAGGTAGATCACCGTCATCACCGCGGCCAGCACCCCGCCGATCACCATGAACGGCTTGCGCACCCGGAACCGGTCCGAGATGATCCCGACCAGGATCACCGCGATGACGTTGAACCCCCAGTTCCAGTTGCCCAGCCCGTTGGCGTTCTTGATCGAGAACCCGAACACGGTGGTCAGGTAGATCAGGCTGGTCAAGACCGCGGTGTAGTAGATCAGCAGCATGATCGATACCGCGACGGAGGAGATGATGATGTCGGGCTTGAGCAGCTGGCGGAACGGGTGCCGCAGCGCCGCCTCGATGTCCTGCTCGGTCATCCCCTTGGCCTTGGCCTGGATCAGCGCGCGGTCGTGGAGGGTCACCATCAGCTGGTCACGCAGCCGCGGGGACAGCTCCTTCAGCAAGAACAACGCGATCACGAACACCACCAGCCCGGCGATGCCGCAGATGCGGTACTCATGGGTCCAGAACCGCGGGTCGCCCACGACCGCCGGGATGGTGGCGCTGCCCACGACCGCGACGATCAGGCTGCCCAGCACCGGGCCGCTGGTCCAGAACCCCATGGCCGTGGCCCGGCCCACCTGCGGGGAGAAGTCGCGGATCAGCGCGGGGGTGGCCACCAGGCACATGCCCTCGACGAAGGCGACCACGAAGCTCACGATGGTGAATGGCCACTTGCTGGTCATGGCCGGGAGGATGAAGGCCACGGCCACCCCGGTGAACAGCAGCCCGAACACCACCATGTTGGCCCGGCCGAGCCGGTCGCCGAGCCCGGCGAGCAGCGAGCCGAACGCCCCGATCAGCGCCCCGAACGCTATCGTCACCACGTAGAACGTGAAGGTCATGTGCAGGTTGACGAGGATCAGCGTGGACACCGAGCCGCCGACATACAGCTCGTAGTACAGCGTGATCGTGGCCAGCACCGTGATGGCCAGGAACAGCATCCGGGGCGTGGTGTCCGGATAGGCGTCAAGCTGGCGGTTCCAGAGCGCGGCGGTCCATCTTGGCCGGCTGGGGGTAGTGGTCTGTGCGGTAGTTCCTGACATGCGGTCACCTCACCGTGGTCCGATGGAGTCAGGCCGGTGTCTCAGACGGTAAACCCACGCAGGTAACAGATCAAGATTCTGTTTCACTACAA
>CAWKIB010000056.1:0-146885 GCA_963849595.1 uncultured Actinomycetes bacterium
CGCCCGCCGGGGCGTCCGCGCTGCCGGCCGCGTCGGTCAGGGTGTCGATCTTCAGCCCGGAGGAGCTGTCCAGCACGACGATGGTGTGAACCGAGCCCGTGGCCAGCGTCTCGGACATGGCGGTTTGCTGACCCGACGCGCTGAACTGCACGTTCTGCGGGCCCGGCGCGACACTCATATACGACGTCACGGCGCCGAAGGCGAGCTGCTGGGCCAGGACGTGGCCCGCGTCGGTGATCGTGACCTGGTCCTGCTTCAGCGAGGCCTGGATGACCCGGACGAGGACCTGGCCCTTGGGCGCGGCCATCGCGTCCTTCAGCACCTCGAGCCGCCGGGCCGCGGCGGGCCCGAGGCTGGCCACGGTGTAGTTCGTCCCGCCGCTCACCATGAAGTTGGTGGAGACGATGGGCGGGCTCGAGGCCGAGGCGCCGACGGCGCGCATGGCCACGGTGTACTCGCCCGACGGCACCGCCATGTAACTGGAAACGCCACCGTAGGTCACGTGCTTCAGCACGGTCGGGTTGGCGGAGTTGCCGAAGGCCAGCAGGTAGATGTCCACCGCCGAGTTGCCCGGGGACAGATTGGCGCACCGCACCCAGCCGGTCGCGGTGGTGGACGTCGCGGCCATGGCCGGCGCTGCAACGGAGGCACCGTAGCCCAGCACCGCCGCGAGCACCATACACAGGGCGAGGATCCTGCGTAGCCCCACGGTCAGCTCCTCCCCTCAGGTCAGCGCCTCACCGGGCACGCGCCCACGCCGCCACTCGGTGAGAAATCCAGCCGGTCCGAGGGAGCCCGCGCGGCGAACCTCGGTCCCCACGGCGGCCGTTGCCCGCTCATACCGTCCCCGCCACCGTGACTGTCTGGAACAGCAGAGCACATCGGGCTAGCCCGGTTCAACCGGAACGCGCCGTTGAGTCGGATGTGTTATGGTCCGGGCGCCAGATCCGGCTATGCGGTCAGGCGCTCAGCCGGGCGTAGACCACCACGTTGCTCAGGTAGCTGCCGCGAGCGTAGTCGAAGGTGCCACCGCAGGTGATCAGGCGGAGTTCGGCGTCCGGGACGGGACCGTAGACCATGGCCGTCGGGAAGTTGCTCTTGGTGTAGATCCGGACCGCGGTGACGGTGAAGACGGCCAGGGTCCCGTCGGCGCGCCGCACGTAGATGCGCTCGCCGGGCCGCATCTTCTTCAGCCAGAAGAAGATGCCGGGTCCGGTGCGGGAGTCGACGTGGCCCGCGATGACGGCCGACCCGGTCGCGCCGGGACGCGGGCTGCCGGTATACCACCCGGCCACCGTGGTGGTGCTGGGGACCTGTAGGGTGCCGTTCCGGTTGAGGCCGAGGTTGATGATCGGGGCCTTCACCCCGATGGCCGGGATGGTCAGCCAGACCGGCTTGGGGGTCGGCTGGACGGCCGACAGCGAGACCGGCACGACGGTCCGGCCCGACGGGACGGCCACCGGCGACGGCCGGGCGGCGAGCCGCACGGCGGGTGTCGACGAGGTGCGGACCACGACCAGGCCGACCGTGCCGGCTGCGGCGGCCAGCAGCCCGGCGCTGAGCATCGCGGCCGACAGCAGCCGCGCGTGCGCGCCCCACACGGCCGAAGCCCAGCCTGCCACGCGCGGGCGGCGCGCCGCCAACCGGGGCGTGGCGCCAGCAGACGGGAGGGCAGCACCGGCGGCCGGAAGGGCAGCACCGGCGGCCGGAAGGGCAGCGCCGGGTGAGGGAGGGACGGCTTCTGCGGGCGGAGAATCAGCGGCCGCGCGCGCAGGCACAGCGTCAGCGGGGGAAGAAGCAAAGCCGACAGGCGACGACGCAGCGTCGACTGGCGGAAGAGCAGCGTCGGCGGCTGGAAGAGCAGCGTCGGCAGCAGCGGCGGCAGCAGCAGCAGCGGCAGAGGAGGAAGAAGAAGAAGAAGAAGAAGAAGAAGAAGAAGAAGCGCCGAGCCGCCGCCGCGATACCCACAGGCGGACGGTGGTGGCCAGGATCTGACCCCAGGACGGGTCCGGCGCGGCCACATAGGACACCGCCGGAACAGGAACGTCCTGATCGGCGAGCTCGGGCGCATCCGCGCGCGGCTTGTCCGGACCCGCCTTGCCGACCGAGGTCACCACGTCCCAGGTGGGCCCCCACCAGTCGGCATCGACGTCCCAGGCCGGAACCTCCGGCGGGGACGCGATCGCGGGCATGGGACAGCAGAGCACACGAGCCGGGCCCGTATCAACCGAAACGCCCAGTTGCGTCCCCGCTACTACCGTGCGCGACGGGAAGACAGCGGGAAGGCAACGAAACTGAGCCACGGCGTGATGTGCGTCACGGAACCGATCCGGCCCGCGGGGCGTCAGATCCGTGATGACACGGGCAAACACAGCCCCGGGTAGCGGGACGCCGGGGCACGGACGGTGATCCGCAATACAGGTGATGCATATGTAGCCGGTCAGCGGATATGAGTATCCATACCCATCCGATCCCCTAGTCGCCTCCGAATCACGAAGAGCACACGGTAACCCTGACGAGCAGCGTAGACAGGCGATTCTTATGCGTTTGGCGCACGTAAGAGTAGCGGCAGTCACCTTGCTGAGCGGGAGCTTCCTTACCCTGGGCGTGCTGGGCAGCGCAGAAGCGGCTCCCTTGGCGACGACAAATAATACGGACACGGTGTGCCAGGCGCTGCCTGCCTCGGGTACCCCGACGCCCTCGCCGTCACCGTCGCCCTCCCCGTCTCCATCCCCATCGCCGTCGCCGTCGCGGTCCCCCTCACCGTCGCCCTCGACAAGCTCGAGCAGTGCGTCCCCGAGCCACTCCGCGGCGGCCAGTACGCCGCCGACTCTGTTCCCGCCGCCGGTCAGCGTCAGCGGCGGATCCGGCCAGACGAACTCGCCGTCGCGATCGGCATCCGCGTCGCCGTCCGGGACACCCAAGGCCACCAGCAGCGCCAAGGCCACGACCAGCGCCACGAGCAGCGCCAGCGCTTCCACCACGAGCTCCACCCCGGCGACGCTCGCCGCTCACGTCGCCGCCAGCTCGAGCTCGGACCCGAGCCCGGCCACCAGCGCCAGCGGCAGCAGCACGACCGCGCCGCCCGAACTATGCGTGAGTGTCCAGCGCTCGCAGTCGAGCATCAAGCGCGGCCAGACGGCGGGCTACGTGGTGCAGGTGTCCACCAAGAACGGGACGGCCTCGGACGTGTCGGTCGCGCTGACCGCGCAGCCGTCGAGCCAGAAGCCCACGTTCACCAGCGGGTGCGCCAAGGACGACGGCACCGCCTCGTGCAGCCTCAGCTCGGTGACGACGAAGGTTACCAGCCTGAACGCGCAGATACCGGTCGCGTCGAACGCGACCTCGGTCAGCTCGGTGAAGCTGACCGCCACGGCCAGCGTGGTCACCACCACGAAGTGGACCCCGCCGGCGGCCGCCGAGACGACCACGGTCACCGCGGCCGCGGCCACGGCGAAGAGCTCGGGCACCGCCTCGCCGAGCGCCGCGGAGCACATGGCCGTGCTGCCGCTCGGGCCCATCCCGGCGCTGAACGGCGAGGCGAGCATGTTCATCGGGGCCGGCAACGCGGCTAACCTGTTCCCGACCATCGGCCCGTCGCACGGCGCGAGCCCCGGCCCGACCGCCGCGGCGGGGGCGCAGCCGACCAAGCGGAACACCGCGCCGGTCTCCGAAGCCTCGCCGGTCTCGCTCAGCACGCCGGTCTTCACCGCTCAGGTGGCGGGCCTGATCGCGCTGGGCGTGGCCATCATGCTGACCGTGACGCGCCTGTCGGTGCGCAGGCGGTCCAAGCCCCGGAACTAATAACGGCCCGGCGCTAAAACCCTTACTTCTTGACCACGATCTCCAGCGACGGGCGCATGGTGCGCATCACGCCGGCCAGCGCGTTGGCGTTCATGGTGGGCGAGACGATCTCGCCGAAGCTGTCGTTGTCGAACCAGACGCACATGGCCACGGAGTCCGAGGTCCCGGGCGCTTCCTCGACGCAGGCCGCCTTACCGCCCAGGGCGCCGGAGCTGACCACGCTGGCCCCGGAGAACTTCTGGGTGAAGCTGGCGATCGAGCTGGCGGGCGCGGCGTTGGCCAGGTGGCCGCCGATGAACATGACGATCTGCTCGGTGTTCCCGGCGGCGGAGTTCCCGGATTCGTAGACCGCGGAGACGACGTTGCTGGCCTGGCCGGAGCTCATCTTGATGACCTCGGCGCGCAGCTGGTTGACCTTGGTCTCCTTCTCCATGTCCACGGTGCGCACGTAGCTGCCGATCCGGGGCGGGGTCGCCATGTGGTGCGTGGGGCCGCCGTGCGACGGGAACTCGAACTTCAAGATGCCGAAGATCGCGGCGGCGGCCACGATCAGCACGCCCAGCAGGGCCAGCCACAGGCGGTGATCGTTGCTGCGCCCCCGGCGGCGCCCGGTGCGCCGGCCTTCGGCCTTGGTCCGGGTGCTGGCCTTGCGCCGCGGGTCGAAGTCGGGGTCCTCCCCGGGGAACAGGCCCTCGTATTCGGCGTCGTTGTCGTCTTCGGCCCAGAACTCCTCGAAGGATTCCGCTTCCTCGATCTCCGGCTGGGCGGGCCAGGACGAGGTGATCTCCGGCCCGTCCAGGCCGTGACCGGGTCGTACCTGCGGGGCGAGGACCTGGCCGGTGCTCGGCGCGGCAGGCGGGGATGACGGGCTGAGGCCCGGTGTCCAGCGGGTCCTCCAGGCGCCGGATCGCGGGCGGGGTGAGCACCCCGACCTGCGCCGTCGGGGCGCCGTAGTAGGCATCGCCCGGGAACGCGCGATCCTGCGGGGCCGCGGGCGGCCGCGGGCCGGCGGGCAGCGGGCTGGTGGGCTGGCCGGCGCTCATCCGCGGGCCGCGCGGGGCGGGGCCGCCCCGGTCATCGCGGCCCTGGCCGTAACCGAACGCCTGCGGGTAGCCGCCCGACTGGCTCGGCCCGGGCTGCTGACCCCAGCCGGACTGGCCCGGCGCGGACTGGCCCGGCCGGACTGGCCCGGCGCGGGCTGCTGGCCGTAGCCGGAACCGCGCGGGTCGCCGCGCCGCTGGTCCCCGGCGGACGAGCCGCCGGACAGGCCGGACGAGCCGGACGGGCCGGACGAGCCCGACGGGCCGGACGAGCCCGACGGAGGCTGGGGGAACGAGGGCGCGCCGCGGCGCAGTTCCTTGACCCACGCGTCGTCGTCGAGCGGCTCGTCGTAGCGGGGCTCGCCGGCGAACGGCTCGTCGTAGCGGAGCTCGTCGTAACGCATGCCCTCCAGGCGCGGATCGGACGCGGGCGGGCTGTCGGCACGCGCGCCGCCGCGGCGCGAATCGTCCAGCCGCGGGTGGTCGTACCACTGCTCGGGGTAGGCCGGGCGGCCGGACCGCGCGGAACCGGAGTCACGGCCGGGCCAGGTGTCCGCGACCGGCTGCGGGCCGGTCGCCGGGAGGGCCTCCTGCGCGCCGGTCACCGGGTAGATCCCGGGCGCCGAGAAGCCCTGCTGGAAGCCGCCGAGGTCGGGCCGGGACGGCCCGCGGTAGTCAGGGACGTGATACCCGGGCACGCTGCCGTGACCGGAGCCGTCGGGGGCCGGGGAACCGCCGGGAGCCCGCGAGCCCCGGTTGCCGTCCGGCCGGCTGCGCCCGCCGGACCCGCTGCGCGGCCCGTCGTACGCGGGATCGGAGTACCCCGGATCGCCGTAGTCGTCCGAGGCCGGATCCCGGTAGCCCGGTCCGCGGCCGCCGGTCCCGTAACCGGGGTCGACGCTGCGCCCGTAGCCGGACTCCAGCAGGCGCCGGGACTCCGGGTCGAGCTGCCGGAAGCCGTTGGGCCAGGAGACATCGGGACCGAACGGCACCTCGCGCCGTCCGCCCGGCACCTCGCGCGGCTCGCTGCGTCGCCCCGGCCCGTAGGGGCCCGGGCCGCTCATGGCGTCATCCCGATAGGGATACTGCGCGGATGACCCATCACTTTGGCGGCTGTGCCGCGGGCCATCACCGTCATGAGCCGACGAGCCACTACTCATATACCGGGTCACTCCCCTGTCTGTCGTCCAGCAGGTCAATGATCACAGTGCTGCATCTAACGCTCAGAAGCATCATCGCGACAAACCAGACACTCTGCTACCTACTTGGATAATTCAGCGGCAGGCGTCCTCGATCGAAGTCTCACGCTACTGCTCAGGCGCCGGCCTTATGGTGCATTCCATCCGATACGGCCAGTCGCGCCCCTGTGCTGTTACTCACGGTAGAGTAAACTGTAACTAATTGTTATCACGGGTGGACAGACTTCTGTAGCGTTTCTCACACCCTTGACGCACCGGGTCGCCGACGTACGATAATCGTATCCTGCCCACGGTATACAATCCGGGAGGGCGAGCGCCCGTGCATCATGAGCTCACCGTCTGGTCCCGCGGGATCATCATGGATAAAGAGGCGCGCGACGTCTCCACCTGCATCGCCACCGCCGCCCGCCAGCTGGGCTACCACGCGGAGAACGTCAGCGACTACGTGGACGACCCGGACCGGACCAACTGCCTGGTCCGCCGGTACGCACGGTTCGCCGACACCCCGATCCTGGACCGCTTCGTGTACGAGAACCCGAACCCGGACTGGGTGGTCCTGGTCGAGGAAACGATCATCAAGGCGGTCAACTTCTTCCGCGGCACGCCGGACGGCCAGGGCCTGCTGGTCATCAACTCCGCCCGCGACCCGCGGTACCTGCTGAAGTTCCTGCCCCCGCACATGCTGGCCAAGCTGGGCAAACTGGTCGTGGTGGACGCCACCGGGCTGGCCGAGCAGCGCGGCAGCAGCCCGTGGATGTTCGTCCGCGACCTATCCGAGCTGGCCTTCGACCGGATGTCCACCGAGGGCGCGGTCGAACGGCTGGCCATCGGGCGGGGCATCGCGGCCCCGCTGATCGGGGCCCTGGTGGCGACGGGCGGCGACCTGCCGGTCGACGCCGTGGCCGAGGTGGTGGCCGACCGCGAGGCGATGCTGCGCGGCGCGCAGCAGCATACCGTCGTCGAGTACGCCAGGGAGCGCTAATGTCCGTGCGCGGAACCCACGTCCCCGAACACCTGAGGCTGCCCATCGCGGGGGTCACGCCGCCGCCGACGGAGAAGGACGGCCAGCGGCTGTTTCCCACCGGCAACTTCCGCTTCTTCCGGCCGGTCTATAAGGACAAGACGCCGCCGTGCAACCACGCCTGCCCCACCGGCGAGCAGATCCAGAAGTACCTGGACTACGTCAAGCATGACCGCTACCTGGACGGCTACCTGACCATCCTGCAGGACAACCCGATGCCGTCGGTCACCGGCCGGGTCTGCTACCACCCGTGCGAGACGGCCTGCAACCGCGCCGCGCACGACGAGCCGATCGGCATCCGCGGCGTGGAGCGGTTCCTCGGCGACTTCGGCCTAGGCCTCAAAGAGAACCCGATCGCGAAAGACCTCCCGCCGCTGAACAACAAGACGGTCGCCATCGCCGGCTCCGGGCCCGGCGGCCTGGCCTGCGCCTACCACCTGCGCCGCCGCGGCTACGCCAGCGTGGTGTTCGAGGCCCTGGACCGGCCCGGCGGCATGCTGCGGGCCGGCATCCCGGCCTGGCACCTCCCGGAGGAGATCGTCGACCGGGAGATCGCCAAGCTGCTCGACCTGGGCGGCATCGAGATCCGCTGCGGCGTCCGGGTCGGCGGGCCCGGCGGGCCCGGCCTGGACGAGCTGGCCGGCCGGTACGACGCGGTGTTCCTGGCCCTCGGCCAGGACGTCGGCCGGCGCCTGGACGTGGACGGGGCGCAGGCCCGCGGGGTCATCGGCGCGATGGAGTTCCTCCGCGAGACCGGGCTCGGCCGCCCGGTCACGATCGGCCGCCGGGTCCTGGTCATCGGGGGCGGCAACACCGCCTCCGACGCGGCCCGCTCGGCGATCAGGCTGGGCGGCGGCGAGGCCACGATCGTGTCCCTGGAGGCCGAACCCGACCTGCTCGTCCAGCCCGAAGACCTGGCCCAGGCCCGGGACGAGGGTGTCGGGCTCCGGCCGAGCCACGCGCTGGCCCGGGTGCTCACCGATGACGACGGCAACGTCCGCGGCGCCGTGCTGGCCGGGGCGCGGCTGGCCCGCGACGAGAACGGCGCCGTCCGGCCGGAGATCACCCCCGGCACGCAGACCGAGGTGGCGTGCGACACGATCCTGGTCGCCATCGGCCAGGTGCAGGTCCTGGACTGGCTGCCGGCCCAGGCCACCGAGCGCGGGCTGATCCGGGCCGACGACTACGGGCGGATCCCGCACGCCAGCGGCCGGATCTTCGCCGGCGGCGACGTGATGCGCGGCCCGTCGATGGTGGTGGACGCGCTGGGCGACGGCAAGCGCGCCGCCCGCGACATCGACCGCGTGCTGGCCGCCGAGCCGCTGGGGCCCGACGACCCGGTCGAGGTCATGCCGTACGAGAAGCTCAACACGGCTTACTTCCGGCACGCGCCGCGCACCGAGGCCCCGCTGACCCCGGCCGGGACCCGCCGCACGAGCCAGGTGACCGAGGTGACCCTGGCCTACAGCCGCGAGCAGGCCCTGGCCGAGGCGGACCGCTGCATGAGCTGCGGCGTGTGCAACGGCTGCGACAACTGCTATCTCGTGTGCCCGGACGTCAGCGTGCTGCGCGACGCCCGGCAGAACGGCCACTACTCGATCCGCACCCACTACTGCAAGGGCTGCCTGGTCTGCGTGCAGGAATGCCCGACCGGCTGCCTGGAGAAGGTCCCGGAGATGGACTTCGACGAGCCCGACGCGGTGGTGCGGATGGAGACCGCCTTCGCCCCGTACGACGGCGCGCACGCCGAGCAGGCGCCGTTCACCCGCCAGCTCATCGAGGACGCGATCGCCGAATACGACGCGGCAAGATCAAATTCAAATTCAATTCATCCGAACGGACCGGGTGGCACGCCATGAGAAAGGTACGTGCGGAGAGGGTGGCATACCCGAACGGACGGGGTGTGAAGCCATGAGCGAGCTAACCGCCCGCGAGCCAAAGGGCGCCGGCGCTGCCTGGACTGAGGAGCGAGGAACGAGCGACGAGGGAAGGGAGCGCAGTGTAGGGGGGAGGGGAGGCGGGCGGGGCCCGGAGGCGAGCGGGAGTATAGAGCCGGCGCGGCTCCAGGCCGGGATCCGGACGCCGGAGGGGATCAGCTTCCTGCGCGGGCTGGCCGGGAGGCGGGTGCGGCAGAACGGCTGCGCGGCGGCGGCGTACGCGGCGCTGTTCGCCAACGTGGACGTGATCACGGCGTATCCCATCCGGCCGTACACGGCGATCATGATGAACCTGGCCCAGTTCATCGCCGACGGGATCCTGGACGCCGAGTACATCGCCGCCGACGGCGAGCACTCGCAGTTCTCCGCCGCGTTCGGCGCCGGATCGTGCGGCGCGCGGGCCTACACCGGGTCCTCCGGCGTCGGGGTGACCTACGGGTACGAGATGTACTCGATCATCTCCGGGGCGCGCATCCCGATCCAGATGGCGATCGCCGACCGGACCCTGGACCCGCCCGGCGACTTCGGCTCCGAGCACACCGACGCGCTGTGCACCAGGGACATGGGCTGGCTGCTCGGCTGGGCGGCTACCCCGCAGGAGGTGTTGGACAAGTCGCTGCTCGCCTACGCGATCGGCGAGGACCCGCGGGTGCTGCTGCCGCAGATGGTGGCGCAGGACGGGTACTTCGTCTCGCACATCGCGGGCGAGGTGGAGATGCCGTCGATCGAGCAGGTCGACGGGTTCCTGCCGCCCTATCAGCTGCCGTTCCCGCTGGACCCGCGGCGGCCGGTGTCGCACGGCCCGCAGATCCATCCCTCGCAGGGCCCGCCGCTCCAGCTCGAGCGGGCCCGGGCCATGGAGGACGCGATCCCGGTCATCCGGGAGAAGACCGACGAGTTCGCCCGGGTCTTCGGCCGCGCCTACCCGCACTTCGTCGAGTCCTACCTGCTGGACGACGCCGAGATCGCGATCGTGATCTCCGGCGGGCACGCCGTCACCTGCCGGGCGGCCATCAGCCGGCTGCGGGCGCAGGGGGTCAAGATCGGCATGGTCCGGCTGCTGTGGATCCGGCCGTTCCCGAGCGAGGACCTGCGGGCCGCGCTGCGCGGGATCAAGGCGGTGGGGGTGGTGGAGACCAACCTGGGCCTGGGCGGGGCCAGCTACGGCGGCATCTTGTCCCTGGACGTGACGACCGCGCTGTACCAGATGGCCGGCGAGCGCCCGCTGGTCACCAGCTTCATGGCCGGCCTGGGCGGCGAGACCGTGCCGATGGCCGAATTCGACTGGATGGCCGGCAAGCTGACCGCCGCCGTCCGGAACGGCCGCGTCGAGAAGGCCGCCCACTGGGTCGGCTTCGAGGATTGAGAGATACAGCCATGGCCCACGAGGTGATCCGCCACCAGCTCCCGCTGTTCGACGAGGACGGGCGCGCGGGCGCCACCGATGACGAGCACGGGCGTGACCTCTATTACCTCCCGGACCTGCCGGAGGAGGATCCGTACGCGGCCGGGCACCGGACCTGCGCGGGCTGCGGGCCGGCCATCCAGTACCGCTGGGTGCTCAAGGCGGCCGGCCAGGACACCGTGGTGGCCGGGCCGACCGGGTGCATGTACGTGGCCAACTCGACCTACCTGTGCACGCCGTACACGGTGCCCTGGGCGCACACCCCGATCGCCAGCGGCGGCTCGTTCACCTCCGGCATGGCGGCCGGCTACGAGGCCATGATCCGCAAGGGCCGCTACCCGGGACCGTACCCGAACATCCTGGTCATGGCCGGTGACGGCTCGGCCGCAGACATCGGCATCGGGTCCATCTCCGGCGCGCTGTACCGTAACCACGACGCGCTGTTCATCTGCTACGACAACGAGTGCTACGCCAACACCGGCATCCAGGTCTCGCCGACCACGCCCTACGCCGGGATGACCACGTTCACCCCGTTCGGCAAGGCGATCCCCGAGGGCAATAAGCTGCCGCCCAAGAACCTGGCCAAGATGATGGCCGAGGGCCACCCGCACTGCTACGTAGCCACCACCACGGTGGGCTACCCGGTCGACCTGATGAACAAGACCCGCAAGGGCCTCAACCACGTGGGTGCCGCCTTCCTGCACTGCTACACCCCGTGCCAGAAAGGCTGGGTGTACCAGACCTCGCTGACCGTCGAGCTCGGCCGGCGGGTGGTCGAGTCCGGGCTGTGGCCGGTCTGGGAGTACGACCCAGAGCAGCGGGAGTACCACTACTTCCACCCGCCGGTCCAGCGCCCGGTCACCGACTACCTGGCCCTGCAGGGCCGGTTCGGCCACATGCTCCCCGAGCACGTCGCGACCCTGCAGACGAGCGCCAACCGCAACTGGGAGGCCATCGGCATGGAGGTGCCGCGGCACCTGCGCGACCTGGAGGACCCGGCGCGTCACCAGCGCCTAAAAGATGAAAATTACTCGATGCCGCTGAACCGCGGGGTCGGGGCCTGAGTGATGCAGGAGCGGTGGCAGGTCCTGTTCGACGGCGGGCATCAGCAGCGGTACCTGCCGGATCGCGCAGCCGTGTTGCGCTACGTCCTGGGCGTCGCCGCGCAGGCGGCCAGCCCGCGGTTCGAGGTGTACGAGTCCGGCCCGGTCCGGCTGGCCGACGGCTCCGACGGCGGCCGGCGGTACCGCCTGGTCGAGGTCATCGACCTCAGCCGCCCGGGCGAGGCCGACCGGCTGCGCACGGAACTCAGCCGTGATACCTGAGCCGCCGCACGGCCGGATCATCCCGCTGCTGCCCGGGATCTCGCGCGGGACGCAGGACCGGCGGGCGATGCTGCGCGCGGCGGTGATCCAGGTCGTCGGGCACCTGGTGGAGCGGGCCGTCCCGCCCGCGCAGCGGGTCCCGCTGTTCGACCAGGCGCGGGACCTGCTCGACGAGGCCGGCTGGGGGCTGGACGAGCTGGCCGCCGCGGCCGAGCCCGGGCCTGCCCGGGACGCGCTGCTGCGTACCCTGAGCCTTCAATGAGGCCATCGTGTACGAGCTGAGGCTGCCGCTGGCCCCGTACCGGTTCGTCTGGCGGGACGAGGCGGCGGTCGACGCGGACAAGCACGCCACCGACGCCTACACCGAGGAGCGGTACCGGCACGCGGACGGCACGCACACGATCATCCGCGAGTACCGGGCCGACGGGTCGTACCACATCATGTCCGACCGGGGCGAGATCGAGCTCATCGACAACGCCAACGACCCCGAGGCCTGCGACCCGGTAAGTCGGTGGTCAGACTGCCCTAGGAATTGTGGTACGCGTCCCTGGTCCGCTCGGTGTGCTTGCGGGCCAGCAGCTGGGCCCGCTCCGGATCGGAGGCCTCGATCGCGTCGATCAGCTCGGCGTGCTCGGCCCACGAGCCGTGCCCGCGCTCGGGGGCGACCATCCGGTAGTACCACTGGACCCGGCGGCCCACGATGTCGGCCAGCTCGGCGAGCACCGAGTTGCCGGCCGCCGCCGCGACCTCGGCGTGGAACGCGTCGTTCGCCGCCACCGCGCGGCTGAGGTCGCCCGCTCGGCCGCCGCCTGGCCCTCGGCGCAGATCTCGCGGAGCCGGGCCACCTGCGCCGGGCTGGCCGCCCGGGCCGCGAGCCGGGCCGTCTCGGCCTCGAGCAGCGCGCGCACGTCGAGCAGCTCGTCCACCTCGGAGTCGGTGGGCACGTGCACGAAGGCGCCCTGGCTGGGCCGCAGGTCCACCCAGCCCTCGGCCTCCATGCGGTGCAGCGCCTCGCGGATCGGCTGCCTGCTGACCCCGAGCTGGCGGGCCAGGTCGGTCTCCACCATGTGCTGGCCGGGGGGCAGGTCACCGCTGACGATCAGGTCGATCAGCGCGTCGTAGACCGACTGACGCAGCGGCACCGGCCGCTGCAACGGGCGGATCACCGCCGTCCGCATGGCCGCCGCCTGCGTCATCTCGCCCGACCTCCCCACCCCAATGGCCGTCCACCTGGACACATTCAGAGTTTATCGGCGACTGTATGCAAAATGCGATCCCCGAACTCGGGGCTTCCGGCCCAACGCACCGGGTCGCCGACGTACGATAATCGTATCCTGCCCACGGTATACAATCCGGGAGGGCGAGCGCCCGTGCATCATGAGCTCACCGTCTGGTCCCGCGGGATCATCATGGATAAAGAGGCGCGCGACGTCTCTACCTGCATCGCCACCGCCGCCCGCCAGCTGGGCTACCACGCGGAGAACGTCAGCGACTACGTGGACGACCCGGACCGGACCAACTGCCTGGTCCGCCGGTACGCACGGTTCGCCGACACCCCGATCCTGGACCGCTTCGTGTACGAGAACCCGAACCCGGACTGGGTGGTGCTGGTCGAGGAAACGATCATCAAGGCGGTCAACTTCTTCCGCGGCACGCCGGACGGCCAGGGCGTGCTGGTCATCAACTCCGCCCGCGACCCGCAGTACCTGCTGAAGTTCCTGCCCCCGCACATGCTGGCCAAGCTGGGGAAACTAGTCGTGGTGGACGCCACCGGGCTGGCCGAGCAGCGCGGCAGCAGCCCGTGGATGTTCGTCCGCGACCTGTCCGAGCTGGCCTTCGACCGGATGTCCACCGAGGGCGCGGTCGAACGGCTGGCGATCGGGCGGGGCATCGCGGCCCCGCTGATCGGGGCCCTGGTGGCGGCGGCCGGCGACCTGCCGGTCGACGTGGTGGCCGACGTGGTGGCCGACCGCGAGGCCATGCTGCGCGGCGCCCAGCAGCACACCGTCGTCGAGTACGCCAGGGAGCTCTAATGTCCGTGCGCGGAACCCACGTCCCCGAACACCTGAGGCTGCCCATCGCGGGCGTCACGCCGCCGCCGACGGAGAAGGACGGCCAGCGGCTGTTTCCCACCGGCAACTTCCGCTTCTTCCGGCCGGTCTATAAGGACAAGACGCCGCCGTGCAACCACGCCTGCCCCACCGGCGAGCAGATCCAGAAGTACCTGGACTACGTCAAGCATGACCGCTACCTGGACGGCTACCTGACCATCCTGCAGGACAACCCGATGCCGTCGGTCACCGGCCGGGTCTGCTACCACCCGTGCGAGACGGCCTGCAACCGCGCCGCGCACGACGAGCCGATCGGCATCCGCGGCGTGGAGCGGTTCCTCGGCGACTTCGGCCTAGGCCTCAAAGAGAACCCGATAGCGAAAGACCTCCCGCCGCTGAACAACAAGACGGTCGCCATCGCCGGCTCCGGGCCCGGCGGCCTGGCCTGCGCCTACCACCTGCGCCGCCGCGGCTACGCCAGCGTCGTGTTCGAGGCCCTGGACCGGCCCGGCGGCATGCTGCGGGCCGGCATCCCGGCCTGGCACCTCCCGGAGGAGATCCTCGACCGGGAGATCGCCAAGCTGCTCGACCTGGACGGCATCGAGATCCGCTGCGGCGTCCGGGTCGGCGGGCCCGGCGGGCCCGGCCTGGACGAGCTGGCCGGCCGGTACGACGCGGTGTTCCTGGCCCTCGGCCAGGACGTCGGCCGGCGCCTGGACGTGGCCGGGGCGCAGGCCCGCGGGGTCATCGGCGCGATGGAGTTCCTCCGCGAGACCGGTCTCGGCCGCCCGGTCACGATCGGCCGCCGGGTGCTGGTCATCGGGGGCGGCAACACCGCCTCCGACGCGGCCCGCTCGGCGATCAGGCTGAGCGGCGGCGAGGCCACGATCGTGTCCCTGGAGGCCGAACCCGACCTGCTCATCCAGCCCGAAGACCTGGCCCAGGCCCGGGAGGAGGGCGTCGCGCTCCGGCCGAACCACGCGCTGGCCCGGGTGCTCACCGACGACGACGGCAACGTCCGCGGCGCCGTGCTGGCCGGGGCGCGGCTGGCCCGGGACGAGAACGGCGCCGTCCGGCCGCAGATCACCCCCGGCACCGAGACCGAGGTGGCGTGCGACACGATCCTGGTCGCCATCGGCCAGGTGCAGGTCCTGGACTGGCTGCCGGCGCAGGCCACCGAGCGCGGGCTGATCCGGGCCGACGAGTACGGGCGGATCCCGCACGCCAGCGGCCGGATCTTCGCCGGCGGCGACGTGATGCGCGGCCCGTCGATGGTGGTGGACGCGCTGGGCGACGGCAAGCGCGCCGCGCGCGACATCGACCGCGTGCTGTCCGCCGAACCGCTGCGGCCCGACGACCCGGTCGAGGTCATGCCGTACGAGAAGCTCAACACCGCCTACTTCCGGCACGCGCCGCGCACCGAGGCCCCGCTGACCCCGGCCGGGACCCGCCGCGCCAGCCAGGTGACCGAGGTGACCCTGGCCTACAGCCGCGAGCAGGCCCTGGCCGAGGCGGACCGCTGCATGAGCTGCGGCGTCTGCAACGGCTGCGACAACTGCTATCTCGTGTGCCCGGACGTCAGCGTGCTGCGCGACGCCCGGCAGAACGGCCACTACTCGATCCGCACCCACTACTGCAAGGGCTGCCTGGTCTGCGTGCAGGAATGCCCGACCGGCTGCCTGGAGAAGGTCCCCGAGATGGACTTCGACGAGCCCGACGCGGTGGTGCGGATGGAGACCGCCTTCGCCCCGTACGACGGCGCGCACGCCGAGCAGGCGCCGTTCACCCGCCAGCTCATCGAGGACGCGATCGCCGAATACGACGCGGCAAGATCAAATTCACATTCAATTCATCCGAACGGACCGGGTGGCACGCCATGAGAAAGGTACGTGCGGAGACGGTGGCAGACCCGAACGGACGGGGTGTGAAGCCATGAGCGAGCTAACCGCCCGCGAGCCAAAGGGCGCCGGCGCTGCCTGGACTGAGGAGCGAGGAACGAGCGACGAGGGAAGGGAGCGCAGTGAAGGGGGAGGGGAGGCGGGCGGGGCCCGGAGGCGAGCGGGAGTATAGAGCCGGCGCGGCTCCAGGCTGGTATCCGGACCCCGGAGGGGATCAGCTTCCTGCGCGGGCTGGCCGGGACGCGGGTGCGGCAGAACGGCTGCGCGGCGGCGGCGTACGCGGCGCTGTTCGCCAACGTGGACGTGATCACGGCCTACCCCATCCGGCCGTACACGGCGATCATGATGAACCTGGCCCAGTTCATCGCGGACGGGATCCTGGACGCCGAGTACATCCACGCCGACGGCGAGCACTCGCAGTTCTCCGCCGCGTTCGGCGCCGGATCGTGCGGGGCCAGGGCCTACACCGGGTCCTCCGGGGTCGGGGTGACCTACGGGTACGAGATGTACTCGATCATCTCCGGGGCGCGCATCCCGATCCAGATGGCGATCGCCGACCGGACCCTGGACCCGCCCGGCGACTTCGGCTCCGAACACACCGACGCGCTGTGCACCAGGGACATGGGCTGGCTGCTCGGCTGGGCGGCCACCCCGCAGGAGGTGTTCGACAAGTCGCTGCTCGCCTACGCGATCGGCGAGGACCCGCGGGTGCTGCTGCCGCAGATGGTGGCGCAGGACGGGTACTTCGTCTCGCATATCGCGGGCGAGGTGGAGATGCCGTCGATCGAGCAGGTCGACGGGTTCCTGCCGCCCTATCAGCTGCCGTTCCCGCTGGACCCGCGGCGGCCGGTGTCGCACGGCCCGCAGATCCACCCCTCGCAGGGCCCGCCGCTCCAGCTCGAGCGGGCCCGGGCCATGGAGGACGCGATCCCGGTCATCCGGGAGAAGACCGACGAGTTCGCCCGGGTCTTCGGCCGCGCCTACCCGCACTTCGTCGAGTCCTACCTGCTGGACGACGCCGAGATCGCGATCGTGATCTCCGGCGGGCACGCCGTCACCTGCCGGGCGGCCATCAGCCGGCTGCGGGCCCAGGGGGTCAAGATCGGCATGGCCCGGCTGCTGTGGATCCGGCCGTTCCCGAGCGAGGACCTGCGGGCCGCGCTGCGCGGGGTCAAGGCGGTCGGGGTGGTGGAGACCAACCTGGGCCTGGGCGGGGCCAGCTACGGCGGCATCTTGTCCCTGGACGTGACGACCGCGCTGTACCAGATGACCGGCGAGCGCCCGCTGGTCACCAGTTTCATGGCCGGCCTGGGCGGCGAGACCGTGCCGATGGCCGAGTTCGACTGGATGGCCGGCAAGCTGGCCCGCGCCGTCCGGGACGGCCGCGTCGAGAAGGCCGCCCACTGGGTCGGCTTCGAGGAGTGAGAGATACAGCCATGGCCCACGAAGTGATCCGCCACCAGCTCCCGCTGTTCGACGACGACGGGCGCGCGGGCGCCACCGATGACGAGCACGGGCGTGACCTCTATTACCTGCCGGACCTGCCGGAGGAGGACCCGTACGCGGCCGGGCACCGGACCTGCGCGGGCTGCGGGCCGGCCATCCAGTACCGCTGGGTGCTCAAGGCGGCCGGCCAGGACACCGTGGTGGCCGGGCCGACCGGGTGCATGTACGTGGCCAACTCGACCTACCTGTGCACGCCGTACACGGTGCCCTGGGCGCACACCCCGATCGCCAGCGGCGGCTCGTTCACCTCCGGCATGGCGGCCGGCTACGAGGCCATGATCCGCAAGGGCCGCTACCCGGGACCGTACCCGAACATCCTGGTCATGGCCGGCGACGGCTCGGCCTCCGACATCGGCATCGGGTCCATCTCCGGCGCGCTGTACCGCAACCACGACGCGCTGTTCATCTGCTACGACAACGAGTGCTACGCCAACACCGGCATCCAGGTCTCGCCGACCACGCCGTACGCCGGGATGACCACGTTCACCCCGTTCGGCAAGGCGATCCCCGAGGGCAACAAGCTGCCGCCCAAGAACCTGGCCAAGATGATGGCCGAGGGCCACCCGCACTGCTACGTGGCCACCACCACGGTGGGCTACCCGGTCGACCTGATGAACAAGACCCGCAAGGGCCTCAACCACGTGGGCGCCGCCTTCCTGCACTGCTACACCCCGTGCCAGAAGGGCTGGGTGTACCAGACCTCGATGACCGTCGAGCTCGGCCGGCGGGTGGTCGAGTCCGGGCTGTGGCCGGTCTGGGAGTACGACCCCGCCGAGCGGGAGTACCACTACTTCCACCCGCCGGTCCAGCGGCCGGTCACCGACTACCTGGCCCTGCAGGGCCGGTTCGGCCACATGCTCCCCGAGCACGTCGCGACCACGCAGGCGGGGGCCAACCGCAACTGGGAGGCCATCGGCATGGAGGTGCCGCGGCACCTGCGCGACCTGGAGGACCCGGCCGTCACCAGCGCCTGAAGGATGAGAAGTACTCGATGCCGCTGAACCGCGGGGTCGGGGCCTGAGCGATGCAGGAGCGGTGGCAGGTCCTGTTCGACGGCGGGCACCAGCAGCGGTACCTGCCGGATCGCACCGCCGTACTGCGCTACGTCCTGGGCGTCGCCGCGCAGGCGGCCAGCCCGCGGTTCGAGGTGTACGAGTCCGGCCCGGTGCGGCTGGCCGACGGCTCCGACGGCGGCCGGCGGTACCGCCTGGTCGAGGTCATCGACCTCAGCCGCCCGGGCGAGGCCGACCGGCTGCGCGAGGAACTCAGCCGTGATACCTGAGCCGCCGCACGGCCGGATCATCCCGCTGTTCCCCGGGATCTCGCGCGGGACGCAGGACCGGCGGGCCGATGCTGCGCGCGGCGGTGATCCAGGTCGTCGGGCACCTGGTGGAGCGGGCCGTCCCGCCCGCGCAGCGGGTCCCGCTGTTCGACCAGGCCCGGGACCTGCTCGACGAGGCGGGCTGGGGCCTGGACGAGCTCGCCGCCGCGGCCGAACCCGGGCCTGCCCGGGACGCGCTGCTGCGCACCCTGGGCCTTCAATGGCCTCGTGTACGAGCTGAGGCTGCCGCTGGCCCCGTACCGGTTCGTCTGGCGGGACGAGGCGGCGGTCGACGCGGACAAGCACGCCACCGACGCCTACACCGAGGAGCGGTACCGGCACGCCGACGGCACGCACACGATCATCCGCGAGTACCGGGCCGACGGGTCGTACCACATCATGTCCGACCGGGGCGAGATCGAGCTCATCGACAACGCCAACGACCCCGAGGCCCCCGACCCCGTATCGGTGGTCAGGCTGCCCTAGGAATTGTGGCCCGAGGAATTGTGGTACGCGTCCCTGGTCCGCTCGGTGTGCTTGCGGGCCAGCAGCTGGGCCCGCTCCGGATCGGAGGCCTCGATCGCGTCGATCAGCTCGGCGTGCTCGGCCCACGAGCCGTGCCCGCGCTCGGGGGCGACCATCCGGTAGTACCACTGGACCCGGCGGCCCACGATGTCGGCCAGCTCGGCGAGCACCGAGTTGCCGGCCACCGCCGCGACCTCGGCGTGGAACGCGTCGTTCGCCGCCACCGCGCGGCCGAGGTCGTCCCTGCTCGGCCGCCGCCTGGCCCTCGGCGCAGATCTCGCGGAGCCGGGCCACCTGCGCCGGGCTGGCCGCCCGGGCCGCGAGCCGGGCCGTCTCGGCCTCGAGCAGCGCGCGCACGTCGAGCAGCTCGTCCACCTCGGAGTCGGTGGGCACGTGCACGAAGGCGCCCTGGCTGGGCCGCAGGTCCACCCAGCCCTCGGCCTCCATGCGGTGCAGCGCCTCGCGGATCGGCTGCCTGCTGACCCCGAGCTGGCGGGCCAGGTCGGTCTCCACCATGTGCTGGCCGGGGGGCAGGTCACCGCCGACGATCAGGTCGATCAGCGCGTCGTAGACCGACTGACGCAGCGGCACCGGCCGCTGCAGCGGGCGGATCACCGCCGTCCGCATGGTCGCCCCCTGCGTCATATCGCCCGACCTCCCCACCCCAATGGCCGTCCACCTGGACACATTCAGAGTTTATCGGCGACTGTATGCAAAATGCGATCCCCGAACTCAGGGCTTCCGGCCCACGCCGCCGGGCCGGTCACAGGCCGTACTTGGACCCGGCGACGGTCTGGCTGGCGGGCGGCGCGGTGAGCGCGAGGGGCGCGTTGTAGTCGGTGAAGTCGACGTGCCCGCCGGTGTCGCCGGTTTGCAGGAACTCCGGGCTGGCGGAGATCGTGACGTACGCGCTGCCCGCCTGCTTGGTGTCCTTGAGCTGCAGCGCGGGCTGCCCGCCGATGGTGGTCGTCTGCCCCTTGACCAGCTGATTCTCTGCGCCGCTGACCTGGCCGGCCAGCTGGCTCAGGGAGCAGAACGCGCCGAACGAACTCGTGGCCGGGCCCTTCGGGCTCAGCCGCACGTACTTTCCCTCCACGGCGGGCAGGTCCGCGGGGGCGGCGGCCAGGAACGACTTCCAGAACTGGTCGTCCGGCTTCATCCACAGCGTGCTGCCGATCCTCAGCAGCGACCACGGAGCCTTGTCCGCCCAGCCCGACCGTGCCGGTGCAGCCGCTGGCGCCGATGGTCAGGTCCATGGCGAAGCTCTGGCCGGCGGCCCGCTCCGACCCGGCGATATGCACCGACGAGGCCGCCTTGAAGTCGGCGATGGTCTTGGTCAGGATCTGCCTGGCGGTCAGGGCGGCCAGCGGGTTGCCCCGCGGCGCGGTCGAGGCCGGCGCACCAGAGGTCGCGGGGCTGGCCCCGCAGCCGGCCGCCAGCACGGCCAGCATCGCGACGGCGATCGCGACCGGGCTCCGGGGTATCCGCATGGGCGACAAGCTACAGAACGAACCCCGACCAGGCGGGCCGTATCGGTGATGTTTGTTACCGAAGCTCAGCCGATGTCGCGGCGGCGCAGGCCGGCCAGGCCGGCCGCGGACAGCGCCAGCGCGACGGCGCACAGCCACAGCAGCGGGGCGGCCTGCACCGGGCCGCCCGGCAGCCGCGGGGCGTGAGTGAACGGCGAGACGTCCAGGATCCAGTGGGACAGCTGCAGCGCCTGGCCGAACAGGCTGATCACCACCACCAGGCCCAGCGCGGTCCACGCTCCCCCGACGCTGGCCCGGGGCAGCACGCCGAACAGCGCGATGGCCACCGCGGCCAGCACCAGCGCGGACGGGAGCTGGCCCAGGGCCGCGCCGGTCATCCGAGCCGCCCACATCCCAGGGGACCCGATCCGCAGCCCGTAGCCCAGGCCGGTCGCCACCCCCGCGACGGCCAGCAGCAGCGCGGCGCCGCCGACGGCGACGGCGATGTGGCTGAACGCCCAGCGGATCCGGCCGGTCGCGGTGGCCAGCACCGGCTCGGCCGCTTCCCCGGTTTCCTCGGCCCGCAGCCGCAGGATCACCGAGACCGCGTACGCGGCGGCGACCAGGCCGGCCAGCAGCATGAGGGCGGCCAGGTAGGCGTTGGTGATGGCCGCCTGCCCGCCGAGCCGGGTGAACTCGCGCTCCAGCGCGGTGCTGGTCCCGAACAGCTGGCCGATGCCCTTGGCCGCCGCGCCGCAGACGGCGAACATGAACGCGTAGCCGGTGACCCAGCCGAGCAGCGCGCCCCGCTGGAGCCGCCAGGCCAGCCCGAACGGGCCGCGCAGGGCGGCCGAGGCGGTGGCGCGGCCCGGCCGGTCGGGCAGCAGCCCGGCGCCCAGGTCCCGCCGGGCGGCGAGCGCGAAGGCCAGGCCGGTGCCGACCGCTCCCACGGCCAGCGGGAGGGCCAGTACCCAAGGGTCCGAAGCGGCGAACGGCCGGGCGAGCTGGATCCAGGCCAGCGGCGAGGCCCACGACAGCCAGGAGGGCCCGCGCGGCGCCCGCCGAGTCGCCCACGCCCCGCAGCACGAAGGCGACGCCCAGCACGGCGAGCGCGATCCCGCGCGCGGTGCGCGCGCTCGAGGCTCAGCTGGGCCGCCACGGCGGCGATCCCGGTGAAGGCCAGGCCGCAGCAGCCGATGCCCAGCGCGAGCAGCACCGAGCCGCCCGCGGGCAGGCCGACCAGCGGGAGCGCCACGGACAGCAGCACGGAAACCGCGAGGACGCCCGCGGCCGCGGTCACCAGTCGCGGCGACCAGGGCCGCCTGCCGTCCCACGACCGCGGAGCCGACCAGCTCCAGACGGCCGGCCTCCTCGTCGGTCCTGGTGTGCCTGATCACGACGAAGATCGCCACCAGCGCGGCGAAGATGCCGGCCCAGATCCCGTACCGCCAGGTGGTGAGGGAGCCCAGCGAGGAGCCGTCCAGCCGTGCCGTACAGGAAGCGCAGCGCCGGGTTCCCGCCGCCGGTCGCGGCCAGCGCGGCCCGCCCGGCCGCGGTCGGATACAGCTTCTTGAACGTGTAGGCCGTGCCGGCCACCCCGGCGGTGATCACGTAGACGCTGGCGGCCAGCGCGATCCGGTCCCGGCGGGCGGCGAGCCGGGCCAGTTCGCCGGTCCCGGTCAGGCCGGTACCCGCCCGCCCCGGGTGAGCGAGGACCGTCATCCCGGCGCTCCAGAGGCCACGGTCCGTTCGGCCGAATAATGACGCAAGAACAGTTCCTCCAAGGTCGGCGGCCGGCAGGTGAGGGTACGGACGCCCGCCTGGTGCAGCCGGCCCAGCACCTCATCGAGCGCCACCTGGTCTACCTGGCAGCGGACGCGCAGGCCGTCGGCGACCAGGTCGTGCACGCCGGGCAGGCCATCCAGGCTGACCGGGCCGGCCAGCTCGGCGTCGACGAAGTTCCGGGTCAGGTGGCGCATCTCGGCCAGCGTGCCGGTCTCCACCGCCCGGCCGTCGCGGATGATCGTGACCCGGTCCGAGAGCGCCTCGGCCTCGGCCAGGATGTGACTGGACAGCAGGACGGTGCGGCCGTCGCGGCGTTCCTCGGTGACGCAGTCGCGGAAGGTCGCCTCCATCAGCGGGTCCAGGCCGGCGGTGGGCTCGTCCAGCAGGAGGAGTTCGGCGTCGCTGGCCAGCGCCGCGATCAGCGCGACCTTCTGCCGGTTGCCCTTGGAGTAGGCGCGGGCCTTCTTGGCGGGGTCGAGATCGAAGCGTTCGGTCAGGGCCTGGCGGCGCTTGGGGTCCAGGCCGCCACGGAGCCGGCCGAGCAGGTCGATGATCTCCCCGCCGGACAGGCCCGGCCACAGCGTGACGTCGCCGGGGACGTAGGCCAGCCGGCGGTGCAGGGTCACCGCGTCGCGCCAGGGGTCACCGCCCAGCAGCACGGCCTGGCCGCCGTCTTTACGCAGCAGGCCGAGCAGGATCCGGATGGTGGTGGTCTTGCCCGCGCCGTTCGGGCCGAGGAAGGCGTGCACCTCCCCGGCCCGGACCTCGAGATCGAGGCCGTCCAGGGCCGTGGTCCGGCCGAACGACTTGCGCAGGCCCCGGATCTCGATCGCGTTCGCCATGGGCTCAGCCTACACAGTTTTCACTAAGTTCTGAAAGTTCGGAATGCGATATCGTGTAACGGTGGCAGGACAGCTCAGCGGGCCGGATGGTCAGGAAGCCCCGGCCGCGGAGGACCGGGTGTTCGGCTACATCGAGCGGTTCGCCGCCGTGCTGGTAGCGGCGGGCTTCCCGCCCATGCCCGCCCGGGTCTTCGTGGCCCTGGTCATCAGTGAGGACGGGCGGCTCAGCGCGGCCGAGCTGGCGGAGCGGCTTCGGATCAGCGCGGCGGCCGTGTCCGGCGCGGTGCGTTACCTGATCCAGGTCGGGCTGGTGCACAAGGAACGGGTGCCCGGCTCGCGCCGGGACTACTACCGGATGCCCGGCAACATGTGGGACGACCTGCTGCGCATGCGCGATCAGGTGATGAGCCGCTGGGCCGCGCTGGTCCGCGAGGGCATCGACCTGGTCGGCCCGGACACCGCGGCCGGCGCGCGGATGGCCGAGCAGGCCGCGTTCCTGGAGTTCGCCACCCGGGAGATGGCCGACCTGCTGACCCGCTGGGAGAAGTACCGGGCCGAGCGCGCCTAGACGGCCTTAAGCCTGGGGGACCTGCGCGTCGGGGAGGGTGAACTCACCGCCCAGGTAGCGAAGCACGGGGTCATCGGCGGGGTCCGGTTCACCGTGCTCGGCGATGATCTCCGGCGGCGTATTGCCTCCGCGTCGTCCTGCGGCTGGTAGCCCAGGGCCCGGGCCTCGGCCATACAGACCCAGCCGCCGCGGGTGTTGGCCGAGACCCCGAAGATGACCCGGAACCCGGGCCGTTCGGCGGTCAGGCACGCCTCGAAGAGCCGGCCGGTGTCGTCCGGGGACAGCCAGGTCGACAGCATCCGGACGTTCGTCGGCCGCGGGAAGCACGACAGGATGCGCACGCAGATGGCGTCCAGGCCGTACCGGTAGTGGTACATCGCGGCCATGCCCTCGGTGGCCACCTTGGAGATGCCGTAGAAGGTGTCCGGCGCGGGAAAGGCGTAGTCGGGCACCGGGAAGGCCTCGCGTGGCGAGAAGCCGACCGCGTGGTTGGACGAGGCGAAGATGACCCGGGGCGTGCCGGCCCGGCGGGCCGCCTCGAACGCGCCGTAGCCGCCGTTGATGTTGGTCTCCAGGATGCGCGGCCAGGACGCCTCGCCCGGGATCCCGGCCAGGTGGATGACGGCGTCGGCGCCCTGGCAGGCGGCCGTCATCGCGTCCAGGTCGGTCACCGAGGCCTGGATCGCCTCCTCGCCCGGCCCGGCGGTCAGCGGCATGCAGATCGACCAGGCGCAGCGTCCGGTCCGGCCGGGCCAGCCTGGGCCGCAGCATGGATCCGACCAGGCCCGCGGCCCCGGTGATGACGACGACCGACACCGGCCTGCCCCCAATTCACATCGATAACTGGACATACTGGATCGCGCACCGCCGGTTCCAGCCTGGTTACGAGCCGGTACCAGGTCGCGCACGCACTCTTTTTATCAGTCATTTGCGGGCCTTAGGCTCGAAGTCCTGATGGGCTTGGCACGGGGTTCACTCACGCTGCCGCGGATGAACGCTCACCGGCTGGTGATCATCGCGGCGGCGCTCACGACGTTGGTGGCCGCGGCCCTGGCCACCGCGCTCGCCACGTTCAGCGGCCAGGCGCTGCCCCGCGCGGTGCGCCACGACCTCGGTCACGCGACCGGGACCTCGCTGTCGGTCAGCGGCAGCGTCAACGCCAGCCAGGCGGCCCAGTACTCCTCGATCCTGCCGTCCCAGATCAAGTCGGCCCTGGGCGGCACGCCGTTCAGCTTCTACCAGGCCGACTGGTCCGACCCGCTCGGGTTCGTGCCGGGCGCGCTGCCCGCCACCCCGGCCACCCCGGCCGCCGGGGCCGGTTCGGGCGGCACCAGCAACACGCCGATCGCCGAGGCCGCCGCGCTGGGCGACATCACCGGCCAGGCCGAGCTGGTCTCCGGCCACTGGCCCGGCGCCCCGGTCCGCGGGCAGCCCATCCCCGCCGCCCTGCCCGCCACGGCCGCCGCGCTGCTGCACGTGACCACCGGCGACGTGCTGCGGATGCGGGACGGGATCACCAAGGGCTACGTCCGGTTCGTCGTCACCGGCCTGTACCGGCCCCGGCAGGTCTCCTCGGCGTACTGGAACCTGAGCGAGATCGCGCAGTCCGGCTCGAGCACGGCCGGGGGCTTCACCACCTTCGGCCCGCTCACCGTGCCGCCCGCCGCGTTCGCCGCGGGCCTGCCGGTCAACCAGGGCACCTGGCTGGCCGAGCCGCAGACGGCCAGCATCCCGGCCGACCAGCTCACCGCCGTGGCGGCCAACGTGAACGGCCTGCAGGCGACGCTGGCGAACGCCCAGCAGCTCCCGTCCCTCACGCTCGTCACCAGCCTGCCCGCGGTGCTGGCCGGGACCGCGAGCGACCTGGACGTGGCCCGCTCGCTGCTGGCCATCTGCGCCGTGCTGCTGTTCCTGCTCGCCGCGGCGGCCCTGCTGGCCGCGGCGCGGCTGCTCTCGGGCCAGCGCGAGGGCGAGTCCGCGATGCTCACCGCGCGCGGCGCGACCCGCTGGCAGCTGGTCCGGCTGACCGCGGCCGAGGCCATCCCGCTGTGCGTGCTGTCCTCGGCGGCCGGCGGCGTGCTCGGCGTGCTGCTGGCCCGGCTGGTGGCGTCTGGCAATTCCGGCGGGGATACCGGGGGCGGGCCGACCGGCGGCGCCTGGCTGGCCGCGGTGGCGGTCGCCGTCGGCGGGGTGGTGATCATGCTGGTCCCGGCGCTGAGCACGGTGGCCCCGGGCGCGGCGCGGGCCCGCCGGGGCCGGCAGGCGGCCGTCTCCGGGGTCAGCCGGGCCGGCGCGGACCTGGCCCTGATCGTGCTCGCCGTGATCGCGGGCTGGCAGCTGCGGCACTACTCGGCGGTCTCGGCCGGCGCGAACGGCAACTTCGGCATCGACCCGGTGGTGGTGGTCGCGCCGGCCCTGGCCCTGGCGGGCGGCACCGTCCTCGCGCTGCGCCTGCTGCCCGCGGGCGGCAAGGCCGGCGACCGGCTGGCCGCCCGCGGCCGCCGGCTGACCGCCGCGCTGGCCAGCTGGCAGATCAGCCGCCAGCCGATCCGGCAGGGCGGCGCGGCGCTGCTGATCGTGCTGGCCGTGGCGACCGGGACGCTGGCCCTGTCCCAGCGGCAGAGCTGGACCCGCTCCGACCATGACCAGGCCGCGTTCAGCGCGGGCGCCGACGTGCGCGTCGACACCAGCCAGCCGCTGTCGGCGGCCCAGGCGGCCGGCGTGGTCCAGCTGCCCGGGGTGCAGCACGCGATGCCGGTCGCCACGTTCCCGCAGACGGTCAGCAACAGCCAGCTCCTGGCCCTCAACTCGGGCCAGGCCGCGGACGTGGCGCTGCTGCGCGCCGACCAGTCGCCGGTGAACGCGACCGCGCTGTTCGGGAAGATCGCGCGCACCGGGCCGCCGTCGGGCGTGGCCCTGCCCGGCCACGCCGCGCAGGTGCAGCTCACCGCGCGGCTCGGCCCGGCCTCGCTGGGACTGGCCCCGGTCACGGTGAACGTGTCGGTGCTGGACGCCAGCAACAACGTCTACCAGCTCGACGCCGGCCTGCTGCCCGCCGACGGCAAGGACCACACCCTGACCGTGACCCTAGCCAACCAAGCCGCTGACCCGGGCTCCGCCGTCTATCCGCTGCGGCTGACCTCGGTCAGCCTGGACTACACGCTGCCCGCCCGGAAGGCTCACGGACCGGCCACCTTCACGCTCGAGAGCTTCTCGGCGGGGCCGGGGACGACCCAGGTGCCCGGTTCGGCGCTCGGGGCCTGGCCCGCCGCGGGCTCGTCGACGGAGCTGGCCGGCGCCCGCCAGACCACCGGCACGGCCGGGCCGTCGGGCCTGCCCGACGTGACCGCCAAGGGCGCGTCGGGCGGCGCGCTGTCGGTGACGCTCGACCCCGGCTACGGGCTGGCGGCCAGCGGTTCGAGCGCGCCGCCGAGCCCGCTGGGCGGTGAGCTGACCCTGACCGGGACGCCCCCGGTGGCGGCGCTGCCCGGCATCGCGACCCAGCGGTTCCTGGCCGCGACCAGCTCGAGCGTCGGATCGGTGGTGCAGGCCGACGTCAACGGCGCGGTGCTCAGCGTGCGGATCGTCGGCCAGGTGACCACGTTCCCGACCGTGACGGGCAGCGGCGGCGCCCTGCTGGTCGACCTCGGCCGGCTGCAGGACGTGCTGACCAGTAGCGCGCTGTCCCCCGCCCAGCCGAACCAGTGGTGGCTGGCCACCACTGGTTCGGCGGTCCCGGCCGGGCTGGCGGGCCACCTTCCCCCCGGATCGGACGTCACCAGCCAGGCCGGGGTGGCGGCCGGGCTGCTCACCGACCCGCTGTCGACCGTGCCGCAGCAGGCCCTGCTGGTGGTCGCGATCGCCGCCGCGGTGCTGGCCATCACCGGCTTCTGCGTCAGCATCGCGGCCGGCGTGCGGCAGCGGCGCGCGGAGAACGCGCTGCTGGCCGCGCTGGGCGTGCCGCCGCGCTCGGCGGCCGGACAGCTGTGCCTGGAGAAGCTCATGCTCAGCCTGCCGTCGGCGGTGGCCGGCCTGATCCTGGGCGTGGTCCTGGCCGAGCTGCTGGTCCCGGCGATCACGCTGACCTCGTCGGCGACCACGCCGGTCCCGCCGGTGGTCATCCAGTTCGGCTGGGCGCAGACCCTCCCGCTGGCCCTGGCGGTGGCCGTGCTGCCCGTGCTGGCCGCCGCGTTCACCGTCGCGCGGCGCCCGGACGCCGCGGCCGCGCTGCGCGCAGCGGAAGCGGCGTGAGATCGGTGCCGGGGAGACAGAGCCTGAGCCGGGCGGTGGGCTCGGCGGCGGGGACCACGCTGGCGCTGGCCCTGCTGGTCTGCGGGTGCGTGTTCGCGGCGATGGCCGGGCCCGCGCTCAGCCTGCACGCCCGGTCCCAGGCGCTGCACCAGACCACGGCCCGGCTGGCCCCCACGGTCAAGACCGTCCAGATCGGCGCGAACTGGAGCAACTTCGTCGGCGCGCTGCTCACCTTCTCCGGGAGCAACCAGACCGTCCCCCTATCCGACCAGAACCTGACCACGAGCCAGCTGGCCCGGACCACGCAGGAGATCAGGGCCAGCCTGGCCGGTTTGCCGCTCCCGCTCGGCGCCGGCGCCTGGTACGGCCTGACCGCGAACCCGGCCGAGGTCACCTCGGGAGCGGCCCCCAGCGCGGTCCTGGACGGGCAGCCGCCCAAGCTCGAGGTGCTCTACCGCAACTCGCTGACCAGCGATGCCTCCCTGGTGGCGGGGAGCTACGCGGCCGGGGCCGAGCCGGCCGGGACGCTGGCGGTGGCGGTCACCCCGCAGACCGCGGCCCGGTTCGGGCTGCACCCGGGGAGCCGGGTGACGGTGGTCAGCTCGACCGGGACGCTCACGCTGGCCGTCACCGCGATCGTCCGGCAGCGCCAGGCCGGGTCCACCTTCTGGGCGCAGGACCCGCTCGCGAGCCAGCCCTCGCTGACCGCGACCAGCAAGCCGTACTGGACGGGCGGGGTGTTCGCGGATCCCGGTCAGCTGGGCGCGATGCAGACCGCGTTCGCCGGCCCCGGCCTCGAGATGAACTGGGAGTTCCCGCTCGCGCTCGGCAGCCTGAGCGCGGACCAGGCGCAGGGGCTGGCCAACGCGCTCAACCGGGCCACCACGGTCACGCTGGGGCTGACCGGACCGCTGGAGCCGGCCGCGGACAACCTTGAACGTCACCTCGCCGCTCATCCCGGACCTGGCCTTGTTCCTCGGCACCCAGGCCGGCATCGAGACGGTGCTGCTGCTCCTGTCGGTCAGCCTGATCGTCATCGCGGCGGCGGTGATCCTGCTCGCGGCCCGGATGCTGGTCGTCCGCCGGGGCGAGGAGCTGGCCATGCTGCGGGCCCGGGGCGGGTCGCTGTGGCAGGTCACCGCGCTGATGCTCCGCGGCGCCCTGGTCGCGGCGGTGCCCGCCGCGGCGGCCGGCGCGGCCATCGCGGTCGCGGTCATCCCGGGTGACGCGGCGGCCGCGGGGCTGGGCTGGCTGCTGGCCGGGATCACGGTCGCGGTCGCGCTGGCCGGGCCGGCGCTGATCGCGGCCTGGGTTTACCGCAGGCCGGCCCCGGCCGCCAACCCGGCCCGGATCCTGTCCGCCGAGACCGGCCCGCGCCGCCGGGCGTGGCGGCGGCCGGTGGCCGAGGTCACGGCGTGCGCGGCGTGCGTGGCCGGGCTGGTCGTGCTGCGCGGCCAGGGCGTGCCGGACGGCGGCCAGGTCAACCCGCTGCTCATGCTGGCCCCGGTGCTGGTGGCCGTCCCGGTCGTGCTGATCATGCTCCGGCTGTACCCGCTGGCCGTCCGCGGCCTGCTCCGGCTGTCGGCACGCGGTACCGGCGCGACCGGCTTCGTGGCGCTGTCGGCGGCGGCCCGGTCCTCACTGACCGGGGTGCTGCCCGCGTTCGCGCTGGTGCTCGCGCTCAGCCTGGCCACCTTCGCCGGGATGGTCAGCGCCGGCATCGCCCGCGGCGAGACCGCCACGGCCTGGCACATCAGCGGCGCCGACGCGGCGATCCAGCCCGGCCCCACGGCCGGCCCGGTCACGCCCGGCGAGCTGAAGTCGATCGCCGCGGTCCGGGGCGTCACCCACGCTACCGCGGTGTGGAACACCACCTGGGTCACGCCGTTCGGCCAGGCCGTGACCGTGGTCGCGGTGGATCCGGCCAGCTACGCGGCGGTGACCGCGACCACCCCGTATCCGCCCCTGGCGGTGGCCAGCCTGAGCGGCGGGGCCCGGGCCCTGGCCGCCGGCGGCGCGGTGCCGGTGCTCGCCTCCCCGGCCGCCGCCGCCATCCTGGGTCACGGGGCCACGCAGCTGGCCACGCTGACCCCGGCCGGCCCGTTCTCGGTGCGCGTCGCGGGCATCCTGAGCAGCACCCCGGCCCAGCCCGGCGGCGGCACGTTCGTGGTCATGCCGCAGCTGACCTTGCCCGGCCCGGCCGGGCAGCCCGCGCCCAACTTGGTCCTGGTCAGCGGCTCGGCGATCGACGAGAGCCAGCTGACCGCCCTGGTCAACCGGACCATCCCGGACAGCACCATCACCTACCGGTCGGCCGTGCTCAACTCCCTGACCAACTCCCCGCTGCCGCACGGCGCCGCGCTCATCGTCGCGTTCACCCTGGCCGAGGCGGCCGTGCTCGGCCTGCTGATCGTGATCCTGGGCCTGGCGCTCGGGTCGGCGGAGCGCGAGCTGACCCTGGCCCGGCTCACCGTGATGGGCCACGAACGCGACACCAGCCTGGTCATGGCCGAGGCGATGCCCGCGGTGCTGACCGCGGTGGTGGCCGGCGCGGTCTGCGCGGTCGTGCTGCCCCACCTGATCGGCTCGTCCATCGACCTGTCCGCGTTCACCGGGGCCAGCTCCCCGGTGCTGTTCCAGCCCGACGTGACCGCGCTCGGCCTGCCCGGCGCCGCCGCCGTGGTCCTGGCCGTGGCGGTCCTGGCCACCGAGGCCAGGACGCTGCGCCGCCGTGGTATCGCCGGCATTTTGCGGGCAAACTAGGAGGACAGGAGGCGTAATGGGCAGCAGTATCGCGGACCTGGGCGCGGAATCGGCGCGGCAGCACCGGGACTTCGGCGCGGGCTCGCTGATCGTCTGCGACCGGCTGGTCCGGATCTACGTCGCGGCCGGGATCGAGGTGCAGGCGCTGCAGGGCCTCGACCTGCTGGTGGAGGAGGGCGAGATCGTCGCGCTGGTCGGCGCGTCGGGCAGCGGCAAGTCGACCCTGATGAACATCCTGGCCGGGCTGGACTCGCCGACCGCGGGTTCGGTGCGGGTGGCGGGCAACGACCTGGCCGCGATGAACGCGCGGCAGCGGCTGGCCTACCGGCGCCGGGTGGTGGGCTTCGTCTGGCAGCAGACCACCCGCAACCTGCTCCCCTACCTGACCGCGCAGCAGAACGTGGAGCTGCCGATGCGGCTGGCCGGTGCCCGGCCCCGGACCCGCCGCGAGCGCTCGGTCGAGCTGCTCGAGCTGCTCGGCCTGGGCGACTGCCTGCACCGCAGGCCGGATCAGATGTCCGGCGGCGAGCAGCAGCGGGCCGCGATCGCGGTCGCGCTGACCAACGAGCCCAAGGTGCTGCTGGCCGACGAGCCCACCGGCGAGCTCGACTCGGCGACCGCGGCCGAGGTGTTCAGCGCGCTGCAGAAGGCCAACGTGGAGCTCGGCGTGACCGTGCTGATCGTGACGCACGACCCCGCGGTCTCCTCGGTGGTGCGCCGCGTGGTCGCCATCCGGGACGGCCGGACCAGCACCGAGATCCTGCGGGACACGCTGGCCGGCGACGGCGAGGTGGTCGCGCACGCGGTCGAGTACGCGGTGCTGGACCGGGCCGGCCGGCTGCAGCTGCCGCGGGAGATGACCGAACCCCTCGACATGCACGGCCTGGTCCGGCTGGAAGCCGAGCCCGATCACATCGGCGTCTGGCCCGGCCAGCAGAGCGCCCGCAAGCCGCAGCGGCCCGAGAACCCGGAGGCGTCCCGGTGACCGCCACCCCAACGAAAATGGTGGCCGTCGAAGGGGTGGTCCGCACCTTCGGCAGCGGCCGCACCGCGACCCGCGCGCTGCGCGGGGTCTCGTTCACCGTCCAGCCCGGCCAGCTGGTGGCCCTGCGCGGCCGGTCGGGGTCCGGTAAGACCACGCTGCTGAACATCGTCGGCGGGCTGGACATGCCCGACGACGGGCGGGTGCGGGTCGGGGACAGCGAGGTCACCACGATGTCCGAACACGAGCGGATGCGGCTGCGGCGCACGTCGGTGGCGTTCATCTTCCAGTCGTTCGGCCTGATCCCGATCCTGTCGGCCGCGGAGAACGTCGGCGTGCCGCTGCGGATCGCCGGCGTGGCGCCCAAGGAACGGGAGGAGCGGGTCCGGCTCATGCTGGACATCGTCGGCCTGGGCGAGCACACCAAGCAGCGGCCGGGCGAGCTGTCCGGCGGCCAGCAGCAGCGGGTCGCGATCGCCCGGGCGCTGGCGGGCAGCCCGCAGGTGCTGCTGGCCGACGAGCCCACCGGCCAGCTGGACTCCGAGACGGGCAAGCAGATCATGCGCCTGCTGCACGCGGTGGTCGAGTCCGAGGGCGTGACCGCCCTGGTCGCGACCCACGACCCGAACCTGATCAGCATGGCCGACACGGTCCTGGAACTCGAGGACGGCCAGATCAAGGGCAGCGCCTAAGCAACGGGGGTGCCGGTGCTGGCGACCAGGGCGGCGAACTGGGCGGTCAGCTGCTTGGTGACCGGGCCGGGCTGGCCGTCGCCGATCGTGCGGCCGTCGACGGTGACGACGGGGACCAGGCCGCCCATGGTGCCGGTGACGAACGCCTCGTCGGCGGTGTAGAGCTGGGGCAGCGTGTAGTCGCCGACCCGGCACGCTAGGCCGGCCTCGGCGGCCAGTTCCAGGACCACGGCCCGGGTGATGCCCTCGGGGCAGGACACGGTGGTCGGGGTGGCCAGCGTCCCGCCGGTGACCAGGAAGATGTGCGTGGCGTTGGTCTCGGCGATGAATCCGCGGTGGTCGAGCATGACCGCGTCGTCGGCGCCGGCCACGTTGGCCTCGATCTTGGCCAGGATGGACGGCAGCAGGTTGTTGTGGTGGATCTTGGGGTCCAGGCAGTCCGGGGCCGGGCGGCGCACGCTCGCGGTGACCAGCGTGATGCCGGAAGGGTCGTAGACCGGGTCCTTGTACTCGGCGAGCACGATCAGGGTCGGCCCGGCCTGGTTGAGCCGGGGATCCATGCCGGAGGTGATCTTCACCCCGCGGGTCAGGGTGAGCCTGATGTGCACGCCGTCCCGCATGCCGTTGGCGGCGACCGTGCGCCGGACCTGCTCGGCGATCAGGGCAGCGGAAGGGATCTGGTCGAACGCGAGCGCCTTGGCCGAGTCCCGCAGCCGGGCCAGGTGCTCGTCGAGCCGGAAGATGCGCCCGGCGTAGAGCCGGAGTCCCTCCCAGACCGCGTCGCCGCCCTGGACGGCGGAATCGAACGGGCTCACCGCGGCCTGGTCCCGGTGGCTGAGCTGGCCGCCCACGTTGACGATGAGGTCCCGATTGCGCTCGTCGTAACTCTGCAGCATCTTTTATTGCCTCCCTCGCCTCCGGGGGCGCTTTTAGGCACCGTCTTCCTTCGTCGCTCGTTCCTCGCTCCTCAGTCCAGACGGCGCCGCGCCCCCTTCGGCTCGGTCGGCGGGGATCCGGTATGCGTGCAGGCGCTCGAAGTACGGGCGGCAGCGTTCGGCGAGCGGTTCGAGGCGCGGGGGCAGCGGCTCGGCCGGGGGCCGGTAGGCGGCGAAGCCGGACGAGGCATGCACGCTGTCGTACCAGTAAGGGGCCCACACGCCGTCGCTGTCCCGCGGGCCGGGCGGCCAGGACAGCATCGCGGCGTCGAACGGCACGTCCAGCGCCCGGCACAGGGCGCGCAGGATCCCCTCGGGGTCCGTCAGCAGGTCGCGGGAATCGATGACCGGGCCGCCGAACGTCTCGAAGAGCTCCGCCTGCTGCCGCAGGCCCAGGTCGTCCAGGTCCGGCTCGGTGCGCACCCGGGCGTAGGAGGCGAGCAGCTCGCGCGGGTCCCGGATCAGGTGGGCGTGCCGCAGCGGGGCCAGCGCGGCGCGGTCCACCTCGGGCAGCAGGTGATGCGTCATGTGCTTGGCGTAGCTGATGCGCACCCCGGGCGGCAGCGGCGCGCTGGTCAGCTCGGCGAGCACCACCCGCCAGTCGGTGGGCTGGCTGGCGATCACCTTGTCCCGGCCGGGGTGAGGCAGGTCCGTTCGGAAAAGATAAAAAGCGTAGAGCGGTTCGTCGGTGACCACCGTGTCCGGACGGTTCTCCCAGGCCCGCATCAGTGCGGTGGACACCGTACGCGGGCCTGACCACATCGCGATGCGGCCAGTGGGGGCCCGAGTGGCGCTCACAGGGTGACGACGCTGCGCAGCACCTCGCCGCGGTCCATCTTGGCGAAGGCCTCCTCAATGTCAGCGAGGCCGATGGTCTCGGACACGAACTTGTCCAGCGGCAGGCGGCCCGACAGGTGCAGGTCGACCAGCATCGGGAAGTCACGGCTGGGCAGGCAGTCGCCGTACCAGGAGGACTTGAGCGCCCCGCCGCGGCCGAACACGTCGAGCAGCGGCAGGTCCAGCCGCATGTCCGGGGTCGGCACGCCGACCAGCACCACGGTGCCGGCCAGGTCGCGGGCGTAGAACGCCTGCTCGTAGGTCTGCGGCCGGCCGATCGCCTCGATCACCACGTCCGCGCCGAACCCGCCGGTCAGCTCCCGGATCCGGGCCACCGGGTCGGTGTTCCGCGAGTTGATCACGTCGGTGGCGCCGAAGTCGCGCGCCCACTCCAGCTTGCGGTCGTCCACGTCGACCGCGATGATCGTCCGCGCGCCGGCCAGCCGGGCGCCGAGGATCGCGCCGTCGCCGACGCCGCCGCAGCCGATCACCGCCACGCTGTCGCCGCGGGTCACGCCGCCGGTGTTGATCGCCGCGCCCAGGCCCGCCATCACGCCGCAGCCGAGCAGGCCGGCGGTGGCCGCCGGGATGGCCGGGTCGACCTTGGTGCACTGGCCGGAGGCGACCAGGGTCTTCTCCGCGAACGCGCCGATGCCGAGGGCCGGGGACAGCACCGTGCCGTCTTCCAGGGTCATCTTCTGGGTCGCGTTGTGGGTGTTGAAGCAGTACCACGGGCGGCCGCGGCTGCAGGCCCGGCACCGGCCGCAGACGGCGCGCCAGTTGAGGATGACGAAGTCGCCGGGCGCTACGTCGGTCACGTCCGGGCCGACCGCCTCGACCACGCCCGCCGCCTCGTGCCCGAGCAGGTAGGGGAAGTCGTCCCCGATGCCGCCCTCCTTGTAGTGCAGGTCGGTGTGGCACACCCCGCACGCCTGGACGGTGACCAGCGCCTCACCGGGCCCGGGCTCCGGCACGAGAACCGTCGTGAGCTCCACCGGCTCGCCCTTGCCGCGGGCCACCACGCCCTGAACGCTGATCGTCACGGGAGCACCTTCCACTTGTTCCGTAGTTAACGCTCATCATGGTTCACGCGGGGGCGCGAGTGCTAGCTGAGGCGGTATTCGCCGCGGGCGACGATGACCGCCGACCCGCCGACCAGGACCCGCTCCACCTTGTCCGCCGAACCCTCGGCCCGCGCGTACAGCCGGGACGGCCGGCCGATCTCCTCGCCCTGGCGGATCTCGATCTCCTCGCCGAAGCCGATCCGCCCGTGCCGGGCCAGGTGCACCGCGAGCGGCCCGGCCGCGGAGCCGGTGGCCGGGTCCTCCGGCACCCCGTGGAACGGCGAGAACATCCGGGTCTTCCAGGCCGGGCCCTGGCCGGCGAAGGTGCTCACCGCGACCGGGAGGTGGCCGAGCGCGCGCTGGTCCGGCCACAGCGCGGCGACCTCGGCCTCGCTGGGCAGCTCGACGTAGACGTGCCGGGGTCCGTTGCGGTACGCCTCGACCGGCAGCCCGGACCGGGTCACGCCGAGCGCGGCCAGCAGCGCGTCGGTGTCCTCGTACGGCTCGGGCACCGGGACGGGCTGTTCCATCCGGCCGAAGACGATCTGGCCGCGGTTGCGCTCCAGTTCCACCGGTATCGGTCCGGCCCCGGTCTCCAGGGTCAGCGCGGACGTGCCCAGGGCCTCGCCGAGGACGAACGCCGACCCGAGCACCGGATGGCCGGCGAAGGTGAGTTCGTTCGCCGGGGTGAAGATCCGTACCCGGACGTCCGAGGCGTGCTCGGCGGGCAGGAAGAACACCGTCTCGGACAGGTTCAGCTCCCGGGCCATGCGCTGCATCACGTCGACGCCCAGGCCCCGGCCGTCAGGGAAGACCGCGAGCGGGTTGCCTTCGAGCGGGGTGGCGGTGAAGACATCGGCGATGATGTACCGGCGCCAGCCGGTTCCCGGGTCGTCCGCCCACAGGTCGCTTGCGCCTGCCGCGTTTGCGCCTGCCTCGTTTGGGTCTGTCACGCAGCAAAGCCTAACCGGGCGCGGTCCGTCCGGCCCTTCCACTCCGCACCCCGGCCGGCGTAGTGCCGCCGCGCGGAGTCTACGGTCATCGCGGTGTACAGCAGGGCGATCAGCGGCAGGCCGGGAGCCCGCAGCGGCGAGAGCCGGTACAGCCGGAGCATGGGCAGGTAGGTCAGCGACATCAGGGCCCAGCCGGCCAGGCCCGCGCCGGCCGCCAGCGCCGCCGGAGCACTAGCTGCGCTGGCCGCGCTGGCCGCCAGTGCCGCGAGCCCGGTGATGGCGCCGGCGGGCGGCAGCAGGTAGATGAAGGCCAGCCCGGCCACGGTCCCGGCCAGCAGCCAGGGCGAGTACCGGAGCTGGATGTACGCGGACCGGGCCACCATCTGCCACAGGTCGGCGAGCCGCGGGTAGGGCCGCACGCTCACCACCTCGGTCGACAGCCCGAGCCAGCAGCGTCCGCGCTGGCCCTTGATGACCTGGCCGAGGGCCACGTCATCGATGCGGGCGCCGCGGATCGGGGCCAGCCCGCCGGATCGCTCCAGGGCCTCGCGGCGCACCAGCATGCAGCCGCCGGCCGCCGCCGCGGTACGGGAGCGGGGCGAGTTCACCCGCCCGAACGGGTAGAGCTGGGCGAAGAAGTACACGAACGCCGGGACCACCACCCGCTCCCACCCGGTCGCGGTGCGCAGCAGCGCCATCTGCGACACCAGGTCCCGGTCGTCGGCCTCGGCCGCGCGGACCAGGTCCCGCAGCGCACCCTGGTGCCAGGCGATGTCGGCGTCGGTGAACAGCACGTACCCCAAGGCTCCGTTTTCGCTGGCCCCAGCCAGGGCGTGAGCCAGGCCCTGGGCCATGGCCCACACCTTGCCGGCCCAGCCGGGCGGCAGCGGGGCGCCGGCCAGCACCCGCAGGGCCCGCCCCGGGTGGCCCGGCTCCGGCCCGTGGGCGGCCGCGACCTCGGCGGTTGCGTCGGTGCTGCAGTCGTCGACCACGATCACGGTCAGCGCGCCGGGGTAATCCTGGCCGAGCAGCGTCGGCAGCACCACGGGCAGCATCGCGGCCTCATTACGGGCCGGGATGACCGCCGCCACGTCCGGCCACGCGGCCCGGGACGGCCCGGCGGCGGCGGGGCCGGCTCGGCGGCGGCCTCGGCCCGGAACGGGGCCGGGAACGGGGGCAGCCGCTGGCCGGTCCGCCAGTACCCGCCGCGCCCGAGGACCAGGTAGGCCCACACGGCCGCGGCCGCCGTGCACGCGATGCTCAACGCCAGCATCCAGGCAGCCTCTCACAGCCCCGGGGCGACGACGGACCGGCATGCTAGGCAACGCGGCGGTAGCCGGCGTCCTGGTGCTCACGCGCGGGCAGGCGGGTGACGCCGGGCGCCGCGGCCAGGGCCGGCTTGGTGTCCGGGCGCCTGCGCACCAGCCACAGCGGGATGCCCACCCACAGGGCGACGAACAGGACCATCAGCGGGATGTTCAGCAGCAGCCAGGTCATCGTTAGCTCCTCACGTCGGTTTCGGCTTGCCCCTTCACCGTGCCCGGCGCGGCTATGAGGACCTGCCGGCCTGCCTCTGCCGTGGTTATGAATCTCAGGCTTTCCTAAGAGGTTCCTCTCAAGGAAACGCTCAGAGGTTTAGGTACGCCAGGCCATGACGTCGCCGGTGACCACGGCGGGCGGCCCGAGCAGGCCGGTCAGGTAGTCGGCCAGGACCGAGTTCCGGACCACGACCGCGACCACCGCCGAGACGTGCCAGGCGGCGATCTGGGCCAGCATCTTGGCGTTGCTGACCGCCCCGATCCGCACGTAGCTGGGCGAACCGGGGTGCGCGCTGGCCGGCACCCCCCCGGTCAGCGCCGTGGGCAGCCCGGCCCCGGACTCGGTCCACAAGATGTTCAGGTACCGGCCCGCCTGCGACAGGCCGCTGCCGTCGGTCTCGGCGTGCCCGTTCCCGGCCGGGCCCATGAAGTACCCTCCGACCAGGCTACGCGGCTGGCCCGTGTCGGCCTGCCAGCGCAGCGGTTCGGTAAAGGTCGACATCGGGACCGGCACCGCGAGCACGGTGGCCGAGGCGGGCAGGTCCAGCGCGGCGAACGCCGCCGACCAGCCGGGCGGCACCGAGATCGCGGCCACGGCGGGCAGCGGCCGGGGCACGATGGGCAGGACGGCCAGGACCGCGCCGCCCATGACCACCGCGGCCGCCCGTCTGCCCGAGGCCAGCCGGGGCAGCCGGGCCAGCCGGGGCAGCCGGCGAGCCGCGAACGCGGCCAGGGCCGGGACGGCCGCGTCGGCGCAGCAGGCCAGCAGCGCGGCGGCCGCGCCGTCGGCCACGATGGAGAACCGGTCGGGCAGCGCCGCGCTGAGCACGGGCAGGCTCTGCAGCCAGTACCAGGGGAGCTTGATCCACGTGTGCTCGTGCCCGCTGGCCAGCAGGGTGCCGCCGAGCGAGAACACCTCGAGCACCACGCAGGCCACGGCGCAGGCGCGGACGGGCAGCCGGCGCCAGAACCGGATGGTGCCCGCGGCCAGCACCGCGATCAGCGGCCAGCCCAGGTAGCCGAGGTACTCGGGCAGCTGACCCTGGTAGCGCGCCGCCTCGGCCGCGCTGCCCGCGGCGTGGAAGAGCATGTACGAGGACGGGACGACGAACCCGGACAGGTCGTTCTTGAAGAAGTCGGTGGTGAACGGGCTGCCGTGCTGGTACAGCGGGCCGAAGAACTGCACCCACAGCGGGTAGCCGGCCAGCACGGCCAGCACGCCGGCCGCGATACCCAGGCCGCCGGCCAGGGCCCTGACCCGGCCCGGGACGGCCCGGGGCCGGCTGGCGGCCATAACGATCAGCAGCAGGGCCGCGGCCAGCCCGGCGCCGAACAGGAGCTCCTCGCTGATGAACAGCTGCGCGGTGACCAGGAGGCCGAGCCACAGACCCCCGCGCCGGGCCGTGGAACGGCCGGCGGCCAGGCGCAGCACCGCGTCCACGATCAGCGGCGGGAACACCGCGAACTGCAGGTCGTAGTGGCCGATGGCCGAGTGCACCAGGGCCGGGGAGAACCCGTAGACGGCCGCGCCGAGCGCCGCGCCGGGCACGCTCACCTGCCAGCGCCGCAGCACGGCGAACATGGCCGTGGCCGACCCGGCGAAGCCGATGGTCAGCAGCAGGGTCAGGCTGACCTGCGGCCCGAACGCCAGCGTGACCGGCGCGAGCAGAACCCCGGGCAGCAGCAGCGGCGTGTTCCACATGAGGTTCACGCCCTGCGGCGCGTTCATGGCCGTGGTGACCAGGGCCGGGAGATGGAAGTGCGCGATGGCCGTGGCGTCGTAGCGGAAGAACCAGGCGAACTGGTCGGCGTCGTTCGGGTTGCCCGCGACCGTTCGCGAGGCCGGGTCCCGCCACAGCCACAGGGTCAGCGCGAGCGCGGCCAGCAGGTAGTACACGGCGGCCAGCGTCACCGTCCGGCGGCCGCTGAGCGGGCGCGCCCGCTCCGCTGTCTCCGGAGCTGTCTCCGGAGCTGTCTCCGGACGGACCGGGGCGGCCGTCGACGCTGCTGTCACGACCGCGAGCCTAAACGCAGTGACGCCGGGCCGGGCCGGGAACCCGGCCAGGCGTCAGCAAATCGCCATTTTTACCGGACGGCTAGGCCTGCGGCTGGGCCTGCGGCTGGGACTGGCCGTCGATGACGCGACGATCGGGCGTGCTGGCCTGGACCTGGCCGGGCATCCCCTTGCGGACCGAGTCCAGGATGGTCAGGCCCTGGCCGACCAGGCCGGCGGCGATCTCGCTGAGGCCGTCGGCCCCGTTGAGTACGCTGACGTTCGCGCCGGCCAGCCCGGCCGCGGCCTCCTTGACGATCAGCGGCAGCTGGTTGATGAGCAGCTGGTCCAGGGCGACGCGGTTGTTCGAGGCGGCGGCCTCGGCCTGGATGCGGGTCCGCTCGGCGTCGGCCTTGGCCAGGATCCTGACCCGCTCGGCCTCGGCCTCGGCGGGCCTGATCACCTCGGAGACCAGCTGCTGCTGACGCAGCTCGGCTTGCTGGCGAGCCAGCTCGGCCTGGGCGTTGATCACCGCAAGCTGGGCGCTCGCTTGCGCCAGCGGGCCCGCCTGAGCAGCCTCCGCCTGCGCCCGTTCCACCTCGCCCTTGTACTGGGCCTGGACCACGGAGGTTTGCCTGGCGAACTCGGCCTGCTTGCGGGCCGACGCCTGCTGCGCCTCCGCCGCGGCCTGGTCGGCCTGGGCCTGCGCGATCTTGGCCTGCCGCTGGATGGCGGCGTTGTTCGGCGCGGCCATGGCGGCGATGTAGCCGGCGCCCAGATCGTCGATCGACTGGATCTGCAGCGAGTCCACGATCAGCCCGATCTTGGCCATCTCGCCCTTGGACCCATCGAGCACCTCGGTGGCCAGCTTCTGCCGCTCGGTGACGATCTCCTCGACCGTCATCGAGCCGATGATCGAGCGCAGGTGGCCGGCGAAGATCCGCCCGGTCAGTAGCGACATCTGGTCCTGGTCGGACAGGAACCGCTGCCCGGCGTTGACGATGGATTCCTCGTCGTTGCCGACCTTGAACGCGATCACCGCGCGGACGTTCAGCGTGATGCCCTGGTGGGTCACGCACTGCTCGGCGACCTCAGCCTCCTGCATGGACAGCGTGAGATACCGGACCTTGCGGAACACGGGCGTGACGAAGGTGCCGTGGCCGATCACCACCTTGAACGGCTGGCCGTCCTTGCCGCCCCCTCGTCCGGAAATTAGCATGGCCTCGTCGGGCGCTGGAACACGGTAACCGAACATATTTCATCTCCTAAGCACAGGGTAAGCCGGGAATGCGCGGACTCTCGCCGAGCGCGTCCTCCCACTCGATGACATCGACCGCCCGCGCTCCGCGTGAGTCAATGACCAGGACGGTCGAACCTTCGGGTAGCGGCTTGTCCGACCAGGCCAGGAAGGCCTCCGAACCGCCGCGAATCTTGATGAGCACTTCACCGGGCCCGTCGCCGCCCCGTGTTGCCACGATGAGACGGCCGACGCAGCCGATCGAGGACTCATCCTTCGCCACCGACAGCCCCCTTTACCCGGAAGTGCCGCCTCCAGCCTAGTCCTGGCGCCGGTGCGCAGATTAACCGAGCGTTAAGCTGGCCGCGTGTTGGCGCGCCGGGTGACTCGGTAACACATGCTGGACGGGGTGACGCCGTTCCCGGCGGAGTTCGCGGCGCGCTACCGGGCGCTGGGCTACTGGGAGGACCGGCCGCTGTTCGACGGGTTCACCGCCGCGCTGGCCGCGTACGCGGACCGGGTGGCGGTGGTGGACGAGGCGGGCCCGGTGACCTATAGCCAACTAAGTGAGCGGTCCGAGCGCCTGGCCCGCGTGCTGCTCGACTGCGGACTCGAGCCGTTGGACCGGATCATCGTCCAGCTGCCGAACACCGCGGTGTTCGCCTACCTGTACCTCGCTCTGCTGCGCATCGGGGCCGCCCCGGTACTCGCCCTGCCCGGACACCGCAGGCGGGAGATCACCCAGTTCGCGTCGATATCGGGGGCTCAGGCCCTGGCGGTGCCCGCCGCCGCGCGCGGCTTTGACTATGCGGCCATGGCCGCCGACGTCATGACCGACCGCCCGGACCTGCGGCTCTGTCTCATACAGGGACTTGAGGAGGCGCCGAACGACCCGCGGTTCGTGCGCCTGGAGGACCTGCTTTCTCGCGAACCGCGGTCCAGCCGCGAGGCGCTGGAGCAGATCAGCATCGACCCGTCCGATCCGGCGCTGTTCCTGCTGTCCGGGGGCACGACCGGGATCCCCAAGCTGATCCCGCGCACGCACAACGACTACCTGTACAACTCCAAGATCGCCGCGGCGGCGTGCGAGATCGGCGTGGGTGACGTGCTGCTGGACGTGCTGCCGATCGAGCACAACCTGCCGCTCGGCTGCCCCGGGCTGCAGGGCTTCCTGATATCCGGCGGGACCGTGGTGCTCGGCACCAGCACCCGGCCGCGGGACGTGTTCGAGCTGATCCAGCGGTACCGGGTCACGCACATCCACCTGGTGCCCGCCCTGCTGATCCGCTGGATCGACGATCCGTTGATAACAAAATACGACCTGTCCTCGCTGCGGGTCATCCAGAGCGGCGGGCAGCGCCTGCAGCCCGAGGTCCGGCTGCGCGCCGAACGCGCCCTGCCCGGCTGCTTCATCCAGGAGAACTTCGGCATGGCCGAGGGGCTGATCATGTTCGTCCGGTCGTCCGACGCTAAGGAGACACGCCGGGAAACCTGCGGCCGGCCGGCCTCGCCCGCCGACGAGGTGTACCTGGTCGACGAGGACGGGCACGTGGTCCCCGACGGCGAGCCCGGCGAGCTGATCGTCCGCGGCCCGTACACGCTGCGCGGCTACTTCCGCTCGCCGGAGCACAACGCCCGGGCGTTCACCCCGGACGGGTTCTACCGCTCCGGCGACCTGCTCAGGAAGCTGCCGTCCGGGAATTACGTGGTCGAGGGGCGGGTCAAGGACCTGATCAACCGGGGCGGGGAGAAGATCAGCGCCGAGGAGGTGGAGAACCTCATCCTCAGTCACAAAGCCGTGCTCAACGTGGCCTGCGTGCCCTACCCGGATCCGGTGCTCGGCGAGCGGATGTGCGCCTGCGTGGTGCTGCGTCCCGGGTGCTCTGCGCTGTCGCTGGAGGATCTGGTGGGGTTCTTGCGCGGCTTCGAGATCGCGGCGTTCAAGCTGCCGGAACGGCTCGAGCTGTTCGACACCCTGCCGCTGTCGGGGTTCGGCAAGGTGTCCAAGAAGGACCTGGCCGCTAGGCTGGCGGCCTCATGAGGCGGGTTGATCTGCACTGCTATCCGGGGACGGACGTGTGGATCGCGTCCCAGGGGCCGTACGCGGAAGCGCTGGGCCAGTACTGGGGGAAGGCCTGGGTGGGCAAGGCCGAGGACGAGGTGGTGGCCGACGTGACCGCGGCCGGAGTCGAGGCGGTCCTGGTCGCGTTCGACATCGAGTCGCTGACCGGCGCGCCGCCGTGCGGGAACGACTACGTGGCGGCGCTGCGCGACCGGCATCCGGGCACGTTCATCCAGGCCTGGGGGGCGGTGGACCCGCTCAAGGGTTCGGCGGCGGTCGCGGAGGCCATCGCCGCGGTCCGCGAGCACCACGTGCTCGGGTTCCACTTCCACCCGATCATGGGGCACTTCGCGGTCGACGACCCGGAGCTGAACCCGCTGTTCGAGACGATCGCCGGGCTCGGGGTGCCGGTCATGATCGACGTCGGGACGACCGGGATGGGCGCCGGGCTGCCCGGCGGGCTGGGCGCCCGGCTCGAGCACGCCCGGCCGCTGGCCATCGACAACCTGGCCGCCCGCTTCCCGGCGCTGACCATCATCGCGGCCCACCCCGGCTGGCCCTGGACCGACGAGATGACCGCGGTCGCGCTGCACAAGGGCAACGTGTACTGGGAGCTGTCCGGCTGGGCGCCCAAGTACTTCCCGCCCTCGCTGCGCACCGACATCCGGGGGCGGCTGCGCGAGAAGATCATGTTCGGCAGCGACCACCCGAGCCTGCCGTATGAGCGCATCCTGCGGGAATGGGACGAACTCGGCTACGATCAAAGCGTCATGGACCTTGTCTTCCACGCCAACGCGGAACGCGTCCTCGGACTGTAAGCACCCGCGATGGCGACCATCGATGACGTACGGCGCATCGCGCTGTCGCTGCCGCGTACCACCGAGCACCTGATCGGCGGCAACACCAAGTTCCGGGTGGGCCGGCTGGTCTACGCCTCGGTCTCGGCGGACGAGGAGCGGCTCGGGTTCGGCTTCCCCAAGGATGAGCGCGCCGCCCTGGTGGCCAGCGAGCCGGCCAAGTTCATGATGCCGCGGCCCGCCGACGAGCGATACCAGTGGGTCCGGGCCCGGCTCCCCGCCCTCGACCCCGAGGAACTGCGCGAGCTGCTCATCGACGCCTGGTGCATGGTGGTGCCGAAGACGATCGCCGCCCGCTACCTGGAGAGCCAGGGCATCGAGCCCGGATAACCGGGACCCGCCTCCAGACGAGGGCTACGACGATAGGTCAGCGCACCTGATCGTAGCCGGGCGGCACCGTTACCATTGGCGCGTGTCGTTGCGCGCGATCGACTTCCATGTGCACCTGCCCACTCCCGACTGGCTGGACGGCAGCATGGCGGGCTACGTCGAGGCGGCCGAGGCGTACTTCCGCTCGCCCGTCCAGCGGCAGTCGCTAGACGAGCTCGCCGCCCGGTACCGCGGGCTGGGGCTGAAGGCGGTCCTGCTGGCCTGGGACGCCGAGACGGCCACCGGGCGGCCCCGGGTGCCGAACGAGACCGTGGCCGCCGCGTGCCGTGACTACCCGGACGTGTTCACCGGGCTGGGCTCGGTCGACCCGCACAAGGGCGAGGCGGCGGTGGCCGAGGTGGCGTCTATCGCGGCCCTGGGGCTGCGCGGGGTGAAGTTCCACCCGTCCCTGCAGGCGTTCGCGCCCGACGACCCAAAGTATCAACCCATCTTCGCGGCCTGCCAGGAGCACGGCCTGCTGGCCCTGTTCCACACCGGGACCAGCGGGATCGGCGCGCGCCGGCCCGGCGGCCAGGGCATCCGCATCGACCTCTCGCACCCGCTCAAGCTGGACCCGGTGGCCGCGGCGCACCCGGACCTGACCGTGGTGGCCGCGCACTTCGGCTGGCCCTGGCATATGGACCTGATCGCGATCGCGCTGCACAAGACCAACGTGTACATCGATATCTCCGGCTGGTCGCCGCGGCGGATTCCGCCCGAGGTCATCCGCGAGCTGCGCGGCCGGCTGTCCGGGCAGTTCCTGTGGGGCAGCGACTACCCGCTCCTGACCCCGGAGCGGGGCCTGGCCGAGTTCGACGAGCTCGACGTGCCGTCCGAGGTGGCACGCGCGGTGCTGTACGACAACGCCGCGCGCGTGCTCGGTCTTTAGTCCAGGTCCACGACCACCGGTGCGTGGTCGGACGGGGCGTGGCCCTTGCGGGCCTCCCGGTCCACGTACGCCCCGGCCACCCGGTCGGTCACGGCCTCGCTGGCGTAGACCAAGTCGATGCGCATGCCCATGTCCTTGGGAAAGGCGCCCGCGCGGTAGTCCCAGTAGGTGAACGGGTGCGGCCCCTTCATCGGCTTGGGCACGATGTCGTGCAGCCCGAGGGCGCGCAGGTCGGCCAGCGCCTGTCGTTCCGGCGGGGTGACGTGGGTCGAGCCGACGAACACCGCCGGGTCCCACACGTCGGCGTCGGTCGGCGCCACGTTGAAGTCGCCTGCCGCGACCAGCTGGTCTTCTTGGCTCAGCTCGTCCTTTAGTACGGCGCGCAGGGCGGCGTACCAGGCCAGCTTGTACTGGTAGTGCGCCGACTCCGGGGTCCGCCCGTTGGGCGCGTACAGCGACCAGACCCGGATCCCGCCGCAGGTGGCCCCGACCGCGCGGGCCTCGGGCTTGCGCAGCCCCGGCTCGTCGAGCAGGGTCGGCTCGGCCTCCTCGCCCTCGTAGCTGGGCTCGCCGGGGAAGCCCAGGCTGACGTGTTCCAGGCCGACGGTGGATAGCAGGGCCACCCCGTTCCACCGGCCCTCGCCGTGCGCCGCCACCTCGTAGCCGAGCTCCTCGACCTCGGCCGCGGGGAACAGGGCCGTGGTGGTCTTGATCTCCTGCAGGCACACGATGTCCGGCTTGGCCTCGTCCAGCCACTCGAGCAGCCGGGGCAGCCGCGCCTTGACCGAGTTCACGTTCCACGTCGCCAACCGCACCCCGATAGCCTGCCACCGCCAGCCTCACGACGCCACCCGCCAGCCTTACGACGCCACCGCCAGCCTTACGACGCCACCCGCCAGTCCCGGGACCGGGACCGGCCGCCATCCGGTCTACGGCGACCCGCCGACGCCCCGCGGACCAGCCGCCAGCGCCCCGCGGCGGCATGCGGGGCACACGGCGGCCGGTCAGGACCCCGGGGGCCCTGGGGGCCCTGGCCGCGGGCCGCCGGAGTCAAGTCATCTCGCCCTCAAAGCCGGAAAGATCTTGAACTAGTATTCGTATTGTATCTCTTTTTTGTCTCATATACGCTATACTGTTCGTAGTGGGTACTCCCAGTCTTCTGCCGAACGGAGCGTGGTGCATGCCCCAGGCCACCTTCCCCGATCCCGGGCCCGACGACGCGGACCCCGGCGGCTTCCCCCCTGCCTACCAGGACGCCCCGGGCCCGGAGCAGGGCCTGTACATCACCCTGCCCGCCGGGCAGGTGACCCTGGCCGGGTTCTGCCAGGGCGGCGCTTCGGACACGATGGCTCCCGGTGCGCTGCTGGCCACCGTGGTGGACACGGTGACCGGGCCGGACGGCGCGGGCCTGGCCGGCTGTTCGGATGATCAGCTGATGGGGATCATCTCCGCCGTCCGCCGGCAGCAGTCCCGCGACGAGTGGACGCTGATGGCCGCGATCGGGGAGTTCGCCCGCCGCGCCGGGGCTGGTGTGGAGGGGGAGTTCGCCGCCGATGAGCTGGCCGCTGAGCTGCACATGAGCCAGCCGTCCGCCGCCGGGCAGATGGACCGGGCCGCCGAGGTCCCCGAGCGGCTGCCACGGACGTTCGCCGCGCTGGGCGCCGGGCAGATCCACCCGGTCCACCTGCGGATCGTCGAAGAGGAAACCCGCTACCTGAGCGACGCCGACGCGGCCAAGGCCGACGCCCTCCTCGCCCAGACCGCCCCCGGCCAGACCTTCGGGGAGCTCCGGTACGCCGCCCGCAAGCTGGTCCTGACCCTGGACCCCGACATCGCCCGCAAGCGCAAGGAAGCCGCCCGGCGGGAGGCGCACGTCCGCCGGTTCCAGGAGGAATCCGGCAACGCCGGGATGGTCGCCCGCGAGCTCCCCTCCGACGAGGTCCTCGCCTCCTGGCAGCACGTCGAGCAGCGCGCCCTGGACCTGCGCGCCGCCGGCGTCCCCGGCACCCTGCAAGATCTCCGCGTCCGTGCTTACCTGGATTTGCTGCAGGAACGTGATAGCCGCGCCGCCCCCGAAGGGCCCGCCGCTAGCGAGGGACCCGGCCAGGACCAGGCCGCCACGGACCAGCCGCGCCTGGACACCGCCCCACCCGGTCCGCCCCGCACCGGCACCGGCCTCGCAGACCCCGACGGCCCCGACGGATCCGGCAGCGGCCCCGGCGGTTCCAGCGGTCCCGGCAGCGGCCCGGGCGGTTCCAGCGGTCCCGGCAGCGGCCCGGGCGGTTCCGGCAGCGGCCCGGGCGGTCCCGGCCCCACTCCCCGCCCCGCCCCGGACGCCGGCCCCAGCCTGGCCGCCCTGGTCACCATCACCATCCCCCTGGCCACCTACCAAGGCCGCTCCGACACCCCCGGCGAAGCCGACGGGTACGGGATCCTCGACGGCGACGACGCACGCGACCTGGCGGCAGCCGCCGCCCGCCATCCCAGCACCCGGTGGTGCCTCACCGCGCTGAACCCTGACGGCACTGCCGCCTCCCACGCCTGCCTCCGCGGCCGCCATCCGCCCCCTGGCATCGGCTCCCCGCACTATCCCCTCACCCTCAAGACCCCGCTGATCCCCGTCGCCCGCGGTCCCTGCGACCACGCCCGCGCCGAGACCGGCTACCACCCCAGCCGCGCCCTCCAGCACCTCATCCGGGCCCGCTCCGCTACCTGCACCGCGCCAGGCTGCCGCCGTCCCGCCGCCCGCTGTGACCTGGACCACACGGTCCCGTGGGATCAGGGCGGGCTCACCTGCGAGTGCGATCTTGCTCCGCTCTGCCGGCACCACCACCGCGCAAAACAAGCGGAAGGCTGGCGGCTGGCGCAGCCGGAACCGGGCATCCTGGTGTGGCGAACGCCCTCCGGCCGCACCTACGCCACCGCACCCACCGATTACCTGGCCTAGCGGGTACCAGCTCGTACGCGGAAACGCTTTCGCCGTGGCGCTGGGGTTCAGTGCCGTAGGTTCAAGCGAACCACCGCGGTCATGGCGACAGCCCGGGTGCACGGCAGGGTTCCCGTACCGGACCTGTGACGGTAAGTTCGGCGGCATGCCGGAGCAGTTGGCAGCCCGCATGAGTATCGCGTCACTCAACACGCGAGGCGTCCCTATCCGCGGGTCGCGGCTGGCCGGGCGGTACGCGGCGATCGGCACTGCGTTTGAGGCCGGGCCGGTTGAGGTCGCCTGTTTCCAGGAGGTGCTCACCTACGGGCATCTGCGGCTGCTCGCCCGGCGGATGCCCTCGTTCGGGCACGTGAGCTACCGGCGTTCGGTTGCCGGGCCAGCCGGTGGCCTGGTGACGTTCTCACGGCTGCCGGTGGCCGGCAGCGTGTACCGGGGTTTCGGTTCCCCGCCCAGGACTCCCGGTATCTCCTGGCTGGGCCGGCTGCCGGCGCGTTTCAAGGGCGCCCTGGTGACCAGGCTGGCGCGCCGCGGACTGTGCATCGTCAACACCCATCCCGTCGCCAACAAGGACGGGGACTGGTCGCGGGCGAACCGGTTCTACCCGCTGCACCAGGCCCAGCTGGCCGCCCTGGCGCGGATCGTGCGCGGCATCAGGGTCCCGGCGGTCGTGTGCGGCGATTTCAATGTGGACCGCGGCAGCTCGCTGTTCGCCGAGTTCCTGGCCGGCACCGGGCTGACCGACGCGTTCGAGGGCAGCTGCCCCGCGACGTTCCGCGCCGAGTATCTCCCGGCGGGCGAGGTGGGGCACTGCATCGACTTCATCTTGACTCCCGCCGGGGTCAAGGCCCAGGCCACCGGGCTACTACTGGCCGACCGGGTGGAGCTTCCCGGCGGCCCGGGGTATGCCTCAGACCACATCGGCCTGCATGCGGACCTGCTCGTGGTGCCGTGATCGGGAGCGGAGCGGTTCAGGTCGGCTTCTTCGCGGGCTGGTAGCGCTTGTCGCGCGCGTAGACGACGCTTGACTTCCCGCTGGCGGGTTTGCGCCAGTCCAGGTCGAACAGCCCGGTGGCGTCGATCAGGTCGCTCAGCTTGGCATAGCCGTAGTTGCGCGAGTCGAAGTCCGGGGCCTGCTTGGTGACGATGCTGCCGACTGCCGCCAGCGGGGCCCAGCCCTCTTCGTCGGACGCCGCTTCTACCGCGTCCCGTAGCCTATTCACCAGTGTCGCGTCGGCTTTGAGCTGGTCGGCTGAGGCGCGCGGGGACGGTCTGAGCGTCTCATCGGCGGGCGCGCTCTTGCCCGCAGCCGGGACGAGGTTTTCGATATAGACGAACTTGTCGCAGGCCGCGACGAAGGGCTTGGGCGTCTTGCGCTCGCCGAAGCCGTAGACCGTGAGGCCAGATTCACGGATGCGCGAGGCCAGGCGGGTGAAGTCGCTGTCGCTGGAGACGATGCAGAACCCCTCGAACCGCCCGGAATACAGCAGGTCCATGGCGTCGATGACCATCGCGGCGTCGGTGGCGTTCTTGCCCGTGGTGTAGGCGAACTGCTGGATCGGCTGGATCGACTGGGTAAGCAGCTGATCTTTCCAGCCCTTCAGCTTCGTGCCGGTCCAGTCTCCGTAGGCCCGCTTGACGTGCGCGGTGCCGTACGTGGCGATTTCGGCCAGCAGCCTGCCAGCGATCGCGGGCTGCGCGTTATCCGCGTCGATGAGCACCGCGAGCCTCGCGGTGCTGCCGCCATCCTCGCTGGCCATGAGCTGCCTCCCTGCGGGGATGCTCCCTCGGCTTCGCCCCTACTCGGAGTCGTCGCGGAAGCCGTCCATGAAACGGCGGAAGACGCCACCCTCGTGGGCCAGCGGCGGACCGTCCGGCGGGGCCTCGGCACGCTCGTGCCCGACGGGCTGGTCGTAGTCGGCCCGGGCGATGGCGTCCACGATCTGGGCCTCGTCGAAGTTCTCCGACCCGGTGATCTGCGGCACGAAGCCCACCAGGTCGCCGTCCAGGAGGACCTCGGCCTCAAGCCCGGTCGTGCCCTCGGCCCCCCAGATGGCCTCACGCCCCTGCCCGGCGGGCACCTGCACCGAGTAGGCGTCGATGCCGGACTTCCTCAGGTGCGCCGCGATTCCGCGGTCGCGCAGCCCGTCGGTCACCCGGCGGGCACGGTTCTCATCCATGACGGCCAGGTTACCGGCCGTTCCGTGGCCGGGACGCCGCCGAATCGCGTCCAACCCGGCACGGCTCGCTCTCGTGGCAATTGCTTGTGCTGAGCTAGATTTCTGTTATATAGGGCGTTTCCGGTAACGAAGCGGGGCGGAAGCAGCATGTCGCTGATCACGGCGCAGCTCCCGGTGCGGCTCACCCCGCTGGTGGGTCGTGAGAGCGAGCTCAACGACATCGTGCAGGCGGTTACCCGCGCCCGTCTGCTCACCCTCACCGGCCCGGGCGGCACGGGCAAGACACGGCTGGCCCTGGCTGCCGCGCGATCGGCCCGCGAGTCCTTCCCGGCCGGGGTGTGCTGGGTGGAGCTGGCCCAGATCGAGGACCCCGGGATCGTCGGGCAGACCCTGGCCAGCAGGCTGGGCGTACCCGACACCCCCGGGCAGGACCCGGCCGAGGCGGTGGCCGAGTACGTCGGCGACCATCAGGTGCTGGTCGTGCTGGACAATTGCGAGCACCTGGCCGGAGCGACGGCCAGCCTGACCGAGAACCTGCTGGCTGCCTGCCCGGCGCTGACCGTGCTGGCCACCAGCCGCGAGGCCCTGGGCGTCGAGGGCGAGGTCAACTGGCAGGTACCGCCGCTCTCGCTGCCGAAGGCCGGGCCGGGCTCCGGGCTGACCGCGTCGGCCCTGGCCGCCTCGGACGCGGTCAAGCTGTTCGAGCAGCGGGCGCAGCTGGTCCGGCCGTCCTTCAAGGTCACCGACGAGAACGCCGCCCAGGTGGCCTCCATCTGCCAGCGGCTCGACGGCTTGCCGCTGGCCATCGAGCTGGCCGCGGCGCGGATGCGGATCTTGTCCTCGGCCCAGCTGGCCGAGCGGCTGGACGACATCTTCGCCCTCCTGGTCGGCGGCGCGCGCTCCGCGCCCCCGCGCCATCAGGCGCTGCGCGCGACGCTGGACTGGAGCCACGACATGCTCGACGCCGAGGAGCGCGTGGCGTTCCGGCGGCTGGCCATCTTCGGCGGCGGCTTCACGATCGAGGCGGCCGAACGGGTGGCGGCGGGCGGCGACCTCAAGCCAGCCTCAATGCTGGAGCTGCTGACCAGGCTGGCGGACAAGTCGCTGCTGCGGGTGGAGCACGCCCGCGGCGACTCGCGGTACCACCTGCTGGTGACGATCCGGGATTACGCGCGGGACCGGCTGGCCGAGGCGGGCGAAGCCGACACGATGCGGCAGGCCCACCTGGCGTACTTCACCGAGCTGGCGGAGGCGGCCGCGGTTGTGCTGGCAGGGGGCGACGAGGCGGGGGGCAACGGCCTGGAGCTCGAGCTCGACCGGCTGGACACCGAGCTGCCCAACCTGCGCAAGGCGTTCGAGTCCGCCACCGAGTCGGGCGACGCGGAGGCGGCGCTGCGGATCGCGGGCCCGCTGGACCGGTACGCCTACCTGCGCGGCCGCTACCACGAGATCCGGCAGTGGATGGACGTCGCGGTGACCTCCTATCCGGACGCGCCCGCCGGGCTGCGGGCCAAGGCGCTGCTGGGCAGCGGCCGACTGGCCCTGCTGCAGTGCGACTACGCGCCGGCCGTGCGACGGCTGGAGGCCGCGCTGCGGCTGTACCGGGAGCTGGACGATCCCCGGGGTATCGCCAGCGCGCTGCAGGTGCTGGGCAGCGTGGCCCGGGAGCAGGGCCGGTACGCCCGGGCGGTGGAGCTGCACGCGGAGAGCCTTTCCGTGGCGGAGGCCGCCGGGGACCGGTGGGCGGTGGCCAGCGCGCACAGCTACCTGGCCTTCGTTTCCTGGCTGCAGCGCGACTTCGCCCAGGCCACCGCAGAAGCCAGCACCGCGCTGGCCATGTTCCGCGAGCTCGGCGACGTCGAAGGGGCCGCGTGGTCGCTGATCAGCCTGGGCACGGTGGCTCGCTACCAGGGCGAGGCGGAGCGCGCGGCCGCGCTGCTGGCCGAGAGCCGGGCGCTGTCCGAGGGCATCGGCTTCCGGGAGGGCATCGCCTGGTGCTGCGAGCAGCTCGGGCTGCTGGCCGCGGTCGACGGCGACCCGGCCGCGATCACCCTGCTGCGCCGCAGCCTGGAACTGCACAGCGAGCTGCGCGACCGGTGGCGGATGTCCAGCGTGCTGGAGGACCTCGCGGCGATCGCGCTGGTTCTGGACCAGGCCCCGGCCGCGGCCCGGCTGCTCGGCGCGGCCGAGGCCCTGCGGGAGGCGATCGGCACCGTGATCGCCCCGTGCGAGCGGCCCCAGCACGTGCAGACCGCGGCCGGGGTCCGGGCCGCCCTGGGCGAGGAGGCGTTCGCCGCGGCCCGGCAGCAGGGGCTGCTGGCCACCATGGACGAGCTGACCGGCCGACCTGCCGTCGGCCGAGGACGCCGCCCCGGCCACGGCCGAGCCCTCCCTACCCGAGTCGGCCCAGGACAGATCAGAGCAGACCAGAGAAGACCAGATCCCGGGGCAGACAGGTTCGCCGCTGTCGAGCGCAGCGCTGGGCGTCGGCGCACGCCGGGAGCGGGCACGCCGGAGCTGGGCACGCCGGGGGCGGGCACGCCGGAGCTGAGCAGGTGGCGTCCGAGCATGGTACGGCCCGGCCGCGGGCTGCCGCGCGGGCGCGGGCCACGCAGGCGACGGGCAGGAGCGCGGCGGACGGGCCGCTGCGGGTGCGGGCGCTGGGCGGGGCGGTGGTGGAGTTCGGGGACGCGGCGCTGACCGCGGCCGACTGGGGATACGCCAAGCCCCGGGAGCTGATGTTCCTGCTCGTCTCGTCGCCGCCGATGACCAAGGACCAGATCGCGGCCGCGCTGTGGCCGGACCTGTCGCGCCAGCAGCTCGGCAACGCGCTGCACACCGCGCTGCGCGAGCTGCGCCGGGCGGTCGGCGACCCGGGCTGGGTGGTCTACGCCAACGGCCACTACCGGTTCGACCGGGTCCGCCAGCACGAATGCGACGTGACCGAGTTCGAGGACGCGCTGCTGGCCGCGCGCCGGGCCCGGCCGGCCGAGGCGGCCCTGCCCCACCTGCAGCGCGCCATCGGGGTGTACGGCGGCGACTTCCTGGACGGCATGTCGGCCGGGGAGTGGGCGCTGGTCCGCCGGGACGAGCTGCGCCGGGCCTTCGAGTCGGCCCTGCTGGCCACGGGCCGGCTCCAGACGGCGGCCGGGCGCCACCAGGCCGCCGTGACGGTATTCCGCCGGGCCGTGGCCCACGAGCCGCTCAACGAGACCGCGCACCGGGAACTGATGAACAGCTGGGCCCGGCTGGGCGAGACGGCCCGGGCGGTCCGGCACTACGAGGAGCTGACCGAACTGCTGCGCGGCCAGGTCGGCGTGCCGCCGGCCCCGGAGACCACCGCCCTGTACCGGCGGCTGAGCACCGGGGGCTGAGCACCGGGGCTGGCGGCCACGGCCGTCCCCCGGTGTTTCCCCCGTGCCCCCGGTAGCGTCCTGCCACACATCGCTGCACGGCAGACCGAAGGACCGGCTACGGAGGTGATCCCGGATGTTTGATCCGATCAAACCGCCTGCCGCCCGACGGCCGGACGAGGCCCTGGAACTGGTGTCACAGGCGCTCAGCGACGGGGATCTCGAGGCGGCGCTCGCACAGTACGAGAAGGGCGCCCTGCTCGCCTGCTGGCCGGGAGCCGGCGAGGACGGTCAAGTGAGCGAAGTCGGCCAGGTGCTGGCTGGGGTCATGGCCCTGCGGCTGCCGCTGTACGTCCGGATCTCCAGCGTGCTCGAAAGCCCCGAGCTGGCCCTGGTGATCTGCGAACGGCGGATCGCCGGGACGGGACCGGACGGCGAGCGGGTTTGGTTCATCGGGCACGGCTGCGCCGTGCTCCGGCCGCAGCCGGACGGCGCGTGGCGGATCGCGGCCGACGCCTGGCGCGTGGAAACAGAGCTTCCCCCCGACCCTCCCGAGATTCCCCCAGGGATCGCTGGTGATCTGGTTCCGGGTGAGGGACAAGGCGGGCAGCCTCACCACTAAAGCCGTGATGCCCGCCGGAACGGGACACGATGATGAAGACCTCCTTGCGCCGTCTGGGCCTGGCCGCCGTCGCCTCGGGCGCGCTGGCGCTGAGCCTGGGCACCCCGGCCTTCGCGAGCACCCAGAGCTCGAGCGGCTACCACTTCCGCACCCTGAACGACCACCGGGACGTGACCTTCAACCAGTTGCTCGGCATTAACAACGAGGGCGTGATCGCCGGCTACTTCGGCTCGGGGGCCCAGGGCCATGCCAATAAGGGTTACCGGTTGTTCCATGGGCAACTACGCCAATGAGAACTTCCCCGGATCGCGGCAGACCCAGGTCACCGGGCTGAACGACCTCGGGGTCACGGTCGGGTTCTGGTCCACGCAGAACAACGCCAACATGGTCAACAACAACTTCGGCTTCTACCGGGTGAGCGGACATTACTACACCGTGAACTTCCCGACCGGCGACAACGCCAGCCCGCAGGTCGACCAGCTGCTGGGCGTCAACGACCGCGACGTCGCGGTCGGGTTCTACACCAACGGACAGGGCAGCAACCGCGGCTACACCTACAACATCCGGACCCGCTCGTTCACCCGGGTGCTGGTGCCGGGCGCCCCGGCCGGCGAGGCCGGCCCGAGCCTGACCGCCACCGCGATCAACAACGCCGGCGACGTGGCCGGGTTCTACGCCAAGAGCTCCTCGCTCGGCTCATCTTCGGCCGACGCGTTCCTGCGGCTGCACAGCGGCCGGTTCATCACGCTGGCCGTGCCGGGGGCGTCGATGACCCAGGCGTTCGGCGTCAACGACCGCGATGAGGTGGTCGGCGCGTACACCGTCGGCAGCGGCAGCAACGCGGCCACCCACGGCTTCACCTGGCGGCCCGGCTACGGGTTCCGCACCGTGGACGACCCGCACGGCCAGGGCAGCACCACCATCAACGGCGTGAACGACGCCGGCGACCTGGTCGGGTTCTACACCGACTCGGCCGGCAACACCGACGGGATGCTCGCCCTGCCCTAGTGGCGGACCGGAACATGAACCCCGGGGTTCACCTCAGAACAAGGTGAACCCCGGGGTTCACCGCGTTCGGCGGGGCGGGGCGCGTTGGCGCGGGGCGTGAACCACGGTCCGTTCGGATGAAATAATTTCTTTTGTGACCGATGCGGCGGCGTTCGAGCTGGGGACCGACGGGCCCATGGTCATCCTGGTGGGCATCGACGATTCCGTCACCTCGCTGCGGGCCGGGGCCTACGCGGTCGGGCTGGCCCGGCGGCAGGGTGCCCGCCTGGTGTGCGTGTACGTGGAGCAGCCGTCCGCGCTGTACGGCGCCGCGGTCGGCGCGGGCGCGGCCGCCGTCGCCGAGCAGGAGCGGGCGTTCACCGAGACCGCGGCCGACCTGAAGCGGCGGATCGAGGAGGGGGCCGTCGAACGGGGCGTGCGGATCACGTTCGTCACCGCGGTGGGCGACCCCTACCACGAGCTGCGGCGGGTGGCGGACGAGGTCCGCGCGGACGCGGTGGTGGTCGGCGCGTCGACCAAGGCCGGGCACCGGCTGGTCGGGTCGCTGGCGGTGCGGCTGGTCAAGGCCGGGCGGTGGCCGGTCACGGTTGTTCCCTAAGGAGTGGATGGGTCATGGGCGTCGCGGTGGTCACCGGGGCCGGGTCCGGGCTGGGCCGCGGCATCGCGCTGGCCTTGCTGGCTGGGGGCTGGCAGGTCGCGCTGGCCGGCCGGCGGGCCGACGCGCTGGAGGCGACCGCGCGGGCCTGGACCGGGCCCGCGGACGCGGCGCTGGCCGTCCCGGCCGACGTGACCTCGCCGGCCTCGGTGGCCGCTTTGTTCGACCGGGTCGGCGACCGCTGGGGCCGGCTTGACCTGCTGGTGAACAACGCGGGGGTGTTCGGCCCGGCCGGGCAGATCGATGAGATCGACCTGGCCGACTGGCAGGCGGTGGTCGACACCAACCTGACCGGCGCCTTCCTGTGCGCGCAGCACGCGGTGCGGATGATGAAGGCGCAGCGTACCTAGGGGCGGGCGGATCATCAACAACGGGTCGATCTCGGCGCACACGCCGCGCCCCGGCAGCATCTGCTACACCGCTACCAAGCACGCGATCACCGGGCTCACCAAGTCCCTGTCGCTGGACGGGCGGGCGTTCGACATCGCGTGCGGGCAGATCGACATCGGCAACGCGGCCACCGAGATGACCGAGCAGTTCGGCCGCGGCGTGCCGCAGGCCGACGGCTCGATCGCGGCCGAGCCGGTCTTCGACGCCCGGTACGTGGCCGAGGCGGTGGTGTACATGGCCTCCCTGCCGCTGGACGCGAACGTCCAGTTCCTGACGATCATGGCGACCACGATGCCGTACATCGGGCGGGGCTAGCGCCGGCTGCTGATACTGGGGCATGCTGACGGGGAGGCCGTTACGGCTCCGGGACGTGCGCCGACTGGAGGACGCCATGACGAGTATCAGTGCCCTGCTGGAACGGGCGGCCGCCGAGCATCCCGACTACGCCGCGCTGCGCATGGACGACCTCGTGCTGAGCTACGCCCAGCTGCGCGAGGCCGCCGGGCGGATGAGCACGCTCTTGGGGTCTTTGGGCGTCGAGCCGGGGGACCGGGTCGGGCTCATGCTGCCCAACGTGCCCGCGTTCCCGATCGCCTTCTACGGCGCGCTGGCCGCCGGCGCCGTGGTGGTGCCGATGAACCCGCTGCTCAAGAGCCGCGAGGTCAGCTACTACCTGGGTGACTCGGGGGCCAAGGCGGTCATCGCGTGGCACGCGGCGGCCGGGGAGGCGGCCAAGGGCGCCGCCGACGCGGGCGCCCAGATGATCGCGGCCGAGACCCCGGACCTGAGCGGCCTGCTCGAGGAGATGAACGCCGCGCCGGGATCCTCGGACCGGGGTGACCTCGACGACGCGGTCATCCTGTACACCTCGGGGACCACCGGGCGGCCCAAGGGCGCCGAGCTCACCCACGCCGGGCTGGTCGCCAACGCCGAGATTTCCTCGCGGACGCTGTTCGACGTCGGCCCGGACGACGTGATCATGGGCTGCCTGCCGCTGTTCCACGTGTTCGGGCTGACCTGCGGGCTGAACGTATCGGTCGCCTCGGCGGCGACCCTGACCTTGCTGCCTCGGTTCGACCCGGCCAAGGCGCTGGACATCATCCAGCGCGACCGGGTGACGATCTTCGAGGGCGTACCGACCATGTACGCGGCAATGCTGCACCTTCCCGATGCGGACCCCGCCAAGACCGCGACGCTGCAGCTGTGCGCCTCCGGCGGCGCCGCGATGCCGGTGGAGATCCTGCGCGGCTTCGAGGAGAAGTTCGGCTGCGTGATACTCGAGGGCTACGGGCTGTCCGAGACCTCCCCGGTCGCGTCGTTCAACCACCCGAACCGGGAACGCAAGCCGGGCTCGATCGGCACCCCGATCGAGGGGGTCGAGATGCGGCTCATCGACGACGACTGGAATACGGTCCCCGATGGGGAGATCGGCGAGATCGCCATCCGCGGCCACAACGTGATGAAGGGCTACTGGAACAAGCCGGAGGCGACCGCGGAGACGATGAGGGACGGGTGGTTCCGCACCGGGGACATGGCCCGGGTGGACGACGACGGCTACTACTTCATCGTGGACCGCAAGAAGGACCTGATCATCCGGGGCGGGTACAACGTGTACCCGCGGGAGATCGAGGAGGTCCTGCACGAGCACCCGGCGGTGGCCGAGGTGGCGGTGATCGGGATCCCCGATGCTGCCTTGGGCGAGGAGGTGGGCGCGGCGGTGGCGCTCAAGCCGGGCGCGAGCGCGACGCCGGAGGAACTGCGTTTGTGGGCTCGGGACCGGGTGGCGGCGTACAAGTACCCGCGGCACGTGTGGCTGGTCGACGCGCTGCCCAAGGGGCCGACCGGTAAGATCCTGCGCCGCGAGGTCAAACCGCTGCCAGGGGAGGCCGGGTGAACGATGACGGTCTGGGCCGAGGATGCGGTCGACGCGGCCGGCGGGCTCGACCTGCTGCTGACCGACGCGGCGCTCGGCGTGTGGCGCCGGTTGCGGCCGGACAGCTCGGTGCTGCGGCTGGCCGGCGAGCTGGCCCGGCGCCCGGGGCTGGTCGGCCGGCAGGCGGCGCAGCTCGGCACCGAGCTGGGCCGGATCGCGGCCGGCCGGTCCACCGTCGCCGCCGACAAGCGCGACCGCCGCTTCGCCGATCCGGCCTGGAAGGACAACCCGCTCCTGCGCCGCAGCGTCCAGGCCTACCTGGCGGCGGCGGCGTCGGCTGAGGAGCTGGTGGCCGGGGCCGAGCTCGGCTGGCGGGACGACACGCGGCTGAAGTTCCTGCTCACCAACGTCATCGCCGCGGCGGCTCGCCGAGCAACAACCCGCTGCTCAGTCCCGGCTTGCTGGAAGGCGCTCATCGACACCGGCGGCGAGAACGCGGTCCGCGGCCTGCGCCACCTGGCCTCGGACCTGGCCACCTCGCCCCGGGTGCCGTCCATGGTGCCCGCCGGGGCGTACGAGGTGGGCAAGGACCTGGCCGTCACGCCGGGCGGGGTGGTGCACGCCACCGACCAGTTCGAGCTCATCCAGTACCAGCCGGTCACCGAGAACGTCTACCGCTACCCGCTGCTGATCGTGCCCCCGATGATCAACAAGTACTACATCGTCGACCTGGCCCCCGGACGCAGCATGGTCGAGTTTTTGGTGCAGCAGGGCCACCAGGTGTTCGTGATGTCGTGGCGCAATCCCGACGCCCGGCACCGGGACTGGGGCCTGGACACCTACGGCGCCGCGCTGACCGACGCGCTGGCCGCGGTGCGGGCCATCACCGGGGCGGCCAAGGCGCACGTCTGCGCGCTGTGCTCGGGCGGCATCATGACCTCCATGGTGGCCGCGCACCTGGCCGTGACCGGGCAGCTCGACCAGCTGGCCAGCCTGTGCCTGGGCGTGGCCGTGCTGGACCAGACGCAGGCGGGTACGGCTGGCGCGATCATCGACGAGAACACCGCCGCCGCGGCCATGGCGGTCTCCGACGCCCGCGGGTACCTGGACGGGCGGACCCTGGCCGAGGTGTTCGCCTGGCTGCGGCCGGACGACCTGATCTGGAACTACTGGGTCAACAACTACCTGCAGGGCAAGACGCCGCCGGCCTTCGACATCCTGTACTGGAACGCCGACGTGACCCGGCTGCCCGCCGCGCTGCACCACGACTTCATCCGGCTGGGCCTGGCCAACGCGCTGGTCACGCCGGGCGCGGCGACCATGCTCGGCTCGCCGGTCGACCTGGGCAAGGTGGACGTGGACGCGTACCTGGTGGCGGGCATCACCGACCACCTGTGCCCGTGGGAATCCTGCTACCGGACCACGCAGCTGCTCGGCGGGCCGGTCAAGTTCGTCCTGTCGACCAGCGGGCACATCGCGGCCATGGTCAACCCGCCGACCAACCCCAAGGCCGCGTTCCGCACCGCGCCCGCCGCGGCAGCGGCCAATGTCCCCGCCGCGGCAGCGGCCGGTGCCCCCGCCGCGGCAGCGGTGCCGATGCCAGAGCCAATCCGCCCGACCCGCGCGAGTTCCTGGCCACCGCGACCACGGTGCCGGGCAGCTGGTGGACCGACTACGCGGCCTGGCTGGCCGAACGCGGCGGCGGGCAGCGCAAGAGCCCGCGGACGCTCGGCCGCAAGGCCTACCCGGTGCGGGCCGCCGCGCCCGGAACGTATGTTCACGACCGCTGAGGTGCGCAGCATGGCCGTCGACGGCCGGCAGCTGCGGGTCGCGGTGCGCCCGGCCCGGCGGGTTTTCCCGGGGGCTCGGTCTCAGTTCCGGCCGGCGGACGCCGCTGCTGCTGATCAACGGCATCGGCGCCAGCCTGGAGCTGCTCGAGCCGTTCGTCCGCGCGCTGGACCCGGGCGTTGAAGTCATCAGGTTCGACCCGCCGGGCGTGGGCGGGTCGGCCGAGCCGTCCGGCCCGTACCGGTTCACCGGGCTGTGCACGCTGATCGCGCGCATGCTGACCGAGCTCGGCTACGACCAGGTCGACGTGCTCGGCATCTCCTGGGGCGGGGCGGTCGCGCAGCACTTCGCCGCGTTCCAGCGCGCCCGCTGCCGGCGGCTGGTGCTGGTCTCCACCGCGACCGGCTCGCTGATGGTGCCGGCCCGGCCGTCGGTGCTGGCGCGCATGGTCACGCCGCGGCGCTACCTGGACCGCGGCTACATGGAACAGGTGGCCGGCTCGATCTACGGCGGTTCGGCGCGGGAGAACCCCGAGCGGATCGCGGCCGCGATGAACAACGGCAACCGGGTCGGCCCGTCGCGCGGGTACCTGTACCAGCTCACCGCGGGCGCGGGCTGGACCAGCGTGCCGTTCCTGCCGCTGCTCCGCCAGCGGACGCTCATCGTGTCCGGTGACGACGACCCGATCATCCCGCTGGCCAACGCCAGGCTGATGAAACTGCTCATCCCGAAGGCGCGGCTGCATGTCTACCACGGCGGCCACCTCGGGCTGGTGTCCGAGGCGGCCGAGCTGGCCCCGGTCGTGGACGCCTTCCTGGCCGCGGTCTTAACTTATTGGAAGGCTAGTTATGACGCAGGACCCCCGTGACCGACGGCGACTTCTACCTGATCGAGGGGACCCTCGACCTCGAGAGCCGCCAGCTGCTGGCACGGACCAGGGAGTTCATGGAGAAGTCGGTCCAGCCGGTGATCAACCAGTACTGGACCCGGGAGGAATTCCCCTACGACCTGGTGGTGCTCGGCCTGCGCCAGCTCGGCATCGCGGGGCAGGCCTACACCGGGTACGGCTGCCCGGGCGGCGGCAACCTAGACGTGCTCGGCATCTCCTGGGGCGGCGGCGTCGCGCAGCAGTTCGCCGCGTCCCAGCGCTCCCGCTGCCGGCGGCTGGTGCTCGTCGCCACCGCGCCCGGCATGCCGACGATCCCCGGCAAGCCATCGGTGCTCGCGCGCATGGTGACGCCGCGGCGGTACCTGGATCGCGGCTACCTGGAGCGGATCGCCGGCCCCATCTACGGCGGTTCGGCGCGGGAGAATCCCGAGCGGATCGCGGCCGCGATGAACAACGGCAACCGGGTCGGCCCGTCGCGCGGGTACCTGTACCAGCTCACCGCGGGCGCGGGCTGGACCAGCGTGCCGTTCCTGCCGCTGCTCCGCCAGCGGACGCTCATCTTGTCCGGTGACGACGACCCGATCATCCCGCTGGCCAACGCCAGGCTGATGAAACTGCTCATCCCGAAGGCGCGGCTGCACGTCTACCACGGCGGCCACCTCGGGCTGGTGACCGAGGCGGCCGAGCTGGCGCCGGTCGTGGACGCCTTCCTGACCGCGGTCTTAACTTATTGGGAGGCTAGTTATGAGCGAGGACCCCCGTGACCGACGGCGACTTCTACCTGATCGAGGGGACCCTCGACCTCGAGGGCCGCCAGTTGCTGCGCACGGACCAGGGAGTTCATGGAGAAGTCGGTCCAGCCGGTGATCAACCAGTACTGGACCCGGGAGGAATTCCCCTACGACCTGGTGGTGCCCGGCCTGCGCCAGCTCGGCATCGCGGGGCAGGCCTACACCGGGTACGGCTGCCCGGGCGGCGGCAACCTGCTGGACGGCATGATCGCCATGGAGCTGGCCCGGGTCGACCCGTCCATCGCCACGTTCTTCGGCGTGCACAGCGGCCTGGCCATGGGGTCCATCTACCTGTGCGGGTCGGAGGAGCAGAAGGAGCGCTGGCTGCCCGAGATGGCGCGGCTGGAGAAGATCGGGGCGTTCGGCCTCACCGAGCCCGACGTCGGGTCGGGCGCCGCGGGCGGGCTGACCACCACCGCCCGCCGCGACGGCGAGGAATGGGTGCTGGACGGGCAGAAGAAGTGGATCGGCAACGCCACGTTCGCTGATTACGTGGTGATCTGGGCCCGGTCGCTGGAGGATCAGCAGGTCAAGGGGTTCGTGGTCGAGAAGGGCACGCCGGGCTTCTCGCCGGTCAAGATGCGCGACAAGATCGCCCTGCGGGTGGTGCAGAACGCGCACATCACCCTGGACGGGGTGCGGGTGCCGGAGTCTCATCGGCTGCAGGGCGCCAACAGCTTCAAGGACACCGCGGCGGTGCTGCGGATGACCCGGGCCGGGGTGGCCTGGATGGCCACCGGCTGCGCCCGGGGCGCGTACGAGCACGCGCTGGCCTACGCTCGCCAGCGCGAGCAGTTCGGCCGGCCCATCGCCGGGTTCCAGCTCGTCCAGGACCTGCTGGTCCGGATGCTGGCCAACGTCACCTCATCGGCCTGCCTGTGCGCCCGGCTGGCCGAGCTGCAGCAGGACGGCCTGGCCGAAGACCACCACTCGGCGCTGGCCAAGGCGTTCTGCACGGTCCGGATGCGCGAGGCGGCCGGCTGGGCCCGCGAGCTGCTGGGCGGGAACGGCATCCTGCTGGAGAACCACGTGGGCCGGTTCGTGGCCGACTCCGAGGCGATCTACTCCTACGAGGGCACCCGCGAGATCAACACCCTGATCGTCGGCCGCGCCATCACCGGCACCAGCGCCTTCGTGTAAGCGGGCCGCGGGACAGCCGGGCGAGCATGGCCGGGGCCGACGGCCCAGCCGTGGACCCGCAGCACCTGGGCAACCTGCGCCGCCGTCTCGCAGGCGTGCCGGGTGACGTCCATCCATCCGTACCGGAGCGTATGCTGCCCGTCTACGGCGGCCGCGTTGTCGCGGGCCTTGTCGCGCCACTGGGCCTCGACCGGGTGCGCCAGCCGGCCGTCCAACTCGACCACCACGCCGTAGTCGCGATAGAGGCGATCGCGGCGTCCGCGCCGGCCGTCCGGGCCCTCGAATGGCGCCTGCCGGACCGACTCGGGGAGCCCGTGCGCCCGCTCCACGTCTCGGCCATAGCGGTACTCCAGCACCGAGTGGTCGCCGCTGGCCGCCGTCGTGACGAGTTCATGCAGTTCAGCGCGCCAGCGCAGCCTAATGCGCTGGCCCATCGCCGCGCGCAGCCTCGCCGCGTCGGTTAGGTCCCGCGCGAATGCGCGGGTCACCCATCCGCACACGTCATCGAACGTCGCCGCCGCTTGGGCTAGGTCGAGCACGGTCTCTTCCACCCTGGTCCGCGGCGGGTTGCTGTACCCGAGGACGATCTCTCCGGCGCGCGTGCAACGGTGCACGCTGACCCCGTTGGCGGCCTTGACCCGGCGCTGCCAGGGAACCGTCACGTGAATCGAATCGGCCGGCTTATCGGCCAGCCGCTGGAGCTCGGCCGCGGTCTCGTGGCTCAGGACTGCGCCCGGCCCGGCCGCGAGGAGCGCCGCCCACAGTTGCGCATTGTGGCCGGCCGCTCCGGTGAAGGTCAGGTAGACGCCGCGATGAACTGGTCGCCACCAGCCGCCCCGCAGCCGAAACTTGATCATGTCCGCGGACAGCCCGGCCCGGAGGGCCTGGGAACGGGACACGACTCCCTGCTGCTGCCGGGCGAGGTTGCGCAGCGTAGAGGGAAGCTCACTGTCCATGCGGAACAGTGTGACCACACGCACCGACAAAACCGGTGTACGCGGACAGATCCGGGATGATTTGGGCTTCCGGGAGCGCTTTGGGCGCTATAGACCTCTTTGCACTCCCATAGGCCCAAATCATCCCTGCTGTGTGGGACCGATGGGGGTGAAGAGGTCAGCCGGGCTGGCGGGACAATGACCTCGGCGGGGACCTGTCGCTGGCGGACGAGGCGGAGCCCGAGCACATCCGCCCCGACGGGAGGATGTGAGCTCAGGCCAGCGCGCAGCCTGCGCGGTGGCCTTCGGTTCGATGGCGCCGCAGTCGGGGCAGACCAGGTGGGCCCAGCAGGCGGCCTCGCCGCCTTCGTCGTCCAGGGGCTGGCGCAGGACCTGGGCCAGGACCGCGGCCTGGCTGATGTCGACGTCGCGGGTCGCGGTGAGCAGGGTCACCGGGCCGGTCGCGGCCAGGGCGCGCAGCTTGCCGAGCTCGGCCCGCTGGACGCGGCCGGACAGCTCGTCCAGGTAGCGCCGGCGGAACTCGCTGAATTTCTCCGGGTCGTGCCCGTACCACTGGCGCAGTTCGGTGGACGGCGCGGCGTCCTTGGCCCATTCGGTCAAGTGGGCCGCGTCCTTGCGCAGGCCGCGCGGCCAGATCCGGTCCACGAGCACGCGGGCGCCGTCGGCGGGCGAGGGCGCGTCGTAGACGCGGCGGACCCGGATCTCTGGCATCCGCCCTCCCGGGGTTAGCGGCGCAGTTCCACCCACACCAGCTTGCCAGAATGACCGAGTCGCTCGACGCCCCAGCGGCTGGCCAGCGCGTCCACCGCGCCCAGGCCGTGCAGCGGCAGGGCGGGCAGGTCCGCGGCGGACGCGGGCGGCAGCGGGCTCGCGTCGCGCACCGTGATGCGCAGCACGTCCGGGCCGGCCGACAGGTCCACCGTGAAGCCGGTCTGCGCATGCACGATGGCGTTGGCGGCCAGTTCGGTCACCACCAGGGCGGTGTCGTCGGCCAGGTCCGCGGCGCCCAGGCGCCGCACGGCGTCGACCGCGAAGTGCCGGGCCGCCGCGGGCGCGTCGCCGGACAGGGCGAAGGCGCGGGTCGTGGTGCCGTGCGCCGGGGCACGGGTCCGCTTTCGGCGCCGTGGGCCCGGGCACGGGTCGCGCCGGGGCCTGCCGGGGCACGGGTCGCGCTGGGGCCAGCCGGGGCCGGCCAGCCGCCCACCACCGAGCCGTGCAGCCGGCACACCTCGGCGAACGCCTCCAGGTGGCCGTCGCCGGTCACCGAGCGGGCCGGGTAGCTGCAGAACAGGGAGAACGAGTGCGACAGGCCCAGCGAGCCCCACATCTCCTCGAGCTGGACGGCGTCGTTGACCAGCCCGGCGTCCCAGAGCAGGGCGACCATCTCGCCGTAGGCGCGGACCGGGCGCTCCCCCTGGCCCGCGTCGGCGATCAGGCGGCCGATCACGCGGTCGAAGGCGCCGCGGTCGAGCTGCCCGCCGGTCGTCAGCGCGCGTACCGTGTCACCCGCGTCCAGGGTGCGGTAGGTGCCGGCCCGGGCCGCCGCGGCCAGGTCAACGCCGGCCCGCGTCAGGCGCCCTTCGAACGCCCGCCGGTGCGCCGCGGTGGCGATGACCACCGCCACCCCGTCGTGCTGCAGCGCGCCCAGCAGGTAGCCGGCCACCCGGTCGGCGAGTTCCTCCTCGTGACCGTAGAACTGGACGACGTGCCCGCCGTCCAGGTATTCAGGCCTCGCAACCACCGCTCGTCTCCATCGGGTGCCTCACACGTCGGCTCGACGGCATATCTGCCCAGCAATCGCCGCTGCATGCATGATGCGATCACATCGCCGGGATCAGCGGGGCCGGCCCGGCGCCGGGGACGGCGCGCGGTCCCGGCCACCACGGGCCCGGTGCCGGCGGATAGCTGCTATCCGCCGAGCGTCTCGCGATGGCGCCAGGCGAGCCGGAGCAGGGCGGCCCCGGCCGCCTGCACCGGCTCGCCGGTGACGGTGCGGTCGATCACGTGGGCGGCGAACTCGCGCGCGGCCAGGATCTCCCCCTCGGCGTTGCGCTGCAGGTTCATCCGTGAACATGGCGTCGAATACGTCGCTGTCGATCACCGCCACGGTCAGCAGGTCGGTGGCGTAGGTCAGCGGGTCGGTGCCGAGCCCCAGGCACCAGACGCGGACCTGGCCGCGGTCCAGGGCGTCGGTCAGCTGCCGGGCGAACGGCCAGGAATCGTAGTCGACCGGCCCGCGGTCGCTGCCGTAGTCCTCCGAGCGCCCGCCGAGTTCCTCGGCGAACTCGCGGACCATGCACCGCCACAGCGAGAAGTCATGCTGCCGATTCCAGGGCGCCTCGCCCGACGGCTGGAACACGCCCACCGGGATGACCTGGTACAGGCCGCCCGCGTGGCCCACCTTGGCCGGGTCCCGCCAGTGCAGCAGGAAGGACGCCCGGCCCCGGCGGCGGTCCAGCCGCAGGGTCAGCGTGCTGATGGCCAGGTTAGCCGGGCGGCGCCGCAGGTCGCACGGGTCGGCGACGCGGGCCCGCACGCCAGCCGGACGCGGGCCGGGCGCGGGCCGGCCCAGCCGGGCCGCGGCGTACTCGTGGGCCGCCGCTTCCCCGGTGTCGATGCCGTCGAAGTACCGGCCGCCGGCGAACACCAGCCGGGGCGGCCGGGCGCACAGGTCGGCCTCGGTCAGCCGGTAGGTGGCGCGGTTCTCGAACACCAGCGGGGCGGCCAGCTCCGCCATCGCCTCGGAGTAGCGGCGGTACGGCGTCCCGTCGGCCCGCCGCGGCAGGAACGGGGTCGTGACCTCGGCCTCGGCCGGCCCGGCGTCGCGCAGCTCCAGGCTGATGTCCTGGAGCGGGACCGGGGCGGGCGGCAGCCAGCCGGGCGCGGCCAGCAGCGGGGTGCCGGCCATCCGGCGTTCCGGCGGGTAGTCCTTCGCGGCGTCCACGGCCAGGTCGTAGCGGTGCTCGCCGAGGTAGGACCGGACCGTGAGCCAGTCACGCTCGCTGGTGGTCAGCGTGCCCGCCGTGGGGTGGCTCACGGGATCGCGATCAGGTCGTCGGCCCAGAAGCTGATCAGCTCGTCCGCGCTGAGCGAGTGCGGCGCGACGCCCGTGCGCAGGGTGCGCCCGGTGGCCAGCGTCCAGCTGGTAATCAGCACCCGCGCGAGCAATTCGTCCTCATTTCCCCAATCGGCCCCTAGATTACGTCGCAACATTGCGCCGGCCGGGGATATCGATCTCCGCCCAGGCCGCCTCCCACAGCGTGCTGACGATCACCCGGATCCGCCTGGCCGCGGGGGCAACCGGCGGCCAGAACCAGAAATTCCAGCTGCCCTCCGGTGAGCCACCCCCGCTCCCGCGTATGCCCTCATGCTCACTACCGGTGTCATCCACCGCCCGGACCTGGAAACACGGCGTGATCATCGGCCAGTACTCCCCGGTCACCCATGGGTGGCCGTACAGCTGGACAGACACCAGGTTCTCCTGCGCGGTGATGCTCTCGATCACCGCCGTGGCCTGCCGCAGCGGCAGCCCTGCCGCCAGGCCCGCCCGGGCCGGGTCGCCCTCGAGTGCCCGCCGCCCTGCCTGGCGGCCCCACAGATGTGCCAGCGACTGCCGCCATTCCGCAGGCCCGCGCCCGGCCGCGGTCCCGCCCGCCAGCAGCCCGCTGTCCGGCGGCAGCGCCCCGACCCACAGCAGCGCATCGGCCACCGCCGCGACGATCTGCGCGGTATCGAGTTCGACCGTGCCGCCCGCCGCGCCGATGGACATGGACGTGACCGACGCCAGCTCGGCCAGGTAGCACTCGGCCGGCGTCGGCCACGGCGGGTCGGCCGTGCCCATCGCTACCTGGGCCGGCGCTGGCATGACCACGCGGGCGGCCGGGCCCGATGCAGGAGCGAACTCCAGCCAGCGGACCCCATCAGCGGTAGCGGGCCCGGCGGCGCGCGATTCCGGCTCGGCCAGCATCTCGCCGTCCCATCGGGGTGGCGGCTGTCCTGGCTGCCCGGATGGGATGGTGCCGCCACCGCGGACCGGCCGGACCCGGTAGTGCTGGCCCAGGTTGTCGGTCACCGACACTGCGGCCTGGATCTTCTCGGCGAACTGCGAGCCAGGCGACACGCGATAGGGCCGCCGGGCCGACCCGGACATGTCACTACCGGAATATCCGGTGACGCGGAAACCCAGCCGCACGCCGCCAGGAGTCAGCGTCGCCCAGGTCACGCTCATCTCCATGCCGCTCTCCATGCCGCCGAGCGGTACCGGCATCGTCTCCGCAGAAGCCGCCAGCGGAATCCGGGTCAGGCGGTCCCGGCCGACGGCCTGTGCGTGCTGAAACCCGTACGCGCCCGGACGCACGCTCAGCTCGCCGGTCAGCACCCCGAACCGGAAGCCCTTAGCCTCCAGCTCTCGCCGGTACTCAGCCAGGATCTCCTCGGCGCGCGCCTCAGGCAGCAGGCCCAGCATCACGAACGCGTTCGCCGCCGCCTCCAGGCTGAACGGGACACCTGGCAGCGGCTCGCTCCGCCTCGCTGTGTTCAGCGGAGCCGCCATCGCGCGAAGGAAGGCCGCCGGGTCCTCGCCAGGCACAAGAACAAGATACATCGCAAGGTAGGCGGGGGTCACCCGGGTTCGTGACACACCGGCCCGGCACCGGGACGTGCGGTCACCGGCCAGCGGTGGCGCTAGAGGCCCAGGCGGCGGGAGAGGTCGGAGGCGAGGATCCCGGCCGGGTCCAGCTCGGCGCGCAGCTTGCGGAACTCGGGCAGCCGCGGGTACATCTCGGCCAGCACCTCGGGCGGCACCCGCGAGTCCTTGGCCAGGTAGACCCGGCCGCCGGCCTGCACCACCAGCCGGTCGAGCGAACCCAGCAGCTCGGCGAGCGCGGGGGTGCGGGCCGGGAAGTCCAGGGCCAGGGTCCAGCCCGGCATCGGGAACGAGAGCAGCCCGGAGTCCCCGGCCCCGAAGCGCTTGAGCACGGTCACGAAGGACGGCGCGCGCGCCTGGCTGACCAGCTCGAACGAGCGGCGCACGGCGCTTTCCGCGCCGAACGGCACGACGTACTGGTACTGCCGGAACCCGCCCGGGCCGTAGACCCGGTTCCAGTTCCTGATCGCGTCCAGCGGGTGGAAGAACGGGCCGATGGCCTGGATCTCGCCGCTGCGCGAGCGGGGCGCCCGGCGGTAGTAGGCCTCGTTGGCCAGGGCCACCGTGTAGCGGTTGATCAGGCCGGGCGGGACACCGGGCGGGACGCCCAGCCGGGCGGCGGGCCGGAACGCGAACGGGTCCCGGGCGTCGGCCGGGGACAGGTCGCCCGGCTCGGCGAAATCGCCGCTGGTGATCACCGAACGCCCCAGGCCCGCGCCCCGGGCCAGGCTGTCCGACCAGGCCACGGTGTAGCCGAAGCGGCCGTCGTGCTCGGCCAGCACGGCCATGGTCTGGTCGATGTCGGCGGTGCGCACGGTGTCCACCCGGACCCGCGAGGTGGCCACCCGCTTGAGCTGGATCGTGGCCCGCACGATGAGCCCGGTCAGGCCCATGCCGCCCGCCGTGGCCCAGAACAGGGCCGGGTCGGAGGCCTCGGTCACCGTGCGCGGCTCGCCGTCGGGCAGCAGCAGGTCGAACGACCGGACGTGCCGGGCGAAGCTGCCCGCCACGTGGTGGTTCTTGCCGTGCACGTCGGCCGCGATCGCGCCGCCCACGGTCACCTGCCGGGTGCCCGGGGACACCGGCACGAACCACCCGGCGGGCAGCCCGGCCACCATGAGCTGCTCCAGGCTGACGCCCGCCTCGCAGGTCACCAGGCCGGTCGCGGCGTCCAGCGCGAGGATCCGGTTCAGCCGCGCGGTCGAGATCACCACGCCGCCGTCGCACTGCGCGGCGTTGTTGTAGCTGCGGCCCAGGCCCCGGGGAATCACGCCGCGGGCTGCGGCGCGCCGCTGCAGCTAGCTGCGTGCGGCGTCCGCGGCGGTGGCCGGGGAGGCCAGTTCGGCGGAGGAGGGCGAGACCCGGCCCCAGCCGGTGAGCCGGACGGTGCGGCCTGGCATGGTCACGGATCCTAACACCACGGTTCGTTCGGAATAATTTCTATTTTTGTCCGAACGGACCGTGGCTCGAGCACCCGCGGGAGGAATCGGGCCGGTAGCTGGTGATCGTCTGCGGCGCGGGGCGGGCCGGGCCGATACTAGATCAGTGATCGGTGCCGCGTTCAGCGTTACGCTGACCAGCGCCCAGGGGGGCGACGAGACCGCCTTCGCCTGCCTGTTCCGCGACGTACAGCCCGCGCTGCTGCGGTACCTGCACGTGATCACCCCGGAGGCGGAGGACGTGGCCGGGGAAACCTGGCTGCAGGTGGTCAAGGGCCTGCCCGGCTTCCGCGGCGGCGAGGAGGCGTTCCGGGCCTGGCTGTTCACCATCGCCCGGCACCGGGCGGTGGACGCGGGCCGGTCCCGGTCCCGCCGCTCCGACGTGCCGCTGGCCGTGACCGATGAGGTGACCGGGCAGCCGATGGCGCCGGACGCCGCCGAGCTGGCTCTGGAGGCGATCTCCACCCGGTCGGTGGTGGCCCTGATCAAGACCCTGCCCCGCGATCACGCCGAGATCATCATGCTCCGGGTCGTGGCCGGGCTGGAGGCCGCCGACGTGGCCCGGATCGTCGGCAAGACCCCGGGCGCGGTCCGGGTGACCGCCCACCGCGCCCTGCGCCGGCTCGCTGAACTGGCCGAACGGGCGGGTGTAACGCATTGAACGAGCCCGACGCTGTACAGGGTGAGATGCCTGGGTTCCCCTTCCCCGGCCGGCCCGGCGGCGAGCACGACGAGCCGCTGCTGGACATGATCATCGCTCGGCGCGTCCTCCCCCCCGACGCGCCGCAGCCGATGCATGACCTGGCGCTTATGCTCGCCGCCTTGGCCGGGCCGGCAGAACCTGGGGAGCTGGCCGGGGAGGCGGCAGTGCGGGCTGCCTTCAGCCGGGCAGCCTCTCCGGTCGGCATCTCATCCGCTCCAGGGCGGCGCCGGCGGCGCCCGCAGGTTTCGGGGTCCAGCTCGTTCCCGAGCCAGGCTGGCCACGGCGCTGGTCGTGGCGGCGGCCGCGCTGGGCAGCGTCTTCGCGGCCTACATCGACGTCCTGCCCAGCCCCATTCAGCAACTGGCGCACGTCACGGTGGCGGCGCCGGCCCCGCCCAGCTCCGGCGCGCTCCGGCCCGTCACGGCCAAGAGGCCGCCGGCCACGCACCGCGCGGGCCAGCCCAGCAGCCAGCCCGCCCCCGGGCCGCACCACTCGACGAGCCCGGCTCAGGTTCCGGCCAGCTGACCCCGACGCCGAACTTCAAGCCCCGCCCGACCAGGTCACCCGGTCACGGGGCCACCGGGCCGTCCTGCGGCCCGGGCCTGGCGCACTCGCCGAGTCCGCAGCCGAAGGCGTCGGGTCCGGAGCCGAAGGCGTCGGGGTACCCGAGCCTGCCCTCGTGGTACCCGGGAGAGCACTGCACCGGCATCCCGGCCAGGCCGTCGGACGAGCCCACCCTGCACCCGTACGTGCCCGGGACTCAAAGCAGCTGACGGACGATCCGTCCGGCTCGCTAGAGACCGACGGTTTCCAGGGCGAGCGCCGGGGATTCCACGCGGTCGGCCACGTAGCGCAGGAATCCGCCGGCCGTGGCGCCGTCGCACACCCGGTGGTCGAAGGCCAGCGTCAGCTCGGTGACCTTGCGCACGGCGAGTTGCCCGTCCACCACCCAGGGCCGGTCGATGATCCGTCCCAGGCCCAGGATCGCGACCTCCGGATGGTTGATGATCGCCGCGGAGCCGTCGACGCCGAAGACGCCGTAGTTGTTCACCGTGAACGTCCCGCCGGTGAGGTCGGCGGGGGTCAGGCGGCCCGCCCGGGCGGCGGCGGTCTGCCGCCCGAGCGCCGCGGCCAGTTCGCGCGCCGGCATCAGATGGGCGTTCCGGACGACGGGTACGACCAGCCCTCGCTCGGTCTGCGCGGCAAAGCCGAGGTGCACGTGAGCGGGAATGACGATCTCGTCGGCTTCGATGTGCGCGTTCAGTTCGGGGTAGCGGCGCAGGCCGGCCACCGCGAACCGGGCCGCCACCGCGAGCAGGCTGACCGGGGCCCGCGGTGCCTGCGCGTTGAGCGCCGCCCGCGCGGCCAGCAGGCCGGCCGCGTCCGCGTCCACCCAGACCGTCGCCTCGGGGATCTCACGCCGCGAGCGGGTCAGCTTCTCGGCCGCGGCTTTCCGGGTCCCGCGGATCGGGATCCGGATCTCGGCGGAGGACTGGTCCCCGGCGGCGATCGCCTGGTTCACGTCGCGGCGCAGCACCAGGCCTCGCGGGCCGGTGCCGACGATGCGGGCCAGGTCAAGCCCGGCCTGGCGGGCGAGCTTGCGCACGATCGGTGAGATGACCGGCACCGGGCCGCCGGGCGTCCGCGCGGGGGCTACGGCAAGACCGGGGGCCGGGGCGGAGCCGGCCGCGGCGATGGCGTCGGCCCGAGCGGGCGACCTGGTGGCGGAGACCGCGGGCCTGCGCGGGCCGCGGGCGCGCCGCGGCGATGGCCGGGTGCCGTAGCCGACCAGGACGTTGCCGCTGGCTTCGTCGGCGGCCCGCGGTTCGGGCCGGCCGTCATCCGGTGCGGCCGCGGGCTGGGGTCCCGGCCGGCCGCCACCCGGTGCGGCGGCCGCCACGCTGATCAGCGGCGCGCCCACCGGGACCGTGGTGCCGGGCTCGGCGTGCAGGGCGGTCACCGTGCCGGCGAAGGGGATCGGCACCTCGACGGCGGCCTTGGCCGTCTCCACCTCGGCGACGATCTGGTCGACGGCCACCTGGTCGCCGACCTGCACGTACCAGGCGGTGACTTCGGCCTCCTCCAGTCCTTCGCCCAGGTCGGGCAGCAGGAAGTCAGGCACGGTCGTCCCACTGCAGCCGGGCGATCGCGTCGAGGATCCGGTCGACGCCCGGGAGGTGGTGTCGTTCGAGCATGGGCGGCGGGTAGGGGATGTCGAAGCCGGTGACGCGCAGGATCGGCGCCTCCAGGTAGTGGAAGCACTGCTCGGTCAGGCGCGCGGCGACCTCGGCCCCGTACCCGCCGAAACCCGGCGCCTCGTGGACGACCACGGCCCGCCCGGTGCGGCGCACCGAACCGGCCACCGTCGCGTCGTCGAACGGCGACAGGCTGCGCAGATCGACGACCTCGACGTCCCAGCCCTCGTCGGCCGCCGCCGCCTCGGCGGCCTGCATCGCGGTGCCCACCATGGCGCCGTAGGCGATCAGCGTGACGTCCCGGCCGGCTCGCCGGACCACCGCGCGGTCGATGGCCGGGCCGGGGTCGGCCGGGATCGGCTCCTTGGACCAGTACCGGAGCTTGGGCTCGAGGAAGATGACCGGATCGGCACAGGCGATCGACTGGCGCAGCAGGTGGTAGGCATCGGCCGGGCCGCCGGGCGTGACGACGCGCAGGCCGGGCGTGTGCACGTAGTACGCCTCGGACGCGTCGCTGTGGTGCTCGACGCCGCCGATTCCGCCGCCGTACGGGATGCGCACCACGATGGGCAGGCTCACCCGGCCGCGGGTGCGGTTGCGCAGCTTGGCCAGGTGGCTGGTCACCTGCTCGAAGGCCGGGTAGGCGAACGCGTCGAACTGCATCTCGACCACGGGCACCAGCCCGTTCATGGCCATGCCGATCGCGGTGCCGACGATGCCGGCCTCGGCCAGCGGCGTGTCGAAGACCCGTTCCTCGCCGAACCGGGCGGCCAGGCCGTCGGTGACCCGGAACACGCCGCCCAGGGTCCCGACGTCCTCGCCGAACACCAGCACGCGCGGATCATCGGCCAGCGCGTCGGCGAGCGCGGCGTTCAGCGCGGCCACCATCGTGACCGCGGGTGCGCCGGGGCGCTCTGACCCCGGGACAGCGGGGCGGGTGGCGGCGGGCACGAGGCCGGTCCGTTCGGGAAAAATCTGCTCGGAACCGGCCTCAGCCAGCCCCTGTTCCAGGGTTCCGGTCACGGCCTGTCCCCCTCGTCGGCGATCTCGGCCAGCAGGAACTCGCGCTGGGCGGCCAGGGCCGGGGTGGGCTGGGCGTACACGTGCGCGAACAACTCCGCCGGGTCCTGGTCCGCGTCGCCGCTCATGGCCTGGCGCACCTCGGCCGCCCGCTGCTCGGCCTCCGCGCTGATCCCGGCCAGGGCGGCGTCGTCGAGCAGGCCGCGGTCGCGCAGGTAGGTCTCGAGCCGCCGGAGCGGATCGCGGGCCAGCCACCCCTCGACCTCCGCGGCGGACCGGTAGCGCGCCGCGTCATCGGCGTTGGTGTGCGCCTCGACCCGGTAGGTGACGGCCTCGATGAGCGTCGGGCCGCGCCCGGCCGAGGCCCGGCCGAGCGCGGCGCGGACCGTGGCGAAGACCGCGGCGGCGTCGTTCCCGTCGATGAGCATCGAGCGCACGCCGTAGCCGACGCCCCGGTACGCGAGCGCGGGCGCCGCGGTCTGCTTGGCCAGCGGGACGCTGATCGCGTAGCCGTTGTTCTGCACCAGGAAGATGACCGGGGCCTGCCATACCCCGGCGAAGTTCAGCGCCTCGTGCATGTCGCCCTCGCTGGTCGCCCCGTCGCCGACCAGCACGAGCGCCGCCTGGTCCTGGTGCTTGAGCTGAGCGGCCCGGGCGAACCCGACGGCGTGCAGGGCATTGGTGGCCAGCGGCGTGCACTGCGGCGCCGTTCGGTACACATGGGGGTCGTAGCCGCAGTGCCACTCGCCGCGCAGCAGCGACAGCGCCTCGGCGGGGGCGACGGAGCGGGTCAGCACGGCGACCGTGTCGCGGTAGGTGGGAAACAGCCAGTCCTGCTCGCGCAGCGCGAGGACGGCTCCCACCTGGCAGGCTTCCTGGCCCCGCGAGGACGGGTACACCGCCAGGCGTCCCTGCCTGGTCAGCGCCGTGGCCTGGGCATCCAGCCGGCGGCCGATGACCATCAGGCGGAGCAGTTCGCGCAGCACCGGGTCCGGCGGCATGTCCAGGAGCGCGGTCCCGCTCGGGTGCCCGTCCGGGTCGATCAGGGCGAGCGGGTCGGTGCTGGGCGGCAGGGCGGCATCGACGCGGTCCTGGATCGAGGACGGTGTGGTCACGAGGGCGCCTCCCGGCAATTCTGTAGCCAATCCTGCTCCGGTGCTGGCCATATGTACAGGTATGGCTGCCAATTCAAGACGTATTGGCCTCTAGCGGGACTATCCTGAACCGTATGACTATCCATGAGGGCGCGCCGCCGGTGGCTGACGGACAAATGGCCGCGCTGGACGACCTGGACCGTCAGATCGTGGCCGCGCTGCGGGCCAACGGCCGGCTTTCCATGCGCGCGCTGGCCGGTGAGCTGCACGTCTCCCGGGCCAACGCCTACGCCCGGGTCGACCGGCTCGAGCGGGCCGGAGTGATCACCGGGTACAGCGCGACCATCAACCCGCAGAAGTACGGGTACGGCCTGTCGGCGTACGTGTTCCTCAACATCGCGCAGCAGTCCTGGAAGAAGGTGCGTAACCAGGTGCTGGGCATTCCCGAGGTGGACCACGCCGCGTTGGTGTCCGGTGAGCACGACCTCATGCTGCTGGTGCGGACCCGCGACGCCGCCGCCCTGCGCGACCTGGTGCTGACCCGGCTGCAAGGCATGCCGGAGGTGAACGCCACGCAGACGGTGCTGATCTTCGATGAGCTCTTGCCGCGGGAGCGGCGGGACGATGAGTAGGGGGTTAGGCCGGAATGGTGTTAAATGAAGCTGGTAGCAGTCGAAGTTCGTGTCCGTGTCACAGCGCCCGCGAAATTCTGACCGCGGGCGCCGTCGGTTTCCAGGCCCGGCCCCGGAAGGACGGGCGGTCGCCACAGCCCGGGATGTGCACCTCGTGCATCCCGATGACCGCCTTGGCAGGAGAGCACAGTGGCTCAGGGAACAGTGAAGCGGTTCAACGCGGACAAGGGCTACGGGTTCATCACCCCCGACGACGGCACTCCCGACGTCTTCGTCCACCACACCGCCATCGAGGCCGACGGCCACCGCAGCCTCGAGGACAACCAGCGAGTGGAGTACACCGTCACCCAGGGCGCCAAGGGCCCGCGGGCCGAGCAGGTTCGTCCGATTTGAGACCGCGCCCGTTACGCCGGGACACCGGCAGTACGGGATTCGTTGCTCGTGACACCGGGCCGTATGCCCGTGAAACTGCGCGGCTGCCAGAGGCCCCCGGACGGCAGCGCTCCTCCCGGGGGCGGTTCCGGACTGCAGGGCACGGAGGCTGAGGGTGACTGAATTTTACGGAATCCAGGTAGGGACGATCCCTGGCTTCGCGGAGGCGGGCGGCGGCAAATTCATGAGCGTGCAGGGCCTGCCGGACCGCACCGTGAAGAACATGGTCAAGTTCATGGACAGGCTGCGCGGCATGCACGCGCAAGATGCGCTCGCGTTCGAGGTGTGCGTACGGCACGTCGCTACCGTAATCGAGGACCAGCGCCGCGATGAGGGTCATGCTGACCCGCGGGACGACCGCGCCCCTTGACCTTGAGCTACGACCTCCGGGCGTCGTCAGCCTCGTCGGTGATCGCGCGGTGGGTCAGTGTGACGGCCGCATCACAGCTTGGTCAGATTCGCGCACGGTATCGTGATCCGTACCCGGCGCGCGCCGAAGTCGATGACCAGGGCGGCGTCGTCCTCGACGGTGATGACCCGGCCGAGGCCATACTTATCGTGTGTCACCTGGTCCTGCTCCGCGAACTGCTCGGCGGGCGGAGCGGGAGGCGCGGCCGCGAAGGGGCTGGTGGGCAGGTGGCGCCGGACGGAGGCGCGGGCAGGTTTCATCATTACCAGTATGCGCCACCGCGCTTCCCCGTTACAGCGGCTCGGTGATCCACTGCCAGCCACGCGTCTCGTCGTGCACCGCCCGCGTCAGGAAGGCGCCCGCCGCGTCGGACAGTTCGGCGATGACGCGGATCAGCTGGCGGTGAAAATCGTCAGGCCGGCGCTCCTCTTGGTGTGCCCGGTGCGCGACGACCGTCACGACCGCGCCCTCCGCGCCGGCGAGCCGGACGATGACGTTGCCGTTGTAGTCCAGGCTGGCCATCGCGATATCCCGGGCGCGGATGATCTCGGTGCCCTCATCGTTCGCTACCCATACGTCGGTCACGTCACTGCCTCCTCCCGCCCCGTGGTCGCACTCCGCGGACTCTGCCCGTTGCGGTCCGCCACCGCAGCGGGGCGGGCCGGCGGCTCGCCCGGCGGCAGGTCGCCGCGCCCCTGGTCCGCCGCGGCCGACTCGCAGGTCACGGTCGCGTCGGTACCGGCCAGCAGGGCCAGCACCTCGCCGACGGTGCGTTCCCGGGCGGTGGGCTCTGGCAGCGGGAGGTGGGCCTGGACGTGGTAGCGGTTGCGGCGGCCGTCCTTCTCCTTGATCACGTAGCCGGCCTCGACCAGGTCCGTGATGATGCCGAACGCGCTGCGTTCGGTGATGTCCAGGTTGGCCGCGATGTCTCGCAGGCGCACTCCGGGGTCATGCGCGACCAGCAGCAAAACCCGCGCATGGGTCGTCAGGAAGGTCCAGCTCGCCACCCTGACAAGCTATCAGATTCCGGAAAATTTATGCTAGTTTCGCGATGCCGACGTAGGTAGGGATCAAGCCTGGGCGTGCGTGAGAAGGCGGGCGTGGACGCGACAGCAACGTGAGACCGGTCAGAGCTTGGTCAGCGTGGCGAAAGGCGACAAGACCCGTACCTTTCGTGAGCCGAAGCTGACGATCACCGCATCGTCGTCCTCGACCAAGACCACCCGGCCGAGGCCGTACTTATCGTGGGTTACCTGATCGCGAACGGTGAACTGCTCAACGGGCACGTCCACAGGCAGGACATTGAAGGGACTTCCGGGCAGGAAACGCCGGGACGCGGCGTGGGCACTCTTCATCAATACCAGTATGCGCCCTTCCAGCCACGACGGCTCCCTTCCTGGCGGTTCGGATAGCCGCGCCTGGCGCCCGGCGGCTGATACCACCGAGGCGGGCGGCAGCCGGCGGTGGCGTCTGGCGTTGGTCGGGGCTACACCACAGTTTTGTTCGGCCGAGGGGAGCTCTGTGACGGCGGCACACGGCGGGCGGGCCGCCCGCGTACGTCCAGGTTGTCGGCTATCGTGGTCATGCGTTCCCCGCGCGAGGCCGCGGCGGACGCTCAGCCACTGCTCGGGACGCCGGCGGGCATGCGAGGCCGCTCTAGCTAGCCTCCGGATTCCGATGAAGATCTCGTCCAACCCGGCGGTGCCGTTCCGGCACCTTCAGCGGCTCACCGATACCGTCGGCGTGATCGAGCGTGCCGACGGGATCATGCCCCGGTACGGACAGGGCTACCGCGTCGACGACGTTGCCCGCGGCCTCGTCGTGGTGTGCCGCGAGCCGTCGCCGTCCGCCGAGCTCATCACCCTGGGCCGCCGCTACCTTTACTTCCTCACCCAGGCTCAGGCGGCAGACGGCAAGTTCCGCAGCCGCCTGGGCGTCGACCGCCGGTGGCACGGCCCGGCCGAAGCGCAGGATGCCTGGGGCCGGTCGCTGTGGGCCCTGGGCACCGCCGCGGCCCGCGGTCCCACCGCGGGGATCCGCCAGGAGGCCCTGGCCCTGTTCGACGCGAGCGCGGCGGTGGGTTCTCCCTACCCCCATGCCATGGCGTTCGCGGCGCTCGGCGCCGCCGAGCTACTCGAGCTATGGCCCGGCCATCCCGGCGCGCTGGCCCTGCTCGCCGCGGCCGGGACCGTCATCGGCGAGCCGGCCGCCGATGCGGCGTGGCCGTGGCCGGCCGCCCGGCTCAGCTACGCGAACGCGGCCATCGCCGAGGCCGTCATCGCGATCGGCGAGAAACTCAGCCGCGATGATCTCCTGCAGAACGGCTTGCGCATGCTCGGCTGGCTGCTGGCCGGCGAGACTCGCAACGGCCACCTGTCCGTGGTCCCGGCCGGGGGCTGGGGCCGCGGCGAGGACCGCCCCTCCTTCGACCAGCACCCGAGCCAGGTGGCGGCGCTCGCGGACGCCTGCGCGCGGGCGGCGGCGGTCACCGGCGACGCCTTCTGGCTGACCGGCGTGGAAATGAGCGTGAACTGGCTGCTCGGCGACAACGACGCCCGGATTCCGATGCTCGACGAGCGAACCGGCGGGTGCAGCGACGCCCTCAGCCGCAACAGCCGCAGCCGCAACCAGGGCGCAGAGTCGACGCTGGCGATGATCTCCGTCCTGCAGCACGGCCGCTTCCTGAACATCGCAACGGCTCGCTGATCACCCCAGCGGTCCGGGGGCGCCAGGGCCGGTCGCGCAGGCTACGGGCGGCGGGCGATTTTGCGCATCATCATGCGCAATCTGCCGTCCGAGTGCCGCTGTCTGCGCTCGTTCGTGACCTCCGAGGGCATGGGCGGGACGGTGCCGTCAGGGGACGAGCCCGGCCCGGTAGGGGCAGAGTACGGATACGGATACGGATACGGATACGGTGCGGCTGGTTCGGTCATGACGTCTTTCCTTGGCCTAGAGGGGTCCGCCGCAGCGTCCTCGGCGACCGCTGGCCAGCGGCCCGCCGGGACGCTGCGACGGAGAAATGGGGCGGGCGCGGAGGCTAGCCAACGCCCAGCAGGGCCGGCGTCAGCTGCCGGCGGCCGCGGCCGCGGGCGGCCTGGATCCTGGCCCGGCAGCTTCTTCCATCAGACACCGGCATCGTCAGCCGGGACGCGGCATTGCGAGCCTCGTGGGCACCAACGATCGTGATGACCGCACCGATGCGCATGAGCTCCTCCGGTAGCCCCGGAAGGCTGGCCGCTATTCGCGGCTGACATCCGGTGCCTGGTTCAGAACCTATACCCGCACCGAAAAACTAGCAAGTTTTTTCCGGAATCTGGTAACCTAGAAGGATGGCGAGCTGGACCTTCCTGACCCCTCACGCCCGGGTTCTCCTGTGCGTCGCTCACGACCCGGGTGTACGCCTGCGCGACATCGCGGCCAGCCTGAACATCAGCGAGCGCAGCGCCTTCGGCATCATCACCGACCTGGCCCAGGCCGGCTACGTGGTGAAGGGGAAGGACGGGCGCCGCAACCGCTACCACATCCAGGCCCACCTCCCGCTGCCAGAACCGGACGGGCGGGAACGCACCATCGGCGAGATCCTGGACCTGCTGACCGGCCCGCGGGGCATGACGGCCGCCGGCTGATCGGTTCTGGTGATGGGCCGATCTCAGGTAGCCCATTTCCCGCCTCGGTGTGGCCGGGGTTGACTGGACCATGATCGGCCGGCTCGCCGCGCTACGGCAGGGCCCCATGACGGTATGGCACCGTCCGGCGAGAGCGGGCACAACATGCACCATTCCGATCCGGTCTGCGCACGGCCAGGGATCCGATGACGGTCATTGCCGATCCGCCCGCTACCGCTATTACGGATCAGGGGCGGACGGGGTCGCGGCGCGGCCGGAAGATCTTCCGCACCGCAGGTTCGTTCGCCCTCGTCGCGGCCATATTCGGCTTCGCGGTCCCGCATTTCGCGTCCTACCGCAGCGTGTGGGCCAGCATGCAGGCGATGACGTGGGCCGAGATACTGCTCGTCGCCGCGGCCGCCGCAGCCAGCATGATCGCTACCTGGATCATGATCTGCCAGGTACTGCCATCGATACGGCTGCGCGAAGCGGCCGTGGTCAACCTCGGCTCCAACGCCGTGGCCAACACCTTGCCCGCTGGCGGGGCCCTCGCCATGGGAGTCAGCTGGGCGATGCTCTCAAGCTGGGGTGTCAGCACGGCTGAGTACGTCCTCTACACCCTGGTGTCGGGAATCTGGAACGTCTTCGCCCGCCTGGGCCTGCCGATCCTCGCCCTGGTGATCCTGGCGACGGCCGGCCGGCCCGGCGCCGGCCTGATCGCCGCCGCCGCCGCCGGGCTGGTCTTGCTCACCGCTCTGGCCGCCGGGCTCGGCCTGCTGATGCGCAGCGAGTCGTTCGCGGTCCGCGCGGGCCGCGCGCTGCAGCTGGTGCTCGTTACTGCCTGCCGGGTGGCGCGCCGCCCGAAGTCCTTCGACATCCCCGGATCACTGCTCGGCTTCCGCGACCGGGCCGGTGCCCTGATCACCGCGCGCGGCTGGCGGATCACCGCCGCCACGGTCGCGAGCAACCTCACCTTGTGGCTCGTCTTGCTGGCCTGCCTGCGCGGCGTTGGCCTGTCCCAGGCCCAGGTACCGTGGCAGACCTCCCTGGCGGCCTTCGCGTTCGTCCGGCTGCTGACGGTGCTGCCCATTACCCCCGGCGGTCTCGGGATCACCGAACTCGGACTGATCGCCACCCTGGCCGGCCACGCCCACGGGGATGGTGCGCAGGTGACAGCCGCCGTGCTGCTCTACCGGGCCGTCACCTACCTGCCTCCCATCCCCCTCGGCGTGGCCGCCTGCCTCATCTGGCAGCACGCGCCCGCGCTTATTCACCCCAAGCTCACCGGCGCCGGTCAGCCGGCCGAACTGAGCCCGCCAGTCCCGGGCCTGGCGGGTGGGGATGCACTACACCAAGCAACCCCGGAAATAGTGAGCGGGCAATGACGATGACGGCAACCAGGTTAACGACGCCGGAGAGCGAGACGTCGCCGGTCAGGCCCGCTTGGGGGTCAGGGTGGTGGTCAGCCCGGTGAGCAGGATGTCGAGGCCGCGTTCGAGTTCGGCGGCGCCGTCGTAGGCGGCCAGGACGGGGGCCAAGCCGCGGAGCAGGGGGAAGTCGCCGATCGGGAGCCGGTGCAGGCCGAGCCGGAGCAGGTCGTCGGTCTCGTCGGGGCTGACGGTGAGTTCCTGGAGCTCGTCCAGGACGTGGCCGTGCAGGAAGCCGAACAGGGCCCGGTAGATGTGCAGGGCGTCCGGGCCGCCGAACCCGGCCCGGGTGAGCAGGGCCAGGATGTCCTCCAGGGGGCGCAAGGTGCCAAGCGGGCGCAGCCCGAGCGGGGTGGCCAGCGGCCGGGTGACGATCAGCGGCACCACATGCGGGTGGGCCAGGGCCAGCGCGCGGAAGCGGCGGGCGACCTCCCGCAGCTGGCCGGCCCAGTCGGGGTCGGCGGAGTCGACGTACAGCTGGGCCAGGACGGTCTCGGCGACGCCGTCGAGCAGGGCGGCCTTGCCCGGCGCGTGCCGGTAGAGGATCATCGGGTCCCGGTCCAGGGCGCGGGCCAGGCGGCGCATGGACAGCGCGTCGGCGCCGTCGCGGTCGATGATCTCCAGCGCGGCGGCCAGCACGGCGTCGCGGGTGATCTTGCCGCTGCCGTCGGCGGCGCGGGCGGTCGTGGTGGTCATGACGGGGGCACCGTCCCCTCCTGGTGAGCGTATGCAGGCCACCATACTCTACTGATGTAGGTCTACAGTGTTGACAGCTCCTTATTCAGGTGATTTACTGTAGATCTACACCTAAACAGGTTGGAGTGCCCAGTAGAAAGGGCGAGCCGCCCATGAGTACCCGCCAAGATGCTCGCGGCCGGATCCGTTCCAGGAATCCGCGGCTGGAGGCATCGCATGCCTGGGCCTGATCTGCGTCAGCGCGTCGAGGTCAGCGATGATGACCGCACCGTCGCCACGGCCGAGGTGACCACCTCCGAAGGATCTGGAGGCACCGCCCGGGTGTCGTTGCACGCCGAGCCGGGGCACATCACTCCAGGGCGCCGCGCGAGCCTGGTCGATGCCGTGCTGGATCTTCCCGAGGTCCAGGACAGCGCACGCGTGGAGGCGGCATTCCGGCTTGGCGATTGCGAGTCACTGCACCGGCTTCAGGAGCGCTGCGAGGACGTCAGTACCCGCCCGGCTGGGTGGAGCGCGCTCGTCGATGCGAACCTTCCGTCCGGCCACGCCGGGCCGCACGTGCCCGCCATGATGGATGAGATCGAGCGGGACCGGAGCCACGACCAGGTGGCCGCGGCCAAGGCGGAGAGGACTGACCGATGACCACCACCGCAGAGAGCTGCGTGTGCGAGTGCGAGGAATGTCGTGCCCTGCGGGCCGCAGAAGACGCCCCCGGCTCCGGCGAGACCGTCGGCTCCTTCGAGCAGGACGGCAGCACCTACGAGATCGACCACCTCGGCATTGGTTCCGGCAGCCAGTGGGGCGAGTTCGAGGTCTACTGCGACGGCGAGGAAGTGGCCGAGTTCACGCTCGCCGAGTCGGCGCTGCGACCCGGGTCGCGCCCGGCGGGACTGCCGGTCTCTGCCGATGAGCTGGTCCGGCTGGCCCGGCAGGCGCTGAGCGAGGGGACCGGCCGGGATGATCCGCCTCGCGGCTGGCCACCTGGCCCGCTCCCGGCACGCCTGCGTCCGCTCCCTCCCGCGCTACGCCGGGCCCGCCCCAGAGCCATCGCCCGCCACCTCGCCGTCGCCGGCCCCGCAGCACGCCGAGCGCCCGCCAGCCCGGTAACCAGCACAGCCAGCTTCAGCTGATCCCGGGCTTCGGGCCTGCGACCAGGATTGGCAGCGGCTCCGTGCCGTCATCCTGATCGCGAGTGCACGGTACGGCGGCATGACGCAGGCACAGATCGGCCAGCGGCTCCGCATCTCCCAGATGCACGTCTCCCGGCTGCGCAGCCACGCGCTCGGCTACCTCCGCTCGCGTCTGCTCGACCTGGAGGGCAGCTCAGCCGCCCAAGAGCCATGCGTCGTCGCGACCGGCGCTCATCGCTTAGGCGGAGGCCGGCTACCGCGGACGCTTCGGCTAAGGTAATGTCTACGGTGTAGACCTACGAAACCCGGTCGTGTCGTGTGAGAGAAGGTGTTGTTGCGATGACCCAGCCGCCAGCCGACCGCACCGTCCAGGATGCTGGCGCGCACCGGGGCGGCAAGATCACCCGCGACGTGGTACTGACCACCGCGCTGGAGATCATCGACCGCGACGGGGCCGAGGGCTTGTCCATGCGCCGCCTCGCCCGCGCCCTGGACCGGGACCCGATGATCCTCTACCGGCACGCGCCCAACAAGGCAGCGCTGCTGGACGGTGTCGCCGAGACCGTGCTCGCCCAGCTCAAGGTCGACCCCGCCGACCCCGACTGGGCCGGCCAGCTGCGCGCCGTGGCCCGCGACTACCGCGCGCTGGCGCTGGCCCACCCGCACGTGGTGCCTCTCCTGGTCACCCGGCCCCTGGCCACGCCGCTCGCGCTGCGGCCCCCGGGCACCCTGCGCCCGCTCGAAGACATCCTCGCCCTGCTCACCCGCGCCGGCTTCAGCGGCGCCGACGCGCTGCACATCTACCGGGCCCTGTTCGGCTTCCTGCACGGCCATGTGCTCAACGAGCTGCAAGAACTCGTCGAGAACCCGGACGAGACCGACGACCTGCTGCGGCTGGGACTGCACCGGCTGCCGATCGGCCAATTCCCCCTGCTCCGCGGCCTCGCTCCCGTGCTGGCCGCCTACGACGGCGCCGCCGAACTCGAACGTGGCCTCGACATCCTCCTCACCGGCCTGGCCACCACGCTCCCCCCGCCAAACGGGGCGCGGTGAACAACGCGGGGTGACCCCCGGCTTCATCGCCACGGACATGCTGGCGACGATCCCGGATGAGGTGCTGGATCTGATCAGGGGGCAGATTCCCGTCGGACGGCTCGGCCGGCCGGAGGAGATCGCTCGTGTCGTCTGTTTTCCCGGCGGCTGACCAGTCTGCTTACATCACCGGGCAGATATGGGCGGTCAACGGCGGCATGGATATGCGAGGGAGAAACGTCGCTAACAACAATCTCGGTAAGCTTTAACCGAAACCCGAGCATATCCTGTACGGAAAGTCCCAGGACTAGTAGTCTGTTAATAGCTGTCCCGGACCCCGGTAGCTCTCTGAAATTGCTTCCAGCTCCGGGAGACACATGATGCATTGCGGCGTTCGGGATTTCCCTCGCCGCGGACCTCTGCCGCTGGCGGCAGGACAATGCCGTGGGCGTGATCGCTCGCCCGTCTACTTTGATTCGGGCCTGCACGGCTTGCCGCCTGGTCGCCTGACCAACCGGCTTGCGGTATTCCGGGACCCTTATTCGTCTGTGCCGCCTACCGGAAGGATGCGGCAATGCTGGGCTTCGCCGCTGCTGTCCTGTTCATCATCGCGTTCCTGATCAACGCGACGTCCACCGCCACCAGCGCGGTCTTCTCCCCGATGAGCCTGCTGCTGGCCGGACTGGCGTGCCTCGCCCTCCACCTCGCGGGCGTGGGCACCAAGTGGTCCGTGCCCGGGCGCAGGACCCGCCGCTGACCGGTAATCACGAGGTAGCTGTCAGATACATCATCTTAGCGGAACGTAAGTTTCCGGAGGTAACAATGCGAATCGGAACGGTGCTGATCATCGTGTGGCTGGTCATTGGGGCCATCGCCGCCGGCCAGCGCCACTACTACTCCAGCTCTGACCCGAACTGCGGCAAGGCGAGCACGATCGCCGTGACGGTTCTCGCGGGCCCGCTCAACTACACCGGCCTGAACCCGAAAGTCACGTGTACGGCCAAGTAAATGAAAAGATCCTGATTCAGAACGGCCTGTGGTGACACCTATACTCAGGACTGTCACCACAGCCCGTTTTAAGGTGCCGGTGAGAGGAGGGCGCGTGTTCGAGGCAGGCGATATCCGGGAGTGGCGTGGCCACGACGTTGTTGACTCCGACGGTCACAAGATCGGAGAACTGGAGGCCATCTACGTCGACACGAGCACAGACCTGCCAGCGTTTGCCACCGTCAAGGTCGGGATGCCTACCCGGCACCGGCTCGTGTTCGTTCCCCTGGCTCAGGCGACCGTGGGTCCCGGGTACGTCAAGGTCGCTCACGACAGGAAGCAAGTGAGGGATTCCCCCGCGATCAGCACTGACGGCGAGCTGCCATCGGCCGACGAAGAGGCCATCTTCAAGCACTACGGCCTGACGTATCAGCCAGGCACCGGCGGTGAACGGCAACTGGCCCGCCGCTGACCAGTACAACTAAGCGGAGCATCAGATGCTTGCCTTGTTCCTACTCCTCGTGATCGTGGCGATCGTGCTCGGCATCGTGGGTGTCGTCGTCCACGGCCTGCTGTACTTGCTGATCATCGGCATCGTCGTGTTCCTCGGGGCCCTGCTGCTGGGTGCCCTGCGAATACGGCGCCGGCCCGGGAAGTCCCAGGCCCGGTAATCCTTCACTGAAGCTCATGCGACCCGGAGCCCGGGGTCCGGACCTGCCGGTCCAGCCCCGGGCTACGGTTGCTGATGTACTACAGCTGAGTGGTGACGGCCTTGACCTCGGTGTAGGCATGGAGCGCCTCGTGGCCCATCTCGCGGCCCCAGCCGGACTGCTTATACCCGCCGAACGGCAGTGCCGCGTCGAACACGTTGTAGCAGTTGATCCAGACGGTGCCGGCCCGGAGCTTCTTGGCCAGGGCGTGGGCCTTGGAGATGTCCTTGGTCCAGATGCCCGCCCCCAGGCCGTACTCGGAGTCGTTCGCGACCGCGGCGATCTCATCCAGGTCGGTGAACGGGGCGGCAACCAGGACCGGCCCGAAGATCTCCTCGCGGACGACCTTCATTTCCGGGCGGGTATTGGTCAGCACGGTGGGCTCGACGAAGTAGCCGCGGTCGCCGTACCTGCCACCGCCGGTCAGCGCAGTGGCGCCGTCGGCCTTGCCGGACTCCAGGAAGCCGGTTACCCGGCGGAACTGCTCGTCGGAGACGAGCGGGCCCATCTGCGTCCCGGGTTCCATACCCGGTCCCATCTTGATCGACTTGGCGATCTGCGCGACGCCGTCGACGACCTCGTCGAAGCGGCCTCTGCTGGACGAACAGCCGTGAGCCGGCCACGCAGCACTGTCCGTGGTTGAAGAAGATCGCGTTGGCGGCGCCCTCGATGGCCGCGGGCCCGGCATCGTCGAACACGATGTTGGGGCTCTTGCCGCCGAGTTCCAGGGTCAGCTTCTTCAGGTTGCTGGCTCCCGAGGCCGCGACAATCAGCTTGCCCACCTCGGTGGAACCGGTGAACGCGACCTTGTCGACGTCGTTGTGGGCGGCCAGGGCCGCGCCGGCGGTCTCGCCGAAGCCGGGTACCACGTTCACCACACCGTCGGGCATGCCGGCCTCGGCGATGAGCCCCGCCAGGCGCAGCGCGGTCAGCGGAGTCTGCTCGGCGGGCTTGAGGATCACGCAGTTGCCCGCAGCGAGCGCGGGGCCGAGCTTCCACGCGGCCATCAGCAGCGGGAAGTTCCACGGGATGATCTGCCCGACCACGCCCAGCGGCTCGCGCAGCGTGTAGGAGTGGAAGTTCGCGCCCGGCATGTACGGCACCGAGATGTTGATCGAGTTGCCCTCGATCTTGGTCGCCCACCCGGCCATGTAGTGGAACAGGTCCGCGGCCAGCGGTACGTCAGCCGCCTGCGCCACGGCGAACGGCTTGCCGTTGTCCAGCGACTCGAGCTGGGCCAGCTCGTCGGCGTGCTCGAGGATCAGGTCGCCGATCCGCCAGATGATCCGTCCCCGCTCCGACGGGGTCATCCTGCCCCACGGGCCCTCTTCGAACGCCCGGCGCGCCGCCCGCACAGCCCGGTTGATGTCCTCGGCATCGCCCTCGGCGACCCGGGCGAGCGTCTCCCCGGTCGCGGGGTCGGGCGTCTCGAACGTCTTGCCCGACGCCGCGTCGCACCATTGCCCGTTGATGAACAGCTGTCGCGGGGAGCCGATGAAGGCCTCGACGTCGCGATCCAGGGTCATGGTCATGAAATGGTTCATCTCCCTTGGCTGCGCAGTGAAGCAACCGCCCGATGGCGGCCAATCAGCACCCACGCGCTGTCTACATAGTAGACCTACGAGGTGAATCTACAGTGTTAACGATCAGATATCAACTTCTCGGACCTGCGCGTACCGACTGGCGGGACGCCAGTGCTGGGTCCAGCAGCGGTCACCGGGCCGCTAGAGTGGACGGAAATCTTGCCGCTCTCCAGCGGGCGCGGCCCGAGGCAAGGAAAACGATTCATGTGCCCTATGCCCGGAGATGATGTGGCACCCTCCGTTATTCCAGGGCCCCGGCCCTCCCGTCACTCCGGGCCGGGCTATGTGGCGAACCCCAAAGCGCCCGACTTCGAACTGGACGAGCCGCTGAGAGAGGCCGCGGCACGGTGGCTCAACCTGGTTCCCGCCGGAGGGCGCCATGACGGCCGGGAACCGGCGAAGGACGTTCTGGAGACGCTGCGGGAACACACGCGCAGCTGTCCTGATCATCCGGTCGGGGCCCTGTGGGTGGCCCATCGCCACCTGAAGGATCCGGTGCCCGCGGTCCGGATCGCGTCGCTCGTGCTCGCCTCGGAGGCGCTGTGGTGGCTCGGGCATTTTGAGGATGCACGCAGGGCCGCCCAGGCGGCGGCCGACGCCGATCCGGCATCGGCCCAGGCGCTGTGGCGCCTCGCGGTCGCGCTGTACCGCCAGGGCCGGTTCGAGGAGGCGGGCGAACGCCTCGACGAGCTGGTGAAGGTGGCCAGCCGGTTCGCTCCCGGGTGGGCGCTACGCGGCCAGGTCAAGGTCTGGCTCGACGCGGGCAACCCGGAGGCGGGGCGGGCCGACTTCGCCGCCGCGGCGGCGCTGACCTCCGATTCGGGCACCTGGGTGGTGCCGTACCGGATGGCGCGTGCTGACTTCCAGGCGAAGGCTGATGCAGAGATCAGGGTTCATGACTCCGAGACGGGCGGCTCAGCCGGCGGCCTGGCGGACGTGGTGCTGCTGCCGGACAAGTCGCGGGTCGAGCGGGGTGTAGATCCGGATCGCCGCTGGCATCTGGAAGGGCCTAGCACGGGGGGCGGCGATTCGGACAATTTGTTCGGCGGGCTGGGCGGGGACTTCGCCGCGGGGGCACGCTCGCGCGTCTCCTTCGGGACGAGGTTCGTTCTTTATCAGCGGAACATCGAGAACCTGTGTAAGGACAGGGCGGCTGTCGGCGAGGAGATCCGCAAGTCGGTGGCCGAGCTGTACGACGCGGCTCTCGAGTCCCGCGCGACGATCGCGATCAAGGGTGCGCCCGAGCAACACGCCGAAGGGGCAAACATCCCAGGGGATGAGGACGGCTAGGTCCCTGGCCTAGGCGTCTAGGACGTGCGCGGACGGGACCGCCGTCGCGGGCTCGGGTCGTTCGACGGCGAGCGCGCTGCTGAGATCGGGACAGATGGTGAGGCTGCGGTCGAGGCCGGTGAGGCGCAGCAGCTTCGCGACCTGGGGGCTGGGAGCGGCCAGGCGCAGGACGATGCCCAGCAGTCTGGCGCGGCGTTGCGCGCCGATCAGCACGGCTAGCCCCGCCGAGTCACAAGACGGCACCCGTGACAGGTCGAGAACCAGCAGCCTCATGCCGGGCCGAAGCAGGCCGATCAGGCGTTCCCGCAGCGCTGGCGCGGCGGCGACGTCGAGGGCGTCACGCAGCCTGACCACGGTCCCGGCGGCCGGCAGACCTGCCTCGGGACGACCGCGCGGCCGGGCGCGAGGTGGCACCGGCGCTTTCCGAGGCGCTCACAAGGGGGACACCGCCGAGGCCGGCGCCCCGCTGCCTTGAAGGACCGGCCGCGGCCGGGGCTGACCCCGATCGCGACGCCGGGAGTCCAGGCGGGCGGGAGCAGGCCAGTGCACGCCGGTCGCCCAGCCGAAGCGCTCGAAGATGCGAATGACGCGGGCGGAGATATCGATCTGCCAGGGATCGGCGCCGTGCCTGGCGCAGGTGGGATCGGAATGATGCATGTTGTGCCAGCTTTCGCCGAGGGAGAGCAAGGCGAGAGGCCACAAGTTGGTGGCCCGGTCGTAGCGGCGAGTAGTGAAGGGGCGGGTGCCGATCACGTGGCAGAGCGAGTTGACGCTCCAGGTGACGTGCTGCAGCAAGGTGACGCGGACCAGTCCGGCCCACAGCAGGGCGGCCAGTGCGGCGTGCCAGCTACCGCCGATGGCCCAGCCCGCGGCGAATGGCAGTCCGAGCGACACGACGCACAAGGCCGGGAACGCCGCTGAGATCGCCCGCAGGGCCGGGTCGGCGACCAGGTCCGGCGCATAGCGCGCGGGCGGGCTGGGGTCGTCGCGTAGCAGCCAGCCCACGTGCGCATGGGCGAGACCACGAAGTTGCCCGGGCAGGCTGGTTCCGTACCGGTAAGGCGAATGCGGGTCGCCGGGCCGGTCGGCAAACGCGTGATGACGGCGGTGAATCGCGACCCAGCCGACGACGTCGCCCTCGAAGCTCATCGACCCCGCGATGGCCAGCACGACCCGCAGCGCCGGCGCCGCGGTGAAGCTGCGGTGGGTGAGCAGCCGGTGGAAGCCGATGGTCACCCCGAGCCCCGTCACCAGGTAGAAAGCCGCCGCGAGCAGGATGTCGGTGAGATTCAGGCCGTGGCCCCAGGCGAGCCATACCGCCAGCGCCAGCCCGCCGAACGGCACGAGGACGATCGCCGCGGTCACCGCTACCCGTACGCCGCCTTCGAAGGTGCGCGGCGGCGTGCCGCCGCCCGGGAACGGCGCCGTGCCCTCGTAGTCGACAGTGGGCTCGTCAGTCATTGCGATTGTTCTCTTTCTGGGCGCGGCCGGAGCTGCCGGGAACGGTATAGCGGCCAAGCCAGGAAAAATGCACGTCGCAATGCGAGAATCTGCCGCGGGGCTCAGCCTTTCGCTGCGGGACACCACGCTTGCGGTGCCCGGGCACGAAAAACTCCGGATCCCGCCGACAGCCCGCTATTTCTCGGGCGTAACCGCTGCCAGGGTCCGGAGCAACATTTTCGACTCTACCCTGCTTTACTCTCAAAACTGGCGATCTGACCGGTATTTCGCGATGGCGAGGAGCCCGGGCGCGCGGGCCCTCAGCGCCGTCCGCGCCCGCCGCGACCCCGGAAGCTTCCGGACGCGGCAGCGGCGCCGCGGCCGGTGGCCCGGGCGCTGTCCGCGGCCGGGACCCTGGCGAGCTTGGTCACCGGGGCGATGCGCCTGACCGGGGGGCCCGCGATCGAGCGCAGCACCGCCGAACCTGGACCGGCGGTAGCGGCCTGCGGCGTCACGCCTGCCTTGCGCATCAGGATGCGGACCTCGGCCGCCTGTGCCGCGGTCTGCACGGTGACCACCGCCCCGTCGGCGCCGTTGCGGGCCGTCCGGCCAGATCGATGCACGTAGGCCTTGTACTCGGTCGGGGGATCGGCGTGAATCACCAGGTCGATACCGTCCACATGGATGCCGCGGGCGGCGATGTCGGTGGCCACCATGACGCGCACCTCGCCGGATCCGAACGCGGCCAGGTTACGGCTGCGAGCACCCTGGACCAGGTTCCCGTGGAGTTCTGCCGCGGGCACCCCCGCCATGTTCAGCTGACGGGCTAGCCTCTGCGCTCCGTGCTTGGTCCTGGTGAAGATCAGCACGCGGTTGTCACCGCTGGCCAGGTTCGCGACCACCTCCACCCGATCGGCCGGGGTAACGGTAAGCAGATGATGGATGATCTGGGCCGGCGGGGAGGCATCATCGACGGAGTGCCGCGCCGGCCGGGTCAGGAAACGCCGCGCCAGGACGTCCACGGCACCGTCGAGGGTCGCGGAGAACAGCAGTCGCTGACCTTCCGGCGGAGTTGCCTCAAGCAGCCGCCGGACGACCGGCAGGAACCCCAGGTCGGCCATGTGATCGGCTTCGTCGAGCACGCTGACCTCGACATCGCCGAGGTGGCAGTGGTCCTGCCCGATGAGATCGGCCAGGCGTCCCGGGCAGGCAACGACGATATCCGCGCGGTTGCGCAGGGCGGCCACCTGCGGGTTCTGCGGGGTACCGCCGAAGATGGCGGCGACGCTCAGCCCCATGGCGCGCGCCAGCGGCGAGAGGACCGCCTGGACCTGGGTGGCCAGCTCGCGGGTCGGCACCAGCACCAGGCCACGCGGGCGGCACGCCATCGTGTACCCCTCGGCCAGCCGGGCCACGAGCGGGATGCAGAACGCGAGCGTCTTCCCCGAGCCGGTCTGGGCCCGCCCGAGAATGTCGAAGCCGGCCAGGGCGTCGGGCAGCGTAGCGGCCTGGACCGGGAACGGGACGGTGATGCCGTCTTCGCGCAGGGCCGCCACCAGGGGTGCCGGTACGCCTAGATCAGCGAAGCTACCGACCGGGGCCGGAATCAGGGCGGGGCGCTGTTCGCGCCGCCGCCGGGTCGTTCGCGGCTGGCCGACGGGCGTAACTACGGGGTTTTCTACGGGGTTTTCTACGGGCAAAGCGGTCAAGACGATGGTCTCCAGGAGTTGAGTGGCCGCGTTGTCGAAGGCGCCACATCCGTGGAAACCAGTTCGCTTACCGAGCGACAGACGACCGGCGTGCCCCGATGGCAACGCCTTAGTGCGTGATGCACAGCGTACCGTACGCCATCCCGGGCGAGATCGGGGCCGGGCCACGTGCATCCGGGACCGTTCGGCATCATGATTTTTATCGCCGTTACAGCGGCTCGCTGACCCACTGCCAGCCACGCGTCTTGTGGTGTACGGCCCGCACCAGGAAGGGACCCGCCGCGTCCGACAGCTCGGCGACGACCCGGACCAGCTGGCGGTGAAAGTCGTCAGGTCTGTGCTCCTCATGATGCGTCTTGTGCCCAGCGATCGTCACTACCGCGCCGTCTGCGCCGGTCAGCCGGACGGTGACGTTTCCGTCATAGTCCAGGCTGGCACCCGCGATGTCCCGCGCTCGGACGATTTCGGTACCTTCGTCATTCGCGACCCACACGTCTGTCGCATCCATACATGCCTCCTACCGGTCGGCGGCCGCACACGGTCCTCACCTGAGGGTTGCCTCGTCTAGCCCGAGCAGGCGCGGCCGGAGGTAGCCGAGCGCACGGCCGAGCAGCCGGGAGACCTGTATCTGGGAGATGCCGAGCTGCTGGCCGATCTTGTCCTGGGTCATGCCATCGTAGAAGCGCATGAGCAGGATCTTCTGCTCATGGGCCGACAATTCGCCCCAGTGCGTGGCGACGGCCTGCATGTCGAGCATGTGATCCATCTGCGGGTCCTCCTCGCCGACGAGGTCGGCCAGCAGAGCGGTACCGGGCTGACCGGACAGCGGAGCGTCCAGCGAGGACTGCTCAAAGGCCATCTCGGCCAGCTGGGCATTTCGCAGATCATGGCCGCTGACCCCCAGCGAAGCGGCCAGGTCGGCCTCGGTCGGCGTGCGCCCGAGCTCCTGGGCCAGCTGCCAGGTCGCCGTACGGACCTGCATCACCAGCTCCTTGACGGGCCGGACGACGTGAACGTGCCAGCGCTTGTCCCGGAAGTACCGTTTGATCTCGCCGTCTATATGCGAGCGGGCATAAGTGGCCAGGGAGCAGCCGACGGCCGGATCGAAGTTGTTGATCGCCGCCACCAGCCCGACGTATCCCACTTGCAGCAGGTCTTCAGCCGGTTCAGGGCCGCGGCTATATCGCTGGACGCAGGACCGGACCAGGTAACGGTAGCGGGCGACCAGCAGCTCGCACGCGGCCATCCGCCGCTGACCGATGCGCGGCAGCGAGCCGGCAATGCCCAGCAGCTCACGGTCATCAAGCTCGGCAAGCTCCTGACGCGTCCAGCCTGCCGGAGCGGGCGGCGCCGGTTCCGGCTGGCAGTTAGGACCTATCATGGCGCATACCCTGGCCGACCTAGGTTGTCAGGTGCCGCCAGGGTCCGGAGCAGCCGGAGTCGCAATCTCGCGCACACGCTGGCACGACGAGGGCGATAGTCACTAAGCCCATCGTAGCCGACGGCGGCAGCGCGGACTCGCGGTCACGGCGGCGAGGGCCTTCGCGCTGGCGGCTGGTCCTGGTAGACCCTCCGCTGCCGGGCGAGCGGCGGCGTCCCGGAGCCGTAACCGCCGGAGTGGGTACGGCGACGGCTCAGCGGACCCCAGACCAGCAGCGACAGCAGCAGGGCGACGACGCCGGGCAGCATCACGATGACGCCCGCGACGCGCAGATCAAGGCCGTGGATGAACGTTGCGGGGACGGCAAAACGCACAATCGCCCCGGCCGCGACCAGAACGATGCCGACGCCGGTGGTTATCAGCTGCCAGCAGCCCACGGGCTGGACGGGGCTGGGCCCGTTCACCGAAACCGACTCCTCAGTCAGTGATGAATTGACGTGCGGAGCCAGTCCTGCGCGACAAATAGCATAAGGAAAAGATCTTCCGAGGGTTACCGCCGTTTTCTGGCCGGTACGCCTTTCCCGGCACCGGCCGGAACGCAGAAAACTCCGGTTCCCGCACTGCTTCCGCCGTATTCGCGGAGCACAATTGCCGGGGTCCGGAGCAACATTTTCACGATACATCTCGGCGATATCCAGTGTCAAAGGACCAGATCAGCCGTGCGCCAAGGCCAGACGGGCAACCGCGTTCACGGCATTTAAAATGAATCCGGCTCTGTCCAACGGGCGCCCAATGCACACACGCGGGTCTGTAAGCGCGGGCGCTGCTGACGCGGCTGTCCGTCGGCGGGCAGCCGCTGCCGGGTCTTGCTCGCGTTCAGGCTGCTCAGGCTTTCTCTGCCGTCGACGAAGTCCCGGGCCAGGTCGGACAGGCGGCGGTTGCTGACCCTGGCGCGGTCACGCAGGAGGCTGAACGCCTGGTCCATATCCACCCCGAGGCGCTCGGCGAGCTTGCCCTTGGCCTGCTCGATGATCACCCGGCTGTTCAGCGCGGTCTGCAGCTGCTCGTTCAAGGTGTCGCTGTGGCGCATGCTGCGCTCGTGCAGCAAGCTGATGGTGGCCACGTCGGCCAGCGCCTGGCCGACGCGGATGTCCGCGGGCGCCAGGGCGCCCGGGTCGGCGCGGAACAGGTTCAGCGCGCCGATGACCTGCTCCCGCAGCCGCATCGGCAGGGCCTGCACGGCGGCGAACCCGGCCTGGCGGGCGGCCGGCGCGAACCGCGGCCACCGCGTCGCCGCGGCAGCCAGGTCCGCGGCGGCGACGGGCCGGCCAGACCGGAAGCAGTCCAGGCACGGCCCCTGATCGTTCTGTATCTGGAACAGCTCGAGCAGGCGCGCGGCCTCGCTGGAGGCGGCCACCACGCGCAGCTCACCACGCGGGTCAGCCAGCAGCAGCCCAGCGGCGGAGACGTCCAGCAACTGCACGCTGCGGTCGGTCAGCACGTGCAGGAAGTCGATCACGTCGAAGCCGGCGACCAGCGTGTCAGTCAGCTCGACGAACGTCTCCGACAGCAGCTCTCCGTCCATCCCGCTCACCCTCTCATCAACAGGCGGCACGACCGGCCGGCGGGCATCAGCGTGCGCGCTCTCACGTCTGGCCGTCCTCGCGCGGATTTGGGTCAGGACGCAGCCGCAGGCGCCGCGCAACGATGTCGCCGGCCAGATCAGACAGCCTCCGGTCATGAGCATACGCGTAGGCGCGCAGCCGGATAAATGCCTCCGCGATGCCGACGCCGAGCTGCTCGGTGAGCATCCCGGTAGCCTGATCGATCTCGGCGCGGTGCACGGCCAGGCCCGCGGGCTGGCCACCCGGCCCGGACCCCGCCGCGGCCTCGCCTGCCGCCCGATCCTGAGCCTCGAGCAGCAGCAAGGTCGCGGTATCGGCGAAGACCAGCGCATCACCCAGCCGGGAACCGCTCAGCGGACCTGACCACTCCCGGTACAAGCCCATCACCCCGACTCGGATCGCCCCTACCTGCAGCGGGAACACGAAGACCGCCTCGGCCCCGGCCTGGCCGGCCGCCTGGGCGAACAGCGGCCAGCGGCGGACAGCTTCCACATCGTCCAGATCCGAGACCAGCACCGGCCCGCCGTAGGCCAATGCGTCCGGGCCCGGGCCCTCCCCCAAGGTCAGCTGCAGCTCGGCGAGCAGCTCGCTGACCACATCGGTCGCCCACATCAGGTGATCCGCCTCCGCGCCCCCCGCCGCGATCAGCCAGGCACCAGTGACCTGCACCGCGGCGACGGCCGCCACGCACGCATCCGCCGCCGACACCCGCCCGCCGCGACGGGCCGCCTGCGCCGCCACCAGGGCCCAGATCCGGCCCGGCCGGCTCACCGTCACCTCCGCAGCCCCCGTCCGCGGCCCGTCACACCCAGGACCCGGCCCAGATCATGTCCCGGCGACCCCGGCCACGATGACCGACGGCCCGCAGGCCGCCACGGCCGCGATCAGATGGGACGCGACACTGGGGGTGTCGGCCAGGTCAGATTCCCGCGCAGGGCGACGACGGCCTGACCGTCGAAGTCACTGATGCTGAGATCCACGCTAAGCATGGGCTTCCTTCAGATCCCGCAGCCGGGCGGGTGTCCGGGCCCAGCGGCTAACTCGGTCAAACCGGATGTGGATAGTCACCGGGCACGCTGCTGCCGGGGTCCGGAGCAACATTTTCTGCGTTACTACATTTTCCTCATCGCTAGGTACCGCCGCACTTCCGGCAGCGATCTGACCGCCACCAGCCCAAGCGCCGTTCCGGCGGCTGCCATGGTGATCGCCGTGACGTACCCGAGTGTCCGCATCACTTTCTCCTGCTTCTTAGCGGGCGCAGGCGATACCGTGCATCGTCTTCGCCGCGCTCCGGCATTCGGGCCAGCGCGCGCTCATTGACGATGACGTCACAGACGACATGCTCGTCCGGCGCCGGGTCACCGCGAGTCAGCAGCGCCTGCCTGTACAGCCCAGCGGCGTAACGGCGGTAAAGGTCGAGGTCGGCGTCCCGGCTGCGGGCCGAGCTGGCCGCGACAAAGGCGCGAACCGCGCCGGTCTTACTCGATCCCAGCATCGAAAGCTCCGAGCATCTCGGCGGCGGTGCAGACAGCAAACGCCATCAGCCACCGAGGTCCGGAGCGGCAACCCGACATTACCACGGGCGAGATCACGAACGCGATCGTCGCCGCGTCATGGCGAGGCCCGGTGCGCGGTGGCGCCGCCGACCTGAGCGGGCTCGGCCCGCGGCTCAGCTCAGGCCATCGCCGGCGGCCTGCTGGTCATGGCGTGAGCGGATGGCGGCGATGACAGGACGACCGGGGTCCGTGCGCGGGCGGGTGGTCTGCCACAGGATAACGGCGACGACGAACGGCCAGCAGGTCTCGGTCGATACCGACAGGCGCTCAGCCAGGCCCAGGTCAGCGCCGCCCTGGGTTTCGATGACGAGCCAGCCGAGCAGGACCAGGAACACGGCAGTCACGACGGCACAGCCGTAGCTGCTCAGGATCAGCGGCCGCGGTCGCGCGCGCCGGGCGACGAAGGCAGGCCACACCGCGATTGCGGTCGCGCCGAGCGCAGTCCAGGCGAGGTGCTGCGGAGTCGAGCCGCGAACGGGTTCGGGAGATAGGGCGATGCCGATGCTGGACAGGCCCGCGACGGCGAGGATGATGCGGGCAGGCACCCGGACGCCAGCCAGGCCCGCGGCGGTCACGAGCTGACACCCGCCCACCAGGAGCAAGGCCCCCGTCATGATCCACCGATCGGTTCCGGCGTAGCCAGACATCACGCTGACCGTCTTCCGGATCGGGTCGTAGGCGGCCGGCTGGACCGCGTCAGCGACCAGCCAGCCCGCGGTCACCAAGACGGGCGACAGGGCGGCCGAGACCACCGCCCACCACGGAACGAGGCCGCGCCGGCGCACCGGCCACGTCGCTGAGCTCGCCAGCCGGCGCACATGCCGCCGGGCCTGGCGGACAGCACCCGAAAGGGCCGGGCCAGGGCGTGCATGATCGTTCCGGGAGGGGGTGCGCGCGGGGTCTGGACGCGCAGTCTGGGTCATGGTGCTCTCCAGCAGACATGTTCGGCTGCCGGGCACGCTGCTGGCCCATAGCCAGGATATCCGACGGGACTGGGGCGGATAGGCTGGGGTCCTGTGGCTGCCGCCTCCTGGAGGCAGCGAGCCAGCGTCTGTGAACGGCACGGCGCGGGTCCCGGCCGCCGTCACGGTCGTGCAGCGCCCCCCGGCTGGGGTGCCGACCCTGCAACCGCCACGTGCTGAGCTGGCAGATTCCCTGGCGGTGGCCTGTGCGCGCTGGAGCCATCATCACCGGAACACCACTTGACCCGCTCGTGGCCTTCGCCGAGCTCGGCCGGATGAAGCTGGGTGAAAGCGACCTGCAGGCCGTCCTCGGCCGGGTCGCGGAGCTGGCCAGGCAGACGCTGCCCGGCGTGGTCGCCGCCTCGGTCACCCTGGTCGAGTCCGACCGGGCCTTCACCGCGGCTTTCGCCGGTCAGCTGGCCCTGGACCTGGACGAGACGCAGTACCAGGAGGGCTTCGGCCCCTGCCTCGAGGTCGCCCAGTCGGCAGGAACCGTCACCGTCCCCGACATGGCGGCGGAGACCCGCTGGCCAGCATTCGCCCGCCAAGCCCTCGCCGCCGGGGTGCACTCCTCCCTGTCGGTGGCACTGCCTCTCCAGGAAGCCGTCCTCGGCGCACTCAATATCTACGCCACCCGGCCCGCCGTCTTCGACCGGGACGCCATCGAGCTGGCCCGGACCTTCGCCGGGTACGCCGCCGTCGCCATCGCCAACGCCCGCCTCTACCAGAGCACCGCGACGCTGGCCGAGGACATGCGGCGGGCGATGGAAACCCGCGCCGTCATCGAGCAGGCCAAGGGCATCCTCGTCGCCCAGCGGCACTGCACCCCCGAGCAGGCCTTCGAACTGCTCACCCGGCTTTCCCAGACCACCCACCGCAAGCTCCGAGACTGTGCCGCCGACCTCGTCACCAGCACAGCCGAAGACCGCGCCGGCTGACGTTTCCCGTCCGGGCAGCACCAAAAGACCGCATGCGGGGGTTCAGTCAAGACCGAGGCTGGCGGCTGCTCCAGCGTCGCTGAGATGATGGACGATCTGGCGGAATGACTCGACGAAGCTTTCTTCGCGGTAACCGAGATCGGTCGCGACGCAGAAATCCCTGACCACGCCCTGGACCCGCCGCAGATTCGGCCGAGGCATCGACTCGAACAGGTGATGCTCGATCTGGTAGTTAAGACCGCCGAGCATGAAGGTGGTAAACCAGCCGCCCCTGACATTTCGGGCCGTGACCACCTGGCGGCGGGCGAAGCCGGCCGCCGTTGCGGATTCGATGATCGGCATCCCCTTGTGGTTGGGCGCGAAACTGATGCCCAGGTACACCGAGAAGACCGCCTGCTGTACGACGACGAAGGCGAGTGCCTTGAGCGGGGAGAGCACCCACAGCACCACCGTCAGGTACAGCGCGGCATGCAGCACGATGAGAGAGGCTTCTACCGCCGAGGCACGGTCTCGTTGGCCCAGAAGCCGTTTGATCCCGAGTACGTGCAAGCCGGCGCTTCGCAGCAGCATGAGCGGGAAGAACAGCGGCGCCTGCCAGCGTGCCAGCCACGATGCGAGAGGGCCGGGCCCGCTTCCCGGCGGGCCAGACGAGGCCAGGACGACTCCTTCGCCGATATCGGGGTCGAGGCCCACCTCGTTGGGATGCGCGTGGTGAGCGTTGTGCTTGGGAACCCACCAGCCAAAGCTCAGCCCGATGAGCGCGTTTCCCACGATGAGGCCGAGCAAGCGATTGCGCCGGCGCGCGCCGAAAACCTGGTTGTGCCCCGCATCATGGCCTAGGAAGCCCAGCTGGGTGAACATCATCCCCACCAACGGGGCGACGGCCAGGGCCGCCCACGAGTTGCCGACCATGACGAACAGGGCCCATCCAGCGAAGAAGGCGACGATCGTCAGGGTGATCTTCACCCGGTAGTAGCCCGGCCTGCGGTCGAGCAGGCCCATCGCCCGCACCTGCAGCGCCAGTGCACGATAGCTCGCCGTCGACGGATCGACGGCGGCGGGCCGCCCGCCTGCGGCTGAGGCACGGCCGGACGCCAGGGCAAGGAGGTCGGGTGCTGTTGTCATCGTCGCTCTGTCCTCCCGGGCGCCTGCCGAGCACACCGCTCGGGCTTACGTCGCCAGGGTCTGGAGCAACGAGACCGCGGCCAGGGCCTCCCCGCCACGACCGCACCTGCTCCTACGGTACCTCCACCAGCCGGCCCCGCAAGGCCTACGCCAGGCGAGGTCTCCTGCTGTGCCCAACGCCCGTATCACCAGGTCGGCTGGCCGGACAAGTCGGCCGGCGGAAACCACCGGCCGTTCGGCTCAAAAAATCTCTTTTATTCCGAACGGACCGTGGTTCTCCTGGACCGTCCAGGGCCCGCGCGGCCCGGCGTCGGGGACCGCCGGGAGCGCTGGCGCCAGCCGTAATAGTTCCGTGATATCTACGCGATCCGGTTGAGGCGCCGGATGACCCGTCGCTAGCGTGATCCCGGACATGCAAAGGGAGCACGACAGCTACATGAACAAACTGCGCACGAGAGCCTTCACGATGCGGCGCGCCGCCGCCGTCGCGGCCGGGCTGGCCGTGATGGGCGGGCTGGCCGTCTACGGCGGGATCGCCGGCGCGGCGCCGCAGCCGACCGTGGGCCAGGTTCAGGCCAAGATCAACCAGCTCACCTCGCAGTTCGACCGGGTCAGCGTGCAGCTCGACCAGGCCAGCCAGCAGCTGTCCACCGCCCAGTCCCGGCTGTCCCAGGTGCACGCCCGCCTGAACGACGCCGACGCCCAGTTCCGGACGGCCCAGGCCAGCGTGGCGCAGAACGCGGCCGCGGCCTTCGAGGACAGCGGGGCGACGTCCGTCGCGGGCGTGCTCACCTCGGGCGACCCGTCGGCGGTCCTGCAGCAGGGGTCGCTGCTGATGGCGCTGTCCGGCATGCGGAACGCCCAGACGCAGCAGTTGCTCACCGACGCCAGCGAACTGGCCAGCGTCGAGCAGCAGATGCAGCGCACCGAGGACGGGGTCGCCGCCCTCAAGAGCCAGCTCGCCGCCCAGAAGAAATCCCTGGGCGGACTCATCACCACCGAGAAGGCCACCCTGGCCAGCCTGACCGTGCCGCAGCAAGAGACGGTCACGACCAACTCGATCGGAGCCGGCGGCACGACCACGGCCACCTACGCCGGGCCGACCTCGAGCCAGGCGGACCGGGCCGTCGCATTCGCCTACGCCCAGCTCGGCAAGCCCTACCAGTGGGGCGCGACCGGGCCGGACAGCTTCGACTGCTCCGGGCTGGCCCAGGCGGCCTGGGCCGCGGCCGGGGTCGCGATCCCGCGCGACACCTACGAGCAGTGGGCCGCGCTGCCGCACATCGCCTCCTCGGCCATCCAGCCCGGTGACCTGCTGTACTACGACGGCATCGGTCACGTCGCCATCTACGTGGGCGACGGCTACATCATCGACGCCCCGCAGACCGGGATGGACGTGGAGAAGATCCCGATGGACACCGGCTGGTACGCGTCGACCTTCGTCGGTGCCGCCCGCCCCTAGGGCACCGCCGAACGCGGTACTCACGCCCAGTAGCCTGGGGTCTCGTGACAAGCAAGGTCGCACCCTTGACGGGGTTTGAAATGCGTGATCAATCCGCGCCGCCGGAGGCCGTCTACATCATCCGCCACGGCGAGAAGCCGGAGGACCTCGCGCCCAAGCATCCCCCCGCGGACTCCGGCGTAGATTTCCGGGGCAATCAGAACGAGCACTCACTACTGCCACGCGGCTGGCAGCGATCCGGCGCGCTGGCGGCACTCTTCGATCCCACGCACGGTCCGCTGCGAGCGGGACTGCGGGTTCCCCGGATGCTGATCTCGCCTTCGTACGGACACGCGATCAAGACCGCTGAACACAGGACCCATCAGACGATCCGCGGGCTGTCTGACCGGCTCGGCGTCGAGATAAGGACAGACTTCGCCAAGGGACAGGAGCCGCAGCTCGCCACCGCCGTGCTGAACAGCGGCCCCGACGCGGTGCTGATCTGCTGGGAGCACGGCCACATTCCGGTGCTCGCGTCCGCGCTGCCGCTGGTCAGCGGCACCGTCATCCCGAAGTCCTGGCCAGATGACCGCTACGACGTGATCTGGACGTTCACGCTAACGGCCGATGCCACCTACGCCTTCGGCCAGGTTCCGCAACTGCTGCTATCCGGTGACGCTGACACCGTCATCGCGTAAGACTCGGCGCCCTCCCCGCCTTGCCGAGCAGCATCACAGACCGGTGAACCCGGCAGAGGCGGCTGGTGCGCCTACCGTGGCCGGTGAACGTTGTCACAGACGTACGACTGTTTTTCCGCGGCTGCGTCCTTCGCTTTGCGCGATGTGCGCATCGATCGCCTCGGCCCAGTCCACGACGGCCGGCGCGGGGATGTGCAGGCCGTCTTGGGTGAGCGCGAGCACGCCCTGGATCAGGCCGAGCGCTTTCCACGGAGCCTTCCTGGCCCGGTTGAGGATGCTGAATCCCGTGATGGTCAGGTTCTGGGTTCTCAGGTCAGGAACCGGCGGTGGCGCGGGATCTGGTTCGCCAGCCGCGGCGCCGTAGGACACGACCCGGCCGCCGACCGCCAGTCCGCCAAGAACCGAGGCCAGGACGCTGCCGCCGACGGATTCGAGCACAACGTCGAATCCGGGCACTCCGGCAGTTTGCAGCGCCCTGGCCACGAAGCCCTCGCCATGGGTCACCGGGGAGTAGACGGCCGCGAGCGTGGCGGCCTGGGCCGGGGAACGCACCCCGCCGATGACGCGGGCGGCACCCTGCCGGGCCAGCAGCTGGCCGATCGCGGACCCGACGCCGCCGCTGGCCGCTGTCACCAGCACCGTATCGCCGGCGCCGGCGTGCGAGACACGCACGAGCCCGAAAGCGGTAGCCCAGGTGAGCGGGATGGTCGTCGCGGTGGCGAGGTCAAGGCCTGCGGGAACCGGCACGGTCAGACCCGCGCGGGCGACCGCGACGTCCGCCAGCCCGGTCCCGTCGACCGTAAACGCCACCACCCGGTCCCCGGCCGCGAAAGTGTCCACCCCCTCGCCCAGGGCATGGATGGTGCCGCCGACCTCCATCCCCGGTACGAACGGCCACCCGGTGAAGTAGCCGGGCACGCCGCGCCGGGCCAGGACGTCGACAAAGTTCAATCCCGCGTACTCGACCCTGATGGTCACCTCGCCCGGCCCGGGGGCCGGCTCGTCTCGCTCGGCGAACCGCACAACTTCCGGACCGCCCGGCTCGATGATTTCCATTGCTCTCACGGGCTTCTCCAATCCGGTCACCACGGGAGCAGAGGCGCAGCGTCGCAAAGCCTGCCTACCACAATCAGGCGGACGTGACGCTCGCGTTCACCATGTGCGATCCGCGGGCGGCGAGGTCCTCCCGGGAGCCCGTGCTGCGGCAGGCAGGTGGTCAGCGCTATGCCGCGGTCGTGAGGTATCCCTGTCAGGTCAGCGAACTTCGCTGTACTCGCCGCGGTCCAGCTGCAGAACGTTGGTGTAGTCGCTGCCCTGTGGCTCTGCGACGTCGGTGTACTGGCTGCCGTCCACTTGCACGACACGGACGGTGCGCCCGGAGAGCAGCTTGCGCAGGTGCCGCATCCCGCTCATGCCCGCGAGCGCAACAGCTACGGCGGCGGCGAGGATCGAGCCGCCGGACAGCGCGAGCCCGCCGACGACGTGTCCCAGTATCATCAAGACCACTCCGGCCAGCAGGGCCACCGGAACGGCCGCCACCAGCAGCAGCGCGAGCAGCGTCACGGCGATCACGGCCTTGGCCGACCTGTCCGACGTCCGCTCCGCGTACCAACCGGTCATCACGCTCACCTCTCAAGGCCCGGAGCTCTTCAAGGACCCAGACCTACCAGAAACGACACGATATGTCGTGTTTTCTACGTCAACGCACCTCTCGATCAGAATCATCCCGTGACCGTCCGGCGCGCTGACCGTGGGCGGACAGCCTGCTGCCCGGCGCTGGTCAGACGTCTTCGCGATCATCAAAGCGCGGGCCTCGCTGTTCCGAGCGGTCCTGCCGGTGACGGCGGCGGGCCAGGCACCCCATGACGAGCAGCACCACCAAGATCGGCACCAGCGGGTGGAAGTTCGGCCCCGGCGCGGCGAAGGCGGGGTAGGAGCGAAGGCTGTGCTGGCTGTAGGCGAAGACGACGAGGCTGACGAGGACGCCGACCAGGACAGGCGCGGCCATACCGATCCGCACGGCGGGCGCCGGGCCGGGCGGGGGCGGGCTGGTCACGGCGGCCCTGTCCCGCGGCAGGTCGGCGAACAGGGCGGCTAGCTCTTTGCCGGTCCGGGCCTGCAGGGCCTGGCCCGACCGCTCGTCGAACTCGCCGGCGGTGAGCCGGCCAGCCTGGAAGTGCTCGCTCAGCTCCGAGATGGCGCGGTCGCGGTCGGCGTCGGATACGCGCAGATCACCGGCCGAGTAGGCCGGTGTGACGGTGTCCACGAGGCACGCTCCTTCTGGCGAGGTTCCGGGTACGACTGACGGTACGCCGCGGGGGCATGGCGGGCATCGGCCCACGAGTTGACTTTGGTAAGAGATTTCCGCACCGCGGATCATCCTGAGGGACTACGTCCTGCGGTGCGGGACCCGGCCGGGGGCGGACGGCCCGGTTACGCCGCGTCGCCTACTCCCGGTCCGCGATCCACCCTAAGAGGCCCTGGCATGATGGGCGGTGACTCAGGAGGGAGTGTCCGATGATCGGCACGTTGCGCACGGTGGTGCTCGACGCACCCGACGCCGGGCGGCTCGCCGCGTTCTACACCGCCCTCGGCGGGTGGACCGAGCAGTACGCCGACGACGACTGGATCACGTTGGAGACCGGGGACGGGTGGCGCATCGCCGCCCAGCTCAGCCCCGGCCACGTACCGCCGCGGTGGCCCGATCCGGCGTACCCGCAGCAGGCGCACCTCGACCTGCGCGTGCCGGACCTCGACGCCGGCTCGGCGAAGGCGGCCGAGCTGGGCGCCGGGCTGCTGCGCAAGAACGAGAACTGGTACACGCTGGCCGACCCGGCCGGGCACCCGTTCGACCTGTGCCTGTTCCCGGCGAAGCAGGAGACCACGCTCATGGGCGTGATGCTCGACTGCCCGGACGCCAAGGAGCTGAGCACGTTCTACGCGGAACTCCTCGGCAAGCCCGTCACGTACGAGGGCGACGGCGTGGCGATGATCGGCGAGGACGGGGCGCAGCCGGTGATGTTCCAGCAGATCACCGAGTACCGCGCGCCGCGGTGGCCCGACCCCGCGTATCCGCAGCAGTTCCATCTCGACGTCACGGTCGACGACGTCGACGCGGCCGAGGCGGCGGTGCTGAAGCTCGGCGCCACCTCGCTGTCCTCCGGCGGGGTGAACTGGCGGGTCTACGCCGACCCGGCCGGCAAGCCGTTCTGCCTCTGCTGGGACTAGGGCCGATGCCGACCGGGGCGCCGGAGAGATCCGGGACCGCTTCGGCGCGCTCGACGTCGTGTTCCTCGACGCGGGGACCGTCCGGTCATCGCACGCCATGCTTGTTCGCCGTAATGACAGACTATAATCTTGGTCTATGGTTATGTTGCCGTTGTCGGACGTCAAGGCCAGGCTGTCTGAGATCGCCGAGGAAGTCGACCGTACGCACGAGCGTGTCCACATCACGCGCAACGGCCGCGAATACGTTGTGCTGATAGCCGCGGAGGACCTTGAGTCCATCGAGGCAACGCTTGAACTGCTCGCCGACCCCGCCGCCCAGCAGCGGATCGCTCAGTCGCAGCAGGAGATCGCACGCGGGGAAGGCATGACGCTTGACCAGGTGAAGCAGGGTCTGACGGAGCGCTTCGGCAAGCGCTGACACGTGGCCTACCACGTCATGATCTCGCCTACGGCGGCCAGGCAACTTCAGGAGCGCCTGCCAGAGGCTGTCGCGTGGGCCTGTTACGAGTTCATCCGCGGCCCCCTAGCCGAGGAACCACACCGAGTTGGCGCACCGCTGCGAGCCCCTTTCGAAGGGCACTGGCGTGCACGGCGCGGGGAATACCGGGTCCGCTACACGATCAACGAAGACGGCAAAGAGATCCACGTTCTGGACGTCGATCACCGACGCGATATCTATCGCCGCTGACTCACGCTCGGCCGGGTAAGCCGGCGGCGGGTGTCCGCTGGGTTCCTCAGCGGGCGCAGCTCGTCCGGGTTCCTCTGCCGCTCACGTTTCCGGGGTGCTGGGGTTACATGGGGTGCGGCGTCAGAAGAAGCTCGGCTGGCTAGCCAGGCGCCCAGCGGGTGCCGCACTGGGGCCATCGCCAGTGACCTGCTGGGGTGACGCTAGGGCGTTACTCGTCAAGCGCTACTTCTCGACGTAAAAGAGGCGCTTGTTGACGAATTCGTCGATGCCGAGAGGGCCTAGCTCGCGGCCAAAGCCGGAGCGCTTGGTACCGCCGAACGGCAGGTCCGCGCCTTCGCCCGCGGGGGTGTTTACGTTGGCCATGCCGACCTCCAACTGCTCGGCGACCTTGACCGCCCGCTCCTCGTCGGTCGACCAGACCGCACCGCCAAGGCCGAAGTCCACCACGTTGGCGAGCTGGACCGCCTCGTCGTCGGTACTGACCTTGTAGACGACGGCGACCGGGCCGAACAGCTCCTCGCGGTAGGCCCGCATCTCCGGGGTCACGCCGGTGAGCACCGCCGGGGCGAAGTACGCGCCCTTACCGTCGCCGAGCGTGCCGCCCACGTGCAGGGTGGCGCCCTTCGATACCGCGTCCTGCACCTGGGCGAGGAGGTTCTCCGCTGCCTTACGGGAGGCCATCGGGCTGTAGGAGCGCGGGGAGTCATCGCCCGGCTGGCGCGGTGACATCGCCGTAGCCCGCTTGACCAGGGCGGCGACGAAGTCGTCGTAGATGTCGTCCATAACGATCATCCGCTTGTTGGAGTTGCAGGCCTGGCCGACGTTCTCCATCCGGGTGACCCAGGCGGTCTTAGCCGCGCCCTCGACGTCGCCGGTGTCGAGGATGATGTACGGGTCGGAGCCGCCAAGCTCAAGGACGACCTTCTTCAGGTTGCGGCCGGCCGTCTCGGCGACTGCGGTTCCCGCCCGCTCGGAGCCGGTCAGCGACACGCCGTGCAGCCGCGGGTCGGCGATCATCGCGGCGACCTGCTCGTGGGTCGCGAAGAGGTTGACGTACACGCCGTCCGGCACGCCGGCGTCTCTCATGATCTGCGCGATCGCCAGGGCCGAGGTCGGGCAGTTTTCCGCGTGCTTGAGGATGACGGTGTTGCCGACGATCAGGTTGGGCGCGGCGAACCTGGCCACCTGGTAATACGGGTAGTTCCACGGCATCACGCCGAGTACCGGGCCGACGGCCCGGTACTCGACGCGCGCGGTGTCATGGCCGGGCAGCGGCTTGTCGGCGATGAGCCCGGGGCCGTTGTCGGCGTAGTAGTTGAAGATGTCGGTGCAGAACTCGGCCTCGCCGACGGCCTGCGCGGGCCGCTTGCCCATCTCCTTGGTGATCAGCGCGGCCAGGTCGGCGGCACGCTCGGTGAACAGCTCGGCGATCCGCTTCACGACCGCGGCTCGCTCGGCGACCGGGCGCAGCCTCCATGCCGCGAACGCCTCGGTCGCGGCGGCGAGCGCATCCGCAACCTCCCCGTCCGTGGCGAAGGGGAAAGTCTGGGTCACCTCGCCGGTCGCCGGGTCGGTTACCTGATAAGGCGGGGTCTGCGTCATGCCTGCTCCTGGTGTCACTGCGGTAAAGGGTCCAGTGAGACAACGCTACGGGAAGCAAGGTACCCAGCCCAAGACCCCATCCCTTCCCTGAAGAGCGCATGGCACATGATGCCCGCTAGATGTCTTGACGGCCCAGGTATCCGTCGATGGCGCGGACGGATGAGTTGCTCATGAAGGTTTTCAGGCTGATTTTTATGCCGAGCCGGTCTGCAAGCCGGGCGACGAGTACCGCCGCGAGCAGGGAGTGGCCGCCTAGGTCGAAGAAGCTGTCCTCGACCCCAACCCGGTCCAGGCCGAGAACCTGGGCGAACACCTCACACAACGCCCGTTCCCTGGCGGTGGCCGGTGCCTGAGAAGCTTCAGCGCCTGAGGCGTAGTCCGGAGCGGGGAGGGCGCGGCGGTCTAGTTTCCCGTTCGGGGTCAGCGGCAGCGCCTCTATCACCACGACCGCGGACGGCACCATGTAGCCGGGCAGTACCCGCCCGCACGCGTCCCGCAGCCCGGCTGGGTCCAGGGCCGTCCCGGTTGCGGGGACTACGTATCCGGCCAGCCGCTGGTCCCCGGGCCGGTCCTCCCGTACGGTGACCGCCGCGGCCGCTACTCCTGGCAGGCCCGCGAGCGCGGCTTCGATCTCGCCCGGCTCGATCCGGAACCCGCGGATCTTGACCTGGTCATCGGCGCGGCCCAGGTATTCCAGGTCGCCGGCCGGGGTCCACCGGGCCAGGTCTCCGGTTCGGTACATCCGCTCACCCGCGGTCCCGGACGGGCACGCGACGAACCGTACCCCGGTCAGCCCTGCCCGGCCCAGGTAACCTCGCGCCACTCCAGCACCAGCGACGTACATCTCGCCGGGCACTCCCGGGGGCACCGGCTGCAAGAACCGGTCCAGCACGAACACCCTCAGGTCGGGGATGGGTGTCCCGATCACGCTCGCGGTGTCCTGCGCGGAGTCCACGACATGCCCGGTCACGTGCACCGTGGTCTCGGTGATCCCGTACATGTTCACCAGGACCGGGGCACCGGGGACTGCCTGCGCCCAGCGAGCTGCCCTGGCGCAGTCCAGTGCCTCGCCGCCGAAGATCACATACCGCACCGCGAGCCCGGCGCCGTCCCCCCAGGCGTCCATCAGCTGGTAGAACGCCGCGGGTGTCTGACTGAGCACGGTGATCTTCTCCGCGGCCAGCAGTTCCCTGAGCTCCGCGGCTGACCGGGACACCAGGTACGGGACGATAACCAGGCGTCCCCCGGTCGCCAGTGCCCCCCACATCTCCCAGACCGAGAAGTCGAAGGCGTAGGAGTGGAACAGGGTCCACGCATCACCCGGCCCGGCATCGATCCAGCCGCTGGTCATCGCCACCAGCCGGGCCACATTTCGGTGCTGGACCACCACCCCCTTGGGGCGGCCCGTTGATCCCGAGGTATAGATCACGTAGGCGGGATGCTCCGGCCGCAGCGGCACCCCACGGTCTTCATCCACGAGCCTGGTAGCGGGGAACATGGCCACTGCCGCCGCGCAGGCCTGGTCATCCACGACGACCCGGGGGACACCGCCGTCCGGCACCCTCCCTGCGCTGGCCCGGTCGCAGGCCAGCAGCACCGGCCGGGCATCGCCGAGCAGATAGGAGATCCGCTCGGCCGGGTACTCCGGATCGACCGGCAGGTATCCGGCCCCGGACTTGAGCACTGCCAGCAGAACGACCACCAGGTCGGCGGAACGTTCCATCGCAACCGCGACCAGCCGCTCCGGTCCCGCACCCAGCGACACCAGGTACCGGGACAGCCGGCTGGCCCGCCCATCCAGCTCGGCATAGCTGAGACTGCTGCCCTCACACACCACCGCGAGGGCGTCCGGGGTCCTGTCGGCCTGTGCCTGGAACAGCTCCGCCAAGGTGACCTCAGGCACGTCCCGCGCGGTGTCGTTCCGCCCCGCCAGCAGCTGGTGCTCGGCGGCGGTGAGCAGGTCGAATTCACCCACCCGGCGGCCCGGGTCCTCAGCGGCCTGGTGCAGCAGCCGGGTCAGCCGGGCGGCGAGTGCCTGCGCGGTGGCGTGGTCGAACAGGTCCTGCGCGTATTCCAGGTAGGCGCTGATGCCTGCCGGGGTGCCGCCGGGGCCGTGTGCTTGCTGGTACCCCAGGGTGAGGTCGAACTTGGCCGCCACATCGGGAACCGGCTCGGCCGCGACCCGCAGCCCGGGCAGCTGCCAGCCGGGGGTGCTGACGTCCTGGTCGGCGATCATGACCTGGAACAGCGGATGACGGCTTGCCGACCGTACCGGGTTCATTACCTCGACCAGGTGCTCGAACGGGACGTCCTGGTGTGCCTGCGCGGCCAGCACGGTCTTCCGTACCCGGTCCAGGAGCTGCGCGAAGCCCGGGTCGCCCGACAGGTCGGTGCGCAGGACCAGGGTGTTGACGAAGAACCCGACCAGGTCGTGGACTGCCTCGTCGGTCCGCCCGGCGACCGGGGCGCCGAGGGGGATGTCGATCCCGGCTCCCATCCGGGACAGCAGCGCGGCCAGGCCCGCGTGCAGCACCATGAAGACGGAGGCCTGATGCTCACGGGCCAGGCTGACCAGCGCGGCATGCAAGCCCGGGCCGGCAAGCTGCCACCGGACCCGGGCGCCTTGCCCGGACAGTTCAGCTGGCCGCGGCCGGTCGAAAGGCAGGGGCAGCTCGTCGGGCAGCCCGGCCAGGACTTGCTTCCAGTGCTGAACCTGCTCCGCCAGCAGCCCGTCCCCGTCCGTGCCCCCGCCGAGCAGGTCGCGCTGCCACAGGGCATAGTCGGCGTACTGCACCGGCAGCGGCACCCAGCCTGGGGCCCGCCGCCGCCGCGGCGTGCCTGGTAGGCCGCTGCCAGGTCGGCCATCAAGATCTCCATGGACCAGCCGTCGCTGGCGATGTGGTGGCACAGCAGGACAAGCACGTGCTCGTCATCGGCGACCGTGAACAGCCATGCCCGCACCGGTAGTTCGGCAGCCAGGTCGAACTCGTGCCGGGCCGCCGCGTCGATCAGCCCGGCCAGTTCCCCAGAATCGGCGACCGCCACGGTGACCGGGACCACCGCCTGACCGGCGGGGATCACCTGCTGGCAGGCCTGCCCGTCTTCGGCGGCGAACACCGTCCGCAGCGATTCGTGCCGCGTCACGACATCGCCGAGCGCCGCGGTCAGCGCGCCGACGTCCAGCTGCCCGTTTAGCCGCCAGGCGAACGGCAGGTTGTATGCGGTACTCGGGCCGTGCAGCTGTTCCAGGAACCACAGCCGCTGCTGCGCGAACGACAACGGCAGCCGCTGCGGCCGCGCCACCGCCCGGGTCATCGGCGGCCGCGCGGCTCCCGCACCCTGCAGCACCCCGGCCAGCGACGCGGGCGTTGGGTGCTCGAACACCGCGCCGATCGCCACCTCGGCCCCCAGCACCGACCGGATCCGCGACACCAGCCGGGTCGCCAGCAGCGAGTGCCCGCCCAGATCGAAGAAACTGTCGTCTACCCCAACTGTGTCCAGGCCGACGACGTGCGCGAACACCTGACACAACGCCCGCTCCCGGGCGGTGGCCGGCTCCCGGCCCCCGGCCGTGTACTCGGGCGCCGGCAGGGCCCGCCGGTCCAGCTTCCCCGCCGGGGACAGCGGCAGCCCACGGAGCACCATGATCACGGCCGGCACCATGTGACGCGGCAGCACCCGCCCGCACGCCTCTCGCAGCCCTGCGGGGTTCAGCACGGCATCGGCGGCCGGGACCACATACCCGGCCAGCCGCTTGTCCCCGGGCTGGTCCTCCCGCACCGTCACCGCGGCCTGGCCCACTCCCGGCAAGCCGGCCAGCACCGCCTCTACCTCGCCCAGCTCGATACGGAACCCGCGCACTTTCACCTGGTCATCGCTGCGGCCCAGGTACTCCAGCTCACCGGCCGTCATCGGTCGGGGCGAACCGTCCCCCCGGACCTCCACGGCCCACCTGACCCGGTCACCGGTCCGGTACATCCGCTCCCCTGGCGCCCCGAACGGGCACGCCACGAACCGCTCCGCGGTCAGCCCGGGCCGCCCCAGGTACCCCCGCGCCAGCCCCGCCCCCGCCACGTACAGCTCCCCGGTCGCCCCCGGCGGCACCAGCCCCAGCTGCTCGTCCAGCACGAACACCCGGGTGTTCCACACCGGACGCCCGATAGGCGCTGCCCCCTGCCCGGTCAGCGGCCAGGACAGCGTCGCGGCGATGGTTATCTCGGTCGGCCCGTAGGCGTTGAACATCCGCCGCCCCCTGAACCATTCGGCCGCCAGCCGGTCCGGGCACGCCTCCCCGCCCACGATCAGGCACTCAAACCCGCGCACCCGCCGGGCCGGGACGCTGGCCAGCACCGACGGGATGATCAGGGCATGGCTGATCCCTAGCCCGTTCAGCTTGTCGGCCAGCATCTCCCCGGCCAGCGGCCCCGGCTCCGGTACCACCAGGGTGGCCCCGGCCGGCCAGGCCATCAGCACCTCCATCACCGCGGCGTCAAAACTGAGCGACGCCAGCTGCAGCACCCGCGACCCAGCACCGATCCCGAACCTGCTGGCCATCGACCCGGCCAGGCTCGCCAGCCCCCGGTGCGTCACCACCGTCCCCTTCGGCCTGCCGGTAGACCCAGACGTGTAAATCACATACGCTGCATCCTCCAGCCTCGCCCGGCCCAGCTTGCTGATATCACCAGGCTCCAGCCCGGCCAGTTCCCCGGCCACCACCGGATCATCCAGCACCACTCGCCGCGGCCCCGCGTCACCAGCAGCCGGCAGCGACAATTTTGACGTCATCGTGGTGACCACCAGGTCCGGCTGCGCATCGGCCAGCATGAACCCGATCCGCTCCGCCGGATACCCCGGGTCAACAGGGAGGAACGCCGCCCCTGACTTTGCCACTCCCAGCCACGCCACGAACACCTCAGCGGACCTGTCCATCACCACCGCGACCAGCCGCTCGGGGCCAGCCCCCAGCGAGGTCAGATACGCTGCCAGCCGCCCCGCCCGCCCGTCCAGCTCTGCATACGACAACACCGCATCACCGCAGGCCACCGCGACAGCATCCGGCACCCGCGCCGCCTGCGCCTCGAACAACCCCGCCAACGTCGCCCCAGGCACATCCCGTGCTGTGTCATTCCACCCCGCCAGCAGCCGTCCCAGCTCCGTGGGCGTCAGCGCTCGCGCCGCGCCCCCCTCGGACAGTCCTGATCGACGGGGACCGGTCATGGGCTCCTCATTCCGATCGGCGGCGCCACAGGCGCATGATTTTCCGGGGCGATCCGCAGCAGACGCCGCCCGGGAGGCCGCGCACGCCGGCCGACTCATAGGAGACCCCTGAACGGCAGCCTCGCAACCCGGGCCGCGCACCGGCACCTTCGACATTGCGCGCGCCCTTCTGCCTACGCGCCGTGACGGCCCGCAGGCACGGGGATGCGAACCAACGGCGGGGTGGCGTGGAGCGGCGCTGTCAGTCGATCACGGCCGCCTGCCCAGCGACAGTCTCGGCCGCGACGGCGATCTCGGGCATGGCGGCGGTTCCGGCCTGGGGCGCGGGCGGGCGGGTGCGCTCGCCCCACCGGGCCACGGCGGGCCCGGCCAGGCCGAGCACGGCGAACCACGCGCCGAGCAGGACGAAGCCGAGCCAGCCGCCGGCCAGCACGAGCCCGACCAGGATGAACGGGGACAGCGCCTGCCCGGCGAAGTTACCCATGCCGACCAGGCCTTGGTACTGACCCTGCGCATGCGGCGGCACCAGCCCGAAGTCGAGCGCGAACATGCCAGAGGCCTGCCACAGCTCGCCGCAGGTGTGCACGACTACGGCGGCGGCCAGCAGCAGGATGGCGGCCCAGGCGGGCAGCCCGGCGGCCAGGCCCATCGCGGAGCAGCTGACCAGGAAGATCACCCCGGCCCGGCGGAACGCGGCACCACCCTGCCCGATGGTCTGTACGTGCTTGCCGACCCGCACCTGGAACAGCACGACCATGACCGTGTTGATGATCACGAACGCCGAGACGCTCCACCGCGGCGCGTTCGTGTGGAACACCACCCACACCGGCAACAGCAGGGGCAGCACGAAGTACTGCATGTACATCGCGCCGGACAGCACCGTGTAGCCGACGAACGCCCGGTCCTTCAGCGCGGTAAACGGCGACTCCTCGCGCGCGCCCGGCAGCGGCTCGTACTTGGGCAGCCAGGTCAGCACCGCGACGCCGATCAGGCAGGTCAGCCCGTTACCCAGCAGCAGCGCGCGGTACGCGGTCACCGTGTCGAGCTCGATCGCGACGCCGGCGGTGGCGATGCCGAGCGTCATGCCTAGGTTGAGCACCGCGGTCGCCTGCGAGCGGAACGTGGTCGCGTCGCTGCCGCCGACCCGCCGCAGCAGCGCCACATCCGCCGCGGACGAGGACGACAGCGCTACCCCCTCCACGGTCGTGACGATCAGGAAGCTGACGAAGCTGTGCACGAAAAACACGTAGCCCGCGGCCGCGGCGGCCCACACCAGCAGGGTCACCCGGTACACATCCCGCGGACCGGCCCGGTCAGCCACGCGGCCCGCCGGCATGGAAGCCAGCAGGCTCACCAGGCCGGCGATCGTCATGGCCAGGCCCGTACGCGCCGCCGTCAGGTGCACCACCCTGATCGCGTACAGCGTCATGGCCGTGATGATCAGCCCGGTCCCGTAGACATTGATCAGCACCGCCAGCAGGTACACCCGCTGGTCACGCGAGGAGGGGACCAGGGATCTCAGCACGCGCCCGGGGTTCAGCCTCAGCACGGTCACCTCGCTCCGCCAGTCACTACTGCACCCAATCGCACGTCAGGCCAGCCGGTAGCACACACCGCGGGTCAGGCCCGCACGTCATCCGCCTTCCCGAGGGTGACATTGGATCTGAGGCGGCGCATCTCCCCGATTGCGCCGCGCATTCCGCTCCCGGCCGCCTGCTCGGCAAGCTGGGCGCGTCAGGGCGCGCAACCGGCAAGGTGCGGTGGCCTTTGCGCGCCGCCAACGTGAGGGCATGGCCGGCGGCTCGCCGGTGCGCTGACTGGCAAATGCAAGGGAGATGCGACGATGACAGACGCCTCAGTGGCGCACGACCAGGAAGCGAAGCGGTACCCCTTGTCCCTCACCCAGGAATGGTTCTCCACCATGGACCAGGGCGACGACAGCGGACCGTTCGGCAGCCGATATCTGATCGTTTCCGTGCTCCGCATCACCGGCCCGGTGGATCTCGCGGTGCTCCAGGGCGCGCTCGACGACGTGGTCGCCCGCCATGAGCTGCTGCGCACCCTGGTGGTCAGGGACGCCGACCCGCCCTGCCAGATGGTGCTCCCGCCGTGCCAGGTGCCGCTGGAGGTCAGGGACCTGCCGCCGGTCACCGGCAAGTCCAGGGACATGGTCGTCCAGGAGCTGCTCGTCGAGGCCGAGGGCGGCACGATCAGCACACGCCAGGTGCCGCTGATGCGCGCGCTGCTGGGCCGGTTCGACGACCGCGACAGCGCACTGTTGCTGACCGTGCACCACTCGGTCTCTGACGGCTGGTCAGTCGGGATTATCCTGCGTGACCTCGGAGCGTTCTATGAGGCCAGGGGCAGCGGCACCGAGCCCAAACTCCCGCAGATGCGGCAGTACCGCGAGTACGTCGAGTGGCAGCGGGCCAGCGCCGCCAGCACGGACGACGGCGGAGCGCTCAGCTACTGGGCGGACAAACTCGACGGAGCACGCGAATTCGTCATGCCCACGGACCACGGGCACCCCGAGCGCTATTCCCAGCCCTACTCGCTGCACGTCTTCAGCATCGACGCTGACACCATGGCCGCCGCGACCGCTCTCGCGAACGCCACCCGGGGCACCTTGTTCGTGGTCATGCTCTCGGCCATCTACGTGCTCGCGAACCAGCTCACCGGCGCCACCGACCTGACGGTAGATGCGGTCACCGCGGGCCGGAACGAGCTCCAGTTCCATAACACCATGGGATTGTTCCTCAACGTCCTGCCGTTCCGGACTGAGATCAGCGACTGCACGAGCTTCCGCGATGTTGTCCTGAAAACCAGGGAGACGTTCATCGACGCCATGGCGAACGAGTTGCCGGCCGGCCTGCTCGAGCAGACATTCCCTGACTACATCAGGTCGCGCGAGGACATGCGGATGTCACAGTTCCTCATCTCGGACACGTCATCTGAGAGCGGCGCGATGACCCTCCCCGTCGCCGAGGGGGCAGAGAAGATCGACGAACGCCTGCTGCAGGAAGCGGAGACCCACGACCTCCCCGGCGGCGGCACGGTGTGGTACCTGTCCATGGTGCCGGACAGCCCACTGAACGGCTTCGTGCAGTTCAACCTCGACGAATTCGAGGCAAGCACGGCGCAGGGATGGACCGCCGGGCTCAAGCAGATCCTGGCTAGCGCCGTCCGCGACCCCGACCGATACTGGAGGCAGCTATAACCTCAGCTCAGGTCATTTTCATGTCTGGGCTGGTGGGACCAGGTGGGTCCGATGTGCGACCTGTGGACGCCGAAAACGTACGCCACCAGGCGGTATTCGTGAATCACCCTTCCAGTACGGTCACGTTGCCGGGCTCACGCGGAGCGGAGAAGATCGATGCATGACTCGCCATCGGCTCGACCCGTCACCGTCGACGACAGTGGACGTGTTCTCCCGTGACCTTGCGCCGGTACTGACCGTCGATTCCGGTGACACGATCGTACTGCGCTCTCTGAACGCGTCCGGGCACCTGCAACCGCAGACGTATCCCGGTGAGAAGGTGCCGATGATGGCGGGCGAGGGGCGTCGCGGCCATTGCCTGACCGGGCCGATCGCTGTCCGGGGTGCGGTGCCGGGCGAAGTGGTTGCGGTGCGTTTCATTTCCCTGCGGCCCGATACCTGGGGCTACACCGTGGCCGCGGGCCGGGACACCCCGCTGACCAGGCGACTTGGCCTGCACGAGGGGCCGCCTGCCTGGCTGCTATGGCAGATTGACGCGGACGCGGGGGTGGCGGTTAGCGACCGGGGGCAAACGGTGCGGATAGCCCCGTTCCACGGCGTAACGGGCGTGGCCTGGGACGAGCCAGGCGAGCATTCCACCATCCCGCCCCGGGCCGTCGGCGGCGGCAACATCGACTGCAAGGAACTGGTCGCCGGATCGATCCTGTACCTCCCGGTTACCGTGCCTGGCGCGCTGCTGAGCATCGGCGATGGCCACGCTGCCCAAGGCGACGGAGAGGTAGCGGGTACCGCCATCGAGTGCGGTATGACGACCGAGATCCAGCTCGACCGGGTCACCGAGCGGCCGGTCGCGGGAGCTCACGCGGAGACTCCGGCTGGCACGATCACCTTTGGTTTCAGCCCGGATCTCAACGCGGCGATGGGCGATGCGCTCGACGCGATGCTGATCTGGCTGCAGGCCAGCTACGGAGTTGGCAAGGCAACGGCGCTGGCAATGGCAAGCCCGGTGCTTGACCTGAGGATCACGCAGGTCGCGAACCAGTCCTGGGGCGTTCATGCGCTGCTTCCGGCGGGCGCGATCAGCTGACAGGAACGGTGTGCCGTGCGGCGGTATCCGCTCGGCGATGCGGGCCTTCCAACCCGCGTCCGACAGCAGAACTCGGACAATGTCCGCGCAGCGAGCCGTGCCGTATCGGGGCGCCGCGCCGAGCCCAGCGTGCCAGAGCAGGTGATCCCAATGCGGATGCGTAGAAAACCCTGCCACAACGGTCTGGCCCAACTCGCCAAGGTCGTTCGCGAGGCAGGCCATTTCGGAGCCCTGCACCCCGGGGTCGATGAGCAACACGCCGGCCCGGCCTTGCACGACAACGGCGTTGCTCTGGCAGAACTCGCTCTCGTGGATCAGCACACCCTCCGCGACCTGCCTCAGCACGGGCGGCTCCTTCCGCTTGTGGTTTCAACCGCTTGTCGAGACCGTAGTACCTGGCGGTGTTGTCAGCCCGTATGCGGTTTTCGATATGCCGGCGATATGCACCGGCTCGTAACCTCGAGAGCATGCGTGTGCTGGTCGTCGAGGATGAGCCCTACATGGCGGAGGCCATCCGCGACGGGCTGCGCCTGGAAGCGATCGCGGCCGACATCGCCGGGGACGGCGACACGGCGCTGGAGTTGCTGGGCGTCAACGCCTACGACATCGCCGTCCTCGACCGCGACATTCCCGGGCCGTCCGGTGACGAGATCGCCGAGAGCATCGTCGCCTCCGGCAGCGGCATGCCGATCCTGATGCTCACCGCTGCGGACCGGCTCGACGACAAGGCCTCCGGGTTCGGGCTCGGCGCCGACGACTACCTCACCAAGCCGTTCGAGCTCCGAGAGCTCGTGCTCAGGCTCAGAGCGCTCGACCGCAGGCGCGCCCACAACAGGCCGCCCGTGCGGGAGATCGCAGGCCTGCGCCTGGATCCGTTCCGCCGCGAGGTCTACCGCGACGGCCGCTACGTCGCGCTGACCAGGAAGCAGTTCGCCGTGCTCGAAGTCCTCGTCGCCGCCGAAGGCGGCGTCATCAGCGCCGAGGAGCTCCTGGAACGGGCGTGGGACGAGAACGCAGACCCGTTCACCAACGCCGTGCGCATCACGGTCTCGGCACTGCGCAAGCGGCTCGGCGAGCCCTGGGTCATCGCCACGGTGCCCGGCGTCGGCTACCGCATCGACACAGCACCCGGCACCGGGCGTGAGGGAGGAGACCGTGGATAGGGCCCCTGGTTTGAGCGTTCGCCTCAAACTCACCCTCAGCTACGCCGGGTTCCTCGTGCTCGCAGGTGCCTTGCTGCTCGCGCCGTGTGGGTGGTCCTCCTGCGATACTTCCCCGACGCTGCGATCATCATAGCCACGGATCTGGCATCGGCGGGGCGTTCCTTCCAGGCCGCTCCCCCGCCCAGCAAGCCTTCGGCCAAGCGCAGTCGCAGTGCTGGCGTTCCTGCTGGTGTTCGGTCTCGCTGGGAGGGTGGCTTCTCGCCGGCCGCATGCTCGCCCCCCTGACTCGCATCACGGACGCCACACGCACGGCCGCGAACGGGTCGCTCTCCCACCGGATCCGGCTGCCGGGCCGCAGCGATGAGTTCCGGGAACTCGCCGACGCCTTCGACACCATGCTCGCGCGGCTGGAGGCGCACGTCGCCGAACAGCAGAGGTTCGCGGCCAACGCCTCCCACGAACTGCGCACCCCGCTGGCGATCACGCAGACCCTGCTCGATGTCGCCCGCAACGATCCGAACCGCGACAGCGGCGAGCTCGACGAGCGCCTCCGCGCCGTCAACGCCCGGGCGATCGACCTCACCGAAGCACTGCTGCTGCTCAGCCGCGCCGGCCAGCGGTCCTTCACCCGAGAACACGTCGACTTGTCCCTCATCGCGGAAGAAGCCACCGAAACGCTCCTCCCCCTCGCGGAGAAGCACGGCGTCACCATCGAGACCTCCGGGGACATCACCCCCGCCGTCGGCTCACACGCTCTCTTGCTGCAGATGACCACGAACCTCCTGCACAACGCGATCGTCCACAACCTCCCCGAACACGGCACCGTGCAGGTCAGCACCGCTATCCACTCCGAGTCCGTCGTGCTCACCGTCGAGAACACCGGCGAGAAGCTCACCCCGCAGCTGGTCTCGACACTCACCGAGCCGTTCCAGCGCGGCACCGAACGCATCCGCGGTGACCATGCCGGGGTCGGCCTCGGCCTGGCAATCGTCAAGAGCATCACCCAGGCACACGACGGAACCCTTACCCTCACCCCCCGCGCCGCTGGCGGGCTCTGCGTCACGGTGCGACTACCCGCCGCGCCGCCGTACACCGGCTGATGACGATCAGTGCCGCACGGCCCCGAGAGAAATGGCCTGCAGCGCGACTGTCCGGGCGGTCGGCGGGTGGTCCTCATGAGGCGAGCCTGCGTCGCTCGGCGACCGCGGTGAGCACGTGCCGGGCTAGGACGACGTCCGCGTCGGGTGCGCGCGCTGACGCGCGGGCCGACATGACCGCGATCCGGCCGGGATCGGTGAGCACCGGGTCAGGGTGGCCTCGATCCAGGCCGGATCGAGGCCGGCGTCGTCGAGAGCAGTGCCCCGCCGGCCGTGACGGCCGGCTCGCGTTCAGCCGCTGCTCACCGCCGCGCAGCGGGAGCGGGACGTACGCGGCTGGCAGGCGGACAGCGGCCAGTTCGGCCCGAGTTGGGCCAGCTGCCCGGCCAAGCGCAGGGCGTCGGCGGCGCGTGCTGGGCGGATCTCAGGCACGTCTGCAAGACCTTCAATATCGTTTTCAGTGCGGCGGCAACTTTGTTTGGGTCGGCTCGACTACGTGATGGGGAAATCGAAGTAGGTGTTGGGGTGGGGTTCGTGTTTGAGGGTGTAGTGCCACCATTCGCGGTCGTAGGAATCGAAGCCGCAGTCCTGCATGATGGAGCAGAGGTGGTGCCGGTTTTCCGCTTCGGCTGACGTGATTCCCCGTGCTCCGTGATGGGAGACTGCGTCCATCAAGTCGTGGCCGCCGCCCATGGGAGCAAGGTCGCCGGTAGCTAGCTCGTACAGCGTCAGGTCGACGGTGCCGCCCCGACTGTGACCCGACTTGGCGGCCACATACCCCCGTTCGAACATCTCCGGCCTGTCGATGTTCGGGTAGTGCCGTCGTTTCGTGCGGCCGTTCTCCGGCTGTTGTGACCAGTGCAGGAAGCAGTCGACGGCGCGTTGCGGGCGGTAGCCGTCCCAGAGAAGCAGGCCGAAGCCGAGGGATGCGGCTTTTTCTTGGGCTCTGTTCAGGGCGGCGCACAGGGCTCTGGTGCCGACGATGCGGTTGGCGTGGTATCCGTCCACGGGTTTGCCGGTGAAGTTGTCCCAGGTGGCGTACTTGGCATCCCACCGTATGCCGGGGGCGAACTCATCGACGAAGACGAAGTCGCTGTTCATCGCTTCTTGCCGTACAGGGTCAGCGCCACGAGTCGGTCGATGACGTCGGCGAGCGGCAGGCCTGCGGCGGCCATCATTCTCGGGTAGCGGCTGTAGGAGGTCATGCCGGGCAGAGTGTTGACCTCGTTGAGCACGACCGTTCCGTCGTCGGTCAGGAACGTGTCTACCCGCGCGAGTCCCTTGCAGCCCAGGGCGCGGTAGATGGCCTTTGCTGTCTCCTGGACTAGCGAGCGCGCCTCTGCCGAGATGTCGGCGGGCACGACGAACGTGGAGTTTTCGGAGCCGCTTTCCGGATCTCTCTCCTGATGGATTCTGAAGAAGCCGTGCGAGAGAGCAACCCGGTCTACCTCGCCTGCGACCAGTCCGAATCGTTCCCCGAGGATGGCGCAGCCCACCTCGCTGCCGACGACGGCCTCTTCGATCAGCACCTTCGCGTCGTACTGCCGTGCGGTTTCTACCGCGCCCGGCAGTTCTTCTTGTCCCGAAACCTTGCTGACGCCGAAGGACGAGCCCGAACGGGCCGGCTTGACGAAGACGGGATAGATGAGGCTGTCCGGGTCGATCTTCTCGTTCCCCGTGAACACCCAGTGTTTCGGTGTGGCGATTCCCGCGTTGCTGGCAACGATGTAGGCCAGGGACTTGTCCATGCACAGCGCGGAGCTGGGGATGTCGCAGCCCACGTAGGGAATGCCGGACAGCTCCAACAGGCCCTGGATGGCGCCGTCCTCGCCGAGCTTGCCGTGCAGAACGGGCAACACCACGTCCAGACGGATCATGTCGTACCGTTCCCGCTCCAGAACGAGCAGTCCGTGGACGCTTTGGTCCGGTGACAGCACGACCGGACGGTTACCGTGGCTTTCCCAGTTCGCACCTGGGCCGTCACACAGCTTCCACGCGCCGCTGGTCGTGATCCCGATCCAGAGCGGCTCGTACTTGCCGAGGTCGAGGTGTTTCGCGACCTCTTGCGCGGACTTGACCGACACGGGGTGTTCTTCGGAGCAGCCACCGAAGATGATTCCGATTTTCAGCTTGTCCACGCCGTTTTCTCCTTTTCGAACGTGAGGCAGTTGATGATGGTGTTTTCGACGGTGTCGCTCAAGGCGTGGTCGGTGTAGTAGGCAGTGTGTGGGCTGATGATCACGTTCGGCAGTTGCTGCAGCCGCGGCAGCGGCGTGTTTTCGATGGGTGTGTTTCCGCAGTCGGCGTAGAAGATTCCGTCCTCTCCTTCGAGGACGTCCAACGCCGCACCGCCTAGCCGGCCGCTTTCCAGCGCTGAAAGAAGGGACTCGGTGTCGAGCAGCGGGCCGCGTCCGGTGTTGATGATGAACGCGCCGTGCTTCAGCTGCTCGATACGCCGACGGTCGAGGAGATGGTGCGTGTCCGCGGTGAGCGGGGTGTGCAGGGTGACGATGTCGCTCTGCTCTAGCAGTTCGTCGAGCGGAACGTAGCGGGCAGCGGCCGTCGGACGAGTGTCGTAGGCCAGGGTCCGGCAGCTGAATCCCCGCAGCCTGTCCAGGACTGCCGAGCCGATGCGTCCCGTTCCAACGACCCCGACGGTCAGGTCGCGGAGCTCTTTCCCGCGAACGTCATGCAGCCGGTAGTCATAAGTGTCCGTGCGGCGGATGACGGATTTCGCGTTCCGCACGGCCATCAGCATCAGCATCAGCGTGTAGTCGGCCACGCTGTCGGGTGAATAGGCGACATTACCTACGCAGATGCCGACGCTCTGTGCGTAGTTCACGTCGATGTGGTTGTATCCGATGCTTCGTGTGGAGACGTACCTGACGCCGGCCCGGCTGAGCGCCAGCAGGGTGGAGTTCGTAACCGGGGTTTTGTGGCCGACGCTGATGCACCGGTTTCCTGACGCCAGCTCGATGTTGGCCTCGGACACCGCTGCCTCGGTGATAGTCGGCACAACGCCGAAACGAGGCGCGACCTCCCGGAACACAACGGCCTCGTCCGGCCCGCATCCATACACGGTGATTCCCATGCTTGCGACAGCCGCAGAGGACTCGGACGCCACCGACCGGGCGCGGCAGGCCGCTGGTCGCGCTGGCTCGCTGGAGGTCATGCCCTCTAGTCAAGGCAGCCGGGTGTTGCCAGCACGTATGCGGTTTTCGATACGCCGACGATATGTTGCTGGCCGCAGCGTGCCGGAGCATGTCACTGTGCATCGCCGGCCCCGCGCCGCCTGGCCATGATCCCGCTCAGCGTCGGCGAGATCGCCGCGGTCGTCGGCGGGACGGTCGAGGGCGACGGCGCCGTGACAGTGACCGCGCCGGCCGTGCTCGACGGACGGCAGGCCGAGCCCGGCGGCCTCTTCGCCGCCAGGGCGGCGAAGCGATCAGGCCCCACCGATCAGTGACCGCGCCTGTGCGGGGCCGACGACGAGATCGTGAAGGTCGCCGCCCACCTCGAGCCGGCCGGACTGTTCGATCCCGCCGGCCTTCACCGGCTCGAAGCCCGCCGTCCGGATCAGCCGCTCGACTTCCTCGCCCGCGCGGTCGTCGTCGGTCACGTAGAACAGGACCGCCGGCTCCGGTGACCGGTGGGCGGCGGACTCGAAGAGATCGGCGGACAGGGTTCCGAACGCCATGGCCAAGCGCGCCCCCGCCGGCAACCACCCGGCTACAACCTCGCCAGAGGATTGCCCTTCCGGCAGGACACGTGCGACGTTACCGTGCGCGTCGAGTGGTGAGCGGGTTGCTCGGAACGACCACGAGCTTGCCGGTCAGCGGGTCGGCGATCTCGTCTATGACGGCCTTCAGCACGGTAAACCGCAGCGCGAGGACGACGGCACCGGCGCCCTGCAACGCGTCGCGGTTGCCGGCGGCGACGACCGCAGCGCGGCCGATCTGTGCCGCCAGCGTTCGTGCCGACGCAGGGTCGGCGCTCGAGAGCCGCAGGGTCTCGCCGCCTGAGGCGAGCTGGCGGGCGATGACCGATCCGATCCCTCCAGTGCCGATGATCGCGGTGGTCATAACCGAAACCCTCCTCAGCGCCACGGTACTAGCAACGGGTCTGGCAACGAATAGCCGGGGAACACGCCGCCTGGTCTGATGTCAGAACGGATGGGATGACTTTCCGGCATTCACTCGCGCTCCTCGGCGGGCGTACTCGATGGCCAGTGAGCGGGCGACCAGTCCCCCTCTGGGTCCGTGGTCTGCCCCACTTCGATCAGGTGACCGTCGGGATCGCGGATGTAGCAACGGATCTCGTACTGGTGCTGTTTCGGCGGCGTCAGGAAGTGAGCACCCCTGGCGCTCCATTCGGCGTACACGGCCTGCGATGTCTTTGACCCGGATATTGAGGAAGCTGCTGACCCGGTCGGGATCGCGTGGCGTCTCCAGGGTGACCGCCGGCTTGTCGTCGGTCGGGCCTCCGCCGACATTGATGATGATCCAGCTGTTGGATAGCGCGACATAAGTCAGCCCTCCGGGGCCGGAGTAGACCACCCTGCCGCCGAGCACTTCGGTGTAGAAGCGACGAGAGCGCTCGACATCGTCGGAGACGATGAAGTGGGCCAGCACAATTCCTTCTGGGGGCGGTGGGAACTCGGCCATCTGGTACCTCCACTGGTTGGGTATAGCGGTCTTGTCATTGCTTGCCTGCTGTACGTCTTCCGCCATGCCCGGGCTCCTTCGTCCGGTGCACCAGGCATCAGTCGTGCCGGGCACGATCCTGATGTGCCGACTGCTCCATAGTGGCGCTGGCAGTGTGCGGTTCGCGCCCGTGTACATCCTGGCCGCTACCCCGGCGTTCCACAGGCACCGGGTGGGCGAACGCCCGATGGAGCAGGCCCGTGGAAACCTCTCCCGGAACCGGAACGGGGCAACGGATTCCTTGGCCGGATTCCGGAGGAGTAGGCCTTTGAGAGACGAGCGAGGCCTCCGCCCTGGCTACAGCTGCGTGGCCTCACGGGCCTCAGTCGGGCTGGATTTGCTGACCAGCTTGGAGGTAGCTCGCGTGACCGATCATGGCAATGATCGTTTATCCTCGAGCGGCGATGATGAAAATGGCGGTGCCAGCTAGGCCCCAGGGCGTCGGTGTAGTGTCGGGAACCGACGGGCAGATGGGCGCGGATTCGTTACTCGCGGCATCAAGAAGGCCTTCCATGTCGTTGATACGAAGATCACCCTCGACTAGACTGCGGTGCACGGAAGTGAAGCGCCAGTGGAATTCACCGAACACCCGAAGACGCCGGTCCGGCATCCGGATGACCGCCTCATCCCGCGGACACCTGGCTCACCGAGCCGCCACCTGATCAGGCCCACCACGCAAGATCTGCAACCAGCCACCCCGCCCAGCAAGCCCGCGCAGGTACCGCAGACTGGGCGAGTTCGCCAAGCTCGACGAGCGCGAACGCCTCGTCGCCAACCTGCACCGGGCGTACTCGGAACTGCGCGGCGAGCCGCAGGCGGCACCGCTGCCGCTGGACGGCATCTTCGCCGACGATGATCGAGTTCAACGGTGGCCCCATCTGCTGCTTCGCCTAGCCACCGGGAGAGAACCGATGAAACTCAGCACCGACCGCATCCTCACCACCCACACCGGCAGCCTGCCCCGGCCCGAGGAGCTGGTAAAGCTCACCTACGCCCAGGAGGAAGGCAAGCCCGTCGATCACGATGTCATGGCCGCCGCGCAGGCGCGCGCCGTCGAGCAGGTGGTCCGCCACCAGGCCGAGGCCGGCATCGACGTCGTCTCCGACGGAGAGATGTCCAAGCCCGGCTTCACCAACTACCTCACATCCAGGGTCACGGGGTACGAGGGACGCGCCGCGCCGTGGGTGCTCGACGACCTGGTGGAGTTCCCCGACCTAGTCATGGAACAGTACGGGGGCGAGGCCGGCGCGCACATCGTCATGCGCAACTGCACCGGTGACATCCGGTACGTGGGCCAGGACGCGGTCGCGACCGACGTCGCGGCGCTATCCAAGGCGATGTCCGGCATCGATGTCGCCGAGGGGTTCCTGCCCGCGACGTCCCCCGGTTGCTTCGCGCTGGCGGCCCCCAACCTGCACTACGACAGCTACGAGAACTACCTCTTCGCCCTCGCCCGTGCGCTACGGGAGGAGTACCGCGCGATCGTCCAGTCCGGGCTGCTGCTCCAGATCGACTGCCCCGACCTGCCGATGGCCGTGCACACCAGTAGCTGGGACAACACGTCCAAGCGGATCGGCTACCAGAAGTACCTCGAACTGCACGTCGCGGCGCTGAACGAGGCCGTCGCCGGCCTGCCGCCGGACCGCATGCGGATGCACATCTGCTGGGGCAACTACGAGGGCCCGCACCACATGGACGTGGATCTCACCGAGGTGCTGCCCGCGGTCTTCGAGGCCAGGCCCGCGGCCATCTTGTTCGAGGCCGCCAACCCCAGGCACGAGCACGAGTGGGAGGATCTCGGCAAGCTGAAGATCCCCGACGGCAAGGTCCTCATCCCCGGCGTCGTCGACGTGAAGACGAACGTGCTGGAGCATCCGCGCCTGGTGGCGCAGCGCATCGGCCGGTTCGCCGACATCGCGGGCCGGGAGCGCGTCATCGCCGGCACCGACTGCGGGTTCGGCACGTTCGTCGGCTTCGGCGCCATCAACGACACTGTCGCCTGGCTTAAGCTCGGCGCCCTCGCCCAGGGCGCACGGCTCGCCTCCGAACGCCTCTGGCGGTAACGCATGATCACAGACAATCACGCTGTAGGGTTCCCTAACCTTGTCACGGTCGATTGCTGCGTCGTCATGATGCCACCATGGCTTTCATCGGTGGATCCCTTTCAGCTGCTGCTTCTGTTGCCGATTCAGTTGGATGGCCAGGACCCGACCTGCTGGAACCAGCCAACCCAGTCCTCCATGTGATGGGTGCGGACGATCCGGCCGTCCACGATCTGGTGGAAGTCGTGGGTCCGGACCTCGGTCTGGCGACCGGTCGGCGCGATGCCGAGGAACTCGCCGGTGTGGACGCCGTGCATCTTGGTACGCACGCCGACCATTCCGTTTCCGTCGTCGCCGCGAGCGTCGATGATCTCCTCGACGACGATGCGGAAGTCGCCGAAGACCTTTCTGAGCCCCTCGATCAGGCGAACGGACCGTGGCGCGGCCGGGTTCCTGGTAGGGCAAGAGGGGGATGTAGTAATAGTAGTAGGTGATGAAGGCGTAGAGCAGTTAAGTATTGAAGCTGGCGGAATGGTAGAAGGCGGTCGCAGAGGCATGGCGGCAAATCATCTATAGAAGTGGCTGTGATAGCCGAAGAAGACTTAAGGATGCGCCCGTCATGCGCGCTAAGCACATGCCCTCGGAAATGAAAAGAAGAGAAGGAAGAGAATATAAGAGAAAAGAGAGAAGTAAAAGATGAGAAGAAGGGAATGAAGAAAAAGAAAAAAAGGAAAAGAGTTGCAAAAGGAAAGGAAAAAAAAGAGTAGTAAAGATAGAAAAGGTATAAAGAGAGCTAGAGAGAAAAAAAAAAGAAAAAAAAAATAAAAAAAGAGTAAAAAAAGAAATCAAAAAAAAAAAAAAAGAAAAAAAAAAAAAACCGCGAGATACTCGAGAGCGCAGATATATAAAAAAGGAGAGAGCGCGGTGAAAGAAAAATAAAAATAATATAAAAAAAAAAAAAAAAAAAAAAAAAAAAAAAATAAATATAAGTGATAGCTATAGTGTAACACAGAGACCTGAGAGGGTTTAATAAGAGTGCTCGTGTAGAAGAGAGCAACAAGATGTACAACAGATAAGCTCGCTTTAGAGAGACAAGCGTGTGCGATACGCGAGGCGATCAAAGAGCCGCTCGGCGGCATGGAACGCAGACAACGCATAACAGTAAAGGCCGTGTGCGAGCTCGAGAAGCTCGCGGATGTACAGGAACACCAGCCTCGCCGAGGCTCGGCTTACGCTGACATAGTGCGCTCGGCGAGCTGGACACATGGCTCTGCCTCCTCGGGACTTTATCTGACAGGCCAGCACTATCAGACAGAACAGCGCAGGATACGACGGTGCACGGAAAGTAGGTACAGAAGTGACGCTAGGACAGATAGATCGCATGCTTGATGTGCTCAGCGGCCCGAGGCAAACAACGAGTCCGTACTCGGCCACGGCCAGGTGGGCCAGGCTAGTGTACTCAAGGTACGGCTGCCCGATCTGCTGCGCGAGCGCGGCGCTCAGTTCCAGGTACCGCTCGTGCCTCCTAGAAACGGGTGGCACAACAGCTCGGTGATGCCGAGGCCTGAGCAGCGACAGCGACGCAGCTCCTCGCGCAGGCTGAGTTAGGCCGCCTCTGGAGCCTCCGCTAAGGCATGAAGATGGAGTGTTTAGATCTGTCGCAGCCGGTAGGTTATAGTGCTAACGGGCGATATAGCAGCTGGTAGACATAGAGCAAGAAATTGTAATTGATAGCGTAGGTTATATGGTAACGAGTAGAGTATTGCTCGGATAGGGATAGATACCGCTCTGCTGCTTAGAGAGACTACTGGGCTAGATCATATGTCGATATCAGTGATATAAGTAACGGTATAGGCCGCGCGTGTCCTCGGCGGGAACCGGCGAGCTGCTCATGGACGGATGCGTATGCCGTCCTGATGCGGGCCCGACCACTGACCGGCCAGCAGCCGGGAGGATAGATATAGTAAAGAGAGATATGAGAGTGAAGGAATGATTATAAAGAGAAATCGCGGTCGGCGAGAACACGGCTCTGCGTGGTGCAACCCGGTGAACTCGCCCGGCTCAGCGCGGCGCGGCTCGAGCGGCAGCAGCCCGGAGAAAATATGGTGATAGAGGAAATAGGAATGAGATGAGTGTAATGAAAATAAGAAAGAGTTAGATGGTTATAAGTATTGTAAGAATAGATATATGAGATGGTATATGGTAAGTAGGTATAGATAGTTATATGTTGAATAGATATAGGATGGAGGTGTGTGATAGAAGTAGGTGTAATGAGTTAGAGTTGTAGTTATAGCACCTCGGGTAGCAGGTAATAGGTTAATGTATGATAGATATAGGAAAAATATGAGGAGAAATGTGTAGGATATGGATGTATGGTTAGTGATAATGATGATAGTTGTTATTTTGTTTTTTTTTTTTTTTTTTTTTTTTCAAAAAGACACGAGACGGTTCGATAGCTACACTCCTGAAACAGAGAACAGCGTGCGGCGCGTCGGACACCGGTGAACCGCAATTCCCCGGAAAGGAGTGTGGTTAGGTTGTTTTCTAGCCGTAAAGGGTGAGTAATGGCTGGACGACATGACGGGCCGCGTGCTCGGACGGCAGCGCCGGCGCGGCCCGCATCGCGAGCGGCTCCAGCTGCCGCAGCGAGTCCGGGCCCCCGGCGCGGCGCACTAGGCGTCTTGACGGTCCAGATATCCGTCGATGGCGCTGACGGACGCGTTGCTCATAAAGGTCCTCAGGCTGATCTTGACGCCGAGTCGCTCCACCAGCCGGGCGACGAGCACCGCCGCGAGCAGGGAGTGCCCGCCCAGGTCAAAGAAGCTGTCCTCCAGCCCCACCTGGTCCAGGCCCAGCACCTGCGCGAACGCCTCGCACAGCGCCTGTTGCCGGGGGGTGGCCGGAGCCCGGCCCGCACTGGAGGCGTACTCCGGCGCCGGCAGGGCCCGCCGGTCCAGCTTCCCGTTCGCGTTCAGCGGCAGCGCGTCGAGCACCGTGATCACGGCCGGCACCATGTACCCGGGCAGCAGCCGGGCCGCAGCCACCCGCAACCCCGCCGGATCCAGCTCGGCACCGGAGTCCGAGACCACGTACCCGGCCAGCCGCTTGTCCCCGGGCTGGTCCTCCCGCACGGCCACCGCCGCCTGGCCCACGCCTTCCAGGCCGGCCAGCACCGCCTCCACCTCGCCCAGCTCGATCCGGAACCCCCGCACCTTCACCTGATCATCACCGCGGCCCAGGTACTCAAGCTCCCCCGCCGCCGTCCACCGGGCCAGGTCCCCGGTCCGGTACATCCGCTCCCCCGGCACCTCAAACGGGCACGCCACGAACCGCTCCGCCGTCAGCCCCGGACGCCTCAGGTACCCCCGCGCCAGCCCGGCCCCCGCGATATAAAGCTCCCCCTCTACCCCGGGCGGGACCAGGCCCAGCCGGTCGTCCAGCACGTACATCCGGGTGTTCCAGAGCGGGCGGCCGATCGGTGGCGCAGCCGCCTCGCTATCGGGCGGGACGACATAGGTCGTGGCGTAGACCGTCGCCTCGGCCGGGCCGTAGATGTTCTCGATCCGCGCCCCCGGCACCGCCGCCCTGATCGCCTCGACGACCTGCCCGGTCAGCGCCTCCCCGCACAATGCCGCCACCTGGGCCTGCGCCCGGACCCCGGGCGTGGCCAGCACCTGCGCCAGCGCTGACGGCACCGCGCTGATCAAGGTCCCCCGCCACGGCCCTTCGGTCCCCCGTTCGGCCAGGGCCAGCAGGTTCGGCACTATCTCCAGGCAGCCGCCCGCCGTCAGCGTCCCGAAGATCTCGAACACCGACACGTCGAAACTCAGCGACGTCGACGCCAGCACCCGCGACAGCTCATCCCCGAACGTCGCCGCCGCCCAGCACGCCAGCGACACCACCCCCGCGTGCTCGACCGCCACTCCCTTGGGCCGCCCGGTCGACCCCGACGTATAAACCACGTAGGCCAGATCCCGCGGCCCCGCCACCGCCGGAACGTTCTCCCCGTCCAGTCCGGCCAGCACCGCCGCCGTCGCCGGGTCGTCCAGCACCAGCAGCGGCAGCCCTCCCGGCAGCGCGCCAGCGGCCGCAGCCGTGGTCAGCACCGCGGCCGGCCCGGATTCAGCCAGCATGAACGCGATCCGGTCCGCCGGGTACGCCGGATCCACCGGCACGTACCCCGCGCCGGACTTCAGGACGGCCAGGACGGCGGCGATCAGGTCCGCGGAGCGGGGCATCGCGATGGCGACCAGCCGCCCGGGACACGCACCCAGGGCGGTCAGGTGCCGGGCCAGCCGGTTGGCCCGGGCGTTCAGCTCGGCGTAGGTCAGCTCAGTGCCGCCGGAGATGACGGCGGGGGCATCCGGGGTGCGGCCGGCTTGCTGCTCGAACAGCTCTGGCAAGGTGACCGCCGGGACCGGCCGGGTGGTGTCGTTCCAGTCGCGCAGGAGCCTGCGGCGTTCGGCGGCGGTCAGGAGGTCGAGCTGGCTGATGGGGCGGCCGGGATCGCGGGCGGCCTGGCGCAGCAGCCGGCGTCAGCCGGCCCGCCAGCGCCCGCACGGTCGCCGGGTCGAACAGCTCGGTGGCGTACTCGAAGGACGCCTGGATCCCGGCCAGGGCACCGCCGTCGCCGCGACGCTGGCGGACTCCCAGGACCAGGTCGAACCGGGCGGTAACGACGGGTACCGGCTCGGCCTGGACTCGCAGCCCGTGCAGCTGCCATTCGTCGGGGATGATCTCTTCGCCGAGCATGACCTGGAACAGCGGGTGCCGAGCCGGCAACCGGGCCGGGTTCAGCACTTCGACCAGCCGTTCGAACGGCATGTCCTGGCGGGCCTGGGCGGACAGTACCGTCTCCCGGACCCGGCCGAGCAGCTCGGCGAAGCTCGGATCGCCGGTCAGGTCGGCGCGCATCACCATCGTGTTGACGAAATACCCGACCAGGTCGTGCACCGCCTCGTCGGTCCGCCCCGCCACCGGGGAACCCAGCGGGATGTCGGTCCCGGCGCCCATCCGGGACAGCAGCGCGGCCATGCCCGCGTGCAAGATCATAAAGATGGTGGCCTGATGCGCACGGGCCAGGTCCACCAGCGCGGCGTGCACCCGGGCGTCCGCCAGCTGCCACAGCATCAGGCGGCCGCGCCGGGACGCCTGCGCCGGGCGCGGCCGGTCGAACGGCAGGGCCAGCTCATCGGGCAGTCCGGCCAGTGCCTGCCGCCAGTACTGCACCTGCCCGGCCAGCACCCCGCCGTCGCCGTCCGCACCGCCGAGCAGGTCTCGCTGCCACAGCGCGTAGTCGGCGTACTGGACCGGCAGCGGCGCCCAGTCTGGTGCCCGGCCGTCGTAGCGGGCCTGGTACGCCGCGGCCAGGTCGGATAGCAGCAGCCCCAACGACCAGCCGTCAGTGGCGATGTGGTGGCACAGCAGCACCAGCACATGCTCCTGGCCGCTGAGAGTGATCAGCGATGCGCGGAAGGGCAGCTCCGCAGCCAGGTCGAACACGTACCCGGCCGCCGCCGCGACCAGCCCGGCCAGCTCACCCCGCCCCGCCGCCGTCACCGTGAACCCCGCCGTTACCTGCGCTCTGGCCTGCTCGGCCGGGATGATGTGCTGGTACGGCTGGCCATCCGCGATCGCGAACATCGTGCGCAGCGACTCGTGCCGGGCGACCACGTCGCCCAGCGCGCCGGCCAGCGCGGCGGCGTCCAGCCGCCCGCTCAGCCGCCACGCCAGCGGCAGGTTGTGCACCGTGCTCGGCCCGTAGAACTGCTCCAGGAACCACATCCGCTGCTGCGAGAACGACAACGGCAGCCGCTCCGGCCGCGGCACCGGGACCAGCGGCGGCCGGGCCGCCTCCGCCCCCTCCACCACCACGGCCAGCGACTCCGCCGTCGGGTGTTCGAACACCGCCCGGACCGGCAGCTCCACCCCCAGTACCACCCGGATCCGCGACACCAGCCGCGTCGCCAGCAGCGAATGGCCGCCCAGGTCGAAGAAGCTGTCCTCGACCCCGACCTGGTCCAGGCCCAGCACCTGCGCGAACACCTCGCACACCGCCTGCTCCCCCGGGGTGGCCGGAGCCCGGCCCGCACTGGAGGCGTACTCCGGTGCCGGCAGCTCCCGCCGGTCCAGCTTCCCGTTCGCGTTCAGCGGCAGCGCGTCCAGCACCATGATCACCGATGGCACCATGTACCCGGGCAGCACCCGCCCGCACGCCTCTCGCCATCCGGCCGGATCCAGCTCGGCACCGGCCGCCGGAACCACGTACCCGGCCAGCCGCTTGTCCCCCGGCTGGTCCTCCCGCACCGCGACCGCGGCCTGCGCCACCCCGGGCAAGCCGGCGAGCACTGCCTCGATCTCGCCGAGCTCGATCCGGAACCCGCGGACCTTCACCTGGTCATCCGTCCGGCCCAGGTAATCCAGTTCCCCCGCCTGGTTCCACCGGGCCAGGTCCCCGGTCCGGTACATCCGCTCCCCCGGCGCCCCGAACGGGCACGCCACGAACCGCTCCGCCGTCAGCCCCGGACGCCCCAGGTACCCCCGCGCCAGCTGCCCGCCCGCCACATACAACTCCCCCGCCACCCCCGGCGGCACCAGCCCCAGCGCCTCATCCAGCACGAACACCCGCGTATTCCAGACCGGCCGGCCGATCGGCACGGCTAGGTCCGGGATCGGATCATCCGGGCTTATCTGGTAATCGAGGCAGCTAACCGTGGCCTCGGTCGGCCCGTAGGAGTTGATCAGGGCGAGACCGGGATGCCGCTGCCGCCACTCGCGCAGCAGCGCCGCCGGCACCGCCTCCCCGCCGAGCATCAGCTGCCCGGTAGGAACACAGCTCGCCGGGAGCCGGGCGAGCAGCGGGAGGTGACTGGGCGTCGCCTTCAGGAAGGTGAACCCGCCGGCCCGGGCGGCCAGCGCGGGCAGCTCCTCATCCACCGCGCCCAGGCACAGCTGCCCGCCGGACAGCAGGCAGCCGTACAGCGCGCTGACGCTCCCGTCGAACGACACCGGCGAGACCAGCAGCGTGCGGCCGGACAGGTCCGGGTAGGTCTCCCGGACCCGGGCCAGGTAATTCACCAGGCTCGCATGGGTGACCAGCACGCCCTTGGGCCGGCCCGTCGACCCCGAGGTGTAGATCACGTACGCCGGGTGCGCCGGATACAGCGGCCCGCGGCGCTCAGCGGCACCGACGTCGCCAGCGGGGTAGCGCGCGATCACCTCCGCGAGCGCGGGATCATCCAGAAGGATCGGGGTGGTCGCGGCCGGCAGGGATCCGGCCAGGCCGCTGGTGGTCAGCGTGATGGCCGCCCCGGCGTCGGTCAGCATGAAGGCCTGGCGGCCAGGCGGGTAGCCGGGGTCGACGGGGACGTAGGCGGCGCCTGACTTGAGCACGGCGAGCAGCGCGACGGTCACGTCCGTCGACTGGGGCATGACGATGGCCACGAGCCGCTCGGGGCCCGCACCCAGGGTGATCAGGTGCCGGGCCAGCCGATTAGACCGCGCGTTCAGCTCACCGTAGGTCAGCTCCCCGTCCGCCGACAGGACAGCCGGAGCGTGCGGGGTACGGGCGGCCTGCTGCTCGAACAGCTCCGGCACCGTGACCCCCGGCACCGCCCGGACGGTGTCATTCCACTCGAGCAGCAGCCGGCGGCGTTCGGCGGCGGTCAGCAGGTCGAGCTGGCTGATCGGGCGGCCGGGATCACGGGCGGCCTGACGCAGCAGCCGGGTCAGCCGGCCGGCCAGGGCCTGCACGGTGGCCAGATCGAACAGGTCCAGAGCGTATTCCAGGAAGGCGCTGATGCCTGCCGGGGTGCCTTCGGCGTCGCGGTCCTGCTCGAATCCCAGGGTCAGGTCGAATTTGGCGGCCACATCAGGTACCGGCTCCGGCGTCATCCGCAGCCCGGGCAGCTGCCAGTCAACGGCGCCGATGTCTTCGTCGGCGAGCATGACCTGGAACAGCGGGTGCCGAGCCGGCGACCGGGCCGGGTTCAGCACCTCGACCAGCCGCTCGAACGGCACGTCCTGGCGGGCCTGGGCGGACAGCACGGTCTCCCGGACCCGGCCGAGCAGCTCGGCGAAGCTCGGATCGCCGGTCAGGTCGGCGCGCAGCACCATCGTGTTGACGAAGAACCCGACCAGGTCGTGCATCGCCTCATCGGTCCGACCGGCCACCGGGGCACCCAGCGGGATGTCGGTCCCGGCGCCCATCCGGGACAGCAGCGCGGCCAGGCCGGCGTGCAGGGTCATGAAGATGGTGGCCTGATGCTGGCGGGCCAGGCTAGCCAGCGCGGCGTGCAGGGCGGGGTCGGCCAGCTGCCAGCGGATCTGGCCGCCGCGCCGGGACGGCCGCGCCGGGCGCGGCCGGTCGAACGGCAGCGCCAGCTCCTCGGGCAGCCCGGCCAGCGCCTGCCGCCAGTACTGCACCTGCCCGGCCAGCACCCCGTCCCCGCCGTCCGTGTCCTGGCTCGCGCCGCTGCCGCTGCCGAGCAGGTCCTGCTGCCACAGCGCGTAGTCGGCGTACTGGACCGGCAGCGGCGCCCACTGTGGTGCCCGGCCGTCGCGGCGGGCCTGGTACGCCGCGGCCAGGTCCGACATCAGCACCGGCATGGACCAGCCGTCACTGGCGATGTGATGACACAGCAGGAGCAGCACATTCTGCTCCTGCTCCTGCTCGGCGAGGGTGAACAGCCAGGCCCGGATAGGTAGCTCGCGGGCCAGGTCGAACTGGTGCCGGGCCGCCGCATTGATCAGCCCGGTCAATTCGGCCGAACGCGCCGTGCTGATCGTGACCGGGACAGTGGCCTCCCCCGCGGGGATGATGTGCTGGTATGGCTGGCCGCGGTCGACCGTGAATATGGTGCGGAGCGATTCGTGCCGGCCCGCCACGTCGGTCAGCGCGGCGGTCAGCGCGGCGGCATCGAGCTGGCCGCCCAGCCGCCACGCGAACGGCAGGTTATAAGCCGTGCCCGGCCCCTCGAACTGCTCCAGGAACCACAGCCGCTGCTGCGCGAACGACAACGGCAGCCGTTCGGGCCGCGGCGCCGGCACCAGCGGCGGACGCGCCGTCTCCGCCCCCTCCAGCGCCCCGGCCAGCAACGCCACCGTCGGATACTCGAACACCGCCCGGATCGCTAGCTCCACCCCCAGCACGGCCCGGATCCGGGACACGAGCCTGGTGGCTAGCAGCGAATGCCCGCCCAGATCGAAGAAACTATCCTCCACCCCCACCCGCTGCAGGCCCAGCACCTGCGCGAACACCTCACACAAGATCTTCTCCCGGGCGGTGGCCGGGTCCGGGGTGTGCGGCACTGCGCTGGGCCCGGGGGCCGGCAGCGCCCGGCGGTCCAGCTTGCCGCTCCCGGTCAGCGGCAGCCGGTCCAGCACCACCACCGCCGCCGGCACCATATATCCCGGCAGGGCCAGGGCCGCGGCGGCGCGCAGCCCGGCCGGGTCCAGCCGGGCCCCGGCCGCTGGTACGGCGTAGCCGACCAGCCTGCCGTCGCCCGGGCGGTCCTCCCGCACCGCGACCGCGGCCTGCGCCACCCCCGGCTGGGCCGCCAGCACCGCCTCGATCTCACCCAGCTCGATCCGGAACCCCCGCACCTTCACCTGGTCATCAACCCGGCCCAGGTACTCCAGATCCCCCGACCCGTTCCACCGGGCCAGGTCCCCCGTCCGGTACATCCGCTGCCCCGACGCGCCGAACGGGCACGCGACGAACCGCTCCGCGGTCAGACCCGGCCGGCCCAGGTACCCCCGCGCTAGCTGCGCGCCCGCCAGGTACAGCTCCCCCGCCACCCCCGGCGGCACCAGACCCAGCCCGGCGTCCAGCACGAACGCCCGCGTATTCCACACCGGCCGCCCGATCGGCGGAGCAGCCCCGGCATTCCCGGCGGTCGCCTCCTCGCCGTCCGCATCCGGGGCCCGCCAGGCCGTGGCATAGACGGTCGCCTCGGTCGGGCCGTAGATATTGCGGATCCCGGCACCGGGCAGCGCCGCGCGGGTAGCCGCGACAGCACGGGCGGTCAGAGCCTCACCCGCCAGCACCACCGTCCCCGCCCGGGCCTGCGCGCCGTGCACGGACAGCACCTCCGACAACGCCGAGGGCACCGCGCTGATCAGGCTCCCGCGCCAGGGGTCCCCGCCGCGTATCTGCCAGCGCCAGCAGGTCAGGGACGATCTCGATGCTCCCCCCCGAGATCAGCGGCGCGAAGATCTCGAACACCGAGACGTCGAAGCTGAGCGAGGTCGAGGCCAGCACCCTGGACAGCTCACCCGCGCCGAACTCGTCCCTCGCCCAGGACAGCAAGTTGACCGCGCTGCCGTGCTCGACCACCACCCCCTTCGGCCGGCCGGTCGACCCCGAGGTGTAAATCACATACGCAGGATGCGACGGCACCAGCGCAGCGAGCCGCTCCCGGTCATCCAGCCGGGCAGCGGACAACCCCGCCACCGCCGCCGCGCAGGCCTCATCATCAACAACCACCCTCGGGATATCCCCCGCCCGCACCCTCCCGGCCGTGGCCTGATCACAGACCACCAGCACCGCCCGGGCGTCACCGAGCACGTAGCCGATCCGCTCGGCCGGGTACTGCGGATCGACCGGCAGGTAGGCCGCCCCGGACTTCAGCACCGCGAGCAGCGCGACCACCAGCCCCGCCGAACGATCCATCGCCACAGCCACCAGCCGCTCAGGCCCCGCACCCAGCGACACCAGATACCGCGCCAGCCGGTTCGCCCGCTCATCCAGCTCCGCATACGACAGCGCCCCATCACCACACTCCACCGCCAGCGCCCCCGGCGTCCGCGCCGCCTGCACCTCGAACAACTCAGCCAAGGTGACCCCGGGCAGATCCCGCGCCGTGTCATTCCACCCCGCCAGCCGTCCCAGCTCCGCCGGCGTCAGCGCTCGCGGCTCGCTCCCCTCGGACGATGCTGGTCGAAGGTGATTAGTCATGGTGATCCTCATTCCGCCAGGCTCATCACTTTCCGGAAGCAGCCTCCCAATCCGAGCCGTCCACCTGCACCTTCAACCTTGCGCACTGGCCTGCAAGTATTAGCCGTCGTAGGCGATGATCCGCAGCTCGGAGCTGTAGCGCCGACCCTGGCGGTCGGTAAGCCAGAGCTGGTCGGTGTCGGGGAGCATCTCGGTGACGCTGTACTGGGTGTGTCCGGCGGCTTTTGTCTGACGGATGTGCTTGGCGAACAGGTTGACCAGGACGATGCTGCGGAAGTCGGCGGCGGTGGGCTTGAGCTCAACAGGAACCCGGTAGAACACCCGCTCGGGCAGCTCGTGGTCCTGCCGCCAGCGCCGCGCGAGACGGTAACGTTCCTGCTCGTCCACGGCGAACGCCCAGGCCGAGTCCGCGACCTGGAAGACCCACCGCTCCCGGCTCAGGACGAACTTGTCGATCGTGATCCGCGGCCGGTGCGCGGCCGGAGCCGCCGGCTGGAACGCATCGGCCACGACACCGGCCATCGTGTCCCCGATGACTTCGAAGAAGTTCAGTTCAGCGCCGGAGGGCGCAAGCTGGACGACCAGATCGTCACCGCGGCGGGCCACGGTCATCGCGGCGCCGGGCATGACGGTGTCCGATTCCGGGGGATCGAGCGAGTCGTTGATGGCGGCGGACCAGTAGAGCTGGCCTGGCCCCAGTGCGGCTGAGGGCGGGTTGAGGCGAGATGTCACGTTCGGGTGGTCGTTCGCCTGGATGTGGACGATCCGCTGCGGGCGGTCAGCCTGCTCGGCGGCGATGAGCCGGGCCGGGTCGGGGTGCTGCTCGACGAAGAGCCGCTGGTCCAGAGTGTTGATGGCCAGGTGTATTTCGCCAAGGACGAGCAGGAAGTTGCCGCGTTCCACCTCGGCGGAAGAGGCCGCGGCGATCATGATGTCCGGTGAGTGCTGCCGCGCGCCGCTCCAGGCGACCGGGCGCTCCGGGAAGTGCTCGGCGGCCCTGGCGCTGATCGCGTCGGCACTGACCTGGTGCCTGCTGGCCGAGGAGGGCGGACCGAGCACCTGCTGCCAGCGCCGCTGCAGCTCGGCGGTGCACGCCGCGGCAATCTCGTTCAGCTCCCGGACCGTCACGGTGAACATCACGTAGGGCGATGCCATGATGAGCAGCCGCTGCAGCGACACGGGCGCGCCGCCGCCCCGGGCGCTCTCGCGGTCCACCAGGTCCGCGAACAGCACACGGTACCGGTCCGTAATCTCGTTGACCAGCCAGCGGACGCTGTCCAAGACCAAACCGAGCGGCGCCGCCAGCGCCCCGGTCACCGCCTCGCCCAGCTCCACCCGCACATCCCGGACAGCGTCCTGGTACACCAGTGTCCGGCCGGCGTAGTTCGCGCCCGCCCGGCGGGTCGCAGGCGACCCGGTGATCTCCTCGAACGTCGCGGCCAGGCCCGCCAGCGCCGACTGCAGCCCAGCCGGGTCTCCCGCCGTAGCGGCCACCGCGTCCCGCGCCCTGATCAGCTGGTCCACCGGCTCCAGCGCCGCCGCCCGGGCCACCGGATCGGCGATCAGCTCCAGCTTGTCCCGCAGCAGCCGCTCCGGCCACGCATCCGCCGGACCCTCCAGGTCCAGCCGCACCGCCCCGAGCTCAGCCAGCCGGGCCAGCAGACCGCGAGCCTGTGGGGTGCCGGCCTCGTCCAGCACGTCGCTGATCGTCCGGCTGCCATCACACGCCAGCAGAACCCGCAGCTCGGCGTCGGTGAGGGTAACCGGCTTGCGGTGCGGACGGTGCAGCACGTTCCCGGCCAGGAGCGTCGACCGGGTCCGCCGCGGCCGCAGCCAGCCCAGCTCCCGCCCCTGCCGCGCGATCACGGCCGCCACCTTATCGATCGCCCAGACCTCGAAGTAGGTGGTCCGGCGGGCGAGCAGCTGTTCCCCCGGCACCACCACCAGGCCAGCCGCACCGGAGTCCGCGGACGCCCAGCCGACCGGTCCGAAGAACCCGATCGTGTCGTTCTTCAGGCAGTACCGCTGCAGGTAATTCGCGATCACCAGCTCCCGCTGACGCTGCTTGCTGCGCCGCGCCGCGTCCGGGCCCGCGTCGTGATCGCGCAGGAACTGCGCCAGGCCGGGATTCTGCCAGGTGACCGCCTCCTGGAAGACCGGGTCGGCGTAGGTGCCGGCGATAGCCCGGGACAGCCGCCCGGCTGCCAAGCCATACTCCTTGTCATACGCCAGCCGCCCAGCCGGGTCCGCGCCAGCTAGGTCTGCACCGATCAGGTCTGCCCCGATCAGGTCTGCACTGCGCGCCAGCGGCTCATCGCAGATCGCCAGCATCATGTCCGCGGGGAAACCAGCGCTGCGCACGCACACATCCCGCCACACGCTCCACGTCGTCCCCGCCAGCGGGACCCGGTGCCCGGCTCCGGCCGCCGGCGAGACTGCGGTCACCGAGAGGGACGTCACGACGCGACGCCGACGAACTGCCGCCCGTCACAGTTTCCAATCGCCCCACTCTGCGTCATTGTCTGCCCCTCCCGCACCCTCGGCAGCGCTCCAACGACAAAACCTCCCCCAGCGTGCCAGCCACGAACTGCCGCACCCACCTCGCCGATTGCGCCACCCAGCTGCCGCGCGATGCGGCGTGGGCAGCCGACATGGCGCGACAAGAAGGAAACGGCCCGCCAGACCGCGTTTCCGCAGCCAGCGGGCCGTTTCACCAGGGCGTGGCAGGTGTTGGGTTCGAACCAACGTAGGCTGAGCCGACGGTTTTACAGCCCGTCGCTCCTAGCCGAGGCTGATGCCGCTGACCAGCACATACGCCGTCGGAGGCTCCGTCCCGGGCCGCCGCCGTCCGCTATATGTCCGTGCGCACCGGGCTTAGGCCACGGACGGGGCCGGAAAAGCCACGGACGGGGCCGGTGGGAGCGGTTACGCTGACCGTCCGCCCGGCTTCTTGCCTCTGACCTGGCGTTTCAGGATACCTGCTCGCTATCGTCATCCCCTCATCGCCCGGCTCGGGACCGGACTGAGTGTCCTGGGTGCCGAGGGCGTGGGTTTATCCGCCTGTTCGCGCGGGCCGAACAGCATCTCCTCGGGTGCCTGCCGGCGGACGAGCAGGCAGCGTTCCGGCCCTGCTCGCCCGGCTGGCGACCCGCGTGAACTCCCTGGACCCGGTGGCCATCGCGTGCGACGCGGTCGTGGACATCAGGAGCCACGCTTAACCGGCTTCGGTGACGTGGCCGTTGGCGACCGCGATACGGCGGGTGACCGCGACCGCCTCCAGCATCCGGCGATCGTGGGTGACCAGGAGGAACGTACCCGGATAGGTCTCGAGGGCGCCTTCGAGCTGCTCGATCGCGGGCAGGTCGAGATGGTTGGTGGGCTCGTCGAGGACCAGCAGGTTCACGCCCCGGGCCTGGAGCAGCGCCAGGGCCGCCCGGGTCCGCTCGCCCGGCGACAGCGAGCTCGCCGGGCGCAGCACGTGGCCGGCCACCAGTCCGTACTTGGCCAGCAGCGTCCTGATGTCCTCTGGGAGCAGGCTCGGGACCTGCGCCGAGAACGCCTCCAGCAGCGGAACCTCGCCGTCGAACAGGCTGCGGGCCTGGTCCACCTCGCCGACCTGGATGCCGCTGCCCAGTGACGCGTGACCCGATACCAGCGGTAGCCGACCGAGTAGCGCTCCGATGAGGGTCGACTTGCCGGCCCCGTTCGGGCCAGTGATAGCGATCCGGTCGGCCCAGTTGACCTGGAGGCTGACCGGGCCAAGGCGGAAACCGCCGCGTTCGATGACCGCGTCACGCAGCGTGGCGGCCACCGTACCGGACCGGGGCGCGGCGGCGATCTCCATTTTGAGCTGCCACTCCTTGCGCGGCTCGGCGACGACGTCCAGGCGGTCCAGCATCCGCTCCGTGGCCTTGACCTTGCCCGCCAGCTTTTCCGAACGGGCGACCTGCCGGTGCAGGATGTGCTTGTCGTTGTCGGTCGCCTTGGCCCTGGCTTGACGGACGCCCTTGTCGGCCCAGCCGATCTGGGTCCGCATCCGTTCCTGGAGCCCCGCACGGGTGCCGGCGTACTTCTCGTAGGCCTCGCGGGCGTGCTCCCTGGCGATCTGCCGCTCCTCCAGGTAGGCGAGATAACCGCCGCCGTAGAGGCGTACCTGCTGCTGCGCCAGGTCGAGTTCCAGGACCCGGTGCACGGTGCGCTCGAGAAACGCGCGGTCGTGGCTGACCAGGACGGTTCCGGCCCGCAGGCCCCGCACGAACCCTTCCAGGATCTCCAGCCCGGCGATGTCCAGGTCGTTGGTCGGCTCGTCGAGCAGGAAGACGTCGTAGCGGGACAGCAGCAGCGAGGCGAGGTTGACACGGGCCGCCTGGCCGCCGGACAGGCTGGTCATCGGCTCGCTGCCGGCGTCGGCGGGCAGGCCGAGGGTGGTGAAGACCGCGGCGGCGCGCTCCTCTAGGTCCGCACCGCCCAGGGCGAGCCAGCGCTCCAGCGCGGTGGCGTAGGCGTCGTCCGCTCCCGGCCTCTCCTCGACCAGCAGCGCCGTGGCCTCGTCCAGGTCCTGCTGCGCGCGGGCGACGCCGGTGCGCCGGGCGATGAAGCCGTTGATGCTCTCACCCGGGCGCCGCTCCGGCTCCTGGGAGAGGTAGCCGACGGTGGCGGCGGGCGGGCTGAGCCCGACTTCGCCCTGATCCGGCGGGACCAGCCCGGCCAGGATGCGCAGCAGGGTGGACTTGCCCGCGCCGTTAGCACCGACCAGGCCGGTGATCTCGCCGGGGGCGATAACCAAGTCGAGGCCGGAGAAAAGAAGGCGGTCGGCATGGCCGACGGCAAGGCCCTTGGCCGAGAGTATCGCGCTCATCGCCCGCTCATCTTAGATGCGGGCCAGAGCGCCGCCGTAATCATTTCCCTCCGGCTACGCCGGACCCGCGACGCCGGTCAGGTTTGCCCTCGGGTCAGTGAATTACCCGGCCACCAGGCCCGTCGGGGGCACGTTCCGGCCCATCTGCCGCTTGCCGCCGAGCCGCCCGGCTTCCCTCCCGCAGGGCGGCCTCGACGTCGGGCACGCCGACATAGAAGATGACCTGGCTCAGATAGCCGGTGCCGCCACCGACAACGACACTGCCGGGAATCCGGTCCAGTCGGGGGTCGCCACCCGGTCGACGAAGCCATAGTTCAACGATTGTCCTTGACGGATGTCAGCGATCACGGAATTGAGCGGTGGGGGCGTGCTGCGATCACGTAATCAGGCTCTGGCGCGAATTCCGTGATCGTGTTACCTGGGGTGGAGGATGACGCGTTTGCGGAGCAGGGCGAATCCGGCGCGGCCGTACATCTGGCGTTTGAGCATCTTGATCCGGTTGACGTTGCCTTCGACCGCGCCGGAGCTGTAGGGCAGGGTGAGCCCGGCGGTCACGGCATCCTGGTCGCGGCGGATCCCGGCCGCGAAGGAGTGCAGGTGGGGCTGGTCGTCGGCCTGGACCGCGGTGAGCCAGCCGGGGAGTTGCTGCTCGCCGGTGCGGTTGGTCATCATCTCGGCGAAGCTGGTGATGTGGGCGGCCAGGCCGTCGATGTGCGGGCAGCGGGCGCGGATGCTGGCGAGCTGGGCGTGCTCGCCGGGGTCCAGGCTGGCCGGGCGGGACAGCAGCCAGCTGGTGATCTGGCGGGTCTTGGGCACGGCCGGGGCCGGGGGCGGCGCGGCGGTCCGCTGGCGGAACGGGCGGACGTAGCGGCGTACGGCCTGCACGCTGCCGGTCCAGCCCCGGGCCTGCAGTCCGGCGTGCAACGCGGCGGCGTCGGTGATGCCCTGGTTCCACTGCTGGTTGATCCAGGGCTTGAACGGGTCGAGTTTGCTGTCCCGGCTGGTGGCCTTGACCAGCAGCTTGTCCACGTCGGCCTCGCGGGCGAACCGCCGCACGGTGTGGCGGTCCAGGCCGAGCGTGCCGCTGATCGCGCCCAGGGTGTGCCCGGCGGCGAGCAGTTCGCCGATGGCGGCGTGCCGTTCGCGGGTCCGCGTCACCAGGCGCCGCTCGCGGCCGCACACATCGCGCAGCCCGTCCGGCTCAGCTGGCGGCGGGGAAGGCGCCGCGGGCGCTGCCGCGGCCGGGTCCGGACCGGGCAGCTGGCCGGCGGTGTCTTCGGGCTCCGGGTCTTGGTCTTTGAGGCACGCCCGGTGCGCGACCACCGTCTTCTCGGCGTGCTCGGCCAGGTTGTGCCACAGGTGCCAGCGGTCGGCGACCTGGATCGCGTCCGGCGCGCCGTCCCGGGCGCCCTCGGCGTAATGGCCGGCCCGGTCCCGGCAGATCACCTGCGCGCCTGGATGCGCCGTCAGCCAGGTCTGCAAGGTGCCCGCTTCCCGGTCCGGCAGCAGCTCGATGGCCTGGCCTGTCCTGATGTCCACCAGGACGGTCCCGTAGACCTGGCCGCGCCGCAGCGCGAAATCATCGACCCCGAGGATCTGCGGGGCGGCGCCGATCGCGGGCTCGGGCAAGGCGGCGACCAGCCGCAGCAGCGTGGTCCGGTGCGCCGCGACGCCCAGTACAGCGGCCAGCCGGGCCCCGGCCCGGCCCGCCAGCGCGAGCCCGACCTGGGCCAGTAACCCCAGCAGCGGCAGGCTGCGCCGCAGGTACCGGCCGGTCAGCCCGGCTACCTGCTCGGCGAACGTGACGCTGCGGCAGGCCGGGTTGCGGCACAAGAACCGCCGCACCGTCAGCCGGATCACCACCGGGCGGCCCCCGGCCGGCCCGTCGGCCACGGTGCGGACATAGCCGCTGTGCACCCGCGAGGACCACGCCCCGCACGCCGGGCACGCCGCCCCCGCCGCCCGGGACCGGGCCTGCATCACCACCCCGTCCCCGGCGGGCCGGACCTGCTCCACGCACAGCCCGGCCAGATGAGGGAAAAGCAACTCGCACAGCTCAAAGACACCGGACACGGCAACAGGTGAATGGCCGGCGGTGGCAGGCGGCAACGCCGCCATGGCAGACTGGGACGCCAACGAGGCTCCTCGGACGCAGGTGATCTTGGTCGATCCCCACGTCTAGCGGGGCCTCGTTGCTTGCGCGCGACGACGCGCCGCCGGCCGTCAAATCGTGATCATCAGCCCGTCACGGCCAAACTCCGCAATCGCAATGCCATGCCGCCGCGCCCTCGTCCGGCCGGCGGCTTGCCAGCACCGCCCCTGCCAGGCCGATCACGGAATTCGCGCCAGAGCCCGTAATTGAGCACCTCGATCACGTTATTGACCATGGTCATGGCGTGCGTGTCGGGTGGGCCTGGTCGTCGGTAAGTGAGGATCATTCCCTTCGTCCTTGAGACGGAGGGGCCGATGGCGAGGAGGACGTTCGACGTGATTGATGTCTGCGAGATTTTCACGCACTGGCATGCGGGCCGGTCGAAGAACGAGGTGGCCGGGAGCCTGGGGCTGGCGCGGAACACGGTCCGTAAGTACGTGGCTGCGGCCGAGGCGGCGGGGATGGTGCCGGGCGGGCCGCCTGTGAGCCAGGAGCGGTGGGCTGAGCTGGCGCGGGAGTGGTTCCCGGAACTGGCGGACACACGGTTGCGGCAGGTGACGTGGCCGGCGATCGAGGTGCACCGGGATTACATCGTGGCGCAGCTGGCGGCCGGGGTGACGATGGCCACGATCTATCAGCGGCTGCGTGATGAGCGGGGCCTGGCGGCGTCGGTGGCGTCGCTGCGCCGGTATTACGCGCTCGACGACGTTAACCAGGCGTACGCGGACATGCGCTCAGGCGTGAACATCCGCGGCGTCGTGGACTTCATTCCCGCGGGGTAATGCTCCGCGGGGCTGCTGGCGGCGCGGCTTTCAGTGTGCTGGGGTTCGGTAGGGGCGGAAGAACGCACGCAGTTCTTCGGCGTAGAGTTCGGGTTCTTCGAAGGCGGCGAAGTGGCCGCCGCGGGGTGGTTCGGTGAGGCGGACGAGGTTGGCGGTCCGTTCGAGCCAGGCCCTGGGCGGGTGGTGGATGTCGCCGGCGAACAGGGAGAAGCCGGAGGGGACCTGGACCTTGCGGGTCTGCTGGGCGGCGGGGATCTGGGCGTTGGCGTGGTACATGCGGATGGAGGAGCCGATGGTGGCGGTGAGCCAGTAGATGGTGAGGTTGGTGAGGATCTCGTCTTTGGTGAAGGACTGCTCGATGTCGCCGTCGTTGTCGCTCCAGGTGCGGAGTTTCTCCACGATCCAGGCGGCGAGCCCGGCAGGGGAGTCGGTGAGCCCGAACGCGGCGGTCTGGGGTTTGGTGGCCTGCATGGCGATGTAGGCGCCTTCGGTGGCGTTCCAGGCGGCGCCGCGCTGGCGGTAGGCGCGTTCCTCGGGGGCCAGGTCGGCCGGGTCGCCGGTGTAGACGGCCGCGCCGGCGTCGGTGCGGTGCACGGCCGCGACCCGGTTGGGGTGGTCGAGCGCGAGGTAGCGGCTGACGTGGCCGCCGATGTCGCCGCCGGCCGCGCCGAACCGGGGGTAGCCCAAGATGGTCATGAGCTGGGCCCACAGGCCGGCGACGGCGACGGCGTCCAGGGGCGGGCCGGGCGGGCGGTCGGAGTACCCGAAGCCGGGGATGTCGGGCACGATGACGTCGAACGCGTCGGCCGGGTCGGCGCCGTGCGCGGCGGGGTCGGTCAGCAGGCCGATGACCTTGGTGTAGCGCCAGAACGAGTCGGGCCAGCCGTGGGTCAAGACCAGCGGCAGCACCGGCCCGGCCTGCCCGGCGGCCCGGGCGTGCACGAAGTGGATCCGCAGGCCCCCGAGCCGGACGCGGTAGCGGGGGAGGCGGGCGAGCGCGGCTTCCTGGGCGGTCCAGTCGAACTCGTCGGCCCAGTAGGCGACGAGCTCGCGGAGGTAGTCCAGGTCGGTCCCGAGCGACCAGCCGGCGTCCTCGGGCGCGTCCGGCCAGCGGGTTGCCCGAAGCCGCGCCCGCAGGTCCTCAAGCATCGCCGGATCGGCCCTCGGGGCGAACGGCTCCGGCCGCGGCCAGACACCCGGCACGGGACCCATCTTGCCGGCGGCGCCAACGCTCATAAGGTGTGCTCCTTTACTAAAGCCTATCGGCCAGTCGACGATCCGTGACCTCGGTAGTGGGACGAGTAGTTGATCAGGCGGCGTTACCGGTCAGCGTTGGAGCGCGCTCGACCTCATCCCTGCCCATCAGGACTACGCCGAGCTCATGACACAAGTCGATCCAGGAGAGGTCGTGCGGTAGTCGTTCTGGCACGAGAACGGCCACGACGCGTTCGTGACCGAGTTCCCGGAGGCGGTAGCACCGGCCCCGAGCTGATATCCAACTACGACGTGGCCGCCGTACTGTCCAAGTTGCTCGGCAGGACCATCACCTACCGGGAGCTCACCTTCAAGGAGAACCAGGACGCGATGATCCGCGCCGGTGTCCCCGGCCAGATCGCCGAGATGAACGCCCAGGCGTTCAGCCCGACCGCCGACGGCGACGCCGAATGGGTCACCGAGGATGTCCCGTCGCTCCTGGGCCGCCCCGCCCGGTCCTTCGGGCAGTTCGCCGCCGACTACGCCGCCGCGTTCTCCTAGACACCCCGGTACCGCCGCAGCGGCCGGAGCCGCAACCACACAACGTGACGTCTGGCACTCGCCCAGATTGTTCGCCGGCTTCCCGGCACAGCAAGCAGCGTTCAACTACCTCCGATGTCCCCCAGAACGGAATGCTCAAGTCCGCAAGATTCCCATATCGAGCCTGGCCGTGAGGAAGGGGCAGCAGCCACCGTGGATCGTCCCGGACGAGCTGTGGGCCCGGATCGAGCCGCTGCTGCCGGTCGTCCCGCGGCGGGCTGATCATCCCGGGCCGCAAGCGGCTGGATGACCGCAAGGTGCTGTGCGGCATCTTGTTCGTGCTGTACACCGGGATCCCGTGGGAGTTCCTGCCGCAGGAGTTGGGCTTCGGCTCCGGGATGACCTGCTGGCGGCGGCTGCGGGACTGGCACGCAGGCCGGGGTCTGGCAGCAGCTGCACGAGGCGCTGCTGGCGGAGCTGAACGCCGCCGGGGCGCTGGACTGGTCGCGGGCGGTGATTGACAGCTCGCACGTGCGGGCGATGAAAGGCGGCCCAAAACCGGCCCGAGCCCGGTTGACCGTGCCCGGCCAGGCTCGAAGCACCACGTGATCACCGAGGCGCACGGGATCCCGCTGGCAGTGTCGCTGACCGGCGGCAACCGCAACGACGTCACCCAGCTGATGCCGCTGATCCAGGCGATCCCGCCAGTCCGCGGCCGCCGCGGCCGGCCCCGGGAGCGCCCGGACG
>CAWKIB010000057.1:0-24312 GCA_963849595.1 uncultured Actinomycetes bacterium
AGGGCCACGAGGAGTGGTCCGCCCGCGAGGTCACCGCGCCGGTGCCGGACGACACGAACACGGTCGCGTTCGGCGTGTTCCTGGTCGGCCCCGGCCGGATCGAGCTGCGCACCCCCCAGCTGACCATTGAGAATTAGCGACCCCTTAACGGAGGTTGCGCTTCTGCCGGGCACACCGAATGATGCTTACATGCAGGTTCCGTCGCAGGTCGAGTACGAGCGGGCGACCAGCGTCGAGCATGCGCTGTCACTGCTGAGCCTGCCGGAGACCCGCGTCGTGGCGGGCGGGCACAGCCTGATCCCGATGATGAAGCTGCGGCTGGCCCAGCCCGAGCTGCTGGTCGACATCAACGGCCTGGCCGAGCTGGCCTTCATCACGCTCGACGGCGACCAGCTGCGCATCGGCGCCCTGGCCCGCCACGCGGACCTGCTCGACTCGGAGCTAGCCGGCCAGCACTTCCCGATCTTCCACGACGCCGAGCGCATGGTCGCCGACCCCATCGTGCGGCTGTGGGGCACCGTCGGCGGGTCGCTGTGCCAGGCCGACCCGTCCGAGGACCTGTCCGCCGCGTTCGCCGCGGCCCGCGCGACCGCGGTGATCAAGTCGCCCGGCGGCGAGCGCACGGTCCCGGTCCGGGAGTTCCACCGCGGCCCCTACGAGACGGTCGTCGGCCGCGGCGAGCTGCTGGCCGAGATCCGGGTCCCGCTGCGGCCCGGCACCGGCAGCGCGTACGAGAAGGTGTCCCGCCGCGTCGGCGACTGGTCGATCGCCGCCGCCGGGGCGTCCTGTGCCTAGCCGGCCACCAGATACAAGAGGCAGGCCTCGGCCTGACCGCCGTCGGCGCCGAGCACTTCGTCGCCGCCGAGGCCGAGGACTACCTGCGCGGCCGCGCCGCGGACGAAGACAGCTTCCAGGCCGCCGGCGCGATCGCCGCCGAGCACTGCCACCCCGCCGCCGACCAGCGCGGCCCCGAGGACTTCAAGCGCCACCTGGTCGCCGAGCTCACCACCCGCGCCCTGCGCCGCGCCGCCGACCGGGCCAGCACATGAGGGCCCAGCGACATGAGGGCCAGCACATGAGGGTCGCGATGACCGTCAACGGCACCGAGTACGCGCGCGACGTCGAGCCGCGGCTGCTGCTCATCCACTTCCTCCGTGACGAGCTCGGGCTGACCGGCAGCCACTGGGGCTGCGACACCTCCAACTGCGGCAGCTGCGTGGTGTGGCTGGACGCCAAGCCGGTCAAGTCGTGCACGCTGCTGGCCGCGATGGCCGACGGGCACGCGGTGCGCACCGTCGAGGGGCTCGAGCGGGACGGCCGGCTCGACCCGGTGCAGCAGGGTTTCATCGAGTGCCACGGGCTGCAGTGCGGGTTCTGCACGCCGGGCATGATGATGACCGCCCGCTGGCTGCTGGACCACCACCCCGACCCGGACGAGGCGCAGATCCGCGAGGCGATCTCCGGCCAGACCTGCCGCTGCACCGGCTACGAGAACATCGTCCGCTCGATCAGGTGGGCCGCCGAGCACTCTGAGGAGACCCCATGACCGCGGGCTTCGGGCGGATGCTGCGCAAGGAGGACCAGCGGTTCGTCCGCGGCCAGGGCCTCTTCGTCGACGACGTGCGGCTGCCCGGCATGCTGTACGGCGCGGTGCTGCGCAGCCCGCACGCGCACGCCCGGATCCTGGCCATCGACACCCTGGCCGCCGAGGCGCACCCCAAGGTCCGCGCGGTCATCACCGGCGAGACGCTAGAAGAACGCAACCTGGCCTGGATGCCCACCCTGTCCGGGGACCGGCAGGCCGTGCTGGCCACCGACAAGGTGCGGTTCCAGGGCCAGGAGGTCGCGTTCGTGGTGGCCGAGGACCGCTACTCGGCCCGCGACGCCCTGGAGCTGATCGACGTCGAGTACGAGCCGCTGCCCGCGGTGATCGACGCCCGCCACGCGCTTGACCCCGATGCGCCCGCTGATCCGCGACGACCTGGAGGGCTGCACCAGCAACCATATCTTCGACTGGGAAACCGGCGACGCCGCCCGGACGCAGGCCGTATTCGACGACGCCGAGGTCACGATCAGCCAGGACATGCTCTACCCCCGGGTCCACCCGGCGCCGCTGGAGACCTGCGGCGCGGTGGCCCAGTACGACCAGGTCAGCGGGAAGCTGACCATCTGGGAGACGACCCAGGCCCCGCACGCGCACCGGACCCTGTACGCCATGGTGTCCGGCCTGCCCGAGCACAAGATCCGGGTCATCTCGCCGGACATCGGCGGGGGGTTCGGCAACAAGGTGCCGATCTATCCCGGGTACGTGTGCGCGGTGGTCGGCTCGATCATGACCGGCCAGCCGGTCAAGTGGATGGAGGACCGGTCGGAGAACCTGATGTCCACCTGCTTCGCCCGCGACTTCCACATGCACGGCGAGCTGGCCGCCAGCCGGGACGGGAAGATCCGCGCGGTCCGGGTCACGGTGCTGGCCGACCACGGCGCGTTCAACGGCACGGCCCAGCCGAGCAAGTACCCGGCCGGGTTCTTCGGCGTGTTCACCGGGTCCTACGACCTGGAGGCCGCGCACTGCCGGGTGACCGGCACGTACACCAACAAGGCGCCGGGTGGCGTTGCTTACTCGTGCTCGTTCCGGGTCACCGAGGCGGTCTACCTGGTCGAGCGGCTGGTCGACATGCTGGCCTACGAGCTGGAAGCGGACCCCGCCGAGCTGCGGATGCGCAACCTGCTGCGCCCCGAGCAGTTCCCCTACACCTGCCAGACGGGCTGGACCTACGACTCCGGGGACTACCCGCGCACCCTGCGCATGGCCCTGGAAATTGCAGGCTACGACGATCTGAGGAAAGAACAATTGGCCGAACGGGCCGCCGGTCACCTCATGGGCATCGGGATCAGCTTCTTCACCGAGGCCGTCGGCGCGGGTCCACGCAAGCACATGGACATCCTCGGGCTCGGCATGGCCGACGGCGTCGAGTTGCGCATCCACCCCACCGGCACGGCGGTGCTGCGGATCTCGGTGCAGACCCAGGGCCAGGGCCACGAGACCACGTTCGCCCAGATCGTGGCCGAAGAGCTGGGCCTGTCCCCGGACGACGTCGAGGTGGTGCACGGCGACACGGACCAGACCCCGTTCGGGCTGGGCACCTACGGCTCCCGGTCCACCCCGGTGTCCGGCGCGGCGACCGCGATCGTGGCCCGCAAGGTGCGCGAGCGGGCCCGGATCGTGGCCTCGGCCATGCTCGAGGTGAACCCCGCCGACCTGGCGTGGGAGCCGGGCCGGTGGTACGTCCGCGGCGACCCGGACCAGGGCCGCACGATGGCCGAGATCGCGCTGGCCGCGCACTCCGACCTGGAGCTCCCGGACGGCGTGGAGGGGCACCTGGACGCGAGCTGCGTGTACAACCCGCCCAACCTGACCTACCCGTGCGGGGCCTACATCTGCGTGGTCGACGTCGACCCGGGCACCGGCAAGGTCTCGGTCCGGCGGTTCATCGCGGTCGACGACTGCGGGGTGCGGATCAACCCGATGATCGTCGAGGGCCAGGTGCATCGCGGGCTGGCCGACGGGATCGGGATGGCCCTGATGGAGTCGATCGCATTCGATGCCGACGGGAACTGCCTGGGCGGTTCGTTCATGGACTACCTGCTGCCCACCTCGGTGGAGTGCCCGTCCTGGGAGCTCGGCGAGACCGTCACCCCGTCGCCGCACCACCCGATCGGGGCCAAGGGCGTCGGCGAGTCGGCCACGGTCGGCTCGCCGCCCGCGGTGGTCAACGCGGTCATCGACGCGCTGCGCCCGTACGGGGTCCGGCACGCCGACATGCCGCTCACCCCGGCCCAGGTGTGGCGGGCCATCCAGGGCCGCCCGCTGCGTACTGACCTGGCGATCAGCTGAATCGCCCGCACTGGATAAACTCGGACCTTGAGCGCCCAATCGACTTCGAGACCGCGTTCGATCGACCGAGACACTTGTGAGCAGCGCGTTGACCCATGACCTGGACGAACGGTTCCCCGACGTCGGCGCGCTGACCGCCGCCCTGGAGACGACCGGCTACCTGGCCGGCCAGCAGCTGGCGGCCGCGCTGTTCCTGGCCGTCCGGATGGGGCAGCCCATCCTGCTCGAGGGCGAGCCAGGCGTCGGCAAGACCGAGGCGGCCAAGGCGCTGGCCAGCGCGATCGACACCCCGCTGGTCCGGCTGCAGTGCTACGAGGGCATCTCCGCCGCCGAGGCGCTGTACGAGTGGAACTACCCGCGCCAGCTGCTGGCCATCCGGATGGCCGAAGCGGCCGGGGAGCACATCCGGGACCGGGACCTGTTCACCCAGGAGTACCTGCTGTCCCGGCCGCTGCTCACCGCGCTGCTGCACCCCGGGCCCCGCCCCGCGGTGCTGCTCATCGACGAGGTCGACCGGGCCGACGACGAGTTCGAGGCGTTCCTGTTCGAGCTGCTGGCCGAGGCGGCGGTGACCATCCCCGAGCTCGGCACCCAGCAGGCCAAGCTGCCCCCGGTCACCGTGCTGACCTCGAACCGGACCCGCGACCTGCACGACGCGCTCAAGCGGCGCTGCCTGTACCACTGGATCGCCTACCCGGACACGCCCCGGGTGGCGGAGATCATCCGGCGCCGCGTGCCCGTGGCCGGCGAGGGGCTGGCCGGGCAGATCTCGGCCGCCGTCCAGCGGCTGCGCAAGCTCGACCTGACCAAGCCGCCCGGCATCTCCGAGGCGATCAGCTGGGCTAACGCGCTGAGCGTGTTCGGCGCCGACGAGCTGACCGGCCACATCGCCGACCAGACCATGAGCACCGTGCTGAAGTACCCCGAAGACGAGGAGATGGTCCGCCAGGCCGGCCTGGCCTCGGTGGTCGGCTCCCTTGACATGTCACCCAGGCCCCTCGGCCGATCGGCCCGGACGTCGCAGCGCTGGCCGCGGGCCTCGGCACCGCGCTGCACGCCGCCGGCCTCCCGGTCGGTCCCGACCGGTGCGAGCGCCTGGCCCGCGCCGTGACGGTCATGAACGCCACCTCGATCGCCGAACTCCGCGTCTGCGCGCTGGCCACCCTGGTCTCCGACCCGAGCCAGATGACCACCTTCGAGCGGGTCTTCTCGCTGCTGTTCGGCGGGCCCGACCCGTTCCGGGACCTGCCGCTGCCCGCCGCGCCCGAGGTCCAGCGGCACGAGGAGAGCAGCGGCCCGCCTGCCACCCAGACGTCGTCCGATCAGGACGGCCGGCTGACCGGCATGCAGGTCACCGACACCGGGTCGGCCGCCCCGCCCGGCGAGGACGAGCCGCCGTCCGACGCCCCGGCCGTGCACCGGGTCGCCTCCGCCGCCGAGCGGCTGCGCGGCCGCGACTTCGCCCAGCTGTCGGCGGCCGAACTCCGCGAGCTCGTCTCGCTCATGCGCGAGATGACCCTGGCCGTCCCGCCCCGCCGCACCCGCCGCTATCGCCGCGCCCGCGACGGCAAGCGCCCCGACCTGCGCGGCACCCTGCGCCAGGCCCGGCGCAGCGGCGGCGAGGCGATCCGGATCTCCCGCCAGGCGCCGCGGGTCCGGCCTCGCCGCCTGGTCGTGCTGTGCGACATCTCGGGCTCGATGGAGGCCTACGCCCGCGCGCTGCTGATGCTCCTGTACTGCCTGCACGGCGGCCAGGTCCGCGGCGGGCAGGCCCGCCCCGAGGTGTTCAGCTTCGCCACCCGGCTGACCCGGCTGACCCCGGCCCTGGCCGCGTCCAGCCCGGACACCATGCTGGCCAAGGCGGGCGAGGCCGCCCCCGACTGGTCCGGCGGAACCCGGATCGGCGCCGCGATCAAGGAGTTCAACGACCGCTACGGCGCCCGCGGCCTGGCCCGCGGCGCGGTCGTGCTGATCATCTCCGATGGCTGGGAGACCGGCGAGCCCGCCCTGCTCGGCGAGCAGATGGCCCGCCTGTCCCGGATCGCCCACCGCATCGTCTGGGCCAACCCCCGCACCCAGTCCCCCCGCTACCGCCCCGAAGTCGGCGGCATGGCCGCCGCCTGGCCCTACTGCGACGCCGTAGTCAGCGCCCACAGCCTCGACGCCCTGTCCGACCTCCAAACCGCCCTCAGCGCCCGCTAGCCCGCGTCGCCGCGCCGCGTTCCCGCGCCTTGACCCACCGCTCACACCATCAGCAGCACCCACCTCTCACGCCACACCCGTAAAGGATCGCTTCCGCCGCGATCATGAAAGGCCGCGTGTCTCGAGCGCCGATGTACAGCTCGCGGCCGCAAATGCCGCACGCGCTGCGCGCAGGCGCTCCCGTGGTGACGGTGGCAAAAATAAGCCGCTGGTGCGCAAAGCGGGTGCGCGCCAGCGGCTGGTCCTAGGGAGCGTCAGGTCACGTTCACCTGGATGGTGTGGTACCCGGTCGCGCCATTGGGCTCGGTCCGGTGCTTCACCGCGGTCTGGGTGTGGCCGGTCTTGTCGGTCGCGCGGACCTGGAGCACGTGCTGCCCCGGGGTCGCGTCCCACGCGTAGTACCACTGGCGCCAGGTGTCGATGGTGTCCTGGGCGGCCATGGTCGCGGTGTACCAGGTGCCGTCCACGCTGACCTCGACGGCCTCGATGCCCTTGTGCTGGGCCCAGGCCACGCCGGCGATCGTGACCCGCCCAGCGGCCACGCTGGCCTGGGTCTTCGGGACGTCGATGCGCGACTCGGTCTTGATCGGCCCCTGCTGGGACCAGCCCTGCTTCACCCAGTACGCGTCGAACGCGCCGAACGTGGTGACCTCCATGTCGACCACCCACTTGGTCGCCGACACGTAGCCGTACAGGCCCGGCACCACCACGCGGACCGGGTAGCCGTGCGCGGCCGGCAGCGGCTGGCCGTTCATGCCCACCGCGAGCAGGGACTCCCGGCCGTCCATGACCGGATCGGTGGCCACGCCGATGGTCATGTTGTTGACGTCGCGCATGACGATCTGGTCCGCGCCGGCCTGGATTCCCGCCTTGCGCAGCAGCGGGGCGAGCAGCGTGCCCTGCCAGCGGGCGTTGCCGATATATCCGCCGCCGACGGCCTCCGAGACGCAGGTCAGCGTGACGTCGTGCTCGGTCATCGACATCCGCGACAGCTGGTCGAAGGTGATCGTCATCGGATTGTCGACCATGCCGTGGATGCGCAGCTGCCAGGTCGCGGGCGAGACCTGCGGGATGGTCAGGGACGTGTCGACCCGGTAGAACTGGCCGTTCGGCGTGAAGAACGGGGACAGGCCCGGGATGTTCAGCGAGTCTTCCGCCGGCAGCGGCTTCTGCTTGACGATCCGCGGCGGCGTGACCTTGACCACCGGCGGGCTGGCCACGACAGGGTTGGCCCGGAACCGCTTGCTGATCAGCAGTTCGCCGCCGACCCCGGCCACCGCCGCGGTCACCGCGGTACCGGCCGCGGCGGCCACGAACTTGCGCCGGTTCAAGGTGGTCGTCATCGCGTCCTCCGTCGCCCGCTGCTGTACGCGGGCCGCAGGCCCAGCGACCGGAGCCGACGCGCGGGCCAGCCACAGCAGCGCCATGACCCCCGCGACGGCACCGACGGCCGACGGGATGACGTCGCTGGCCCGGCTCGCCGGCCTGGTGACCACGATGAACGCCCCCAGCAGCCCGAACACCGCGATCCCCGCCACTCCGACGCTCGGATTACGCCGCGCCATGCAGCCGAGCACCACGGCGATCAGCCCGATCGCGGCGTACATGCCGAGCAGCAGCACCGTCCGGTCGTGCGCGCCGAAGTGCGCCATCACGGAGTGCTTCAGCGCCGCCGGGATCCGGTCGATGAAGATGCTGCCCACCACGCTGGCCGGCGAGGCCTGCGGCCGGACGAACGCGGCGGCGAACGTGGCCACCCCGATCGCCACCGCGGCCGCCAGGATGCCCATCACCGCGCCCACGACCAGCCCGCGGCCCAGGTTCCGGTCGGTGCCCGCCTGCGGCCGCCGCCACCATTCCCCGAGCGTGTCCGGGGCGACGAGTACCGAGGAGGTGCCCGGCTCGAGCGCCGGGTATTGGTCCTGCTCCTGGTAGTCGGCCGGGACGGTGAACTCGTTCCCGGGCTGGGCATAACCGTCCCAGCTCTGGCTGTCCTGGTAGTAGTCCTGCGTCTGACCGTACCCGTCGGCCGTCCGGCCGTACCCGTCGGCCGTCCGGCCGTACCCGTCGGCGTACCCGCCCGTGTACCCGTCGGCGGCGTACCCGTCGGTAGCACCGTCAAAGCCGTCCGCGTAGCCGTCACCGGCGGCCGGATGCGCGGCCGGATACGCGGTCGTCGTGGCGCCGTAGCCGTTGCCGTCCGCCCAGTACCCGCTGGCCGGCTCGTCGTACCGAGCGGGAGTACGGCCGTAGCCGTACTCGGCGGTCGCCGTCCGGCCGCCCCACGCGTCGCCATGACCGTTGCTCGCGCTGGCGTAACCGTTGCTCGCGGCGCCGTAACCCCCGCTCGCGCTGGCGTAACCGCCGCTCGCGGTGGCGTTGTCGTTCCTGCTGCCCGCGAGGGCATCTTCCGACGCCCAGGATCGCTCGCCGTCGCCTTGCTGGTAGGCCGGCCAGCCCTCTCCCGGGGTCGCGTTCGGCCACCGCTCCTGACGCGGCGGCCTACGGTGCGACGGCTCGTAACTCATATCTCCATTCACGGCCCTACCGGCCCCTGTCGTTTGATGTTTGGCTCACGGGTAACCAAGCGGTAAGAAAGCACCGATCCCCGCAGGCAACGAGCCCTCGTCCTCGGCCGAGGCCGGAGCCGGCACCGAGGCCGGGGCCGTGACCGAGATCGGCGCCGAGGCCGAGGCCGTGACCGTGATCGGCGCCGCAAACGCCGAGCTCGCCGCCACCGCCGTCCCGATCGGGACGGCCGGACCACCCGCCACGGCCGTACCAACCGGCACCGGCACCGGCACCGGCACCGGCTCGAGCCCAACCCCACCGCGCCGCCGGATGAACTCGCGCACCAGCCACCCCATCGCCACGACCGCCACCGGCACCCCGTACGCCACCGCGTCGTGCAGCCGGTTCGGGATCGTGTACCGCCCCAGCTGCGGCTCCGCCGCGTAGTACGCACCCGCGCCAAAGGCCAGCCACTCCGGCCGCCCGTCCAGTGCCACCAGCATCACCAGCAGCAACGCGTACCACTGGTAGCGCGGCGTCGTCACGGCCAGCGCGGCCGCGGTCATGAACATGGCGCCCTGCCAGGGCCGGTCGGGGTCGGAGAACTGCAGCACGGCGAACGCGGCCGCGGCCAGGATGAGCACCGCCATGGCCAGGGCCAGCTTCCCGGTCAGTACCAGCCCGATGATCCCGAACCTGGTTCCGTTGTCGTAACCCTCCTGCTGCAGGTAGCCGGGCAGGAACCCGATCACCTTGCTGCCCACCGCGAGCACATGCGGGATGTAGACCACGGTGAACGCGCTGCCCGCGGAGATAGCGACCGTCATCCACCGACGCCGAAGCACCGCGGGCACAACCAGCGCCGGCGTCACCTTGGTCGCGATGGCCAGCCCGAGCAGCACCCCGCCCAAGACGGTCCGGCCAAAGGTTCGCGCGGTAGCCAGCACCAGCAGCGCCGCCGCCGCGATGCCCACCGCCACCACGTCCACGTGGGCCGAGTTGCCCGCCTCCAGGGCCACCGTCGGGCACCACGACCACAAGGCGGCCGTCCGCACGTCCCGCCCCAGCCGTCCCAGCCCGAACAACAGCAGCACGGTGGTCAGCACCGCGACGAACGCCGTCGTGGCCTGGATCGGCGTCGTCGAGTTATCACCGGAGGGCTGATAGTGCACGGCCAGGAAGTACGCCTCGGCCACCGGCGGGTAGATGGTCGGCACGCTCGGCCGGTTGATCAGCGTGCACCCCGACACCACGTCCGCCGAAGCGTGCGCACTAACGAAGGACCCAGACAGGCAGTGGTCGGCGCCGCGATGCCACAGGAACGAATCCCGCAGCCCGGTCAGCTGCGCCGCCGCGGGCACGTACGCGTACGGGTCGATGCCCGCCGCCTGCACCCGGCCGTCCCAGACGTACCGGTACAGGTCGTCGCTCTGCCGCGCCGGCGCGGACACCGCGGCGATCTGGATGCCGATGCCGCCCAGCAGGATCAAAGCCACCGCCAGCCGCACGGACACCTTCCGCAGCAAGAAGGCCGCGGTCAGGAACACGATCCACCCGAGGGCGATGAGCGGCAGCGGCCGGACGTGCGCCGGGTTCAGGCTCGGCCGGACCACCAGCAGCACCAGCCCGGCCAGCGCCGCAAGCAAAAGGCAGATCGCCGCCACCCGGAGCCCCACCCGCAGCCGGGCGTTCATAGCGCCAGCATTTCGGACTCGGTCGGCTCGGTCGGCGGCTCATCGGCCGGGAGCGAAACGCGGCTGATCGAGGCGAACCAGCGCCCCTCGACCGTCCAGGTCTCGACCTCGCCCAGGCCGGCGTCCCGGGCCACGTCCTCGATGTGATCCGCCCCCACGAACGCCCACGGGAACCACGCGCTGGACATCCCCGCGTGGCACAGCCGGACCTGCTCCTGGCGCAGCGGCGACCCCGGCGGCTCGATCTCGACCAGGGCCTTGCCCTCGGGCGCGAGCAGTTCCCCGGCCCGGCGCAGCAGCGCGGCCGGGTCGCCGCCGATCCCGATGTTGCCGTCGGCGAGCAGCACCGTCATCCACCGCCCGGTGCCCGGCACCCGGCCGAACACGTCGCGCAGCATGACCAGCGCCCCCGAGGAGCGGGCCAGGTCGACGGCGTACGGGGTGATGTCGATGCCCAGGGCCGGGATGCCGCGCTCGGACAGGGCCACGGTCAGCCGGCCGGGCCCCGAGCCGATGTCGAGGGTCGGGCCCTCGCAGCGGTCCAGGAGCGACAGGTCGCCGGGACTCTCGTGCAGCCAGCCCTCCACCGCAAGCGGCATGCGGCTGCCGTCGGCGCGCTCGACCTCGGGCCGCATCCGGCCGGCCAGTGCGTGCTCGTATAGCTCCCCGATCACGCCGACTCCTTAGTCCTCATCGATCCCGGCGAAAACCACACATCAGTGTTAACGGACCGGGCCAGCACACCGGAGCGGATCGCGGCCCCCCTTACAGAATCGTCACTGTGCTTACGTACTGATGACGAGCCCAACCGCTTTTGCCGGGTTTGCTGGCTTCACTGGCCGTTTACGCCTTAACTTGTAGGCGTGACCAAAGCCGTGGAAATGAACGGCGGCCTGCCTTGGTGAATAACCCCGATCCGCCCGGCCGGATCGTCGTCGTCGACGACGATCCCACCGTCGCCGACGTCGTCGGGCGGTACCTGATCCGTGACGGGCACACCGTTGAGTGCGTGCACGACGGATACGAGGCGCTGCGCCGCGTGGCCGAGGAGCCGCCCGACCTGGTCGTGCTCGACCTCATGCTGCCGGGCATGGACGGCCTGGAGGTGTGCCGCAGGCTGCGGGCCCGCTGGCCGATCCCGGTCGTGATGCTGACCGCGCTCGGCGACGAGACCGACCGCCTGGTCGGCTTCGAGACCGGCGCCGATGACTACGTGACCAAGCCGTTCAGCCCGCGCGAGCTCGCCCTGCGGGTCCGCTCCGTACTCCGGAGATCCCGCGGCGCCGGCCTGCCGGAGAAGGCCGACCTCGGCGCGATCACCGACGGCAATCTGGTGGTGGACCTGGGCGCGCACGAGGTCCGGGCCGACGACAAGCTGGTCCAGCTGACCTCGCGGGAGTACGACCTGCTGGTCTTCCTGATGCGCAACCCGCGCAAGGCCTTCACCCGCGAGCAGCTGCTCAACGAGGTCTGGAGCTGGACCTTCGGGGACACCTCCACGGTCACCGTGCACGTCCGCCGGCTGCGCGAGAAGCTCGAGCCCGACCCCACCCTGCCCCGCCGCATCGTCACCGTGTGGGGCGTCGGATACCGGTACGAGCCGGAGGCGGCGTGACCGCAACCGCCGGGGGCATCTTCACCCTGCCCGCCGGCATCCAGTGGTCAGACATCTGGTACATCTCCGAGCGCCTGCTGGTCATCGCGCTGATCATCGCGCTCATCGGGATCCTCCTGCTGAAGCGGCTGGCGGCCCGGTCGATCGCCCTGATGGTCGTCGTGGTGGTGGCCGTCTCGGTGCTCACCTCGATGTCCGGGATCGGCGTGATCGCCTACCGCATGCTCGGCACCGCGGCCGACCGTGACGTCATCCTGGACCTGATGTCGATCGCCGGCCTGGCCGCGCTGATCGTCGCGCTGTTCGTCGGCCGGCGCCTGATCAAGGCCAGCCGGGCCATTTCCTCGGCCGTCCAGGACGTCGGCGACAGCGGCGTCTACATCGCCCCGCCGCTGACCCTGCCCGCCGAACTGGCCGAACTCTCCGACGGCCTCGCCGCCGCCCACGAACGCCTGACCAAGGCCCGCTCCCGGGAGCGCGCCCTGGAGGCCAGCCGCCGCGAGCTGGTGGCCTGGGTCAGCCACGACCTGCGCACCCCGCTGGCCGGCCTGCGCGCCATGGCCGAGGCCCTCGAGGACCAGGTGGTGATCGACCCGCGCGAGGTCTCCCAGTACCACACGCAGATCCGCCGTGAGGTCGACCGGCTGACCCTGATGATCGACGACCTGTTCGAGCTGTCCCGGATCCACGCCGGCGCGCTGCGGCTGACCCGGCGCATGGTCGGCCTGGAGGACCTGGTGGCCGAGGTGGTGGCCAGCGTCGAGCCGGTGGCCCGGTCCAAGGGCGTCCGGCTCACCGGCGCCGCCGTCCGCGGCATGCCGGTGTTCATCGACAGCGCCGAGATGGGCCGCGCCCTGCGCAACCTGGTCACCAACGCGATCCGGCACACCCCCTCGGACGGCGTGGTCGACGTCCTGGCCGAGGTGCAGAGCGGCATGGCCTGCGTCAGCGTGTCCGACGCGTGCGGCGGCATCCCGCCCGCCGACCTGCCCCGCGTCTTCGACGTCGCCTTCCGCGGCGAGTCAGCGCGTACCCCCGGCCCCCAGGAGGGCGCCGGCCTCGGCCTGTCCATCGCGCGCGGCATCGTCGAGGCCCACTCCGGCCAGATCGCCGTCCGCAACGCCGGCCCCGGCTGCCAGTTCCTGATCCGCCTGCCCCTGGCCCGCCCCGGCGCTCCCGTGCTGAGCCGTACCGGCCCCCAGCCCGCCGCCCGCGGCCACCGCGCCGTCGCGAACTGACCCGCCGCTCCGGCCTCGGTCGTAACACCCGCCCCGGCTCCCCCTCACGACTCGGAGATCCGGCGGCGGACCACCACTTCAAACTCGGCGTGTCGTCTGTCTTAAAAAAGCTATTTTTCGTTATAGTGTTTGATAGAAATATTCATCCGAACGGACCGTGGTTCATGCCTGAAACGCCGGCTTCCCCAGACCCCGGGCGGGACGAGGACCCCCGCCTGGTGCCGCCGTGGCCGGAGTGGATGGATGACCCGGCCTACCTGCCGCTGCGGGCCGCGGATGAGGACCCCGTATGACCCGGACCTGTACGAAGACCCCGACGACGCCCCGCCACCCGACGTGGAGGACGGTGAGCTGGCCGCCGAGGCGGACGAGATCCTCGCGGCCCAGGAACGAGCCGCGGCCGTTATGGCCAGGCTGGGCTTGACCGCTGCGATGGCCGCCGGCACCGCCGCGGCGTTCGGGCGGCGCGGCCCGGGGATGCCCGGATCCGCAGAGTCCTTTCCCGGCGTGTACACCAGCCGGTCCTCCGGGTTCGCATCCGGCAAGCCGCTCGATACCGCGCCGGGGTGCCTCGTCCTGGGCCAGTTCGCCGAGGAGGCGGCCGGGGAGGATGACCGGTACCCGGGCGCCGTCCGATGATGAGCTGGCCGGGGTGATCTGCGCCTGGGACCGGGTCGAGGCTTACGCCAGCAGCCGGAAGCACGCTGCGGTCGCCGAGCTGATCCGCCGCCGCCCCGCCGAAGGGTGCACGCTGCAGGGCCCGGCGCAGATGCCCGAGGCGTTCGATGAGTTCACCGCCCGCGAGGTCGCCTCGGTGCTGGGTGAGACCCGCGCGGTGGCCGAGGACATCCTCTCGCTCGCGCACGAGCTGGAAGTCAACCTGCCCGGCACGAAGGCGGCGTTCCGGTCCGGCCTCCTCAATCAGCGCAAGGCCGCCATCATCGCCTCTGCCACCTGCCTGCTCGACCCCGCCGAGGCCCGGGCCGCCGAAGCCAAGGTCCTGGACCGGGCCGGGGCGCTGACCCCGCCCGCGCTGCGGGCCGCGATCCAGCGGGCCGTCATGGAGGTCGCCCCGGAGAAGGCGAAGCAGCGCCGGGAGCACGCGGCGAAGCAGACCCGGGTGGAACGGTGGGCCGAGGGCTCGGGGAACGCGGGCCTGGCCGGGCGCGAACTGCCGCCCGCCGAAGTCCTGGCCGCCGACCAGCGGGTCACCGCCTGGGCCGAGGAGCTGCGCAAGGCTGGCCTGGATGGCGGCATGGACGCGCTGCGGGCCCGGGCATTCCTGGACATGCTGCTCGGCACTGGACTCCCGGCCTCCCGGCCAGCGCCGCAGACGGCACCCGCGAACCCCAGGCCCAGCCCCAGGAACCGGCGCAGCCCCATGCCCCAGCGCTGGCGAGGCCGCTCGCCGGGATGATCCCGGCCGGGTTCGCCGGGCATGTCACCCTGACCGTCCCCGAGGCCACCTGACCGGCCGGGCGGACCGGCCCGGCGAGCTCGGCGGGCATCGGCCCTGTCGACCCGGACCTGGCCCGGGACCTGGCCGCTGCCGCGGCCCGCAACCCCCGGTCCACCTGGTGCGTCACGGTCACCGACCAGGACGGGCACGCCGTGGGCCACGGCTGCGCCCGGCCCGTCAGACGCCGAAAACCCGGCGGTCCTGCCCCGCCCGGCTTCACCGGTTCACCCGTACCGACCACCCGGGACCGCCCGGCGGATACGGCACCTGGCGGCTCACCACCGGACACCAGGACCTGCTCATCGAGATCGGTCCGCTGCCCACCGAGAACTGCGACCATCGCCACGAAGCCCGGGGTCACGATCCCGGCCTAATGCTCCGCCACCTGAGCCGAAGTCCGGCACGCCACCTGCACCGGGCCTGGCTGCCGCCGGCCCGCCTCAGGCAGCGACTTCGAGCACAACATCCCCTACGAGGCAGGCGGCCGGACCTGCCTGTGCAACGGGAACCCGAAGTGCCGACACGACCATCGCCTCAAGCAGCACCCCCGCTGGAACGCCGAGCAGCTTCCCGACGGCTGCGTGCGCTGGACCACTCCCTCCGGACGGCAGTGCATCACCGAGCCCACCCGCTACCCGATCTAGGTTCCGGGCTCCGCTACCAGAGGGCACCGGGCCGCCAGTCGCAGATGAGCTCGCCCGCCACGTCGACCGGTTCCGATACCGGCAGCACGTAAATGACGCCGTCGTGGCCCGGGGTGCGACGGATTCCGTCCGGGGTCATGGCCGAAGCTGGTCCCCGCCACGACTGCCACCCCCGCGAGGTATAAAGACGGCTGCCGTCGGTGCTGGCTCCGAGCGCACCGAGCTGATAAGCGGACCGCACCACCGTTCCAGGGCCGACATGATCGCCGCGCCGTGCCCCTGGCGGCGCCGGTCGGCGCGGACCGCGACGCCCTCGACGTAGCCGGTCCGCAGCCCCCGGCCCGCATCTACCAAACGCCGCTGCATCAGAAGTCCGGGCGCTCCACCTACATGCGGGCGGAGGCGGCCAGCGCGGGCTCGCGCAGGGCGGCGCGGGCGAACTCGGCCATGCCCTCGGCGAACCCGATCTGGGCCCGGAACCCGAGGTCCGCGGCGGCGGCCGCGGGGGAGGCCACCACGTGCCGGACGTCCCCGAGCCGGAATTCGCCGGTGACCACCGGCTCCAGCCCGCCGCCGAACGCGCCGGCCAGCGCGGTGGCCATCTCGCCCACCGTGTGCGGCTCACCGCTGGCCACGTTGTAGCACCGCAGCCCGCCCGCCACGGCTCTGCGCATGTCCGGGCCCGAGTCCGGGTCAGACACTGCCTCCAGGGCCAGCAGGTTGGCCCGGGCCACGTCGCGGACGTGCACGAAGTCCCGCCGCTGGCCGCCGTCCTCGAACACCCGCGGCGGAACCCCGTTCTCCAGGCAGGAGCGGAAGATCGCCGCCACCCCGGAGTACGGCGTGTCCCGCGGCATCCGCGGGCCGTAGACGTTGTGGTAGCGGAGCCCGACCGCGGAACCGCCGGTCATCCGGGCCCAGCTCGACGCCAGGTGCTCCTGGGCGACCTTGCTCGCCGCGTAGGCGTTGCGCGGGTCAAGCGGCGCGTCCTCGGTCACCGTCGCGGTAGCGAGCGGCTGCGCGCATTGCGGGCAGCGCGGCTCGAAGCGGCCCGCGGCCAGGTCGCCGGGCTGGCGGGGCGCGGGCCGGACCCGGCCGTGCGTCGCGCAGTCGTAGGCGCCCTCGCCGTACACCACCATCGAGGAGGCGAACACCAGGCGCGGTATGCCGTGCCGCCCCATGGCCTCCAGCAGCACCGCGGTGCCGGTGACGTTGACGTCCGCGTAGACCGGCAGGTCGGACAGGTCCACCCCGAGCCCGACCATGGCTGCCTGGTGGCAGACCGCGTCGACCCCGGCCAGGGCCGCGTCGACCGTCGCCGGATCGCGGACGTCGCCGACCACCAGGTCGCCGGTGACGTGGCCGGGCCTGCCGTTGTGCACGGCGGGGGATAGCGAATCGAGCCCCCGGACGTCATGGCCCGCGGCCTGCATGATCTCCGCGATATGAGATCCGATGAACCCGGCCGCGCCGGTCACGAGAACGCGCATGACTGCAGCAAAGCACGAGATGGGAGCGGGTCGGTCGCCCCGCCGAAGCCGTCATACCTTCGTAAGGGCCGATCGGCCCTTTTCCTGCCGTGCCCGGCCTGCCGCGCCAGTACTGTCGGTCGCCATGGAAATCAACGTGGTCCTGCCCTGCCTCAACGAGGCGGGCGCACTGCCCTGGGTGCTGTCCCGGATGCCGCTCGGCTACCGGCCCATCGTCGCGGACAACGGTTCCACCGATGACTCCGCCGCCATCGCCGCCAGCTTCGGGGCGCACGTCGTCCATGTGCCCCAGCGGGGGTTCGGGGCCGCCTGCCACGCCGGCCTGCTGGCGGCGACCAGCGACATCGTCTGCGTCATGGACGCCGACGCCTCCTTCGACCCGGGTGACCTGCCCGCCGTGGCCGACCCGGTCCGGGCCGGCCAGGCCGACCTGATGCTGGGACGGCGCTGCGGTCCAGGGCAAGGGCGCGTGGCCGCTGCACGCCCGGATCGGCAACCGGGTCCTGGCCGCCGAACTGCGCCGCCGGGTCGGCGTCCCGGTGCGAGATCTCGGCCCGATGCGCGCCGCCCGCCGGGAGGCGCTGCTCGCGCTGCCGATGTCGGACCGCCGCTTCGGGTACCCGCTGGAGATGGTGGTGCGCGCCGCGGAGGCGGGCTGGCGGATCGTCGAGACCGATGTCCCCTACTACCCGCGGACCGGGAAATCGAAGGTCACCGGGACGCTCGGCGGCACGGTCCGGACCGTGCGCGACATGCGCCGGGTGCTGGCCTCGATCGCGTCGCCCGCGTCAGTGTCATGAACGGAGCGTCATGAACGGCCCGCGCAGCACCGGCCCGGAGTACACCGGCAAGCACCGCCGGGACAGCGGACCGGGCGTCCTGCCGCCCGGGTGGGGCCGCCGGCCCGAGTCCTACCGCCGGGCCGAGTCCTATGGCCGCCCGGCGCCGGACAGCCGTTCGGGACCGGGCGCCGCGGCACTGCCGGGCCTGCGGCCCGAGTCCGGGTTCCGGTCCGAGGCGGGACAGTGGCCCGATGCCGGATAACACCCTCGCGGCCCAGCTCATGGTGATCGCCAAGGAGCCCGTGCCCGGCCGGGTCAAGACCCGGCTCACCCCGGCCTACACCCCCGCCGAGGCGGCCGAACTCGCCGAGGCCGCCCTGGCCGACACCCTGGCCGCGGTCGCGTCGGTCAGCGTCACCCGCCGGATCCTGGCCCTGGCCGGCTCACCCGGCCGCTGGCTGCCGCCCGGCTTCGACGTCATCGCCCAGCGCGGCGGCGGCCTCGACGAGCGGCTGGCCTGGGCCCTGGCCGACGCGCTGGTCACCAGCCCGGATCCGCTGGTGTTCATCGGGATGGACACCCCGCAGGTGACGCCCGCCCTGCTGGCCCAGGCGGTCGAGCCGCTGGTCTCCGGGACCGCGGACGCCACCTTCGGGATGGCCGAGGACGGCGGCTTCTGGCTGCTCGGCCTGCGCGAGATCGATCCCGCCCTGGTGCTCGGCGTGCCCATGTCGCGCGAGGACACCGGGGCCGTTCAACTGGCCAGGCTGCACCATGCCGGGCTCCGGGTCCGGATGCTGCCTGACACTGGCCGACGTCGACACCGCCGGCGAGGCCGAGCGGATCGCGGCGGCCGCGCCCGGCTCCCGCTTCGCGGCCCGCGTGCGGGCGCTAGGCCCCCGGGCGCTCGTCACCGTCAGGTAGCAGGGCGTTTTCCGCCGCTTCGCACGCCGCTCGTAGCTGAGAGTGGTTAAATACAACTGGTTGTACGAAGTTCGTGAACGTGTCACAGCGCCTGCGAAGTTCGGACCGTGGGCGTCCTGGATTCCCGAACGCCAGCCCGATACCGGGCTGTCCGCATGGGCAGTGGTCACCACAACCCGGGAGCACACGCCCGTGCGCTCCCGAAATCGTCACAGTAGGAGAAGTGCATGCCTCAGGGCACCGTGAAGTGGTTCAACTCGGACAAGGGCTATGGTTTCATCGCCCCCGACGACGGCTCGGCCGACGTCTTCGTCCACCACTCCACCATCAAGATCGACGGATTCCGCACTCTTCAGGAGAACCAGCGGGTCGAGTACACCGCTGGCCGTGGCCCCAAGGGGCCGCAGGCGGAAGAGGTCCACCCGCTGTAACACAGTTCACGGCACACGCCAGAAGGGGCGGCCCCGGATCCCCGGAGCCGCCCCTTCAGCGCGTTCAGGCCACCGGGCCGGTGACCGTGACCAGGCTGCCGTAGCTGAGGTAGCCGTACGCCGTCTTGGCCGCGTCCCAGGGCAGCTCGACGCAGCCCAGGCTCTGGTAGTACCCGTAGCTGTACCGGCTGAACTGGTGCACCGCGTCGCCGCCGTTGAAGTAGTTCGCGTAGTACACCGGGTCGTGGTACTTACTGCCGTCCGGATTGGTGCCGTCCATGTAGGTGAAGTAGAACTTCAGGTAGACGGGGAAGGTGCCGTCCACGGTCGGACGGCCCGGGATGCCGGTGTTGACCAGGGTCTTGAGCACCACCCGGCCGTTGTGCCAGAGGGTCAGCGTCTCCGGCGAGTGCTGGTTGGCCAGCGCGTAGGTGTAGCCGTTCGGGTTGTCCTTGCCCTGGGCCACCGCCGTGAGCAGGTGGTGCCACACCGTGCGGCCCGCGCTGCCGTCCATGGTCAGCCCGGTCACCGACTCGAAGGCCCGGACCGCGCCGACGTCGAGGATGTTGCCCGAGCCGGCCTTCCACTGGCTGGTCAGGTTCGACGGGTAACTGGTTTTCCAGCTGAACGTCCCGGCCGGGGCCTGGTACGCGGCGGACAGCTCGGCGTTGGCGTTGCCCGGGCTGATGACCGTCTTGGACTTCGGCGTCCAGGTGAACGGCAGGTAGCCCAGCTGGCTGAGCAGCTGCTGCAGGCGCAGGGTGCTGAACGAGCCGGTGGTCCAGCTCACGGTCGTCCCCGAGGCCAGCAGCCCGCCCGAGCCCGCGCTGGCTCCGCCGACCGAGACCATCCCGCTCGCGCCGGCCGGGATCTTCAGCGTCACCTTGGTGTTCTCGAAGTAGCCCACCGCCGGGGTGAAGACCGCGGTGTCGCCCTCGACCTGCCAGCTGCCCGTGATGTGCGGCGAAAGCTGGGGCATCGGGGTGTTAGCGGCGAGCGGAGCGGAGAACTGCACCTTGATCGGGGCCGCGCCGTTGACGCCCTTGGCGCCCGCGGACGGGGTGACCGACAGCATGTTGAGCGGGACCGCCGGCGCGTCCTGCTTGTCCACGGCCGCGGCCTGGGCGGGCGTCACCGGGGCGGCGTGGCTGCCCGGCGAGTCGAAGGCGACGACCGCGACGCCCGCGGCCAGCACCATCGCCGCGCTGGTGGCGGTCAGGGCCAGGCCCCGTCGCCCCTTCAATCGCGACCCGCCCGGTTTAGCTGCGGCGGTCCCGTCGGTGTCCAGCATTGGCTGGCGTTTGCGGAACCATCCGGATCGCGACACGGCGCCGTCCCCTCCACGAAATTTCACAATCGGATAACAGTAGGAACCCAAACTTTCGGACCAAGCAACATCGGATAACAACTCCTCCAACACACAGACGCGCATCCACACCAAAAGGTTGCCGGCCGGCAGCTATCTCCGCCCGGCGAAAAGGGCGGCCCGGCCGCGCCGAGCCAATCTTGCTATGCGTGATCAAGCGAATACGTGCCGAGTATCGCTCTGGCCAGGGCAGATGCCCGTATGTGGTGCCGCCCGCGGCAGGAGGCCGGGCTGATCATGAGAATAGCCGCTACCGCCGCTTCCCGCCCACCAGGGGGCGTCCCAGCGACCCAGCCGACCCAGCCGGCCGGAAGCCGCCGAGGCCACCGCGAGCGACCCCGCACGACAAGGCGGGCCATCCCCGAGCGGCAATCCGGCAAAACGCGCGCATAATTGCATCCGCCGACGAATACCGCCGGCTGCAATAGCCCGCTATTTACCGCGGCACCGGCCTTGCCGGCAGCGTCGTAAAATACGCGGCCGCTCCTATTAATATGCCCGGCGGACGACCGCTTGCCCGTTATTGCCGCGCCGCCGCGGACCGGCCACCCGCCACAAGGTCGTCGCCGCGTGACAACGCAAGGCTTCTGGTGCGGAAGTCGTCGGAAGGGCCGGGGCCGTTTCCCCCTGTGCCGGGCCTCTGCTTGCCGCCGCACAGGCTCGTGACCTGCCCAGCCAGGCTCCCGGCCCACCGACACCGTAACTCTACCGAAATATCTGCCGTTCACTGAGAGAGTCGTAATAATTACTCTCCGTCACCCTCGGTGGTTCGCCATCGCCGCAGGCGGCGTGGCCTGTCCTATCACGGAGCGATCTCGATCCGGCCGGTACGCCATCACCTGCGACGTAATGACTTGGCAATGAATTACCAAGGTTCGTCCCGGCTTTCGGCTTAGAACCGGACAAAACGCGAATCTTCTCGATTTCCTGTAATCACCTTCGGAGCGGGTCTACGTTGTCCATCGGGAGCGTCACAGCGGACATCCATGGAGGTGGATTGAATGCTCAGCGGGCATCGGTCCGCATGGCGCCGTCGCGGTAGGAAAAGTCGTGCGGCGCGCATTGCGGTCCCCCTCGCCATACCGATGGCGTTGGGGCTGACCCTCGGGATCATCCTCGCGGTCTCGGGAGGTCCCGTTACAACCATCAACCAGTCGGCGACAGGGTGCGCCTCGCCGTCCGCGAGCCCGGCGGTGTCCGGCAGCCCCGCGGCGGCCGCGAGCGCCTCGGCCTCGGCCTCGCCCTGCCCGTCGGCCAGCACGAGCACCGGCACGGCGGCCAGCGCGGTGGTTCCCGCCGCGCCGACCTTCGCCAACGGCCAGACCGCGTTCCGCCAGCTCGGTGACCTGGCCACCAACCCGGTCGACGGCACCGGCGCGGCGATCAACCTGAACCAGACCGCGGCGCAGGCCGCCGCGTCGATGAACTGCACCATTACCGTGCCCGCCAACCCGCTCAGCGCCAAGGGCCTGGCCACGCCGTGGCAACTCGGCGACGGCTGCTCGGAGGCGACCACCGGGACCGAGGGCGCGTTCGTCGAGGCGACCATCCTGTCCCCGAACGGGACGCTGGCGGTGTACAACCCGCTGGTCATCACCACGGGCACTACCCCGGCCGCGGCGCCGGTCGTGCCCACCATCGCGCGCGGGTCGCAGGTCATCATCGACGTCGGCTTCAACGGCACCAACCTGGTGCTCGAGGGCCGCGGCGCGCGGCAGGGCAACTGCGTCGACGCGCTGGGCCAGTCGGTCATCGGCCAGGTCTCGGCGTGCAACGCGGTGAACTTCTACCGGCTCGCCAACTCCGAGATCGCCAGCGGCACGGCTGCAGGTGCCTGCCGTCGGCACCTCCGAGGACGGGCAGCCGTGCCTGACCACGCGCGACTTCGCGGCTCATCGACCAGGACCAGAGCGACAACGTGATCACGTCGTACCTGATCAACGCCAACGGCCAGATCGCGCAGAACACCACGGCGAATGCGGCCGCGCTGGCCGGGGCGCAGACCCTCGTCAACGGCAGCGACGACAAGCTGCTGGCCGCGTTCGTCGACCCGGCCAACGGCTGCACCCCGTTCACCGCGCCGGACATCGACGGACCCGGCCGGGAGCTCGGCATCGCAGGCGCTGAACGAGCTCAGCGCCATGGTCAACCAGAAGGGCGTCATCGCGGTCGTCCCGCCGAACGACGAGATGACCCTGGTCGGCGGCGCGTACAGCATCGCCAAGACCAACGTCTACCGGTCGCTGGTGGACCAGCCCCTGCTGGCCGCCAACACCAACGCCACGCAGGTCGCGATGGCCTACTGCCAGAACATGACGAACATCGCGCCGGCCCGCAACCAGCTGGACATGGCCCGCGAGCTGAACTTCGGCACGCCGGTCGCGGCCATCGGCAACAACCTGGCCACGTTCCTGGGCAACCGGCTGGCCATGTCCTTCGCCAACCTGGGCTGCAACAACTTCGGCCTGACCGTCCCGGTGAACGTCACGGTCGACGGCAACCAGGTGGCGACGGCGGTGGCCTACAGCCTGGCCCAGCAGAAGGCCGCGGCCCCGGCAGCCGCCGGCGCCTCGGCCTCGGCCTCGGCCAGCGGTACGGCCACCGGTACCGGCACCACCACCACCGGCGGCCAGGGCGGCGCGACGAACGGCCCGCCGAGCAAGCACCACCGCCGGGGCGCCAGGTACCAGAACCCGTCCCACATGTAGGTACGGGACCTTCGCCCGGCTAGCTGACGCTCCACCCGCGAGGTGGCCCTGAGTTCCCAGGGCCACCTCGCTCTTTTCGGCGCGGATATCGTGGACGCAAGGGAAACAGCATTTTCATGCCCCCTAGGAGGTCAGCGTGAGCTCAGTCTTCGTCGTCGACGCGTGCCGGACGCCCATCGGGAAGGTCAAGGGCGCGCTGGCCGAGGTGCGACCCGACCACCTGGCCGCCGACGTGATCAGGGCCCTGGTCGGGCGCAACCCGGCGCTGGACGTGGCCACGATCAACGACGTCTACTGGGGCGCGGCCAACCAGGCCGGCGAGGACAACCGGAACGTGGCCCGGATGGCCGTGCTGCTGGCCGGGCTGCCAGTGGAGATCCCGGGCGCCACGGTGAACCGGCTGTGCGGCTCCGGGATGGAGGCGGTCGGCGACGCGGCCCGGGCCATCGCGGCCGGCGAGGCGGACATCTGCCTGGCGGGCGGGTCGGAGTCCATGACCCGGGCCCCGTTCGTGATAGCGCGCTCCGCGGATCCGTTCCCGCGCGCCCTGGACCTGGCCGACACCCGGCTCGGCTGGCGGCTGGTGAGCCCGCGGATGCAGGAGCTCTACCCGCCGATCACGCTGGGCGAGACCGCGGAGAACGTGGCGGACAAGTACGGCATCACCCGGGAACGCCAGGACGAGTGGGCGCTGCGCAGCCACCGGCTGGCCGCCGCGGCCCGCGACGCCGGGCGGTTCGACGCCGAGATCGTGCCGGTGACCGAACGCCCCGAGTTCCGCCACGACGAGGGCATCAACGCCCGCCTGACCGCCGAGGACCTGGCCAGCAAGAAGCCGGCCTTCCGCAAGGGCGGCACGGTAACCGGGGGCAATTCCTCGCCGCTGAACGACGGCGCGGCCGCGCTGCTGCTGATGTCGGCCGACGCCGTGCGCCGGGCCGGGGTGACCCCGCTGGCCCGTTACGTCGGCTCCGCGGCGGCCGGCGTGCACCCGGACTACATGGGGATCGGGCCGGTGCCCGCCATGCACAAGGCGCTCGGCCGGGCCGGCTGGCGACTGGACGAGGTCGGCCTGCTCGAGATCAACGAGGCGTTCGCGGCCCAGTCGGTGGCGGTCGTAGATGAGCTCAAGGCCGACCCCGGCCTGGTCAACGTCAACGGCGGCGCGATCGCCATCGGCCACCCGCTGGGCTGCTCCGGGGCCCGGATCGTCACCACCTTGCTCCACGAGATGCGCCGCCGCGGCACCGCACGCGGGGCCGCCACCATGTGCATCGGCGTGGGCCAGGGCATCGCCTCGCTCTGGGAAGCCGCCTGACGGAGTCGCCTGATTGATGCGACTGCCGAGCC
>CAWKIB010000058.1:0-81528 GCA_963849595.1 uncultured Actinomycetes bacterium
CGGGGCCTGCCTGATACACAGGTATTGCGCGGTTCGATTCCGCGGAGGCCAGCTATGGCGAGATAGCTCAGCCAGGTAGAGTGCCCGCTCATGACGGGATGGTTCGGGGGTTCAAATCCCTCTCTCGCTACCACGGGGCGGTGGCCAAGAAGGTAACGGCAGCTGCCTTATACGCAGAAGATGCGCAGGTTCAAGTCCTGCCCGCCCCACGGAGGGAAATCGCTGATGACGAGTAAACAAGCACCGTCGCTGATATCGACGGGCCGTTAGCTCAGCGGTAGAGCGGCGGGCTTTTAACCCGCGATTCGTCCAGGGTTCGAACCCCTGACGGCCCACCCGAGCGTCGCTGGCGCAACTGGATAGCGCAGCTGCCTTCTAAGCGGAAGGGTCCGAGTTCGACTCTCGGGCGACGCACGGCGCGTTGGAGTAACGGTCATCTCACCTGGCCCTCAACCAGGTGACTGCCGGTTCAAATCCGGCACGCGTCACCCTTGGCCCCATCGTCTACTGGCTAGGATTCGGCCCTTTCAAGGCCGCGAAGACGGGTCGGAACCGTCTGGGGCTGCCAATCTCGCGTGGCCTAATGGCAGGGCAGCGGACTGTTACTCCGAAGTGTGGAGGTTCGACTCCTCCCGCGAGAGCCATGGTCTTGTAGGGGAGCTGGAATCCCCGTCACCCCGTCAAGGTGGAGATCGCGGGTTCGAGCCCCGTCAGGACCGCCCCGCCCGCGTAGCTCAGCGGTAGAGCGTCCGCCCGACTAGCGGAAGGCCGCAGGTTCAGTTCCTGCCGCGGGTACTTCGGGCTCCTATGGTGAAACGGAGATCATGCCAGCCTACGAAGCTGGCGGTGGAGGTTCGAGTCCTCCTGGGAGCACGCAAGCTCGGCTAGCTCAAGGGCAGAGCGCCTGGTCCACATCCAGGAGGCTGGAGGTTCGAGCCCTCCGCTGAGCACGGTGGCTGTGGTGTAGAGGTTGGCATGTCAGGCCGTGAACCTGATGGCTCCGGAGCGACAGCCGGGCGGTCACCCCAAGGGGCAGGTCGGGCAGGTGGTGTGCCCCGGTGCCTGTAAAGCACTCGTCCATGGACATTGGGAGTTCGATTCTCTCCCTGCCCACTCACGTCCCCGTGGCGCAGTTGGACAGCGCGGCTCCTTCCGAAGGAGCAGGTCATCCGTTCGAATCGGATCGGGGATGCTATGGCGCGCATCTCGCTGGTGCGGGAGGCGGGTTGCAACCCCGCCGTCGCTGGGTTCGATTCCCAGGCGCGTCTCCACGGCTCGTCATCCAAGGGATCAGGACAGCGGTGTCCTAAACCGCCAACGCGCGTTCAAACGCGCGTTCGAGTCGCGCCGGGCCGACGGTGGTGCTCACGTTATTGGCACAACTGACCATGGTGTAGGCCGCCGCGCTGGTCGGGGCTGGCGACCGCGATCAGGAACCGGGACCGGGTCGGTATCTGGCCGACGATCTCAGCGAGGCCCGGGGCGCATCGCGTCGCGGCCTTCCAGGCCGCGTCGGAGGCGGGGCACGCATCCCTGATCGCGAAGGTACTCGTCGGGATCGCGGACCTGGCCCCGCGCCGCAACCAGTACGACCAAGCCGCGCGGCGCCGCCTCGGCGACGCAAAGTTCGCCGAGGCGACATAGGAGGGGCACAGGCGAGCTGGCATGAGCTGGCCGAAGGTGCGCTCGCTTGCTGAATGCGGAATTGCGAATAAGGCGTGCTGATTATCGTCCCGGGTGCTGGTGCACCCGGTATGCTCATGCCATTCGACTAACCCTGCGGGCAGTGGAGCTGGCATGGCGAGGGAATCGAATTGGTACGCGGCGGTTTTTGCTGTGCTCGCGGGCGCGTTTCTTGGCGCCACGCTGGCGAGGCAGCGCGGTCCTGAGATACCCACCGGTTCGGCACCGGTCCTAGCGGACGGTTCTAGGCCGGGGATGGATGCCGATAGCGAAGATGTCGTGCCTCCGGCGATCGAAGAGCTATCTACGCGGCTGCTGAAGACGCGGGTAGTCGACGTATTCTCTGTCGGCTACCTGACGCTGATGGCGATCATCCAGGGTGCCGCCTTTGCGGCCTTGTTCATTACCATCCAGCAGGACGGACTCTTCGCGCACGGGTGGACTCTTCATGCCTGGCTGGCCCTAAGCCAGTCGGTGGCCACCGGCCTGACGGTGGTGATAGTGACCCATGAGTATCTCCTGCTGACGGTGGTGGTCCGGTGGGTGTCAACAGTATTCGACACGCTGATTCCGTACCTTCTCGGGTTCGGCGAAATCTGGATGGCCGTAGCTACGGGCCAGCGCACGTCCTGGTGGGCGGCGCTAGCGTCTTTGTCCGCGGTGGCCGTCTTCGCGTTCTGGCATACCAGAACGAGGACCGTAGTGAGCGCATTCGGTGACAGGCACGTCCTCTATCAGCAAAACCGCAGATATATCACTACCCAGATCATCGTCTGCGGTGCCATGATGCTGGTCAGCATAGCCGCAGCACTGCTGAATGCTCACCACGTTTGTCCCGACCCGCTTAATATCGGCATGACGTCGGTAGTCACCCTCATGGGTGTCTGTATCATGATCCTGGGCACGCGCAATCAGAATAAGCTGTACGACGAATATAGTATTCCGCGTTGGCGCTGGACGCACTGGCCAACCGCTTCTGGACAGAACCGTAAGCGCGGGTAGGGCCCGCGGCCGAGGTACAGTGACCAGCCAGAAGGATGACGGACAGAACCACCGCCGATGCGGGCCATCAAGAGCATGAGACCCGGGCTTCAGGACGCCCTGACGCTGCCGGGCCAGGGCCGCATGGGCCTACGGGCCGGGGCCAGCTGGCCCGATCCCAGCTGGCGCTGCCCGCGGCGATGGTGCTGTCCGGGATCATCTCGGTGCAGGCCGGGGCGGGCATCGCCGACAAGCTGTTCCGCGAGATTCCACCTGGGGCGGTGACCGGGCTGCGGCTGTGGACGTCCGCGGTGGCGATGGCCGTCATTTCCGGGCGCGGGCTCACCCGCGCGTTCCGTGACCTGGTCAAGCGAAGAGCCTGGGCCGACGGCTGGATCGCCGTTACGTTCGGCATCTCGCTTTTGATTATGAATTTCTCGATTTACCAGTCGTTTGCCCGGATCCCGCTGGGGGTCGCGGTCACCATCGAGTTCCTCGGCCCGCTGGCCGTCGCGGTGGCCGGGTCGCGGCACCTGCGGGACGTTGGCTGGGTCGTGCTGGCTGCGGCCGGGGTGGTGCTGCTGACCCAGGGCGGGCACGGGCACCTGGACCTGGTCGGGGTGCTGTTCGCCGCGGTGGCCGGGGCCTGCTGGGCCGCCTACATCGTGCTGAGCTCGGCGACCGGGCGGCGCTTCCCCGGCTCGGCGGGCCTGGCGATCGCGATGGTGGTCGCCGCCATCTTGATCACGCCGCCCGCGGTCGTCGCCGGGGGCAGTGCGATGTTCCGGCCTGCCGTGCTGGCCACCGGGGCGGCGATCGGGATCCTCTCGTCGGTCATCCCCTACCGGCTGGAGCTCGAGGCGCTGCGGCGGATGCCGACGCGGCTGTTCGGCGTGTGGATGAGCCTGGAGCCCGCGGTGGCGGCGCTGATCGGGCTGGCCCTGCTCGGCCAGCAGCTGAGCCTGGTGGAATGGCTCGCGATCGGCTGCGTGATGATCGCGTGCGCCGGAGCGGCGGGTGGCGCTCTACCATAAGGGGCGTGCCCGCCGCCGACCTCCTCCGCACCTGGATGTCTCGCCTGGAGACCTCTAGGTTCGCCCGGCCCGTGCTGGCGCCGACGGCGACGTCGATGCGGCGGATCGCGCTGGCCGGGGTCATCGCCGACACCGCGATCATGTCCACCGGCGCGGCGGTCCGGCTCAGCTCGTCCGGCCTGGGCTGCCCCGACTGGCCCAGGTGCTCCGCGGCGGACGTCGTGGCCAGCAAGAACGCCGGGCAGACGCTGCTCAACACCTGGATCGAGTTCGGCAACCGGCTGCTCAACTTCCCGCTGGTCATCATCACCGTCATCGTCTTCGTCGCGGCCTGGCGGTTCCGGCCTCAGGGGACCAGGCGGCGTGATCTGGTCTGGCTGGCGGCGATCCAGCCGGCCGGGGTATTCGCGCAGGCGGTGATCGGCGGGATCGTCGTGCTGACCAAGCTCAACCCGGTCACGGTCTCCATCCACTTCCTGGTGTCCGCCTCGATCGTGGCCGCGGCGGTCGTGCTGCACGTCCGGTGTACCGAGGGCAACGACCCGCCGACAACGGCGGTCCGGGGTGACCTGTTTGTGCTGTCCGCGGCCCTGGTGGCGGTGACCGGCGTGATGCTCGCGGCGGGCACCGTGGTGACCGGTACCGGCCCGCTGGCCGGCCATGCCGACACGCCCCGGTACAAGCTGCCGCTGGAAGGCGTCACCCAGCTGCACGCCGACATCGGCTGGCTGCTGGCCGGCCTGGCCGTCGCGCTCGTGGTCGGGCTGCGGATGTCCGGCGCGCCGCCCCGGGTGGTGCGGGCCAGCTGGGTCATGATCGCGGCACTGGGCGTGCAGGGCGTGATCGGCTACATCCAGTACTTCACCCACCTGCCTGCCGGGCTGGTCTGGGTCCATGTGACCGGCTCGGTTCTGGTCTGGATCGCGGTGCTGCGGCTGTTCTTGTTCATGCGCGACCGCGGCCCGCTGACGCGGCCGTCACCCGAGCCAGTGCAGGCCGCACCCTATCGACAGCCGGAACCGCTGGACCGATAGGCTCCTACCGTGAGCAATCAGTCCCAGCTTGACTGGACGACAACCGACGAGCGCGCCGTCGATCTCATCCGGGTCCTGGCGATGGATTCGGTCCAGAAAGTAGGCAACGGGCACCCCGGCACGGCGATGAGCTTGGCCCCGGTGGCCTATCTTCTCTTCCAGCGACTGCTCAGGCACGACCCGGCGGATCCGCACTGGCCGGGCCGGGACCGTTTCGTCCTGTCATGCGGGCATTCGAGCCTGACCCTGTACATCCAGCTGTACCTGTCCGGGTACGGGGTGACCCTGGACGACCTGAAGGCCTACCGGACCTGGGGCAGCATCACCCCCGGGCATCCCGAGCACGGCCTGACGCCGGGCGTGGAGACCACCACCGGGCCGCTCGGCCAGGGCATCGGCAACGCGGTCGGCATGGCCATGGCCGCGCGCCGCGAGCGCGGACTGTACGACCCGGACGCCGAGCCGGGCCGCAGCCCGTTCGACCACTACGTCTACGCCTTCGTCTCCGACGGCGACATGGAGGAAGGCGTCAGCCACGAGGTGTCCTCGCTGGCCGGGCACCAGCGGCTCGGCAACCTCATCGTGGTCTACGACGACAACTACATCTCCATCGAAGACGACACGAACATCGCCAAGTCCGAGGACGTCGCCGCCCGCTACGAGGCCTACGGCTGGCACGTCCAGCGTCTGAGCTGGCGTACCCCGAACGGGTACCACGAGGACGTCCAGGCGCTCTACCAGGCGTTGCTGACGGCCAGGGAGCACACCGAGGCGCCGTCCTTCATCGCGCTCAGCACGATCATCGGCTGGCCGGCCCCGCACAAGCAGAACACCGGTGCCGCGCACGGCTCCGCGCTCGGCGCCGACGAGGTGGCGGCGACCAAGGAGGTCCTCGGCTTCGATCCCGGGGTCGACTTCCCGGTCGAGGACGAGGCGCTCAGCCACGCGCGCCAGGTCGCGGAGCGCGGCAAGAGCCTGCACGCCGAGTGGGAGCAGTCGTTCGCCGCGTGGAGCGCCGCCAACGCGGACCGCCGGGCGCTGTTCGACCGGCTGGCCGTCCGCCAGCTGCCGGACGGATGGGCCGAGGCGCTCCCCTCGTTCCCGGCCGACGCCAAGGGCATGGCCACCCGCAAGGCCTCCGGCACCGTCCTCACCGCCCTGGCCCCGGTGCTGCCCGAGCTGTGGGGCGGCTCGGCCGACCTGGCCGAGAGCAACCTGACCACCATGGAGGGCGAGCCCTCCTTCATCCCGGTCGACCACCAGACCGCCATGTGGCGGGGCAACCCGTACGGCCGGACGCTGCACTTCGGCATCCGCGAGCACGGGATGGGCGCGATCCTGAACGGCATCGCGCTGCACGGCGGCACCCGCCCCTACGGCGGGACGTTCCTGGTGTTCAGCGACTACATGCGGGGCTCGGTCCGGCTCGCGTCGCTGATGGAGCTGCCGGTCACCTACGTATGGACGCACGACTCCATCGGCCTGGGCGAGGACGGGCCCACCCACCAGCCGATCGAGCACCTGTGGGCGCTGCGGGCCATCCCGCATCTCGAGGTGATCCGGCCGGGGGACGCGAACGAGACCGTCGTCGCCTGGCGGACCGTCCTGGAGCGGGCCCGGCCGGCCGCGATGTGCCTGACCCGGCAGGCCCTGCCGGTGTTCGACCGCTCGACCGGAGGGCCCGGGAGTGCGCAGAGCGGCCTGGCCAGCGCCGAGGGCGTCGCCCGCGGCGGGTACGTGCTCGCGGACGGCAGCGACGTCATCGTGATCGGCACCGGCAGCGAGGTCTCGCTCGCGCTCGAGGCCCGCGACCAGCTGGCCGCCGAGGGCATCTCGGCGCGGGTGGTGTCGATGCCGTGCGTGGAATGGTTCACCGCGCAGGACGAGTCCTACCGGCGCGAGGTACTGCCGCCGACCATCCGCGCGCGGGTGTCGGTCGAGGCAGGCATTACCGAACCCTGGCGATTGTTTGTAGGAGACGCGGGCGCTTCAATTGGAATAGACCACTTCGGCGCTTCGGCCGCTTACCAGAAGATCTATCAGGAGTTTGGCATCACAGCGGAGCGGGTAGCCGCTGCCGCACGCGACAGTCTGGCCCGGGTCAGGGCTTAAGCCCGGCCCGCGGCACGCAGGGAAGGGAAAGCAACGGTGTCAGTTGACGTTCTCGGGCAGCTATCCGAGGCCGGAGTGTCGGTGTGGCTGGATGACATCAGCCGTGACCGGCTGCGCACCGGCAACCTGCAAATGCTGATCGACGACTTCCACGTGGTCGGCGTAACCTCCAACCCGACGATCTTCGCCAAGTCGCTCTCCTCCGGGGACGCCTACGACGACCAGATCGCCGACCTGAAGCTTCGCGGCGTGAGCGTGGACGAGGCGTCCCGGTTGATCACCACGTACGACATCCGGTGGGCCTGCGACGTGTTCCGCCCCACCTATGAGCGGACCGGCGGGCAGGACGGCCGGGTAGCGTCGTGGCCAGCAGGAACGCCGGGCAGACGCTGCTCAACACCTGGATCGAGTTCGGCAACCGGCTACTCAACTTCCCGCTGGTCATCATCACCGTCATCGTCTTCGTCGCGGCCTGGCGGTTCCGGCCTCAGGGGACCAGGCGGCGTGATCTGGTCTGGCTGGCGGCGATCCAGCCGGCCGGGGTATTCGCGCAGGCAGTGATCGGCGGGATCGTCGTGCTGACCAAACTCAACCCGGTCACGGTCTCTATTCACTTCCTGGTATCCGCCTCGATCGTGGCCGCGGCGGTCGTGCTGCACGTCCGGTGTACCGAGGGCAACGACCCGCCGGTAACGGCGGTCCGGGGTGACCTATTTGTGCTGTCCGCGGCCCTGGTGGCGGTGACCGGCGTGATGCTCGCGGCGGGTACCGTGGTGACCGGTACCGGCCCGCTGGCCGGCCACGCCGACACGCCCCGGTACCGGCTGCCGCTGGAAGGCGTCACCCAGCTGCACGCCGACATCGGCTGGCTGCTGGCCGGCCTAGCCGTCGCGCTCGTGGTCGGGCTGAGGATGTCCGGCGCGCCGCCCCGGGTGGTGCGGGCCAGCTGGGTCATGATCGCGGCGCTCGGCGTGCAGGGCGTGATCGGGTACATCCAGTACTTCACCCACCTGCCCGCCGGGCTGGTCTGGGTCCATGTGACCGGCTCGGTTCTGGTCTGGATCGCGGTCCTACGGCTGTTCTTGTTCATGCGCGATCGGGGCCCGCTCACCCGCCCGTCACCCGACCCGGTGCAGGCCGCACCCTACCGACAGCCGGAACCGCTGGACCGATAGGCTCCTACCGTGAGCAATCAGTCCCAGCTTGACTGGACGCCAATCGACGAGCGCGCCGTCGATCTCATCCGGGTCCTGGCGATGGATTCGGTCCAGAAAGTAGGCAACGGGCACCCGGGCACGGCGATGAGCTTGGCCCCGGTGGCCTATCTTCTCTTCCAGCGACTGCTCAGGCACGACCCGGCGGATCCGCACTGGCCGGGCCGGGACCGTTTCGTGCTGTCGTGCGGGCATTCGAGTCTGACCCTGTATATCCAGCTGTACCTGTCCGGGTACGGGGTGACCCTGGACGACCTGAAGGCCTACCGGACCTGGGGCAGCATCACCCCCGGGCACCCCGAGCACGGCCTGACCCCGGGCGTGGAGACCACCACCGGGCCGCTCGGCCAGGGCATCGGCAACGCGGTCGGCATGGCCATGGCCGCGCGCCGCGAGCGCGGGCTGTACGATCCGGACGCCGAGCCGGGCCGCAGCCCGTTCGACCACTACGTCTACTCCTTCGTCTCCGACGGCGACCTCGAGGAGGGCATCAGCCACGAGGTGTCCTCGCTGGCCGGGCACCACCGGCTCGGCAATCTCATCGTGGTCTACGACGACAACTACATCTCCATCGAAGACGACACCAACATCGCCAAGTCCGAGGATGTCGCCGCCCGCTACGAGGCGTACGGCTGGCACGTCCAGCGCCTGAGCTGGCGCACCCCGAACGGGTACCACGAGGACGTCCAGGCGCTCTACCAGGGGCTGCTGACGGCCAGGGAGCACACCGAGGCGCCGTCCTTCATCGCGCTCAGCACGATCATCGGCTGGCCGGCCCCGCACAAGCAGAATACCGGTGCCGCGCACGGCTCCGCGCTCGGCGCCGACGAGGTGGCGGCGACCAAGGAAGTCCTCGGCTTCGATCCCGGGGTTGACTTCCCGGTCGAGGACGAGGCGCTCACCCACGCGCGCCAGGTCGCGGAGCGCGGCAAGAATCTGCACGCCGAGTGGGAGCAGTCGTTCGCCGCGTGGAGCTCCGCCAACCAGGACCGGCGGGCGCTGTTCGACCGGCTGGCGGTCCGCCAGCTGCCGGACGGGTGGGCCGAGGCGCTCCCCTCGTTCCCGGCCGACGCCAAGGGCATGGCCACCCGCAAGGCCTCCGGCACCATCCTCACCGCCCTGGCCCCGGTGCTGCCCGAGCTGTGGGGCGGCTCGGCCGACCTAGCCGAGAGCAACCTGACCACCATGGAGGGCGAGCCCTCGTTCATCCCGGTCGACCACCAGACCGCCATGTGGCGGGGCAACCCGTACGGCCGGACGCTGCACTTCGGCATCCGCGAGCACGGGATGGGCGCGATCTTGAACGGCATCGCGCTGCACGGCGGCACCCGCCCCTACGGCGGGACGTTCTTGGTTTTCAGCGACTACATGCGGGGCTCGGTCCGGCTCGCGTCGCTGATGGAGCTGCCGGTCACCTACGTGTGGACGCACGACTCCATCGGCCTGGGCGAGGACGGGCCCACCCACCAGCCGATCGAGCACCTGTGGGCGCTGCGGGCCATCCCGCATCTCGAGGTGATCCGGCCGGGGGACGCGAACGAGACCGTCGTCGCCTGGCGGACCGTCCTGGAGCGGGCCCGGCCGGCCGCGATGTGCCTGACTCGGCAGGCCCTGCCGGTGTTCGACCGCTCGACAGGAGGGCCCGAGAGTGGGCAGAGCGGCCTGGCCAGCGCCGAGGGCGTGGCTCGCGGCGGCTACGTGCTCGCGGACGGCAGCGACGTCATCGTGATCGGCACCGGTAGCGAGGTCTCGCTCGCGCTCGAGGCTCGCGACCAGCTGGCCGCCGAGGGCATCTCGGCCCGGGTGGTATCGATGCCGTGCGTGGAATGGTTCACCGCGCAGGACGAGTCCTACCGGCGCGAGGTACTGCCGCCGACCTTCCGCGCGCGGGTGTCGGTCGAGGCGGGCATTACCGAACCCTGGCGGTTGTTTGTAGGGGACGCGGGCGCTTCAATCGGAGTAGACCACTTCGGCGCTTCGGCCGCTTACCAGAAGATCTATCAGGAGTTTGGCATCACAGCGGAGCGGGTAGCCGCTGCCGCACGCGACAGTCTGGCCCGGGTCAGGGCCTAAGCCCGGCCCGCGGCACGCAGGGAAGGGAAAGCAACGGTGTCAGTTGACGTTCTCGGGCAGCTATCCGAGGCCGGAGTGTCGGTATGGCTGGATGACATCAGCCGTGACCGGCTGCGCACCGGCAACCTGCAAATGCTGATCGACGACCTGCACGTGGTCGGCGTGACCTCCAACCCGACGATCTTCGCCAAGTCGCTGTCCTCCGGGGACGCCTACGACCAGCAGATCGCGGACCTGAAAACCCGCGGCGTGACCGTGGACGAAGCAGCCCGGATGATCACCACGTACGACATCCGGTGGGCCTGCGACGTGTTCCGGCCGACCTACGAGCGGACCGGCGGGCTCGACGGCCGGGTCTCGCTCGAGGTGGACCCCCGGCTGGCCAAGGAGACGGCCAAGACCATCGCCGAGGCCCGGGCGCTGTGGTGGATGGTGGACCGGCCGAACCTGCTGATCAAGATCCCCGCGACCCCCGAGGGGCTGCCCGCGATCACGCAGTGCACCTCGGAGGGGATCAGCGTCAACGTCACGCTGATCTTCGCCCTGGCCCGGTACGGCGAGGTCATCGACGCCTATATGACCGGCCTGGAGCAGGCCGCCGCGGCTGGGCGTGACCTGTCCCAGATCCGTTCGGTGGCGTCGTTCTTCGTCAGCCGGGTCGACACGGAGGTCGACGCCCGGCTGGACAAGATCGGCACCCCCGAGGCTATCGCGCTGCGCGGCAAGGCGGCCGTCGCCAACGCGCGGCTGGCCTACGAGCTGTTCGAGCAGCGGATCGCTACGGACCGCTGGCAGGCCCTGCGGGCCAAGGGTGCACAGATTCAGCGGCCGCTGTGGGCCTCCACCTCGGTCAAGGACCCGTCGTTCGGCGACACCATGTACGTCGTCGACCTCGTGGTAGCCGACACGGTGAACACCATGCCCGAGGCGACGATCCGGGCCACGGAGGACCACGGCAAGCTGCTCGGCGACACCGTGCACGGCACCTACGACGCGTCCCGGCAGGTCTTCGCTGACCTGGAGAAGCTCGGCATCGGGTACGACGATGTCGTGCAGGTCCTCGAGGACGAAGGGGTGCAGAAGTTCGAGGCGTCGTGGACCCAGCTGCTCGACACGATCAGCACGAAGATGGGACTGGGGTGACGGCAGAAATCGAAGGGCTGGCCCCGGCCAGCCCGAGCGTCATCGCGGAAGTCGACGCGGCGGCCCAGCCGCGAAACCCGCTGCGCGATCCGCGGGACCGGCGCATCCCGCGGGTGGCAGGGCCGTGCGTACTGGTCATGTTCGGGGTCACCGGTGACCTCGCGCGCAAGAAGCTGATGCCGGCGGTCTACGACCTGGCCAACCGGGGCCTGCTGCCGCCAGGCTTCTCGTTCGTCGGCTTCGCCCGGCGGGACTGGGCGGACGAGGATTTCGCCCAGGTCACCTACCAGGCGGTGAAGGAGTACGCGCGCACGCCGTTCCGTGACGCGGTGTGGGAGCAGCTCAGCGAGGGCGTCAGGTTCGTGTCCGGGTCGTTCAGCGACGACGCGGCGTTCGACGAGCTCGCCGAGTGCGTGCGCAAGCTCGACGCGGAGCGGGGCACGGGCGGGAACTACGCGTTCTACCTGTCGATCCCGCCGAACCAGTTTCCCACCGTGGTCCAGCAGCTCAAGCGCAGCGGCCTGTCGGACTCGCACGGGCGCGGCTGGCGGCGGGTGGTGATCGAGAAGCCGTTCGGCCACGACCTGGCCAGCGCGCGGGAGCTGAACGCGACGCTGGACGGGGTCTTCCCGCCCGAGGCGGTGTTCCGCATCGATCACTACCTCGGCAAGGAGACGGTGCAGAACATCCTGGCGCTGCGGTTCGCCAACGAGATGTACGAGCCGATCTGGAACCGCGGATACGTCGACCACATCCAGATCACCATGGCCGAGGACATCGGGATCGGCGGCCGGGCCGGGTACTACGACGGCATCGGAGCCGCCCGCGACGTGATCCAGAACCACCTGCTGCAGCTCCTGGCGCTCATGGCGATGGAGGAGCCGGTCGCGTTCGACGCCGACTCACTGCGGATGGAGAAGGAGAAGGTGCTGTCCGCGGTCCGGCTGCCCGTTGACCTGGCCACGGGCACCGCGCGCGGGCAGTACGCGGCGGGCTGGCAGGGCGGGCACCAGGTGCGCGGCTTCCTGGAGGAGGACGGCATCCCGCCGGATTCCCGCACCGAGACGTACGCCGCGCTGCGAGCTCGGCGTCGATACCAGGCGCTGGGCCGGAGTGCCGTTTTACCTGCGCGCGGGCAAGCGGCTGCCGCGCCGCATGACGGAGATCGCGCTCATCTTCCACCGCGCGCCGCACCTGCCCTTCTCGGCCACCGATACCGAGGAACTGGGGCAGAACGCGCTGGTGATCAGGATCCAGCCGGACGAGGGGATCACGGTCAGGTTCGGCTCGAAGGTGCCGGGCACGGCCATGGAGGTCCGCGACGTGAACATGGACTTCGCCTACGGCGAGTCGTTCACCGAATCCAGTCCGGAGGCCTACGAGCGGCTGCTGCTCGACGTCCTCATCGGCGACCCGCCGCTGTTCCCCAGGCAGCAGGAGGTCGAGCTGGCCTGGCGGATCCTCGACCCGGTGGAGGATTTCTGGGCCTCGTACACCAAGCCGGAGCAGTATCCGGCGGGTTCGGCGGGCCCGGCGTCGGCCGAGGCGCTGATGGCACGGGACGGGCGCGCATGGCGGCGCCTGTGAGGGCCCGTCGGGCGCGAACGTCCAGGCGGGCGCCTGTAGGAGGGAAGCCGCGATGACTATCGACCTGACCGACACCACCACGGGCGCCATCCACGAGGCGCTCACCCAGGCCCGGCGCCGCATGGGCGGCCCGGCCTCGGGCATGGTGCTGACGCTGATCATCGTCACCGACGAGGCCGACCAGTACGACGCCGTCCGCGCGGCCAGCCACGCGGGCCGGGAGCATCCGAGCCGGATCCTCGCCGTCATCACCCGCAAGCCGAAGTCCGAATCCCGGCTGGACGCCGAGATCCGGGTGGGCGAGACCGGCCCGGGCGAGACCATCCTGCTGCGCATGTACGGCCCGCTCGGCCAGCACGCGGACTCGGTGGTCGCGCCGCTGCTCGCGCCGGACGTGCCGGTGGTGACCTGGTGGCCGGAGGATGCGCCGCCCTCACCGGGCGGGGATCCGCTCGGGGCGGTGGCCCAGCGCCGGGTGACCGACGCGGCCGCGGCCGACGCGCCCAAGGACATGCTGCTGACCCTGGCCAAGTCCTACCAGCCGGGCGACACCGACCTGAGCTGGACCCGTTCGACGGCCTGGCGTTCCCTGCTCGCCGCGACCCTGGACCAGCCCTATCCCGAGCTGCTCAGCGGCGAGGTGCTGGCCGAGCCGGCCAACCCGACCGCCGACCTGATCGCCGCCTGGCTCGGAGTACGGCTGGGCATCGAGGTGCAGCGCGGTGAGTCCGAGGGTCCGGGGATCACCGAGGTCGGCTTCGAGACGTCGGACGGGAGGGTCACGATCTCCCGCCCCGACGGCCGGACGGCCACCCTGTGCTGGCCCGGCCGGCCGGAGCGCCGGGTCGCGCTGCACCGGCGCGACACCGACGACCTGATTGCCGAGGAGCTGCGCCGGCTCGAGCCGGACGAAGTGTATGCCGAGACGCTCCGCGCGCTGGCCGGGGGTTCCGCTCCATGAGCGTGCCCGAGGTGATCGTGCACCGGGACGCGCAGCTGCTGGCCAAGGCGGTCGCCGCGCGGCTGGTCACGCGGCTGGTCGATTCGGTGGCCGCGCGGGGCACCGCCTCGGTGGTGCTGACCGGAGGCGGCATCGGCACCGCGGTCCTGGCCGAGCTGGCCGCCACCCCGGCCCGGGACGCGATCGACTGGCGGCACGTGGACATCTGGTGGGGGGACGAGCGATTCGTGCCGGTCGGCGACCCGGAGCGGAACGAGACCGGAGCCCGCGAGGCATTGCTTGACCATGTGGATACCGATCCGGCCCGGGTGCATCCGATGCCGGGTCCGGACGGGCCGGACGGCGACGACCCGGAGGCGGCGGCGGCCAGGTACGCGTCCTGGCTGGAGGCCGCGGCCAAGCCCGAGGATCACGGCCAGGTCCCGGAGTTCGACATTCTCATGCTCGGCATCGGCCCGGAGGCGCACGTCGCGTCGTTGTTCCCCGGCATGCCCGCGCTCTACGACGAGCGGCCGGTGGTGGCGGTCCGGGGCTCGCCCAAGCCGCCGCCGACCCGGCTGTCCTTCACGCTGCCGTCCATCCAGGCGGCGCGGGAAGTCTGGATTCTCGCCTCGGGCCCGGAGAAGGCCGAAGCGATCGCGATGGCCCTGTCTGACGCCGGGCCGGTGCAGGTTCCCGCCGCGGGCGCGCGCGGCAGGCAGCGGACGCTATTCCTGATCGACAGTGCCGCCGCGGCCGAGGTTCCGCCGCAGATCGGCCGCCAGGGAGCGCACTGAGCGTCGTGCCCTGCCACCGGGCTCGCGGGTGAAGGCCAGCCCGGCGGCCAGGCAGGCCACCGGCACCGCGGCGAGCACGTACCGGTAGCTGAACCCGGCGGTCATCGGCGGCAGCACGATCAGCAGCGCCCCGACCAGCCAGGGCAGCAGGCCGAGGCCACCCCAGCGGCGCCACCGGGCCAGCACCCCCGCCGCGCCGATCAGCACGATCAGGCCGAGCAGGGTACCGGGCAGGTAGACATACCGCTGGTAGCTCTCGAGCATATGAGCCCAGGGCTGGACCTCCTTGGTGAACCCGAACCCCTGACCGGGACCGGCGAAGTCCCGCTCCGCCTGCATGATCACGACCGCCTGGCTGTCGTTCTGCTGGCACTTAGCATCGCACCAGGTCTCGCTGGTGGTGCTGTGCAGCTGGTAGGTGGGGTTACCCGGAATTTGGGTGGGGGTTACGTACCAGGGAATCTGCAGGTTCATGTCATGAAGGCTGACGAAGCGGAAGTTCGGGCCGTTCCCGTAATAGTCATGCGGGTCGGGCTGCCGGTTCCAGCCGAAGGTGTGCAGGACGTCGTCGATAACCACCTTCAGGTAGTCCTGAGGCTGGGATTCGATGGCGCTCTCGGCGAACTGCTTGGCCAGGGCATTGACCTCGGGCGTGAATCGGATCGAGGTGTCGCTTCCGTACACGTTGTACATCGGCGTGTACGTATTCCGGTTCCCGTGTATGGTCATAGGGCAGTGCTTCGTTGTCCGCCCAGATGTACTCCCCCGCGACCGGGCGGTCCTTCAGTTTGGTCGGGTCGCACAGGAACGCCGCGAGAGGGGGCACGTTCATCTTGGAGCACTGGGCGAACGTGCTGACCCGGCTGTACAGGAAGCTGCCCGAGGAATCGGTCAGCGCGTACTGACCGTACGTACCGTGGAACCAGAGCATGTACGCGCCGATGGGCACGATGCCGGTCACCGCGAGGGTCAGCAGGCGGCGCCAGCCGACCCGCCGGGCCAGCATGCCGACCAGGGCCACGACCAGCAGCGGCTCGCCCACCGACCGCACCAGCGTCGCGTACCCGATGAGCAACCCGGCGACGGCCATGGTCCAGATCGAGGGCCGGTCACTCCAGCACAAGATGACCACCGCGACGGTGACCAGGAAGATGAACAGCGGGTCGGCGGTGACCATGTGCTCCAGGTGCAGCTCGTAGGCGTCGAACAGCACCGGCAGCGCGGGCAGCGTCGCGCCCCACCACGGCAGCCCGCGGTGGCGCAGCAGGGCGTAGATGGCCACGCCGATGGCGACCCCCATCGCCGCCTGGAGCAGCCCGATCGCGTTGTAGCTGTGCAGCGGGAGCAGGAGCTGCAGGAAGAACGGGTAGCCGTTCGCCCGGACCTGGTCCGGGATGTGCGTCACCGCGTCGTACAGGTAGTTGTAGGAGTCGCTGAACCACAAGATGGGCGGATAGCCGAGGACCACGACGATGCGCACCGCGAGGGCGGCCACCACGACCAGGCCGAACTGCCAGTGCGCCACGAGCGGGCGGATCAGCCGCGCCTGCAGCGGCTTCCGCTGCCCGGCAGGCGGTTGCTGATCGGGAACGACCCGCTCGCTACCGGTGGTCGCGTTCGTCAACGACCGCCTCCCGACTCCTAGAGCCTGCCGGAAGATGCTCCGGCCCGTTCGCTGATCCCGCAGGCCCGGTGATCTAGCACGCCGACGGGCCTTTCTCGCGCGCCGGCTGACCAATAGTAGCCGTCGGCTCGCACCGAAATGAGTATTACCACTGAACGACGTGCACCAGCGTGTCAGCCGTCACCCGCGCCTATCGCGTCCCCCGTATCCGATGCGGGTAGCCAGCACGCAGATGAACACGAACGAGAGTGCGGCGGCGATATCCGGCGAGCCTGCCGCGGCCGAGATCACGATCCAGACGAACAACACCGGCAGTACCCGGTCGAACGGACGGTTGTGCCTGACCCGGGCAGGCCGGACCGCGGGCGGCACGGCCTGCGGGTCGGCCTGCGGCCGCTGGTGGAGGTCGGCCCCCAGCAGCGGCCCGACGGGCAGGTCGGCGGTCAGCACCCGCAACTCGGTCCAGGTCTTGGCGCCGTACGCGGCCGCCGTCCGCTCCTCGAATTCGTCGAACGTCAGACGCCCCTCGGTGAACGCGTCGCGCAGGACATCTACGACGCTCTCCCGCTCCTGGTCAGACGCGCGGATCGGCCGGTCGGTCATCGGCGGACACCCCTAGAACCTTCCGTGGGTTTCCTTTGATCCTACAGTGCAGGTCCGAAACCTTTAGGTGCCCGCCGGCCGGGATTCAGAGACCGCTCGCGCGGGGAAACTCTGTGTGCTGCCACAAATTCAGAGGACCGCATCCAAATGGTTACGAAAAGTGAGAGGTTTTAGGTCTCGCACCGTAACCCACGTGGCGTTACGCTATTGGCGAATCTTTCATCTGGTCAAGCTGGGTCAGGTGTGACCAGAGGAAGGTTTGGCGCGAAACGAAATATTTCGCGCCGAACACGCAGGTAACGCCGGGCAACCGCCCTTCCGGCTGCCGCCGGGGCACGCCGGACCAGACGGGCTATTCCTTCACTAGGAGGGATCCTTTTGAGCGTCAGCGAAGACCGCACAGTCCAGCCCAGTGCCCCCGCCATTCCCCGTTCAGGCATCGCCGACCCTGCCCCGCTCGGGCTCGCCGCCTTTGCCCTCACCACGTTCCTGCTGTCCGCCGCGAACGCCGGCTGGATGAGCCACTGCCACCGGTGACGCGTTCCTGGCTTTGCCTTCGCGTACGGCGGACTCACCCAGCTGCTGGCCGCCATGTGGGAGTTCCGTAACAGGAACGTCTTCGGCGCGACGGCTTCGGCACCTTCGGCGGCTTCTGGATCGGCATCGCCCTCTGGGTCTGCTCGTGGTGAACCCGGCAGTCGCGGCCATCAGGCCTGCCACGTTGGTGGTGACGGTCACGGCATATCAACCACGAACTCGGCTGGATCCTGCTCGGGTTCTGCATCTTCAACCCTGTACACGCCGATCCTGATCACTCAGACGCAACATGGCCTTGTTCACGATCTTCTTGCTCCTGTTCGTCACCCTCATCGTCCTGGCGATCGGGCAGTTCAACGCGGGCGCCATGCTTCCGCTTGCCCCCACAACCACCATCAAGATCGGCGGCTATCTCGGCGTGATCACCGCGGCCGTCGCCTGGTACACCTCGGCGGCGGGCATCGCGGCCGGCATCGGCGGCAAGATCAGGCTGCCCGTGGGGCCGGCGCTGGTCAAATGACGACCTTCTGACCGCGTAAAACGCTGGGGACCGGGCCACGGTGGCCCGGTCCCCAGCGTTTTCCAGCCCGGCGAGCCTCGGGGTTCGTGCCGGGTTGTCCCTCAGCATTCGCCCGGTCCCGGATAGCGTTGAGCCCGACAGCCCCGGAGGGAGGAGCTGCGGGTGCAGGAGAGACAGATCGAGCTATCGGCAAAGGTGGCGCGCGTCAAGCGCAAGGCACGACCGTGGAAGTCAATCATCGCCCTGGTCCTTGCCATCGCGTCCGCGGTCATCTCTGATAGGGCCAGCCACAAGAAGTCTCTCGTCGTCCCCATGACCGATCTGACCTACCAGATCGTGGCGGCGGGAACGGCCGTACTGTTCCTCATCTTCGCGTCCATGGCGACATACGGCCTGGCCAGGCAGGCCAGACAGCTGCTCGAACCGAGCGTCGGCACCGCGCATTCCGCCATCATCCGGTACGCCATCTTGATCGTCGGCGCGTTCACCACACTGGTGCTCACCCTCGTGCTGTTCGGCGTCGACCCTAGCCAGCTCGTCCTCGGTGGGGCACTCACTACGGTGTTCGTGAGCATCGCGGCGCAGCAGGCGCTCGGCAACGTGTTCGCCGGCCTGGTCGTGATGCTCGCCCGGCCGTTCCAGGTGGGCGACGCCATCCGGCTCCGGGCCGGCGCGCTGGGCGGCGCGATCGACGGCACCGTAACCGACATCGGGATTACCTATGTCCGCGTTGACACCGGCGGCGGCGTGCTCTCTGTCCCGAACTCGCAGGTGCTGAACGCGGTGGTCGGGCCTATCCCGCCGGCCGAGGAGGACGCCAGCCCGGCCCCGGCCGTCAGCGACGGTAGGTCGGGCACTCCGGGCGGCCCCGAGCAACCACAGCCGGCGCCGCCGGGACCGGCCTAGAGGTCCCGAAGCCGAGATCGCGGCCACGATGAAGATCTGGGCCGCGATCTGAGGTGCACGTGGCCCGTTCGGGATAAGGCTGGGCGCCCGGCAGGCCCGGGCAGCGGGCGCAGACGGCAAAGGGCCGACCCGTCGGCGAGCAAATCGCCCGCCAGCGTGCCGGCCCTTCGTTACGCCAACCGGTGCGGAGGTCGCCTCTCGGCGAAAGGCACAACGCGGCTCCAGCCGAACGGTATTCCGCGAAGGCAGTAGGTGCGGCCCGGGGACACAGCCGCACCGGCCTAGTCGTTAACGCCGGCGACGGCGTCGATGTTCCCGCTCCGGTGGCGGACCACCGTCGTAGGGGAACGAGGACATCGGCTGGCTCGGGGTCACGTCCGGGTCGTCGTACTGCGCGCGGTCCCTGGCACCGTTACTCGCCGGCACCTGGCGGTGCCCGCCGGGCCGGGACGAGCCATCCTCGTAACCTGTCCCGCCGTACCCGGGGCCGCCGTCGCTGCCGGCGTTGTAGCCCGCGCCGTCGTAGCCGGGCCCGGCGTAGTTACCGCCGTCGTAGCCCGCATTGCTGTAGCCAGCACCGTTATGGCCAGCTTGGTCGTAGCCAGCACCGTTATAGCCAGCCTGGTCGTAGCCAGCACCGTTAAGGCCAGCCTGGTCGTAGCTGGCCTGGTCGTAGCTGGCCGCCGCGCTCGGGTCATAGCCACGGTTGGCGTACCTGCCCGAATCGGCGCCGGAACGCTCGTAGCCGCCCTGCTCGTAGCCGCCCTGCTCGTAGCCGCCCTGCTCGTAGGCGCCCTGCTCGTAGCCGCCCTGCTCGTAGGCGCCCTGTTCGTAGGTGCCCTGCTCGTGGCCCGCCGGGTAAGCGCCACTGCGCTGGTCGCCGGCGTAGTCGTAGCCTGTATATCCCTGGTCCCGATAGTCCTGCCCCGGGTACCCGTACTGGTCGCGACGGCGGACTGGACGGCGTCCTCCTGGTAGCCCTGCTGGCCGTACCCGCGCTCGGCGTAGCCCTGCTGGCCGTCCTGGCCGCGGTAACTCCCATGCGCCTCGAGGGACTGGCTCTGGCTCCCGCGCTCGTCGTACCCGTAGCCCTGATATCCCTGCTCGGAGTACGACTGTCCCTGGTAGGCCTGCTGCTGGTATCCACGGTCGTCGTAACCCTGGCTGGCGTAGGCCCCGCTGTCGTAGTCCTGGCCGGAGTAGGGCGACCGAGGGGGGTAAGCCCGGGGGGCGTCGGCTCGCCGTACGGGGACGGGGCATACGCCCGGTCGCCGCGATCGGGCCCGGCGCTCGCCTGCTCGCCATACCCGTATCCCTGGTAACCAGGCTCGGCGGGGGCCGGGTACCCGCGGTCCTCGTACCGCTGGCCCGGCTGCGGCGCCTGGGACCCCTGAACTCCGTAGGATTCCTGGGATCCGTATCGGTCCTGGTAGCCCTGGTCGGCGTAGGCCTGGTCGGCGTACTGGGGCTGCGCGGCGTACGTCCCCTGATCCGCGTACTGGGGCTGCGTCCCGTACGTCGCCTGATCCGTGTACTGGGGCCGCGCGGCGTACGCCGCCTGATCCGCGTACTGGGCCTGGTCCTGATACCGGCTCTGGTCGGGGTACTGAGCCTGCTGGGCGTATCCCTGATCCCGGTACGGGACCGGCTCGGCGTACTGTCCGGGGTCCGTGTAGCGCGACTGGTCGCTGTAGCCGCCGCCGGGCGGCAGCGCCCGCGGAGCGGCGGCACTGCCGAGCACCATCGTGCCGGCCGGGTCCTCGGCACGCAGGGCGCGGAAATCACCCGTCACCGGGCCGGTGAAATCAGCCTCACGGCCGATTTCACGTACGTCCCCATAACCAGGCAGCGCGGTGAGCCGCGGGTCGGTCGGGGCGCCAGGAAGCTGGCGCGGGAAACCGCCCGTGCCGCGGGGATCGGGATACATGCCGCGTTGCAGAGCGTCGATCAGTCGGGGCAGTTCCTCTTGGGGCAGCCGGAACGTACCGGTGCAGGTGCCTCCCTGCCAGATGCTGAACACCGAGATCCCGGTATCGGCATACCAGCTCAAGCGCATGCTGCGGGAACTGCCGCGCACGTCGAAGAAAACCTCACCGAGCCGGGGCAGAGGTGCTGCGTCCGACGCTGACATGCTGCCCATGGTCCCGTGCTCACTTCCCTTTGTCCAGTTCGTCACGAACATTGCCAGGCAGGCTAGCCGCAGCCGGAGGACGCCGAGAAAGAAGCCCAAAATCGGGCGGTGAATTTCGCCACCCGGCATGCACGATGACTATCGAGGATGGCATCATTATCGGCGGGCATGGCAGCGGCCCGCGCGATGGTTAGTAGGACGGGTGAACCGCCGCGCTGACGCCAGCCGTTCGGTATAGTGACCGTTTGCTTACGCGATCGCCTTACCTGCGCACGGGAACACCACGTCACCAAGACGCGTTGTATCTTGCAACGGAGGTTCCCGGAGCAGGTCGGGCTCGCGTTCGCTTGTTCACGAGCCTGACGCTCCACTGTAACTCACGATTTGATGCATCTTGGTTGAGGTGATTTGATCCATGTCTCAGGTACGTCGGCAGTCGGCTGTGCTTCCCCGCCCTAACTGGGGTTGGCAGGATGCTGCAGCGTGCCGTGGCGAGGACCTGTTGCTCTTTTTCGGTCCGGATGGTGAGCGCCAGCCGGAGCGGGAGATCAGGGAGCGCAAGGCCAAGGAGATTTGCGCTGCTTGCCCGGTGCGGCTTGAATGCCTGAACTACGCGGTGTCCCGGCCGGAGAAGTACGGCACCTGGGGCGGGCTGAACGAGGACGAGCGCTCGGCTGAGCGTCGCCGTCGCATGCGCCGCGCCAACGCCGCCTGACCCCAGCGCCAGGAATCCGAAACCCCTCAACCGCTCAGCCCAGCAGGGCCAGGACGTCGGCGTCGGTCAGCTGGCCGAAGGCCAGGTACCACTCCCCGACGGATGAGAACCTGCTGGGCGTCGCCACGATGATCACCTGGTCGGCTTCGGCCTGCAAGGATTCGGCTGCCGACCAGGGCGCGACCGGCACCGCGAGGACCAGGTGCGCGGCCTGTGCCGCCCGCAGCGAGCGCAGGGCGGCCCGGGCCGTGCCGCCGGTCGCCAGGCCGTCATCCACCACGATCACGCACCAGCCTGCCACCGGTGGCAGCGGGCTGCCCCCGCGGTAGATCCGTACCCGCCGGTCCAGTTCGGCCTGCTCGGCGGCCACCACCTCGGCCAGGTCCTCGGGCGCCAGGCCCAGCCGGCCGATCAGCCGGGCGTCGTAGACGGGCTCCCGCAGCCCCTCGGCGATGGCGCCGACGCCAAGCTCCGGCTGGCTCGGGTAGCCGATCTTGCGGGTGACGATGACATCCATCGGCAGCCCCATGACCGCGGCGACCTCCCTGGCTACCGCGACACCGCCTCTCGGCAGGCCGAGCACCACGGTCCGTTCGGCCCATTGATCCAGGTCGACCGCGTCGGCGAGCCGTTCCGCGAGCATGCGCCCGGCGGCCCGCCGGTCCGGGAAGGGAAGCACGCGGCGACCTGGGCTTGCTGGTCATGCCCAGGGTGTACCCCGCGCGCTGCACAATAAGGACCATGATCTGCGTACCGTGCCGGAAGCACCATCACGAGGACTGCCCCGGCGGCACCTGGTGCGACTGCCAGCACCAGCCGCCGGCCGAATCGAGCCCCCTCCGGGTCCGAACCGCCGCTCAGCTGGATCCGCCAGGGCTGACCGCCGGGCCGTCCGGGAATAGCCTGCGGAGCGGCCCGGTTGCCGCATTCATGACGCCGGCTGTGAGCATTCGCACTGTCCACATGCCGGACTTGTCCTGGACAGCCAGGTCCGTTACATGTGATCCTGCTGTAATGAGTGTTACGGACCCGTTGCTCGTCGTCCGTCGACACGTCGATTTTCTGCGCATTCGTAGCGCCATCTGTCGCGACACCCGTTGATCGCCGCCCCGGATAACTGACCGGGCGCGCACGCGATACCGGGTGTCTTCTGCTGTAACGCGTCGGTGAACCACGCCAGCAGGGACCGGGTTCTCGTGACACGCGCGTCCCCGAGCCTGAAGGAAATCTCACCGATGTCTGTCGCCACCGCGACCAAGACGGGACGCAAGCGAGGCGAGGGCCAGTGGGCCCTTGGCTACCGCGAGCCGCTGAACAAGAACGAGGAGAATAAGAGGAACGACGACGGGCTCAACGTCCGGCAGCGGATCCTCGACATCTACTCCAAGTACGGCTTCGACTCCATCGACCCGGCCGACCTGCGCGGCCGTTTCCGCTGGTACGGGCTGTACACCCAGCGCCGCCCCGGCATCGACGGCGGCAAGACCGCGGTGCTGGAGCCAGAGGAACTCGACGACCGCTACTTCATGCTGCGGATCCGGATCGACGGCGGGCAGCTCGACCACCGGCAGCTGACCACGATCGCCGACATCTCCCGCCGCTACGCCCGCGGCACCGCGGACGTCACCGACCGGCAGAACATCCAGCTGCACTGGATCGAGATCGAGAGCGTGCCCGCCATCTGGGACGCCCTGGAGTCGGTGGGCCTGAGCACCACCGAGGCCTGCGGGGACACGCCGCGGGTGATCCTCGGCTGCCCGCTGGCCGGCCTGGACTGCGGACGAGATCATCGACGCCACCCCGGAGATCGCCGCGATCGGCGAGCAGTACATCGGCGACTCCGCGTTCTCCAACCTGCCGCGCAAGTTCAAGTCCTCGATCAGCGGCTGCGCCGCGCAGTGCGCGACCCACGAAATCAACGACATCGCGTTCGTCGGGGTGCTCAACGAGGCCGGAGAGGCCGGGTATGACCTGTGGGTCGGCGGCGGCCTGTCCACCAACCCGATGATCGGCCGCCGGCTCGGCGCCTTTGTCCGGCCCGGCCAGGTGCCCGAGGTGTGGGCGGGCGTGACCGGCCTGTTCCGCGACTACGGCTACCGCCGGCTGCGGCACCGGGCCCGGATCAAGTTCCTGGTCGCGGACTGGGGCCCGGAGAAGTTCCGCGAGGTCCTGGAGAAGGAGTACCTCGGGTACGCGCTGCCCGACGGTCCCGCACCGGCCCCGCCGCTGCACGGGACCCGCGACCACGTAGGCGTCCACCAGCAGCGGGACGGGAACTATTACGTGGGTTTCGCGCCGACCGTGGGTCGCCTGTCGGCCGACGCGCTGGACGTCATCGCCGGGCTGGCCGACAGGTACGGCAGCGGCCGGGTGCGCACCACCACCGAGCAAAAGATGGTCATCCTGGACGTGCCCCCGGACCGCACTGACGATCTGGTCAATGAGCTGGACCAGGCAGGGCCTGCCGGCCCGGCCCAGCGCCTTCCGCCGGCACACGATGGCGTGCACCGGCATCGAGTTCTGCAAGCTCGCGATCGTGGAGACCAAGGCCCGGGCCGCGGACCTGATCGCCGAACTCGAGCGGCGGCTGCCCGGCTTCGAAACGCCGGTCACGATCAACGTGAACGGCTGCCCGAACTCCTGCGCCCGGATCCAGACCGCCGACATCGGGCTGAAGGGATCGCTGGTCACCGGCCCGGACGGGACCCAGGTCGAGGGCTTCCAGGTGCACCTGGGCGGCAGCCTGAACGGCGGCGACGGCAGCGGCTCCGGCTTCGGCCGCAAGCTGCGCGGGCTCAAGACCACGGCCGAGGAACTGCCGGACTACGTGGAGCGGGTGCTGCGCCGGTTCGAGGCGGCCCGCGAACCGGGCGAGAGCTTCGCCGCGTGGACGGTGCGAGCGACGGAAGAGGAGCTCACATGAGCACGCGAGCCGTCCCGTTTTACTGCCCTTACTGCGGCGAGGAAGACCTCGAACCGCAGGGCGCAACCGACGGTGAATGGCATTGCCGCAGTTGCACCAGGACTTTCCAGCTACGCTTTGCCGGAATAGGAGTCACGCTGTGAGTCCCGTCGTAACGCGCGGCCTGGCGCAGACGCCCCTGGAGGACCCCGAGCTCATGCGAACCCTCGCCGAACAGGCTGCTGAGGCACTCGCCGACGCGCCGGCCGAAGAGGTCATCCGCTGGGCCACCGATACCTTCGGGGAGCGGATCTGCATCACCTCGTCCATGACCGACGCGGTGATCATCCACCTGGCCTCGGCCGTCCGGCCCGGTATCGACGTGGTCTTCCTCGACACCGGCTACCACTTCGCCGAGACCATCGGCACCCGGGACGCGGTGGAGGTCGTGTACCCGATCCACCTGGTCAACGTCACCCCGTCGCGCACCGTCGCGGAGCAGGACGCCGAGCTCGGCCCGCGGCTCTACGGGCGCAACCCGGACCTGTGCTGCTACCTGCGCAAGGTCGAGCCGCTGGAGCGGGCGCTGACCAACTATGACGCGTGGATCACCGGCGTGCGCCGGGACGAGACCAGCAACCGCCGCCAGGCCCAGGTGGTCGAGTGGGACGACCGGCGGGAGATGGTCAAGGTCAACCCGATCGTCAGCTGGACCCAGAAGCAGGTCGACGACTACATCACCACCAACGGCGTGCTGGTCAACCCGCTGGTCTACGACGGCTACCCCTCGATCGGCTGCGCGACGTGCACGCTCCGGGTCGAGCCCGGCGCCGACCCGCGCAGCGGGCGCTGGGCCGGGACAGGCAAGACCGAGTGCGGCATCCATGCTTAACTCTGCTGGCCGACGGGGGGGACGTCCCCCCCAAACCCCCCCGCAAAAAGCTCTCGTCGCCGTGGCCCACGGCAGCGCGGACCCGCGCGCGGCGGCGGCCATCGGCGAGCTGATGCCGCTGGTCGCACGCCGGGCTGCCGACCGCGGCCTGAGCGTGCCGGACCTGCGTGTGGCCTACCTGGGCCACGCCGCGCCGTCCGTGCCGCAGGTCATGCGGACGTTCGGGCCGGACACGCAGGTCACCGTGCTGCCGCTGCTGCTCACCGCGGCGTACCACAGCAAGACCGATATCCCCCGCGTGCTGGCCCGGGCGGGCACCGCGAGGCTGAACGTCACGTACGGCGCACCGCTCGGACCGCACCCGCTGCTGCTCCGCGCGCTCGAGCGGCGCCTGCCCGAGACGGCGTTCGAGAATCCGGCCGAGACCGGCGTGGTCCTCGCGGCGGCAGGATCGAGCGACCCGGGGGCGAACGCCACCATCGCGGGCCTGGCCGCGCAGTGGCAGGCCGCCGTCGGCTGGTTCGCGGTCCGCCCGGCGTACGCGTCAGCGGTCAGCCCCTCCGCCGCAGGCGGCCAAGGCAGCAGCGCCGCCGCAGGCGGCCAAGGCAGCACCGCGCCTGCGCAGGCGGTGACGGAGCTGCTGCGGGCCGGAGCCCGCCGGGTGGTGGTGGCCAGCTACCTGCTCGCGCCGGGCCTGTTCGCCGACCGGATCCGGGACGCTTCGCTGGCCGCGGGGGCGGCCGAGGTGTCACCGGCGCTTGGCGCCGCACCGGAGGTGGCCGACATCGTCCTGGACCGTTATCAGGAGGCGGCAATGCGGGAGCGGACAGCGGCGTAAAACTGGGTAAACCTCTCGATAGTCCTCGGTGCTATCGAGGATTCCAGACCCGCAGATCACGATCCGGTAACGTACGTCCCTCCGGGCATGCGCGTACCCGGTAGAGTCGGCCGCTGATCATGGCGACCAGACTCGCAGGAGAAGGGGGCGAATGCGTACCTGGCCAGGAACGCCCTATCCGCTTGGCGCGACCTGGGACGGGTGGGGGACGAACTTTACCTTGTTCTCGGAGGTCGCCCAGCGCGTCGAGCTCTGCCTGTTCGGCGATCCGGAGAACGGCGACCCGAACCCGCTGACCGAAGAACGGGTCGAGATAACCGAGGTTGACGGGTTCGTCTGGCACGTTTACCTGCCCGGGATCGCGCCCGGGCAGCGGTACGGCTACCGCGTGCACGGTCCCTACGATCCGCCGCGCGGGCTGCGCTGCGATGGCTCCAAGCTGCTACTCGACCCGTACGGCAAGGCGACCGAGGGCGACATCCGCTGGGACGAGTCGCTGTTCGACTACCAGTTCGGCAACCCCAAGAAGCGGAACACCACCGACAGCGCGTCGCACATGCCCAAGAACGTCGTCATCAACCCGTTCTTCGACTGGGGCCACGACCGGGCGCCGCAGACCCCGTACCACGAGACGGTCATCTACGAGGCGCACGTCCGGGGGCTGACCCTGCGCCACCCCGACGTCCCGGCGCATCAGCGCGGCACCTACGCCGGCCTCGCGCACCCGGCCGTGATCGCGCACCTGCAGCGGATCGGCGTCACCGCGGTCGAGCTCATGCCGGTTCACCAGTTCGTGGCCGAGCAGTTCCTGATCGAGCGCGGCCTGACCAACTACTGGGGCTACAACACGATCGGGTTCCTGGCCCCGCACAACCGGTACTCCTCGGCCGGGCAGCGCGGCGAGCAGGTCGGCGAGTTCAAGACCATGGTCAAGGCGCTGCACGAGGCCGGCATCGAGGTCATCCTGGACGTGGTGTACAACCACACCGCCGAGGGCGACCACATGGGACCGACGCTGTCCTTCCGCGGCATCGACAACGCCGCCTACTACCGGCTCGACGGTAGGGAGCGGTGGCGGTACCTGGACTACACCGGCTGCGGGAACAGCCTGAACGCCCGTAACCCGCACGCGCTGCAGCTGGTCATGGACTCGCTGCGGTACTGGATCCTGGAAATGCACGTCGACGGGTTCCGGTTCGACCTGGCCAGCGCGCTGGCCAGGGAACTGCACGACGTGGACCGGCTGTCCACGTTCTTCGACCTGGTCCAGCAGGACCCGGTGGTCTCCCAGGTCAAGCTCATCGCCGAGCCGTGGGACGTGGGCGAGGGCGGTTACCAGGTGGGCAACTTCCCGCCGTTGTGGACCGAGTGGAACGGGAAGTACCGCGACACCGTCCGGGATTTCTGGCGCGGCCGCCCCGAGGCCATCGGCGAGTTCGCGTCCCGGCTCACCGGGTCCAGTGACCTGTACGCGACCAGCGGGCGGCGCCCGGTCGCGTCGATCAACTTCGTCACCTGCCACGACGGGTTCACCCTGCAGGACCTGGTCAGCTACAACCACAAGCACAACGAGGCCAACGGCGAGGGCAACCGGGACGGCACCGACGACAACCGGTCCTGGAACTGCGGCGTAGAGGGCCCGGCCGACGACCCCGCCGTCACCGCGCTGCGCGCTCGGCAGAAACGGAACTTCCTGGTCACCTTGTTCCTGTCCCAGGGCGTCCCGATGCTGCTGGCGGGCGACGAGATGGGGCGTACCCAGCAGGGCAACAACAACGCCTACTGCCAGGACAATGAGGTGTCCTGGCTGGACTGGAGCCAGGCCGACGCCGAGCGGGACCTGCTGCAGTTCACCGAGACCCTGGCCGGGCTGCGCCGCGACCACCCGGTGTTCCGGCGGCGCCGGTTCTTCCGCGGCCGGCGCGGCACCGGACGACGAGACCAGCGACATCAGCTGGCTGACCCCGGCCGGCCAGGAAATGACCCAGAACGACTGGGGCGCCGGCTTCGCCCAGTCGCTCGCGGCCCTGCTGAACGGCGAGGCGATCAGCGAACCGGATCCGCGAGGCGGAAGAATAGTGGACGCCAAGTTCCTCCTGCTGTTCAACGTGGACAACGATCCGCTCACGTTTACCCTGCCCGAGGCCAGCCTGGCACCCGGCTGGGAGGTCGTGGTCGACACCAGCACAGCGGAGGCCAGCGACGAGGAGGAGGGAGCGATCCTGATGCCCAAGAGCGAAGTCGAGGTTGGCGCCCGAGCCGCGGTCGTGCTGCGGTCAGCGGACTGATCATGCGCCAGATCTTCGCCTCCTCCGACCTGCGCGAGTCCGACCTGGCCGCGCTGTACGCCTACCCGGACGGGCCGTGGCTGCGGGCCAACATGGTGTCCAGCGCGGACGGTGCCGCGATGCTGGAGGGCCTCACCTCGGGCCTGTCCTCGCTGGCCGACCGGCGCCTGTTCGCGCTGCTCCGCACGCTGGCCGACGTGATCGTGGTGGGCGCGGCGACGGTCCGGGCCGAGAAGTACAAGCCGGTGCGCCAGCACGAGCTCTGGCCGGACCTGCGGCCGGGCCGGACCCCGACCCCGCCGATCGCGGTGGTCACCGCGCGGCTCGACCTCGAGCCGTCCAGCCCCGTCATCGACATGGCCCCGCCGTCGGCTCGCACGATCGTCATCACCACCGCGCAGGCCCCGGCCGACCGCCGCGCCGCCCTGCAAGAGCGGGCCGACGTTATCGTGGCCGGACAGGAAACCGTGGACCTGAAGGCGGCCGTCGCCGCGCTGGCCGAGCGCGGCCACCGGCGGATGCTCACCGAGGGGGGTCCGCGCCTGCTGGCCCAGATCGCCACGGCGGGCCTGCTGGACGAGCTGTGCCTGACCATCGGCCCGCTGCTGGCGGGCCCGGGCGCGGACCGGATCCTGGCCGGCCAGCAGCCCGCCGCCTCCACGCAGCCGCTCACCCTGGCTCACGTCCTGGAGGACAACGGCTTCCTGTTCTGCCGGTACACCAGAAAAGATCATTTATTCCGAACGGACCATGGTGCCTGCCCCCGCCACGCCGCAGGCTGCTCCCCGGGGAACTGAGGCGTAGCATTGATAAGACGCGCAGAACGAAGCCTGAGTGCGGGAGGCTGCGATGAGACTGCGACCGCAGCGGCGGCGGAACCTGGTGGTGTGGAGCCAGTCTGGCCGCACGGACCGGGCCTCACGGGCCACGCGACCCGCGCGCACCAGGCGCATCCGCAGGTGGATCCGTATCGGGATGCTGCTCACCCTCCTCGGCTTGCTGCCGCTGGCGCGCGCGGTCCGGGCCCGCTGGAAGCCCTTGCTGGCCGGGACCGGGCTCACGGTGGCCGGAGTTATCCTGCGCGACAGTACGACCGGCAGCGTAATTCTCCTGCCCGGGCTCCTGCTGCTCCTGACCGCCCCGCTGCTCCCGGGCTCTGGGCATGCGAACTGCCTGCAGCGGACGGAACTGGAGCGTGAGCTGGCCGGATATTGGACGAATGCCCAGCGGCACGACCTTGAGGCGACGCTCGACCAGTACCCGGACGACGTTACGCGCGAGGTCCGTGAGATCCTCGCCGGGCAGGCCGCGGCCGCCTATCACAACCGGGTCCCGACCCAGGGCCGGTACTGGTGTCGCGGGTTTTAAGGGTCTGGGCAGCAGGCCGCGCTCGAACCCGGCCGCCACGGCTGCGGCCCGGTCGTTGACCCCGAGCTTGGCGTAGATGTGCAGCACGTGGGTCTTGACCGTGGCTTCGCTGATGAACAGGCGCGCGGCGGCTTCGCGGTTCGAGCAGCCACGGGAGATCAGCCCGAGGATGTCGAGCTCGCGCTGGCTGAGCGGTTCCCGGGCCGGCTCCCGGACCTGGCCGACCAGCCGGGTCGCGACCGACGGCGAGAGCACGGCCTCGCCCCGGGCCGCGGCGCGGACCCCGCGCCGCAGTTCCTCCGGCGGTGAGTCCTTGAGCAGGTAGCCGGTGGCGCCGGCCTCGATCGCGGGCAGCACGTCGGTGTCGGTGTCGAAGGTGGTGAGCACGAGCACCCGCGCGTCGACGCCGCGCTGGGCCAGGGCCCGGATCGCGCTGACCCCGTCCAGCTCCGGCATGCGCAGGTCCATCAGCACCACGTCGGGACGCAGCGCCGCGGCGCGGTCGACCGCCTCCCGGCCGTTGGCGGCCTCGCCGGCCACCTCGAACTCATCGCTGGCCTCGAAGATGCCGCGCAGCCCGTCGCGGACCACCGGGTGGTCGTCGGCGATCAGCAGCCGGATGGTTCCGGTCACGAGGTGCGCCTCCCGAGGGGGATGGCGGGCAGGCTGGCCGATACCGCGGTGCCCGCTCCGGGTTCTGACTCGATCTCCAGCTGGCCGGCCAGCCGGCTGACCCGCTGCCGCATGGCGATCAGCCCGAAGCCGCCGCCGGCGCTGCCGCCGGTGCCGCCTCCGCCAGCAGAGCTCTGCTCATTCCCGGCCCCCGGCTGGGCGAACCCGCTGCCGTCGTCCCGCACGTCCAGGGTCACCACATCCTCCATGTAGGAGAGCGTGACCCAGGCGTGCGAGGCGGCGGCGTGCTTGGCCACGTTGGCCAGGGCCTCCTGAGCGACGCGGAGCAGGGTCACCTCGACCTCGGGATGTAGCGCCCGCGGGTCGCCGGTCGCGGCGACCTCGGCGGGCACGCCGCTGGTGGCCGTCCAGCGGGTCACCTCGTCGGCCAGCGCGTCGGGCAGCTTGCTGTCCTCCAGGGCCTGCGGCCGCAGCGCCTGCACCGAGCGCCGGGCCTCGGCCAGGCTGTCCCGGGCCAGCCGCTTGGCGTTGCCGATCCGCCGCTCGTGCTCGGCCCCGCTGGCGGTCTGCTGGGCCGCCTCGAGCTGGGTGATGATCCCGGTCAGGCCCTGGGCCAGGGTGTCGTGGATCTCCCGTGCCATCCGCTGCCGTTCGTCGCCCGCGCCCGCCTCCCGGGCCTGGGTCAGCAGCTGGGCCTGCAGGCCGGTGTTCTCCGCCATCATCTCTTCCAGTCGCTGGTTGGCCTGGGCCAGCTCGGCGATCATCCCCTTGCGGGCCCGATTCTGCTCCTCGGTCTTCATGCCGAGCAGGACGAACACCCCGGTCAGCACGACGTCGACACAGGCCAGCAGTCACCCAGATAGCTACCGTCGAAACGGTCGGCCGGTGGAATCCCCCAGACTGGGACATGCCGAAGAAGATCGCCACGACCGCGCAGACTGCCCACCGCCACGCACCGGTCAAGAACCGGAACGCATAGAGGAAGCCGAGCCAGGTGAAGAACGCGAACCACGGACTGCGGACGGTGAGTACAGCAATGAACGCGACCAGGCCGACGAAGAAGACCCCCATCAGCCACGGACGCTCCGCCCAGCCTGGATGCAGGATGACCATCCAGGTGATCCAGGCTCCCGCTGCCACGGCGACGCCGGCGGTGATACCGAACGCGCCGGCGGTCGGGCTCTGGGAGAGGAAATACGGGAGGAGCGGGACGGTAAGCAGCAGGAAGGGCAGCAGCCGCAGGAGCGAGTCGTACCGCTGCTCCATCGACTCGAGGCTGCTGTCCGGTGTCCGCACCGTCACCGCTCCCCTTCCCTACGCCTGATCCCAGCGGAAGAAACGGGCCGCCAGGGCCCCGGCGACCAGGGCCCACGCCGCCATTATGCCCAGGTACTCCGGCCGGGGATCTATTCCCATCCAGCTGTCGCGCACCGCGTGCAGGGCCGAGCCGAGCGGGGTGAAGTTGCCGACCTGGCGCATCGTGGACGACATCTCCTCGGTCGGGAAGTAGACGCCGGCCAGGAACATGTTCGGGAAGAACAGCAGCCACCCGATCCCCGCCGCGCCCCGGGCGGTCGGCGCCACGCTGGCGGCGAGCAGGCCGGTGGCGAACAGCGAGGCGATGCCGAGGGCGACGGCCAGGATGAACCAGCCTGGCTTGACCGGGGCCGGTACGTGGAAGGCGATCCGCACCACCGCGATGACGACCGCCACGGAAAGCACCGCCGCCGCCGCCCACACGGTCAGGTCGGCCAGCAGCAGGGTCAGCGGGCGCACCGGCGTGACGCCCAGGCGGCGCAGGACGCCACGCTCCCGGTACTGGCCGATGACCATCGGTACCCCGGTCAAGCCCAGGCTGGCCAGCACGATCGCGACGCCGAGGGCCGCGATGTACTCGGTGCCGATCTGATCCGATAGGCCCTTCTGCGGATCGCTGAACCCCGGGATCAGGCCGAACCCGATGACCAGCGCCACCGGCAGCCCGAACACCCCGATCAGCGCCGCCTTCTCACGCAGGAACAGCTTGCCCTCGACCAGGGCGAGCCTGCTGAAGCCGTCCATTGCCTGTCTCCCTCACGTGTCCATGGTCCGGCCGGTCAGCGCCACGTAGGCGCTGTCCAGGCTGCGTCCCTCGATCCGCAGGTCCGCGACGAGGACCTGCCTGCGGGCCAGTTCCGCGGTGACCGCGGAGGCGAAGTCCCCGGTCCCGGTGACGCGGACGTGCGCCCCGTGGCGCTCGACGCCGGTCACGCCGGGCACGATGGCCAGCGACTGCTCGTCCAGCGGCGCCGTCGGCCGGAACCGCATCCGGTACTCTCCCCCGGCGGAGTCCACCAGCCCCGCCGGGGTGTCCAGCGCCGCGATCCGCCCCCGTTCGAGGATCGCGACCCGGTCGCATAGCTCCTCCACCTCGTCCATGAAGTGGCTGACCAGCACGACGGTGACGCCACCGTCCCTGACCTGCGCGATCAGATCCCAGGTGGCGCGCCTGGCGCCCGGGTCCAGGCCCGCGGTGAGCTCGTCGAGGAACACCACCTCCGGGTTCCCGACCAGGGCCAGCGCGATGAACAGCCGCTGCTTCTGGCCGCCGGACAGCTTGCCGAACCTGGTGTCCCTCTTGCCGGCCAGCCCCCAGCGATCCAGCAACTCGCGCCAGTCGGCGGGGTCCGGGTAGAACGACGCGTACAGTTCCAGGGCCTCGCGGACCTTGATCTTGTCCTGCAGCTGGGTCTCCTGGAGCTGCACGCCGAGCCGCTGGTGAAGCCGGTGGCCGTCGGTCTTCGGGTCGAGCCCGAGGATCTGGACCTGGCCCGCGTCGCGTCGCCGCAGTCCCTCCATGCACTCCACCGCGGTGGTCTTGCCCGCGCCGTTCGGGCCGAGGATGCCGAAGATCTCTCCCCGATCGACGTGGAAGGAGATCCCGTCCACCACGGCCTGGCCTGCGTACCGCTTGGTCAGCCCTGTCACCTCGATGACCGGCGTCATCTCGTGCCTCGCTTTCGTTGGTCGCCTCGGTGGCGCCATAGCCAGCTTCGCCCGGCGGTCCCCGCCCGCGGATCGGCTGCGCGGCCATACTTCGGGCACCGGCCGGCGCCCCGTTGGCCGGCCATCTGGCCCGGCGGCATCCACCGTTCGGCTGACCCCGGAGTTCGTTAGCTGTTGGCATGGTCGCTGGGCTGGCGCGTTAGCCTGGGGCCATGCCGCTGCACACCAAGGTGGACGAGTCCGCCCAGGACGCCGAACTCGAGATCAACCCGATTTACTTCCGCGAGCAGACTTGTGAGATCCCGCGGTACAAGCTGCCCGAGCACGGGGTGCTGCCCCGCACCGCGCTCCAGGTGGTCCGCGACGAGCTGATCCTCGACGGAAACGCCCGGCTCAACCTGGCCACGTTCGTCACCACCTGGATGGAGCCCGAGGCCGAGCTGCTCATGGCCGAGTGCGCCCCGAAGAACATGATCGACAAGGACGAGTACCCGCAGACCGCCGAGCTCGAGCGGCGCTGCGTGAACATCCTCAGCAACCTGTGGAACGCCCCGCCCGGCAGCCAGGCGACCGGCTGCTCCACTACCGGGTCGAGCGAGGCCTGCATGCTCGGCGGCATGGCCCTGCTGTGGCGCTGGCGGGCCCGGCGAAAGGCGGCCGGGCTCGACGCGGCCAAGCCGAACCTGGTGATGGGCTCCAACGTGCAGGTGTGCTGGGAAAAGTTCTGCCGCTACTGGCAGGTCGAGCCGCACTACGTGCCGATGGTGCCGGGACGGCTGCACCTGGGCCCGGCCGAGGCCGCGGCCAAGTGCGACGAGAACACCATCGGCGTGGTCGCGATCCTGGGCTCCACCATGGACGGCAGCTACGAGCCCGTGCTGGAGATCAGCCGGGCTCTGGACCAGGTGCAAGCCGAGCACGGCTGGGACATCCCGGTGCACGTGGACGGCGCCTCGGGCGGGTTCGTCGCCCCGTTCCTGCAGCCGGACCTCGAGTGGGATTTCCGGGTGCCGCGGGTGGCCTCGATCAACAGCTCCGGCCACAAGTACGGCCTGGTGTATCCCGGGGTCGGCTGGGTCATCTGGCGGACCCCGGACGCCCTGCCGGAGGATCTGGTGTTCAAGGTCAACTACCTGGGCGGCGAGATGCCCACCTTCGCGCTCAACTTCTCCCGGCCCGGCGCCCAAGTCGCCGCCCAGTACTACAACTTCCTCCGGCTCGGCTCGCAGGGCTACCGGCACGTGCAGCAGACCTGCCAGGACATCGCCCGCTACCTGTCCGGCGAGATCGCCAAGATGGGCCAGTTCGAGCTGTTCACCGACGGCAGCGACCTTCCGGTGTTCGCGTTCAAGCTGCGCGACGACATCACCACCTACTCGGTGTTCGACCTATCCGAGCGGCTGCGCCAGCGCGGCTGGCAGGTGCCCGCGTACACCTTCCCGGCGGACATGACGGATACCTCGGTGATGCGGATCGTGGTCAGGAACGGCTTCAGCATGGACCTGGCCAGCCTGCTGCTCGCCGACTTCCGGCTGCACCTGAGGGTCCTGGAGCACCACCCGCAGACCCAGCCGCCGCCGGAGATCCAGCAGATGCGCCAGTCCTTCAAGCACTGAACCAGGGAAACTCAGGGGGATGGGTCGAAGGAGGAGCCGACGATGACGTCGCTGCGCAGCTACGTGAGCGGAGCATGGACCGAACCAGCCGAAGAGGGCAGGCCGGTCCTCGACGCGGTTACCGGTGAGGAGGTCGCCCGGGTCTCATCGGCCGGGATCGACGTCGCCGCGGCGCTGGACTACGGCCGGGGCACCGGCGGCCCGGCGCTACGCGAGCTGACCTTCCACCAGCGGGCCGGGCTGCTCAAGGCGCTCGGGCAGGCGCTGCGCGAGCACCGGCCGGAGCTGTACGCTCTGTCCGCGCGTACCGGCGCGACGCTCGGCGACGCGAAGTTCGACGTCGACGGCGGCATCGGCGTCCTGCTCAGCTACGCCAGCAAGGCCAAGCGTGAGCTGCCGAACGACGTCATCCTGACCGAAGGGGCGGTCGAGCCGCTGAGCCGGGACGGCGCCTTCGTCGGCCAGCACCTGCTGACCCCGCTGCGCGGGGTCGCGGTGCAGATCAACGCGTTCAACTTCCCGGTCTGGGGCCCGCTGGAGAAGTTCGCCCCCGCGTTCATCGCAGGCGTGCCGAGCCTGGTCAAGCCGGCCACCCAGACCGCCTACCTGACTGCCCGGCTGGTCGAGCTGATGGTCGGAACCGGGCTGCTGCCCCCGGGCTCACTTCAGCTGGTCTGCGGCAGCGCCACCGACCTGCTCGACCACGTCGGCGAGCAGGACCTGGTGTCGTTCACCGGATCGGCCGCGACCGCGCAGCAGCTGCGGGCCCATCCCGCGATCGTGAGCCGGTCGGTCCGGTTCAACGCCGAGGCGGACTCGCTGAACTGCTCCATCCTCGGTCCGGACGCCCAGCCGGGCACACCGGAGTTCGACCTGTACGTCGGTCAGCTGGTCACCGAGATGACGGTCAAGGCCGGCCAGAAGTGCACCGCGATCCGGCGGGCCTTCGTCCCGGCCGGCGTCGCGGCGCAGGTGGCCGAGGCGGTGCGCGACCGGCTGGCCGCGGTGGTGGTCGGCAACCCGGCCGCGGACGGCGTGCGGATGGGCGCGCTGGCCAGCCTGGAGCAGCGCGAGGAGGTCCGCCGCTCGGTCAAGGCCCTGCTGACCGCGGGCCGGCTGGTGTTCGGCGACCCGGACCACGTCGAGGTCGTCGGGGCCAGCGCCGAGCGCGGCGCGTTCATCGCTCCGCTGCTCCTGCACAGCGACGACCCAGGCCGGCCGGAGCCGCATCAGGTGGAGGCGTTCGGCCCGGTCAGCACGATCATGGGCTACCAGGGCCCCGCGGAGGTGGTCGAACTGGCGGCGCGCGGCCGGGGCAGCCTGGTCGGGTCGGTCGTCACCGCCGACGCGGAGTTCGCCCGCGAGGTGGTCCTCGGCCTGGCTCCGTGGCATGGCCGGCTGCTCGTCCTGGACCGCGACGACGCGGCCTCCTCGACCGGGCACGGCTCGCCGCTGCCCGTGCTCGTGCACGGCGGCCCCGGGCGGGCCGGCGGCGGCGAGGAGATGGGCGGCATGCGCGGCGTGCTGCACCACATGCAGCGCACCGCGGTCCAGGCCAGCCCGCGGGTGCTGGCGGCCGTCACCGGCCGCTGGATCAATGGCGCCGAGCGGAATGAGGCGGGCGGCCACCCGTTCCGCAAGTCGCTGGCCGAGCTGCGCGTCGGCGACACCGTGGTGGCCGGCCCGCGCCAGGTGACGCTGGCCGACATCGAGCACTTCGCCGAGTTCACCGGCGACACCTTCTACGCCCACATGGACGAGGAGGCGGCCCGGGCCAACCCGTTCTTCGACGGCCGGGTGGCCCACGGGTACCTCATCGTCTCCTTCGCGGCCGGCCTGTTCGTCCAGCCCGACCCGGGACCCGTGCTGGCCAACTACGGCCTGGAGAACCTGCGCTTCCTCACCCCCGTTTACCCGGGTGACGAGCTCACCGTGACGCTGACCTGCAAGCAGATCACGCCGCGGGAGGACGCCGAGTACGGTGAGGTGCGCTGGGACGCGGACGTGACCAAGCAGGACGGCGCGTCGGTGGCCACCTACGATGTCCTCACCCTGGTCGCGAAGCAGTGGCCGCCGGCGCAGTCCACACCGTGACGTGGGCAGGCTCCAGCGCCTGATCGACTGTGTTCAGCAGGTCCGAGTGGACGGTTCCCAGGTCGACCGCGTCCTGCAACCGGGCCGCGAACGCCGCCACCGTCTGGTCCGCGTCGTACCTGGCCCGGTTGAACCTCCGGTCGACGGCGTGCTGGACGCGGTGCCGCACCGGATTGAACAGGGCCGCGGCCACGAGCGTCGAGGCCGCCACCGCCACCGAATTGTGGAACCGGAACACTCCAGTAGCCAGCAGGACCAGCCCGGCGTACACGCCGATCAGCAGCCCGGTGACGATCGCGTAGGCCAGGGTGCGGCTGATGATCCGGTCGATGTCGTACAACCGGAACTTCATGATCCCGAACCCGATGCTGACCGGCAACGCGAGCGTCCCGACCCCGGCCGCGACGTCGACCACCCTCAGCCAACCGGTCGGATTATTGAGCCATACCAGGCCGATGCCGGCGGCGATGAAGACCGTCGCCCCGCTCAACAGCCACTTCAGCTGCAGGGTCCAGGGCCAGGCCGAGCGCGACCGCGTAACGGTGGCCGAGCGGTTCGCCCGCCAGGGTGCCCCCGACGTGGCCCCGGCCGACGGCCACGCCGCCGGGCAGCGAACGCGCGATAATGGCGAGCAGTTCCTCGTCCCCAGCGGGGCCGCCGACGACCAGGACCTGGCTGAGGTCGGGACCAGGCTCAGCATCGCGCGCTGGAAGTTCGCCGGCCAGGACGGCGAGCTTGAGCCGGATCCGGATCGCTCGCCATTCGCCCGGCCCGTGCCGGCGGTCGAACGGCAGCAAGCCGCCCGGCCCCTCGCACCGTGAGCATGCCCACCGCCGAGGCCGGGGCGCGGACGGGCCAGGAAACCGCGGCTGCCGTCCTCGGCCTCGAAGCGCTGGCCGCCGTCCACCCGCAGGCACGGGCCCCGCTTGACCCAGTCGGCGGCCGCTCGCGGGATGCCGAGCGTCTCGGCCACCGCGGCGGTCAGCAGGTCGCCCGCTCCGGCGGCGACCACATCGGACTCCGCGCTGATCACGTCGATGGTGCCGGCGCCCAGGTCGACGACGACCGCCTGCGGGCGGGCGCCCGGCGTGGTGAGCGCGCCGCGCCGGGCCGCGACCGGCTCGCTGGCCGGCGAGCGGACGGGCACGGCCAGCAGGTCACCGAGCAGGTCAGCGGGCGACAAGGCCTGCGGGCCGGCGGCGCGGCTCAGCGACGCGACGAGCAGCGCCCGGCCGGTACTGCCCTGCCGGGCGGTCGCGGCGTCGGCCGCGGCGGCCAGGTCCACCGCGAACAGGTCGTCAACCTCGGTCTCGCCGAACGCCCGCACGGCACCGACCGGCCAGCCGGGCAGGTGCGGGCACGCGGAGCGCAGCGGCAGCCGCCCGCCGTCCGCCGTCTGGACCCACGGCTCGTCCGGCGCCGGTTCCGTGGCGCTGGCCGGCGCGGGTTCCACGGCGCCGGTCGGCGCGGGGAGCAGGCCCACGACGGCGTTGGCGTGATCGGCCAGCGCCCGGCCCAGCGCGACGGCGTCCCCGGCCTCGTGGTCGGCCAGCCCGAGCCGGGCGGCGAGCGCCACCGGGTCGGTCAGCAGGCTCAGCGTGTGCCCGGGCGGGCGCACCTCGACCGCGAGCAGCTGGCATGCGGCCGCCGCCGCCGCGTCGACCTGGTCGATGACCGGCAGGTCGCCGGGCAGCCGGTTGGCCACCAGCACGCCCTCGTCGCCCGCCACCAGCACCGCGCCGACGGGCGTCCCGGCCGCGAGCAGGTCCCGCAGCCGGGCGGCGGCCTCGTCGTAGCGCAGTCCGGGCGGAACGACCGCCACCAGCGGCGACCCGGCGGGGCGGTCGGCCGCGGGCACCAGCGGAGACGACGCGGAGGACCGGCCGGGGCCAGCTAGCAGCAGGGGCGGGCCGACGCAGGCCCCGCTGCCGCCGGGCGTGGCCACGCCGGCGGCCAGCACCCGCAGCCGCCCGCGGGGCGGCACCGTCTCGGGGACGGTCACGAGCGAGGTGTCCACGGCGCGCAGCGGGGCGATCCGGGCCTCGGCGACCGTGGTCCCGGCCTGGCGCTCGACCCGGCGGACCAGCGCCGCCGCGCCGCGCAGCGAGTCCGCGGACCCCTTCCGGCCGCGGGTCGGCATTCGTCCCGCGGCCAGGATCTTCCCGCCCGAGGTCAGCACCACCTCGGTCGTGGCGTTGCCGACGTCGACCCCGGCGATCACCGTCACCGGCCAGGACTCCGCGCCAGCGTCACCGGCTACGCCCTCGCACCAGCGTCATGTGGTCAGGCCCCGGCGGGCGTAGACTTCGGCCGCCTCGGCCACCAGGGCCGCGCAGCGCGGCAGCCCCCGGTCGGCCAGCGACCCGGCCAGCGCGGTCAGCTGCGCGGCGCTGGACCGGCCCGGCCGCAGCGCCTCGTAGATGGCCAGCACCTCGTCGTCGGGCAGTCGCGTCAGCTCGGCGGCGCGGCGCAGGTTATCGGCCAGCTGCGGATTGGAGTGCTCTTCCGCCACCACCGCCTGCCGTTCCAGCGTCTCCGGGTGGATCCGCAGGTCCGCCAGCCCGACCTCGCCCGCCCGGACCGCCTCCACGGTCAGCCCTTCCACCGGCCTCCCCGACAGCGCCCGCACCCCAGTAACATCAGTCACTTCAGCCCCACCCCAGGAAAAGCGCCAACCGGGACGATGGCCCATCGTGCCGCACAGGACCGGTACGATGGCCCATCGTGCCGGTTGCGGTGCGGCCGGAACGGGGCCGAAGCGGTCACGTCAGTCACTTCAGTCCCTCCAGGGACAGCTCTTCCGGGGACAGCGGCGGGATCCATCCGGCGGCGTTCCAGTTCCATCAGCGCGATCACGGTGGTGTGGTAGCGGGCCTCGATGGCCTCGTCGGAGTAGGGGTTGCGGGCCGGGTCGGGGGTGCCGCCCTTGGCGTGGCGGGCGGCGTTGGCGCCGAGCAGGCGGTACAGCGCGGGCGTGACCGAGGGAGCGACCGAGTACAGCTCCAGGTTGGCCAGCGGGGCCAGGTCGCGGCGGTGGATGAGCGCGGTGCCCTTGCCCTGCAGGCCGATGCCGATGCCCGAGCCGGACAGCCGGGCCGCGGCCAGGCCGACCCGGCCCAGGTCCACGGTGTCGTTGAACCGGACGACGCGGCCGGTGCAGCCCTCCTCCTCCAGCCCGGCCAGCATCTCGCGCAGCACGTCGGTCACGGCCAGTCCGGACAGGCACCGCCACACGTCACGCCCGACGGCCGGCGAGACGCCGATCACCACGTCGCGCGGGTCCTGCCCGGGCCAAGCGGGGCCTACCGGGGCGAGCAGCGGGACCGCGAACCGAGCCTGCTCCGAACGCAGGTCGGAAACCCCGCGGGCCTGGCGGATCGCGTCGATCTCGCGCTGCCGCTCGGGCGTGGGCGCGTACCCGGTGCCCGGGCCCGCGTAGTCGTTCGGGTCGGTGACCAGCGAGAGCACCCCGAGCTGCTCGTCGAAGATGGCCGACGTCTGCAGGTAGTCGCCTGACAGTCGTGCGCGCACGAAAGCCACGGTCCGTTCGGCTACCTCAAAATAGCCGCATTCGTCCAGGGCGGCCACGATGTCCACCACCGTCAGCCCGCGCTGACGTATGGCGTGGGCGGCGGACAAGACGGCCAGGGTGTCGGTCTCCCCCAGGTCCTTCGACCCGGCCGCGTCCACCGCCAGCTCGACGTGCTCGTCGGTGAAGTCGGCCAGGCCGAGGTGGGCGTAGACGGCGCGGCAAGCCTGGGCGGCCTCGCGGCGCAGATCACCGATCCGCGACGGCGAGACGGTGCGCAGGCCGCCGTCGATGCCCCAGTCCCGCTGCATGGCCAGGAAGTCGTCGATGTCCTCGGCGTTGAAGTTGCTCGGGCCGAACATGTTGTCGTAGCGCTGGATGGAGCCGAACCCGCTGAACGTGAAGTCCGACCCGGCCAGCACGATCGGCAGCGTCCGGGAGGTCCGGCGCATGTCGGACTCGCTCATCAGCGCGTCGTTGCCCGAGCAGGACTCCAGGTTGCGCATCATGACCATGACGTTCTCGGCCATCAGCTCGCGCAGCCCGGACGGCACCGCCGCGGCGACGCTGGCGCCGTCGATGCCGCCGTTCTGCACCCCCTGGGCGCCGATGGCCCGGGCCAGGGCCACGCAGCGGGCCTCCAGGTACAGCATCGACTGGCCCCGCGCGCCCGCCATCAGGACCTCGGCCCCGGCGCCGGAGGACACCCGCATCTTCATGCCGCGCGAGGCGTAGGCCGAGGTGAGGAACGCCTTGGACCAGGGCGTGTCGTCGCCGTCGGTGAACACCTGCTCGGTGCCGTACAGGGACACGGTCTCGGCGTAGGAGGTGAGCCCGCGCATGCCGAGCTCGAGCTCCAGGGCCTCCTCGACCGAGCACTGGATGAGCACCCCGTCGGCGCCGAACGCCGCCCCGATCAGGCAGGCCACCGCGTTGCTCGGCGCGTCGGCCAGCACCGGCACGGTGGTCTCGACCTCACGGAAGCCGAACGCCGCCGCGGTCGCCGCGTCCGCCGCCAGCAGCAGCGGGTCATCGAGCCGGTTAGTGACGTGCGCCTGGTTGCTCGGGGTGCGCCGGGCGCGCAGCTTGGTCATGGCCAGGCCGAGCTCGGGCGGGCGGAGCAGGGCCAGCACCCGGGCCAGCTTGGCCGGGGTGGCGCCCGCGCTGAGCCGGATGATCTCGTGCCGCGGGACGGCCGGGTCGACCAGCAGCCGGGCGAACGCGACGTCGGACAGGTCGCCATGACCTCATCCGCGACGTCCAGGTCGAGGCCGTGCCGGGCGATGTAGGTGTCGATCGAGTCGAACTCGGCCTCGGGCACCCCGTCCAGCTCGGTCACCCGGCCGTCGGTGATGACCAGGCTGGGTGGCGGGTCGTGCGGCGAGCGCAGCGCGGCCAGCCCGAGCTCGGGGTTTTCGACCGCGAAGCCGTCCAGGTTGACCCGCTGCTGGTCCATGAACCTGACCCGGCCGACAGGCTGATCGGAGCCGGACGGCGCGCTCATCGCGGAGCCCGCCTGGGCGCGCAGCTCGACGACCCGGGCCCGGCCGGGGACGGCGCGGGCGCTGCCCCCTTCGGTGCGGACCACGATCCGGGTCCGGTCGGCGCGGAACAGGTCGCGGGAGAACTCGATCGGCTCGCCGTCGGCGTCGGTTGCGGTCCGGGTGATGGCCATCAGCGGCGCGCCCGGCTCGACCTCGAGGATGGCCGCCTCGTCCGCCGTGGCCAGGACGACCTCGATCCGCTCCACCGCGTCGTGCGGCTTGGTGCCGAAGTGCTCCTCGATCAGTTCGTAGACCGAACCGCCCAGCGGCAGCTCGAGCAGGCCGGGGAAGCGCTTGGCCGGGAGTTTGGCCCGCTCGAGAGAGAACGGGCTGCCGTCCGCCAGCCGGATCCGGACCAGGTCCACCACCAGGTCGCCGGGCCGGGCGCGCAGCGCCTGCGCGGCGACGTCGTCGGCGGGGGCCAGCCGGGCGGACAGCACCCGGGTCCCGGCCACCACCCCCTGGCTGCGCAGCAACGCGGGTACCCCGACGATGCGGGACAGGTCCCGCTCGATCTTGCCCTTGGCCACGAACGTGCCGCCGCCGCGGCCGGGCACCCGGCGGACTACCCCGCCCTCCTCGAGGACCGCGAGCGCCTGGCGGAGCGTGGCCCGGCTGACCCCGAGCTCGGCCGCCAGCGCGCGTTCGGCCCCGAGGCGCTGCCCGGGGCGGAGCTGGCCGCTGCCGATCCGTTCGGCCAGCGCGCGCCGGACCTCCTCCGAGGTCCGCCCGGCCGTAGCCGGGACGGGATCCGCGCTCATCCGGCGTGCCTCGGCCGCCAGCGACGGCTTCGAGGGTCTCGGGAAGCACCTGACCGCCGTCGACCACGATCGTCTGGCCGGTGATGTAGCCCGCCTCCTCGGTGGCCAGGAACAGCGCGGCGTAGCCGATGTCGTCGACGCTGCCCAGGCGGCGCAGCGGGATCGACGCCGCCATCGATGCTCGCGTAGTCCTCGCCGAGCTCGGCCAGGCCCTCGGTGACGATGTTGCCCGGCAGGATCGCGTTGACCGTGACGCGGCTGGGAGCCAGCTCGATGGCGGCGGTCCGCATGAAGCCCAGCTGGCCGGCCTTGCTCGCGCCGTATCCGGTCCAGCCCGGGTAGCCGGTGATCGGCCCGGTGATCGACGAGGTGAGGATGACCCGGCCGCGGCCCGAGCGCTGCAGCGCGGGCAGGCAGGCCTGGACCGAGAACACCGTGCCCTTCAGGTTGACCCCGAGCACCTGGTCGAGAGTCTCCTCGGTCATGTCTGCCAGCAGGCTGTCGGGGAAGACCCCGGCGTTGGCGCACAGCACGTCGATGCCGCCCAGCCGCTCGATGGCGTTGGCCGCCATCCGCCGGCAGTCCTCCCGGCTGGACACGTCGGCCTGGATGAACGAGACCTCGCCGGGGTCCGCGGCGAGGGCGTCGAGTTCCTCGGCGGCGGCCCGGGCCACGTCCGAATCCCGGCCGGTGATCAGGACCCGGGCGCCGTTGCGGGCGAACACGCTGGCGATGCCCTTGCCGATGCCTCGGGTGCCGCCGGTTACCACCACGGCGCGGCCGGCGATCGATGTGAACATGCCTTTGGGTCCTTTCAGTGTCTGCTGAGGTATGACTCGGCCAGGTCGCAGCTGCCCTGCGTGTACCCGGCGCCGAGCTCGACGGCGATGTCGACGCCCTGGTGCGAGCCGATCCACGCGAGCAGCAGCAGCCGGCGGAACATGATGAACGTCCAGATCTCGGCCTCGTCCGGCGCGGACAGCTGGCCGGACCGGCGGTACCCGGTCAGCCAGCTGTCCACCAGGCCCGGCACCTCCGGCGAGTGCTCGAAGAAGCTCACCGAGGTGCCCAGGTCGTACAGGTACCAGCTGAACCCGCAATCGTCGAAGTCGATGACGCTGACCGATCCGGCGTGCACCAGCAGGTTGGCCAGCCGGGTGTCGGCGTGCACCAGGCCGTAGCGCTCCGGGCCCTGGCCGAACGCCCCCAGCCGCGCGCGCAGCGCCTCGTCGAGGCGGGCGAGCACGCGGCGTTCGGCGGGGCCGACCCCGACGCCGTCCTGCCAGCGGCCCCACCGGGCCGCCGCGCCGAACGCCGCGTCGTAATCCCAGTGGAACCGGGTGAACCACGGCGGCCGGGGCCACGCCCGGGCGTGCCCGTGCATCCGCGCGGTGATCTCGCCGAGCTCCTCGAAGTGAGCGCCGGTCAGCGTGCTCCCTAGCTCTCCCCCGGGCTCGGTCCCGGGCAGGAACTCAAAGCGCACGCAGTGCCGTTCCCGGCTGCTGGTTTCGGGTACCGTCACCACCCGCTGCCCGTCGGTAGTCGGCAGGACCCGCGGCGTGCGCACGCCGGCCTCGGCGCGCAGCGCGTCCATCCAGGCCAGCTCGGAAGCGATCTCCTGCTCGGTGTGGTAGCCGAGGCGGTGCACCCGCAGCACCGAGGGCCCGGCACCGGGGTCGAAGACCAGGAAGGTGGCGTTCTCCGAGACGTTGAGCAGCTCGACGGACGCGTCAGGGTGGCAGTCGTAGCGGCGCAGCGCCGCGCGGGCGCACGCCGTCACCCGGTCCATGACGTCCCCGCCCGCCGACAGGTCGTGCCCGCCAGATCCGGAGTCGTTCATCACTACTGCTCCCGGCCGGTGACGGCGGACAGCACCCCGGTGATCTCGGCCTGCGCGCGCCGCACGTCCGCGGTGGGCCCGGCCAGGTAGATCCGCCCGGCGGCACCGATCATCGACACGTCCACCAGCGTCACGCCGGGCGCGGCCCGCTCGGCCTCGTTGGCCGCGACCGCGGCGAACAGGGCCGGAGTGACCTCGCTGACGCCGAGGGTGTCGCCGGGGATGATCATCGAGCCGGCCCGGTTCCGGTTGATGATCACCGCGTGCGCGTCGGTCACGTCCTCGATCACGTCGGAGAACAGGATCCGCGGGCGAAGCTGGTCCTTCTCGTCGGCGCCGAGCCCGTCCAGGATGGCCTGCCCGGCCCGGCGCACGTCCTCCAGGTCCGGGCCGTGCACCTCGAGCACGCCGAACTGGCGCTCCACGAACAAGATGCCCGGCTCGATGCCGGGCACGGCGCGCAGCGCGAGATCGATGACCCGCTCGATGGCCAGGGCCGGCGCCACCTCCACGATGAGCGCGTGCTGCCCGGCGAACGGCGGGTAGCCGCGAGCGCGCGTCGGGGTGCCCAGGTACGCGGCGAACTGCGGCTGCAGGTCCCGCACCAGGAGGTAGACCCGCAGCTCAGGGGTCGGCGGGTCGTGCTCGTTAGTCACCGCTGATCTTGAAGTGCCGGGCGAGTTCGGGGTGCGGTCGCGGTATGACGTGCACCGAGACGAGTTCCCCGACGCTGGTCGCGGTCTCGGCCCCGGCCTCGGTGGCCGCCTTCACCGCGCCGACGTCCCCGACGATCGTCACCGAGACCAGCCCGTCGCCGACCTGCTCCCGGCCGACGATGGTGACGTTGGCCGCCTTGACCATGGCGTCGCCCGCGGCCAGCGCGGCCACGTACCCCTTGGTCTCGATCAATCCGATCGCGTTATCCGCCATCGCTGACTTCCTTTCTGTTCCTGCTTGGCCCGGCTCTGCTTGGCCCGGCTGGGGGCGGGTCGATGGAGCCGATGATCAGCGCGTCGACGGGCGGCGGCTTACCGGCGAACCACGCGGCCGCGACCGAGCCCTGGGCGATCAGCACCCGCTCGCCCACGCCGCTGCCGAGCACGTCGAACGCGATCAGCCGCTGCCCGCTCTGCCCATTCCCGGCCTCGACCTCCACCTCGAGGAACGCGCCGCTGGGCAGGCCGGCCACGCGGCGGGTCGCCCACACGCTTCCGATCACCGTCGCGGTCAGCATCAGCGCTCCCTGGAGATCTCGACGCCGCTGGCCCGGGCCCGGTCCCTGGCCAGCGGGGTAAGCACGGCCCCGGGCCCGAGCACGAGCCGCTCACCGGCCCGCGCCGCGTCCCGGACCACCTTCTCGGTCACCGCGCCCCGCTCGATGCGGCGGGCCGGCGGGCCGGCGGAACCATTTACGGCCGTTAGACCGTTAGGCCCATGAACCCCACTGCCACCAGACACCGCGGGAACCGAGGCAGTCTGGGTAACGGACGGGGCTTGCGGGGTCTGCGGGTGTGACGGGACGGCAAGCCGGAACTCGCTTCCGGCCCGCGCGCAGGTCCTCGCGGGCCTCCGGGTCGAGGTCAAGCAGCCTGGCCACGAAGGCCGCCAGGTCCTCGTCGGTGGAAAGGTTAACCGTTTCGATGACCGGAAGGCCTTTAGGCAGCACGTCGCGGATGACCTCGCGGATGAGCGCCCGCAGCTCGTCGTCGACCTCGTTCATGGCAGGCTCCGCCCGCCGCGAGGCGGCCAGGTCAGCAGGGCGTCTTCCGCGGCGTCGGCCGCCTGCCGGACGTCCGCCTCGGAGCCGGACAGGTACAGCCGCCCGGTGGCGCCGATCATCCGGTAGTCGACCAGCTTGATCCGGGCCGCCTTCTCGGCCTCGTTGGCGGCCAGGATCGCGTACGAGGCGGGCTGCATCTCCAGCACGAACAGCGACTCCCCGGCCAGCGCCATCGAGCCGATCTTGTTCCGGTTGACCAGGAACGCCTGCTGCGGGTCGAGCATGGTGATGATCTTCGACGCCAGGATCTCGGGCCGTTTGGCGTCCCGCGCGGTCGCGCCGAGCGCGCCCAGCACCGCCGACGCCGCCGCCTGCACCTCGTCGGTGCCGCCGTGGATCTCCAGGTAGCCGAACTGCCGCTCGACGACCAAGATCCCGGCCCGGACGTCGGCGTGCTTGACCGCGACGTCGGTGAGCGGCTCGATGTCCAGCCCGGGCGCGATCTCGATGACCTGCGCGGCGACGTGGCTGCGCGGCAGCGAGCCGCGGATCCAGGTGCCCAGGTAGCACATGGTCTGCGGCTGGAGCCGGGACAGGAAGATGAACGAGCGCAGTTCGGCCATGGTCACCGCCGCACCAGCTGGGCAAGTTCTTCGATTACCATCCGCCGGATCTCTTCCCGCAGGGCCGCCGCATCTGGCTGCCATTGAATTTTGTCCGAACGGACCGTGGTGCCTGTGGCCGGCCCGTGCGTGCCCTGGCCTGGCCCGCCGTCCCGCTGGTTGGACGCGACCGGGTAGGCGGGCACCGGCCCGGCCGGCGCCTGCCAGGGCACCAGCCCGGTGAAGTCGCCGAACGGCTCGGCCCGGTCGCTGTTGTAGGCCAGCCGGGTCCACTGCACCAGGTGGCTGGGATGCAGGTTCTCGGCCACCGAGGACCGGCCGAAGAAGCCGGTGCCGATCGTCATGGTAGGCGCCAGGTTGGTCTCCAGGCCCGCACTGCCCAGGCTGTTGCCCACGTTGACCGCGACCCGCAGCACCTCGACGGCCGCGCCGTACTCCATGATCACCCGCGGGTCGGCGCTGTGGATGGCGGCCGAGTGGCCGCGTCCGGACAGCCGCAGCACGGCGCGGGCGGCGTCGATGCCGCGCCGGGCCGACGGCACCCGGACCAGCCCGAGGACCGGGCAGAGCTTCTCGTGGGCCAGCGGCTCCTCGGGCACCACCAGGTCGAACGGCGCGAGCAGCACGCGGGTACTGGCCGGGACCCGGATACCCGCCTCGGCCGCGATCCAGGTCGCGTCCTTGCCGACGAACCGGATGTCGAACCGGCCGCCGGGGAACAGCAGCTGGGAGATCTTGTCGCGCTGCTCGGGCTCGAGCAGGAACGCCCCGGCCCGCTTGAGCTGGCGCAGCAGCGCGGTGGCGGCCTGCTCCTCCACGATCAGCACCGATTCGTTGGTGCACAAGATGGAGTTGTCGAAGCTCTTGCTGTCCACGATCCGCTGGGCTGCCTTGGCCAGGTCGGCGGTCGCGTCCACCAGCACCGGCACGTTGCCCGGTCCCACGCCGATCGCCGGGTTGCCCGAGCTGTAGGCGGCGCGGACGACGGGCACGCCGCCGGTGGCCACGATGACGCTGGTCCGCTCGTCGGTCATCAGCGCGTCGATCAGCGGCACCGAGGGCTCGTCGACGACCTGGATGACCCCGTCCGGCGCGCCCGCTTTGACCGCCGCGTCGGCCAGCGTCCGGGCCGCGTCGGCGCAGCATTCCTTGGCCATGGGGTGCGGGCTGACCACCACCACGCTGCGGGTCATCAGCGCGAGCAGGCACTTGAAGAACACCGTCGCGACCGGGTTGGTCGACGGGGTCAGGGCGAACACCACGCCGGCCGGGCGGGGTATCGCGACGACCTTGGCCTCGGGATCCAGGCGCGGGGTGACGTAGTCGTGGCCCGCGTAGTAGTCCGCGATCCCGGTGCTGCACGCGACGTTCTTGATGACCTTGTGCTCGACCACCCCGAACCCGGTCTCGCGTACCGCCCACTCGGCGTACTCGCGGGCCTTGGCCGCGCCCGCCGCGGCCGCGGCGCGGACGATCGCGTCGACCGAGTCCTTGTCGTACCGGGCGAAGGAGCGCGCGGCCCACTCGGCGCGCTGCAGCATGGCCCGGGCCCGCGGCACGCCCGCGGGGTCGGCGAGTAGTTCCGTCACATTGATGGCAGCATCGGTCACGGTGTCTCCGCAGATGTTCGCTCCGCTCACGGGCGCGCCCCCTTGGTGACGTCATCCCTGGCCTTGCCGATGGCCACCTCGGTCCGTTCCAGCAGTTCCTCGCACACCGCCGGGGTCAGCAAGATGCCCGGCTTGTACTGCAGCACGTGGGGATCCAGGGTGGAGAAGATGGCCCAGACCCCGTTCTCGTACAGCCGCTTCATGACGAACTTGGCCCCCTGCGGATGCCCGAACTCCAGGCCCATGACCAGCCCGTCCTGCCGGATGCCGGTGAACCAGTCGGGGTAGGTGGCCTGGATCCGCGCCAGCCCGGTGGTGAACACGTCGGAGATGTAGTGCACCATCGACCTGACCTCCGGCCGGCAGGTGATCTCCAGCGTCTTGAGCGCCGCGACGCAGCCGAGTTCGGCGCCGCCGAAGGTGGACATGTGCGCGAAGCCGTCCTCGCTCAGCCAGCCCGCGGCGGCCTCGCTGGCCAGCACCACGCTGACCGGGTACATGCCGCCGGAGATGCCCTTGCCGGAGACCAGGATGTCCGGCGCGACGCCGTGCTTGGTGATCGCCCACAGCTCGCCGGTGCGCATCAGGCCGGTCTGCACCTCGTCGGCGATGTACAGCGCCCCGTAGCGCTCGCACAGCCGCTTGACCTCGGCCAGGTAGCCGGGCGCGGGCAGCGGGAAGCCGTAGGTGGCCGGGATCGTCTCCATGATCACCGCCGCCACGTCGCGGCCGCGCAGCGCCGCCTCCATGGCGTCGGTGTCGTTGAACGGCACGTGGGTGAAATCTTCGGGCTGGTCAGACAGGAACAAGTTGGCGAACCGCTCGTCCCCGGTGGCCACGGCCAGCCCGGTGTGCCCGTGGTAGGCCTTGGCTATCGAGACGATGCCGCGTTTCTTGGTCGCGTGCCGCGCGCTCTTCAGCGCGATGTCGATCGCTTCCCCGCCGCCGCTGCCGTACATGACCTTGGTCAGGGCTGTCTTTCCGGGGGGACTGTCCGCTCGCACCGGGGGACTACCCGTCCCCCCGTCCCCGCCTGGCCCCTCGGACCCCCCTTGGGAAACACTCACCAGCGCTTCGGCCAGGGCGGTGCGGGCCAGCGACGGGAAGTGGTGGTTGCCGATGTCGAAGCGCTGCATGGCGGCGGTCACCGCGGCGACCACCTCGGGGTTGCGGTGCCCCAGGTTGTACGTGCCGCCGTTGAGGTGCACGTCGATGAGGCGCTTGCCCTCGACGTCGTAGATGAAGTAGCCCTCCCGGCGGTCGATGACCAGCGGGACGCCCGAGTCGATCCAGAACTGGGTCTTGTCCGGGTTCCAGAACTGCTTGGACTTCGCCAGCATGTCCTGCTTGGAAGCGAAGGCGATCAGTTCCTCGGCCACGGTCACCTCCAGTGGCGCCGGACAACCATGTGCCGCGTTCGGCTCAACCAAATAAGTATCGAACAGACCGATTACTGTCAAGCGGTTCTTGTTTCGTACTGATTAACTCAACCGGAACTCTTGATCATGGTTCGCGCAGGCTGTTACGCTCCCCGCAAATACGTGGGAGGTGTACCATGGCCCAGCCTCAGGTCCCCGAAGTCCCCCGCCTGCCCGTGCGACCGCCGACCGAAGACTTCGACGTCTCGCAGCGCCAGGACGTGGCCAAGCTCCGCAAGCACGCGGTCGGGCTCGGCGGCGTGTTGTTCCTGACCGTGACCGGGTCGGCCCCGATCTCGGCCATGCTGTTCAACGTCCCCATCATGGTGGGCTTCGGGCAGGGCGTCGGCTCACCGGCCGCCTTTGAGTTCGCGGCGGTCGTGCTCGTCGTGTTCGCGGTCGGTTACGTGGCAATGGCTAGGAAGAAGACCACAGCCGGTGGCTTCTACTCCTACATCAGCCACGGACTCGGCCGGGAACTGGGCATCGGCACGGGGTACGCCTCGGTGGTCGCCTACTCGGTGTTCGAGGCGTCGCTGGCCGGCGGCTTCGCCTACTTCCTCAGCCTGAAGCTGAACCAATTCGGGGTGAACATCGCCTGGCCCTGGCTGGCCCTCGGGATGGTGCTGATCATCAGCATCCTGACCTATTTCGACGTCCGGATCTCCAGCTGGCTCCTCGCGGTCGGGCTGATCAGCGAGATCGTGATCCTGCTTATCTTCGACGGCTTCCTGTTCGCCCGCGGGCACGTGACCGCGGCCCCGCTCAACCCCGTGAACGCCTTCAAGGGCTTCCCCGCCGAGGGCAAGCTCGCGGCCGGCGCGATCGGCATCGGCCTGTTCTTCGCCTTCTGGTCCTGGGTCGGCTTCGAGATGGCGCCGAACTACGGTGAGGAATCCCGCGACCCCAAGCGGATCGTCCCCCGCGCGCTGTACATCTCGGTGATCGGGCTCGGCGTCTTCTACACGGTCACGTCCTGGGCCTCGCTCGCCGGGTACCCGACCACGCGCGCGGCGGTCGCCGTCTCGCAGACCAACGCGGCCCAGTACTACCTCACCCCGGCCAGTCACTACGCCGGGCAGTGGGTGTCCTCGGTGATGAGCTACCTGATCATCACCGGCTCGTTCGCCTGCGGCATGGCCTTCCACAACACCAGCGCGCGCTACTTGTACTCGGTCGGCCGGGAAGGCCTGGCCCCGCGGGCGCTCGGCAGGACCCACCCCAAGTGGAAGAGCCCGTACATCGCCTCGGTCACCCAGTCGGTCATCGCCGCCATCATCGTCGGCCTGTTCGCCATCTTCACCGGCAGCGACAACCCGAACTCCCAGGCCTACCTGCAGCTGTACGGCCTGATGGCGGTGATGGGCGTGATCATCATCCTGTCCGTGCAGGCGGTGGTCTCGCTCAGCGTGCTGGTCTACTACGAGCGCTTCCACCGGGACGAGGCGCACTGGTGGAAGACCAGGCTCGCCCCGCTGCTCTCGTTCTTCTCCCAGGCCTTCGTGGTGTACCTGCTGTTCACCAACATCACGTTCCTGGGCGGCGGCTTCAGCTACGCGAACTGGCTCGGCCCCATCGACGCCGTGGTCGTACTGGCCGGCGTGGGCGCCGCCTTCTACTTCAAGAAGTACCGCCCCGCCAAGTACGAGCAAGCCGGCCGCCTCATCAACGAAGGCCTCTAGCTCTCAACTCCGCCCGCAGCATCCCCGGCCGGTCGCCGGTCGGCCGCGCCGCGCTCCCGGCGCTTCGCCCGCCCGGAACGCAGGGAAGCCCCGATTCACTACGTGGTGAATCGGGGCTTCACTCGTATGTGCGGGCCCACAGAGCCTGGGAAGGCGCGGGTCAGGCGGAGGCGCCGCGGAGGCGGGCCAAGGCTTCGGCGAGGATCGCTTCGCCGTCGGAGTCGCTGCGGCGCTCCTTTACGTACGCGAGGTGCGTCTTGTAGGGCTCGACGCGCGGCGGGGCCGGGGGGCTGTGCTCGTTCTGGCCGGCCGGGTTGCCGCACCGGGGGCACTCCCAGGTCTCGGGTATGGCGGCGTCGGTGGCGAAACTCGGCCGGGTCTCGTGCTTGTTCGCGCACCAGAACGACACCCAGACACGCGGCGCGGACTCGCCGCGCTCGGCCTCTCCCATGGGTCCCGCGCCGACCCTGCTGCCGCGAATGGCGTTACCACTACTCACAGATCACCCCTTGAAGGCCATAGAGCTGTAAAACCCAGAACTTCGGTGCGGGAAGACGAACGCGCTAGCGATTGACTAGCAAGTTGAGAGCAACGATGTCCACGAACCAGAGGACACCGAAGAAGATGGTGATCCGGTCCAGGTTCCGCTCGACGACCGAGGAGGAGCCAAGGGTTGAGGACACCCCCCCGCCGAACAGATCAGACAGGCCGCCACCTTTGCCCTTGTGCAGCAGGACTAGCAGGATCATCACGAGACTCGTGATGATCAGGATAACGGAAAGCCCGATGATCATCTCTGTTATCCATCTCCTGCCGAGGAAGACCTATGCTGCCAGCTCACGATACCGGCAGATCTGAGCGAACTGGCCGGCGTCGAGGCTAGCGCCGCCGACCAAGGCTCCGTCGATGTCCGGCTGCGCCATGATCGGCGCGACGTTGTCGGGCTTAACGGACCCGCCATACAGGATACGCACACTCGCGGCCGTCTCGGCGTCATGAATCTCCGAAATCCGCGACCTAATTGCCGAGGTCATCTGCTGCGCGTCCGCCGGGCTGGCCACCTTCACCGGTGCCGATGGCCCAAACCGGCTCGTAGGCGATCACCATCCCCGCCACCGCCTCGGCCGGGACCTTGGCCAGCGATCCGTCGAGCATCCCGACGCAGCACTCGACCGCCCGGCCCTCCTGACGGATCGCGAGCGACTCCCCCACGCACAAGATCGGCGTCAGCCCGGACCGCAGCGCCGCCTGCACCTTGGCGTTGACCACCTCGTCGGACTCATGGTGGTACCGACGGCGCTCGGAGTGCCCGGCCAGTACGTAGTCGCAGCCCAGCTTGGCCAGCATGGGCCCGGACACGTCGCCGGTGTAGGCGCCGGAGTCGTACGGGGACAGGTCCTGCGCACCGTAGGAGATACGCAGCTTGTCCCCGTCGATCAGCGTCTGCACGCTGCGCAGCGCGGTGAACGGCGGCAGCACCGCCACCTCGACGGCGTCGTAGTCCCGCCCGGTCAGGGTGAACGCCAGCTTCTGCACCAGCGCGATCGCCTCGAGGTGGTTCTCGTGCATCTTCCAGTTGCCCGCCATCAGCGGCAGCCGGGTCCCGGCCGCACGGGGCCGCGGTGTCACGAACCGTCCTCCAGCGCCGTGAGCCCGGGCAGGGTCTTGCCCTCGAGGTACTCCAGGCTCGCGCCGCCGCCGGTGGAGATGTGCCCGAACGCGCCCTCGTCGAGGCCGAGCGCGCGGATCGCCGCGGCCGAGTCGCCGCCGCCCACCACGGTCAGCCCGTTCACCCGGGCGATCGCCTCGGCTACCGCGCGGGTGCCCGCGGCGAAGGCCGGGAACTCGAACACGCCGACCGGCCCGTTCCAGAACACCGTCTTGGCGTCGGCCAGCTTCTCCGCGAACAGCGCGCGGGTCTGCGGGCCCGCGTCCACGCCCTCCCGGTCGGCCGGGAAGTCGGTCACCGGCACCACGGAATGCTCGGCGTCCGGGGCGAAGTGCGTCGCGGCGACCAGGTCGACGGGCAGCACGAGTTCCACGCCGCGCCGCTTGGCCTCCTCCATCACCGCCTTGACCGCGGGGATCTGGTCGGCTTCGAGCACCGAGTGCCCCACCTCGTAGCCCTGCGCGGCGAGGAACGTGTACCCCATGCCGCCGCCGATGAGGATGCGGTCGGCCAGGCCCAGCAGGTTCCCGATCACGGCCAGCTTGTCCGACGGCTTCTTGCCGCCGAGCACCACCACGAACGGGCGGTCCGGATCGGTGGTGAGCTGGCGCAGCACCGACACCTCGTCCCGGACCAGGTCGCCGGCGGCGTGCGGGAGCAGCGCGGGCAGGTCGTAGACGGAGGCATGCTTGCGGTGCACGGCGCCAAACGCGTCGTCCACGTACAGCTCGCCGAAGCGGGCCAGCTGCTGGGCGAACGCGCCCCGCTCGGCGTCGTCCTTGCTGGTCTCGGCCGGCTCGAAGCGCACGTTCTCCAGCACCGCGACATCCTCGTCGCCCAGGCTGAACGCGGTTTTGGCGGCCGACTCGCCAGCCACGTCAGTAGCGAACGCCACCGGCCGTCCCAGCAGTTCGCCGAGCCGCTCGGCCACCGGCCGCAGCGACGGGCCGCCGGCCGCCCGCTCGGCGAACGAGTCGCCCTTCGGACGGCCGAGGTGCGCGAGGATGATGACCCGCGCGCCCCGGTCGGACAGCTTGCTGATCACCGGCAGGCTGGCCCTGATCCGGCCGTCGTCGGTGATCTCCCCGGTGCCGGTCAGGTCCAGGGGGACGTTCAGGTCAGACCGCAGCAGCACGCGGCGGCCGAGGACCTCCAGGTCGTCGACGGATCGCATTACCGCAGCCGGGAGGCGACGAGCGCGGTCAGGTCGACGATCCGGCTGGCGTAGCCCCACTCGTTGTCGTACCAGCCGATGACCTTGACCTGGTTGCCGAACGCCATGGTCAGCGAGGAGTCGAAGGTGCACGACGCGGGCGAGCCGACGATGTCGGAGGACACGATGGCGTCCTCGGTGTAGTACAGGTAGCCCTTGAGCGGCCCCTCGGCGGCGGCCCGGTACGCGGCGTTCACCTCGTCCTTGGTCACCTCGCGGTTCAGCTCGACCACCAGGTCGGTCACCGAGCCGTCGGGCACCGGCACCCGCATGGCCATCCCGTCCAGCTTGCCCTTCAGCTCGGGCAGGACCAGCGCGGTCGCCTTCGCCGCCCCGGTCGTGGTCGGGATGATGTTCTGCGCCGCGGCCCGCGCCCGGCGCAGGTCCTTGTGCGGGAAGTCCAGGATGACCTGGTCGTTGGTGTAGGCGTGGATGGTGGTCATCAGGCCCTTGACGATGCCGAAGTTGTCCAGCAGCACCTTGGCCAGCGGCGCCACGCAGTTCGTCGTGCACGACGCGTTGGACAGGACGTCGTGCCTGGCCGGGTCGTACGCGTCGTCGTTGACCCCCATCACGATCGTGATGTCTTCTTCCTTGGCCGGCGCGGAGATGATGACCTTCTTCGCGCCCGCCTCGAGGTGCGCCCGGGCCGCCGGGCCGGTAGTGAAGCGGCCGGTCGACTCGATCACGATGTCCACGCCGAGGTCACGCCAGGGCAGCTTGGCCGGCTCGCGCTCGGCCAGGATCTTGATCGTCTTGTCGCCGGCCCGGATGACGTCTCCCGATACGGATACGTCGACCGGCAGGGTGCCGAGCACGGTGTCGTACTTGAGCAGGTGCGCCATGGTGGCGATGTCGCCGAGATCGTTCGCCGCGACGATCTCGAAGCCCCGGTCGCCGTCGCGGCGTTGACGGCCCGCCAGAAGTTACGGCCGATGCGGCCGAACCCGTTGATTCCCACGCGAATGGTCACAGTACTAAATCTCCTCGTCGATCCCCGTGATCGCCAGCGCTCAGCAGACTATCGGACGCCGCCCCCGAGGATGACCCGGAAGGGGGTGCCAGATCCGCGCGTGCGGAGCCTGTCTGGGCCCCTGTACCGGGCAGGCATGCACAGACTCCTGAGGTCTAGACCATATCAAAAAGACAAGATTCTTTCCTGAACGGCCGGGGGATGTGTGCGGATCTTTCCCGGGCGGGTCGCGGATCTGCGGTGGGTGATGTCGATTCGGGAGCGTGGCGTTCGTGTAGGAGGTGAGACGCTGGCACGTGCGAGCGTCAACGTCTAGGAGGGACAAGATGAAGCAGTACCTGCTCAGCGTGTACCACCCCGAGGGCGGCATCCCCGAGCCAGAGCGTCATGGAGAAGATCACGGCGGACGTCGACGCGCTGAACACCGAGCTTCAGCAGGCCGGCGCGTGGGTCTTCGCCGGCGGGCTGTACCCGTCCAGCACGGCGACCGTGGTCCGGGTGGACGGCGGCGACGTCCTCGATCACCGACGGACCGTTCGTCGAGGGCAAGGAGCACGTGGGCGGCTTCTGGGTGATCAAGACTCCCGACCTGGATTCCGCGCTGGAATGGGGCCGGAAGGCCACCCGCGCGTGCACGGTCCCGATCGAGGTGCGGCCGTTCCATGATGAGGCCCCGGAAGTAGGCCAGGAAATAGGCAGCGACTGAGGGTGCCCGGTCCCGCGCTCGCCGACATCGAGGGCGTCTTCCGCGAGGAATACGGCCGGGCGGTGGCCGTCCTGACCCGCGTCTTCGGCGACATCGACACCGCCGAGGACGCGGTCCAGGACGCGTTCGCCGAGGCGGCGCGGCGGTGGCCCGAGGCCGGGCTGCCGCCGAGCCCGGCCGGGTGGATCATCACCACCGCGCGCAACCGGGCCATCGACCGGCTACGGCGCGAGGCGGCCCGGGCGGACAAGCACGCCCAGGCGGCGCTCTTGCATGCCCACGCGGGGGGGCATGGGGGGGTCGGCCCCCCGGGCCAGCACAGTGAACCCCTGGAGGAGGGACCCGTGCGCGATGACCGGCTGCGGCTCATGTTCACCTGCTGCCACCCGGCGCTGGGCACCGCCGCCCGGGTGGCGCTGACGCTGCGGCTGCTGGGCGGGCTCACCACGGCCGAGATCGCGCGCGCGTTCCTGGTGCCGGAGCCGACCATGGCCCAGCGCCTGGTCCGGGCCAAGGGCAAGATCCGCGACGCGGGGATCCCCTACCGCGTTCCCGCCGAGGCGGACCTGCCCGGACGGCTCGCGGCGGTGCTCGCCGTGGTCTACCTGATCTTCAACGAGGGATACACGGCGAGTTCGGGAGACCGGCTGGCCCGCGGCGACCTGTGCGCCGAGGCGATCAGGCTCGGGCGGCTGCTCGTCGAGCTCATGCCGGACGAGCCCGAGGCGCTGGGCCTGCTCGCGCTGATGCTGCTCACCGAGTCCCGCCGGGCGGCGCGGACCGGCCCGGACGGCACCCTGGTCCTGCTCGCCGACCAGGACCGGACGCGCTGGGACCGGGCGCTCATCGCCGAGGGGCAGGACCTGGTCCGGCGCTGCCTGCGGCGCGGCCAGCCCGGCCCGTACCAGATCCAGGCGGCGATCAACGCCGTGCACAGCGACGCGCCGACCGCCGAGGTCACCGACTGGGGTCAGATCCTGCAGCTGTACGACCAGCTCCTGGCGGTCGCGCCCGGCCCGGTAGTGGCCCTGAACCGGGCCGTCGCGGTGGCCGAGGTGCAGGGCCCGGCCGCGGCGCTCGACCTGGTCGACGGGCTCGACCTGGACCGGTATTACCTGTACCACGCGATCCGCGCCGACCTGCTCCGGCGCCTGGGCCGATCCTGCGAGGCGGCCCGGGCCTACGAGGGGGCGCTGGCGCTGACCGGGAACGCGGCCGAACGCGCCTACCTGGCCGCGCGCCTGGCGGATCAGCGTACGAGCTAGGCGTCGAGGAGCGTTCAGGACGAGCGCGCCGCCTCGGTCACGTGCATAGTCTTATTTTGTGTCGCCGGTAAACAAAGTCCAGCACGTCAGATCCGCGACGCGCCATGGATCTGGTGACCGGGCGGGGCTCGCCGGTGACCGGGACCGGCTCGCCCGGGCCCGGGCCGCCCTGTGCGCGGTGTTCGCGGCGCACGGGTTCATCTTCGCCAGCTGGGCGGTCCGGGTGCCCGCGATCAAGGAGCAGACCGGGGCCTCGCCCGCGGCCCTGGGGCTCGCGCTGCTGGGCCTGTCGGCCGGGGCGGTGGCCACGATGCTGATCGCCGGGGCGCTATGCCGCCGATTCGGCAGCGAGCGGGTCGCGGTGGTCTCCTGCGCCTTGCTGTCGGTGACCCTGGTGCTACCCGCGCTGGCCCGCTCGGCGACCACGCTCGGCCTCGCGCTGCTGGTCTTCGGGGCCGCTTACGGCTGCCTCAACGTGGCCATGAACAGCATCGCCGTGGATCTGGTGGCCGCGCTGCGCCGTCCGGTCATGCCGGGCTTCCACGCCGCGTGGAGCTTCGGCGGCCTCGCCGGGGCGGCCCTGGGCGGGCTGCTCGCGCCGCATCTGTCCCCGGTCCGGGACCTGCTGCTGGTCGCCTTCGTCGGACTCCTGGTCAGTGGCCTGGCCGGTCGTATCCTGCTGGCCTCCGCCCGCTGGCTGCCCGCGGGCCCGACCCAGCCGGAGCCAAAGACTCAGCCGGAGCCAGAGAGCAAGCCGGAGCCAGAGAGCAAGCCGGAGCCAGAGAGCAAGCCGGAGCCAGAGAGCAAGCCGGAGCCAGAGAGCAAGCCGAAGCGAGATAGCCAGCTAGTACAGGCCTGGCGCCAGGCGGTGCTGAACGGCCGGGTGGTCGGGCTGTTCGGCCTGATCGCGCTGTGCGCCGCCTACGACGAGGGCGCCATCGGGGACTGGGGCGCGCTGCACCTGAGGCAGGACCTGGGGGTCGGCCCGGGCTTGGCCGCGGCGGGTTACGCGGCCTTCGCGCTCGCCGAGGCGACGGGCAGGCTGTCCGGCACGCCCCTCCTGGAGCACCTGGGCCGGACCCGGGTCCTGGCGCTGGGCGGCCTGATTGCCTGTGCTGGCATGCTGGTCGCCTCGCTCGCCACGGACGTGTGGCTGGCACTGGCCGGGTTCGCGGCCACCGGTTTCGGGCTGGCCAACCTGTTCCCGGCCGCGATCGCGCGGGCTGGCCTGCTGGCCGGGTCGGCCGGGGTCGCCCTGACCTCGATGCTGGGCTACAGCGGCTTCCTGCTAGGCCCGCCCGCGATCGGCTTCCTGGCCAGCGAGTTCGGCTTGCGCGCTGGCCTGACCACCCTGTCCTTCCTGGCCCTAGCCGCCGCCGCGATCGCCTACCACCAGCGGAGTCGGTGATCGTGGATCGTTACTGGTGTCAGAGCAACAGTAACGCCCCACGATGATTCGGGCCTGGGGCCAGCGGGGCCGGTGTGACGTAGGGCGGGCTAGGGCCGCTTGGTCGGCGGGCGGGTGGCCGTGGCTAGGTCGCGGGACGCGGGACGCGGGACGCGGGACGCGGGCGGCCCTTAGGGGAGCATGTCGGCGGTCAGGCAGGCCTCGGTGCTCGGGATGCCCTGCTCGCCGGCCCGGCGGTCAGCCATGGCCAGCAGGCGGCGGATGCGGCCCGCGATGGCGTCCTTGGTCAGCGGCGGGTCGGCCAGCTGGCCCAGTTCCTCCAGGCTGGCCTGGCGGTGGGCCATCCGCAGATTTCCCGCCATGGTCAGGTGCTGCGGGGCGTCCGGGCCCAGGATCTCCAGGGCGCGCTCCACGCGCGCGCCGGCCGCCACCGCGGCCCGGGCGCTGCGGCGCAGGTTGGCGTCGTCGAAGTTGGCCAGCCGGTTCGCGGTGGCCCGGACCTCACGGCGCATCCGGCGCTCCTCCCAGGCCAGCACGGCCTGGTGGGCCCCGAGCCGGGTCAACATGGCGGCGATCGCCTCGCCGTCCCTGATCACCACGCGGTCCACGCCGCGCACGTCACGCGCCTTGGCGTGCACCTTCAGCCGCCGGGCCGCGCCGACCAGCGCCAGCGCCGCCTCGGAGCCGGGGCAGGTGATCTCGAGCGCCATCGACCGGCCCGGCTCGGTCAGCGACCCGTGGGCCAGGAACGCGCCGCGCCAGGCCGCCTCGCAGTCGCAGGTGGCGCCGGACACCACTTGCCGGGGCAGGCCGCGCACCGGGCGGCCGTGGCTGTCGATCAGCCCGGCCTGGCGGGCCAGGATCTCGCCCGCCTGCCCTTTGTCCACCCGGACCAGGTAGCGGTTGCCCTTGCGCAGGCCGCTCGGCGCGAGGACCAGGAACTCGGCCGGGTGCCCGAACACCTCGGTGATACTGGCCCGCAGCCGCCGGGCCGCCGCGCCGGTGTCCAGTTCCGCCTCGATCACCACCCGGCCCTCGGCCAGGTGCAGGCCGCCGGCGAATCTGAGCAGCGTGGAGACCTCCGCCTTGCGGCAGCACGGCTTGATCACCGTGACCCGGCTGAGTTCGTCCTTCACCACGCCGGTCATCGCCATCGGCGTCACTCCCCCCAACTTGGCCGGGCCATCGGACTGGCTTCCCGGAAGATCTGCGCGTACGCCCCCGCGAGGAGCTTGGGCTCGTGGACTGGCGTGCCGTCGGCCGCAGCCACATCGGCCATCACCAGCCGGGCTCCGAGCATGCTCGCTGCCTTCTCCAGGTCGGCCAGGTTACCGGTTCCCGCGGCCTTGGTGTCCGCGAGGACAACATCCACAGTAAGGGCCGGAGCGTGCCCGGCGAGGACTTCCAGGTGCTTGTGCGGGGAGAAGCCGGCCGTCTCGCCCGGCTGCGCCGCGAGGTTGAGCACCACCAGCCGCCGCGCGGCGGTGACGTGCAGCGCGGCCGCGAGCTGCGGGACGAGCAGGTGCGGCAGCACGCTGGTGAACCACGAACCGGGGCCGAACACCACCCAGTCGGCGTCGAGCACGGCCTGGACCGCCTCCGGCACGGCGGGCGGGTCGGGCGGCAGCAGCGTGATCGACCGGACCTGGCCCGGGGTGGTGGCGCACTCCGCCTGGCCCCGGACGGTGGTGACCTCGCCCGGCCGGGTCGGGTCAGCTCCCACCACTTCGGCCACGATGTCCAGCGGGACCGCGGCCATCGGCAGCACCCGGCCGCCAGTACCGAGCAGCCGGCCGACCCAGTCCAGCCCGGCGACCGTGTCGCCGAGCAGGTCCCACAGGGCCACGATCAGCAGGTTGCCTACGGCGTGACCAGCCAGGTCGCAGTCCCCGCCGAACCGGTGCTGGACCACCTTGCTCCAGGTGTTGCCCCAGTCGTCGTCCCGGCACAGCGCGGCCAGCGCCATCCGCAGGTCCCCCGGGGGCAGGACGCCGTAGTCGCGGCGGAGCCTGCCGCTTGACCCGCCGTCGTCGGCCACCGTCACGATCGCGGTCAGGTCGTCGGTAACCCGGCGCAGCGCGCCGAGCGACGCGGCCAGCCCGTGCCCGCCGCCCAGGGCCACGGTTCGTACCCCGGTCAAGGTCACTCTCGCCCCAGATCCCGGTGCACGACCTGGATATCCACGCCGGCGGAGGCCGCCGGATCGTCGGCCGCGGCCAGGCGCGCCGCCAGCTCGTCGGCGATCGCGACGCTGCGGTGCTTGCCGCCGGTACAGCCCACCGCGAACGTCACGAACCGTTTCCCCTCGCGTTCATAGCCGGGCAGCACCACACGCAGCAGCTCGGTGTAGTGCCGTATCAACTCCTCGGCGCCGGGCTGGGCGAGCACGTAGTCCCGGACCGGCGCATCCTGCCCGGTCATCGGGGCGAGCTCGGGGATCCAGTGCGGGTTGGGCAGGAAACGGCAGTCCGCCACCATGTCGGCGTCGACCGGCAGGCCGTACTTGTATCCGAACGAGATGAGCGACAGGCGCAGGCCGGCCGCGGTCCCGCCGCCGAAGGAGTCCCTGATCCTGGCGCGCAGCTGGTGGACGTTGAGCCGGGAGGTGTCAAGCACCAGGTCGGCCTCGCCGCGCACCTCGCGCAACAGTTCCCGTTCGGCCACGATGCCGTCGGTCACCCGGCCGGTGCCCTGCAGCGGATGCGGCCGCCGCTCGCTGTCGAACCGGCGGACCAGCGTGTCGTCGGCCGCCTCTAGGAACACGATGCGCGCGGCCGCGCCGCGCGCGGCCAGCTCGCTGACCGCCGACTTGAGGTCGGTGCTGAACGCGAGGCTGCGGAAGTCGATGACCGCGGCCATCCGCGACACTGCCCCGTTGGTCCTGGTGGCCAGGTCGACCATGGTCGGCAGCAGGGTCGGAGGCAGGTTGTCGACCACGTACCAGCCGAGGTCCTCCAGTGCCTTGGCCGCGGTGGAGCGGCCCGCCCCGGACAGCCCGGTGATGATCACGATGTCGGTCTTGTCGTCAGCCGTCCGCATGCTGATCCTCCGCAGGGGGGCCGAGGGGGTCTGGGGGGCCGAGGGGGTCTGGGGGGCCGAGGGGGTCTGGGGGGAAAGGTTTCCCCCCAGGAGCGGGGGGGTCTTGGGGGGTCGTCCCCCCGGCCGATACAGCCGTGGCGATGGTGGCCGCGAGCTTGGGGCCGATGCCCGGCACGGCCGCGATCTCCTCCATGCTGGCGGCGCGAAGCTTGCGCACCGAGCCGAAGTGCTTGAGCAGCGTGGCGCGCCGGGCCGGGCCGAGCCCGGGCACGTCATCGAGTGCGCTGGCGGTGGCCGCCTTGCTGCGCTTGTGCCGGTGGTAGGCGATGGCGAACCGGTGCGCCTCGTCCCGGACCCGCTGCAGCAGGTACAGCCCCTCGCTGCTGCGCGGCAGGATGACCGGGTACTCCTCCCCCGGTAGCCACACCTCTTCCAGACGCTTGGCCAGGCCGCAGACCGCCACGTCGTCGATGCCGAGTTCGGCCAGGGCCCGCGCCGCCGCCGCGGCCTGCAGTGGCCCGCCGTCGACCACCACCAGGTTGGGCGGGTAGGCGAATTTCTTCTGTCCGCTCACTTCGGGCGGTTCGGCGGCCTCGGGGTCGCCCAGAGTATCGAGCTCGCCGGTCTTCTCGCGTTCGGCCAGGTACCGGCGGAACCGGCGGAGGATCACCTCGTGGATCGCGGCGATGTCGTCGGTGCCGTCGTGGCCCTTAATCGCGAACCGGCGGTACTCGCTCTTGCGGGCCAGGCCGTCCTCGAACACGACCATCGACGCGACCACGTGCGTGCCCTGCAGGTTCGACACGTCGTAGCATTCGATCCGCAGCGGCGCGTCGTCCAGGCCGAGACCTTCCTGGATCTCGTTCAGTGCCTTGCTCCGGGTGGTCAGGTCGCTGGCCCGGCGGGTCTTGTGCAGGACCAGGGTCTCGACCGCGTTGCGGGCCACGGTGTCGAGCAGGGCCTTCTTGTCGCCGCGCTGCGGGACCCGCAGGCTGACCGGGCCGCCCCGGCGTCCGGCCAGCCACTGAGTCATGGTGGCCGGGTCCGGCGGCAGTTCGGGCACCAGGATCTCGCGGGGCAGGCCGGCGTTGATCGCCTCGGCGTCGGTCAGGGCGTCGCCGTAGACCTGGCCGAGGAAGTTCTCCACCAGCGTGGCCGTGGTCACGTCTTCGATCTTGTCCAGCACCCAGCCGCGCTGACCGCGGACCCGGCCGCCGCGCACGTAGAACACCTGGACCGCGGCCTCGAGCTGATCCTCGGCCAAGGCGATCACGTCGGCGTCGGTGCCGTCGCCGAACACCACCGCCTGCTTCTCGATCGCGCGCTCCAGGGCCCGCAGGTCGTCGCGGAGCCGGGCCGCCCGCTCGTACTCCTCGAGCCTGGCGGCCTGCCTTCATCTCGGCCTCGAGGCGGGAGGCGAACCGGGTGGTCTGGCCGGCCATGAAGTCGCAGAAGTCCTCGGCCAGGGCGCGATGCTCCTCCGCGCTGATCCGCTTGACGCACGGCGCGGAGCACTTGCCGATGTACCCCAGCAGGCAGGGCCGGCCGATCTGGCCCGACCGCTTGAACACCCCGGCCGAGCAGGTCCGGACCGGGAACACCCGGAGCAGCGTGTCCACGGTGTCGCGAATGGCCCAGGCGTGGCTGTACGGGCCGAAGTACTTGGTGCCCTTCCGCTTGGCGCCGCGCATGACCATGACCCGCGGGTACTCCTCGCCCATGGTGACCGCGAGGTAGGGATAGCTCTTGTCGTCCCGGTACCTGATATTGAACCGGGGATCGAACTCCTTGATCCAGGAGTACTCGAGCTGGAACGCCTCGACCTCGGTGCTGACCACGGTCCAGTCCACTCCCGCCGCGGTGGTCAGCATGGCCTGGGTGCGCGGGTGCAGGCTGGCGAAGTCGGCGAAGTAGGAGTTCAGGCGCTGGCGGAGGGACTTCGCCTTCCCGACGTAGATCACCCGGCCGCGCTGGTCACGAAACCGGTAGACCCCAGGAGACTCGGGAATCGCGCCCGGCGCCGGCCGGTAGCCGTGCGGATCTGCCACGAAGCAACTTTACGCGCCCGGCGGTCTAACCTATCCGCCCCTGGCCGGCCACGATGGCCGTGGTCCTAACAGGTTCGCCCTCTGGCCGGCGACGATAGCTTCCGTGAGTACCTCCTTTGCCGTGGCCGGGCGGCTGGCGGTCCGCTTCCGCTGGGCGATCGTGCTGGCCTGGGTGGCGGGCACGGTCGCGGCCATGACGCTGCTGCCGTCGCTATCGAACGTGACGCAGAGTGACAACACCTCGTTCCTGCCGGCCAGCGCGCCCAGCGAGCAGGCGGCTCAGCTGGCCTCGCCGCTGCAGGGCGCCTCGCTGACCGCGGTGACCGTGGTGGCCGCCCGGTCGGGCGGGGCGCTGACCGGGGCCGACCAGGCGGCCATCGCGCGGTTGTCCGCCGCGCTGGCGCGGGCGGCCAGGGTGACCGCGGTGCGGGACGCCGGGCAGTCCGCCGACGGCCAGGCCGAGCAGCTCACCGTGCTGGCCACGCTGGCCCAGTCCGGCGGCCTGGCCACCTCCCAGCAGGCCAGCCTGGTGGCCAGCCTGCGCGACGTCATCCGGGCCGCGGCGCTGCCGACCGGGCTGGCGGCGCACACGGCGGGCCCGGTGGCGACCCGGGTGGACACCAACGCGACCTCGAGCAAGACCGGCGGACAGGTCCAGTGGTTCGTCATCATCTTCGTGGTCGCCCTGCTCATGGCCGTGTTCCGGTCGGCGCTGGCGCCGCTGATCGCCGTGCTGCCCGCCCTGGTCGTGGTGCTGGTCGCCGAACGGCTCACCGCCGAGGCCGCGGTCCACGGGCTGGGCGTGTCGCAGATCGCCTCGCTGCTGCTGATCGTGCTGGTGCTCGGCGCGGGCACCGACTACGCGCTGTTCTTGATGTTCCGGGTGCGGGAGGAGATGCGGGCCGGCCTAGCCTGCCGCGAGGCGATCGTGCTGTCGGTGGCGCGGGTCGGTGAGACGATCACGTTCTCCGCGGGCATCCTCATCGCCGCGCTGCTGTCGCTGGCCACCGCGTCGTTCAGCCTCTACTCGGGGCTGGCCGCCCCGCTGGCCATCGCGATCGGGCTGATGCTGATCGCCGGGCTCACCCTGCTGCCCGCGCTGCTGGCCATCGTCGGCCCGGTCGCGTTCTGGCCGTCCTCGGTCCGGCCGGGCGGCGGGCGGGCCGGGTGGTGGGGACCGGCGTGCGCCCGGATCGTCCGTCGGCCGATGGCGACCCTGGTCGCCGGGCTGGTCGTCTTCGGCGCGCTCGCGGTGGCCTCGGCCGGCTACCTGGCGTCCGGGTTCGGCGGGGCGGTGACCGCGCCGGGGGGCAGCGACTCCGCGCTGGGCAACGCGCTGCTGACCGAGCACTTCCCGCAGTCGGCGGCCAACCCGACCATCATCGTGCTGCGGCTGCGCCAGCCGGTGTGGGCGGCCGCCGCCGACGTGTCCGCCGCTGAGCGGCAGCTGGCGGCGGATCCGCAGTTCACCGCGGTGTCCGGACCCTTTGACGCCAACGGGACGGCGCTGACCGCGGCGCAGTACGCCGCGCTGCACGCCAGCTACGGACCGCCGCGCGCGCTGACCGCCGCGGCCGGCGCGCAGGTCCCGCGGGCGCAGCTCGCGGCGTACCAGGCCTACCGGGCCAGCGGGTCGTACGTGAGCGCGGACGGGTACACGATCTCGTTCGCGACCTCGCTGGCGGCCGGGAGCCCGGCCAGCACGGCGGCCGAGGAGGCGGTGCCCGCCATCCGGGCCGACGCGGCCCGCGCGGCGCGGCTGGCCGGGGCCTCGGCGTCCGGCGTCACCGGGCAGGCCGCGTTCACCTACGACGTGGCCCAGCTGTCCGACAGCGACCTGCGCACCGTCATCCCGATCGCCATCGCGGTCATCGCGGTGCTGCTCGCGCTGGTGATGCGCAGCCTGGTCGCGCCGCTGTACCTGATCGCCTCGGTGGTGCTGTCCTACTTCTCAGCGCTCGGGCTGACCGTGCTGGTGTTCGTCAAGGCCGCCGGCCAGCCGGGACTGACCTTCATCCTGCCGTTCTTGCTGTTCATGTTCCTGCTGGCGCTCGGCGAGGACTACAACATCCTGGTCATGACCCGGATCAGGGAGGAGGCGCACCGGCTGCCGCTGCCCGAGGCGGTCAGCCGGGCGCTCAACGTCACCGGCACCACGGTCACCTCGGCCGGGCTGGTGCTGGCCGGGACGTTCGGCGTGCTGGCCGTCGTGGGCTCGGGCAGCGCCGGGCAGCAGAACGTCAGGACGATCGTGGACGTCGGCGTCGGCCTGGCGCTGGGCATCCTGATGGACACCTTCCTGGTCCGGACGCTGCTGGTGCCGTCGGCCGCGGTGCTGATCGGGCGGTGGAACTGGTGGCCCTCCCGGCTGTGCCGGCTGCGGCCAGCTGAGGTCACGAGTTCCTTTACAACGTATAAGTTATTACTTAAGATGGGGCGCTGGGGGATCTCGCCAGATCTAGCTAGGGGCAAGCCATGACGCAGGCGAACACTACGATCGAGCACCTCGGTGCCGAGTACTTCTCCGATCCCTACTCGGTGCACGCGCGGCTGCGCGCGGAGCACCCGGCCACGCAGGTGATCATGCCGGGCGGCACGCCCGCGTGGCTGATCACCGGGTACGCGCAGGCCCGCGCCGCGCTCACCGATCCGCGGCTGCTCAAGATGCCGAAGGACTGGCGCCCGGACCCGGATTCGGTGTTCGGCGCGCTCGACATGCACATGCTCAACAGCGACCCGCCGGATCACGAGCGGCTGCGCAAGCTGGTCAACAAGGCGTTCACCGCGCGCCGGGTCGAGCAGCTCCGGCCGCGGATCACCGCGATCACCGAGGCGCTGCTCGACGATATGTCGACTCAGCAGGAGGTCGACCTGCTGACCGCGTTCGCGTTCCCGCTGCCGGTCACGGTGATCTGTGAACTGCTCGGCGTGCCGGTGGCCGACCGCGACCAGTTCCGGGCCTGGTCGGCCACGATCGTCTCGGAGACGGTCTCGCCCGAGGTGGCCCAGGCCCACCTCACCGCGATGATCGGCTACTTCCGGGACCTGCTGGCGGCCCGGCGGCGCGAACCCGCCGACGACCTGCTGTCCGCCCTGATCTCGGTGCGGGACGATACAGACCGGCTGAGCGAGAACGAGCTCCTGTCGATGGCCTGGCTGCTCCTGGTGGCCGGGCACGAGACCACGGTCAACCTGATCGGCGGTGGCGTACTCGCGCTGCTGCTCCACCCCGGTGAGCTGGCCCGGCTGCGGACCGACCCCGCGTTGCTGGGCGGCGCGGTGGAGGAGCTGCTGCGGTACGTGAGCCCGGTGAACGACGCGACGTTCCGGTTCACCAGCGAGCCGGTGGACCTCGGCGGCGTGCACATCGGGCCGGGCGAGGTGGTGCTGGTCTCGCTGAGCGGGGCGAACCGGGACCCGTCCCGCTACGCCGACCCCGAAGGGCTGGACATCGGCCGGGACAGCACCGGCCACCTGGCGTTCGGTCACGGCATCCACTACTGCGTGGGCGCGCCGCTGGCCCGGCTGGAGGCCGAGATCGCGTTCGGCGCGCTGCTCCAGCGGTTCGGCTCGATGACGCTGGCCGTCCCTCCGTCCGAGCTACGCTGGCGCCCCAGCTCCCTCATCCACGGCCTGGAATCCCTGCCGGTCCGGCTGCGAACGTAAGCTGGTGACGTGCGGCGGCTGACCGAGATCGCGTCGGGAGTGCTCGTCGCGACGAGCACGTTTGACCAGACCACGTCCACGGTCGTGGTGGGCTCGGACGGCGGCTGCCTGCTCATCGATCCGGCGGTGACCCTGGCCGAGCTGGCCCGGCTGGCGGCGGACCTGCGCGAGCTGGGCCTGCGGCCGTCGGCGGGCTGGTCGACGCATCCGCACTGGGACCACGTGCTGTGGTCCCGGGACCTGGGGCGCGCACCTCGGTACGCCACGCCGGCCGCGGCGGCGTTCACCCGGGCCGAGCGGGCGGAGCTGGCCCGCGAGACGCAGCGGTCCGCGCCCGGGCACGACTTCTTGCTGCTCGGGCGGCTCACGCCGCTGCCGGAAATGGACACCACCATCCCGTGGAACGGGCCGGAGGCGCGGGTGATCGCGCACGACGGGCACGCGCCGGGGCACGGCGCGGTGTTCCTGCCCGGGACCGGCGTGCTGGTGGCGGGGGACATGTGCTCGGATGTGGAGACACCGCTGCTCGACCTGACCGCGGCCGACCCGCTGGGCGACTACCGCACGGGGCTGGAGCGGCTGGCCTCCGTGGCCGGGGTGCGCCACGTCGTGCCGGGACACGGGCGTGTGGGGGACGCCGAGGAGTTCCAGCGGCGGCTCGCGGCTGACGCCGCGTACCTGGATGCCCTGGGTCTCGGGCTCCCGTTCGGTGATCCGCGGCTGACCGCGGGCAGCGCGCAGTGGCTGCGCGAGGCGCATTCCGAACAGCTGCGGTATGTCCGGGGGCCGGGGTCATGACCGGCCGCAAGGACCCTGGTCCGTTCGGTATCAAAAGATTTTTACGCCGAACGGACCGTGGCCTTTTGCGGTCAGGACAGGTGGACGTAGTCGTAGTCGAACGGCTGCCCGTTGATGCCGTTGCGCGGCGGGGCGATCCACGCCGCGATCTTGCCTCGCTCGTGTACCGGCTGCATCAGCGATCGCACGTAGGTCTTGTCCACGTCGGTGGGAAGCCATTGGCCCTGGCGGCGCTGCCATTCCTCGGCCGGGAGCTGCTCGCCGTCGGGCGTGGCCTCGATCCCGGCGAACGCGCCGACCTTGCGGTTGAACGCGCCATGCGGCAGCTTCAGCCGCTGCCTGACGCCGCCGTCGGCCAGGATGCGGTTCCACCGCTTGACGCCGCCCTGGCAATCCGCGATGTACTCGCGGCGCAGGTCGGTGTTGAGCCCGACCAGCGCGGAGACCTCGGTCTGACCGATGCTCGGCTCGCCACTCCCGGCGTCCTCCAACAGCGCGTCCACCATGATCGAGTCGCTGGCGAGCTTGATGGTCGTCCTTGCGGCGGTCTTCCAGCCAGCGGCCCTTGAGCCCGGCGGTGTAGTAATTCGCCACGTTCGTGGAGGTATCGCCGCCGAACAGGTCGAGCGACACCGAGTAGTGGAAGTTGATGTACTTCTGGATCATCGGTAGCGGGATCGCGCCGAGGCCGGCCACGTCGTCGGTGTCATGCTCGCGCATCACCTCGACGGTGCGCTGCACGATCCGGTCGACGCCGGTGGTGCCCACCATCATGTGGTGCGCCTCTTCCTTGAGCATGAACTCGCAGGTGCGCGCTGAGCGGGTCAAAGGCCGACTTTCCTTGAGCGTGCCGAGCTGGTATTTACCGTCCCGGTCGGTGAAGTAGGTGAACATGAAGAAGCTGAGCCAGTCCGGGGTCTCCTCGTTGAACGCGCCCAGGATGCGCGGCGAGTCGAGGCTGCCGGAGTTGCGGTGCAGCAGTTCCTCGGCCTCCTCGCGGCCCTCCCGGCCGAAGTACGCGTGCAGCAGGTAGACCATGGCCCACAGGTGCCGCCCTTCCTCGACGTTCACCTGAAACAGGTTGCGCAGGTCGTACAGGCTCGGCGCGGTGGCGCCCAGGTTGCGCTGCTGTTCCACGGAGGCGGGTTCGGTGTCGCCCTGGATGACGATCAGCCGCTGCAGTTCGGCCCGGTACTCCCCCGGTACCTTGTCCCAGACCGGCTCGCCTTTGTGCTCGCCGAACCCGACTTTGCGGCCGGGGTCCCGCTCGGCCAGGAAGATGCCCCAGCGGTACTCGGGCATGGCCACGTGGCCGAACTGCGCCCAGCCGTCCCGGCCGACGTTGATCGCGGTGCGCAGGTAAACGTCCTGGGTCGGCAGGGTCGGGCCCATGGTCTGCCACCAGTGCAGGAAGTTCGGCTGCCAGGACTCCAGCGCCCGTTGCAGGCGCCGGTCCTCGTGCAGGTTGACGTTGTTCGGGATCTTCTCGGTGTAGTCGGCGGCAGTGCTCACTAGGTCAGACTCGCTTCCGGTCGAAAACGGCTCGCTGCCCGGTGCCGAACCGCCGCAGTGCGCCGTCCGGGCCGGCCGCGTTGGGCCGGTTGAATATCCAGTTCTGCCAGGCGGACAGCCGGCCGAAGATCTTGGTTTCCATGGTCTCGGGACCGGCGAACCGGTAGTTGGCCTCCAGCCCGGTGAGCGCGTCGGGGCTGAAGCTGGCCCGCTCCTCGGTCGCGATCCTGATCTCCTCGTCCCAGTCGATGTCGTCCGGCGCGAAGGTGATCAGGCCCAGGTCGGCGGCGTCCTCGGCTTCCAGGGCCTCGTTCTTGCGCTTGGCCGCCGCCTCGTAGCCAGCCTCGTCGCCCCAGAACCGGGTCTGCAGGCGGGTCAGCCCGTTGCTCATGGTCAGCGGGCCGAGGTTCATGTCGCCGAGGGTGATGGTCGCGGGCTCGGCGTCTGGGTTTTGGTCCTCGAAGACCCCGGCCAGCTGGAATGACCGGTCGGCGGCCAGCGCGAGCTCGAGCAGCGACCCGGCGAAGCAGCTGCCCGGCTCGATCACCGCGATCAGGCTCCGGCTGGTCACATCCAGCCGCCGCAGGGTGCGCTTGAGGTAGTGCAGGACCTCGTTGGCGAACCAGCCCTCCCGTACTGCGTCAGGAGCAGATCGTCGTACGCGAGGACTTGTGCCGGATCGCCCTGCGTGCGGAAGACCCAGGTGCCGAGCTCGGTCTCGTTGGTGCGCAGGTCCAGGATCAGGTCGTCGAGCTCGCGGGTCACCGCCAGCGGCCAGAAGTCCGCGCTCCGGGCTTCGGCGATACTGGCAGGCGGGTCATTTTGCGGGCCTTTTACCGATATGTCGACTTTGCCGGTATCACGGTCGAGCCGGGCCTCGACGTGGTCGTAGGTGATCGCGTCGTCGTCCGCGGGTCTTGCTCACTTCGGTGAGCGCGACCCCCTCGGCGTCCTGCGGGCGGCCGGAGCGCGCGGCCAGTTCGGCGGCCCGCTCGGCGACGGTCTCGTCCCAGCGGGGCCGCGGCACGGCCTCGTCGACCAGGCGCCACTGGACGGCTTTCTTGCCCCCGATGCCTTCCGCCCTGGTCGAGAAGTAGTCGGCCAGGTCCCGCCGGACGTGCCGCTTGTCGGACACCCGGGTCAGCCCGCCGGTGCCCGGCAGCACGCCGAGCAGCGGCAGTTCGGGCAGCGACACCGCTGAGGACCGGTCGTCGATCAGCATGATGTGCTCGCAGGCCAGCGCCAGCTCGTACCCGCCGCCCGAGGCGGTGCCGTTGACCGCGGCCAGGTAGGTCTGACCGGAGTGGGCGGTGGCGTCCTCGATGCCGTTCCTGGTCTCGTTGGTGAACTTGCAGAAGTTCACCTTCCAGCCGTGCGGCGAGGCCGCGAGCATGCGGATGTTCGCGCCGGCGCAGAAGATCTTCGGCTTGCCGCTGGTGATGACGACCGTGCGTACCTCGGGATGCTCGAACCGCAGCCTCTGCACCGCGTCGTAGAGCTCGATGTCGACCCCGAGGTCGTAGGAGTTCAGCTTGAGCTCGTAACCCGAGACGATCCCGCCCTGCTCGTCCACGTCCAAGCTGCGGTATGTCCGGGGGCAGGGGTCATGACCGGCCGCAAGGACCCTGGTCCGTTCGGTATCAAAAGATTTTTACGCCGAACGGACCGTGGCCTTTTGCGGTCAGGACAGGTGGACGTAGTCGTAGTCGAACGGCTGCCCGTTGATGCCGTTGCGCGGCGGGGCGATCCACGCCGCGATCTTGCCTCGCTCGTGTACCGGCTGCATCAGCGATCGCACGTAGGTCTTGTCCACGTCGGTGGGAAGCCATTGGCCCTGGCGGCGCTGCCATTCCTCGGCCGGGAGCTGCTCGCCGTCGGGCGTGGCCTCGATCCCGGCGAACGCGCCGACCTTGCGGTTGAACGCGCCATGCGGCAGCTTCAGCCGCTGCCTGACGCCGCCGTCGGCCAGGATGCGGTTCCACCGCTTGACGCCGCCCTGGCAATCCGCGATGTACTCGCGGCGCAGGTCGGTGTTGAGCCCGACCAGCGCAGAGACCTCGGTCTGACCGATGCTCGGCTCGCCACTCCCGGCGTCCTCCAGCAGCGCGTCCACCATGATCGAGTCGCTGGCGAGCTGATGGTCGTCCTTGCGGCGTTCTTCCAGCCAGCGGCCCTTGAGCCCGGCAGTGTAGTAATTCGCCACGTTCGTGGAGGTATCGCCGCCGAACAGGTCGAGCGACACCGAGTAGTGGAAGTTGAGGTACTTCTGGATCATCGGTAGCGGGATCGCGCCCAGGCCGGCCACATCGTCGGTGTCATGCTCGCGCATCACCTCGACGGTGCGCTGCACGACCCGGTCGACGCCGGTGGTGCCCACCATCATGTGGTGCGCCTCCTCCTTGAGCATGAACTCGCAGGTGCGCGACAGGGGGTCGAAGGCCGACTCCTTCAGCGTGCCGAGCTGGTACTTACCGTCCCGGTCGGTGAAGTAGGTGAACATGAAGAAGCTGAGCCAGTCCGGGGTCTCCTCGTTGAACGCGCCCAGGATGCGCGGCGAGTCGAGGCTGCCGGAGTTGCGGTGCAGCAGTTCCTCGGCCTCCTCGCGGCCCTCCCGGCCGAAGTAAGCCTGCAGCAGGTAGACCATCGCCCACAGGTGCCGCCCTTCCTCCACGTTCACCTGGAACAGGTTGCGCAGGTCGTACAGGCTCGGCGCGGTCGCGCCCAGGTTGCGCTGCTGTTCCACGGAGGCCGGTTCGGTGTCGCCCTGGATGACGATCAGCCGCTGCAACTCCGCCCGGTACTCCCCCGGCACCTTGTCCCACACCGGCTCGCCCTTGTGCTCGCCGAACCCCACCCGCCGGCCCGGGTCACGCTCGGCCAGGAAGATGCCCCAGCGGTATTCCGGCATGGCCACGTGGCCGAACTGCGCCCAGCCGTCCCGGCCGACGTTGACCGCGGTGCGCAGGTAGACGTCCTGGGTCGGCAGGGTCGGGCCCATCGTCTGCCACCAGTGCAGGAAGTTCGGCTGCCAGGACTCCAGCGCCCGCTGCAGCCGCCGGTCCTCGTGCAGGTTGACGTTGTTCGGGATCTTCTCGGTGTAGTCGGCGGTAGTGGTCACGTTCAGACTCGCTTCCGGTCGAAAACGGCTCGCTGCCCGGTGCCGAAGCGGCGCAGCGCACCGTCCGGGCCGGATGCGTTGGGCCGGTTGAATATCCAGTTCTGCCAGGCGGACAGCCGGCCGAAGATCTTGGTTTCCATCGTCTCGGGGCCGGCGAACCGGTAATTGGCCTCCAGCCCGGTGAGCGCGTCGGGGCTGAAGCTGGCCCGCTCCTCGGTCGCGATCCTGATCTCGTCGTCCCAGTCGATGTCGTCCGGCGCGAAGGTGATCAGGCCCAGGTCGGCCGCGTCCTCCGCCTCCAGCCCCTCTTTTTTCCGCTTGGCAGCCGCCTCGTAGCCAGCCTCGTCTCCCCAGAAGCGGGTCTGCAGGCGGGTCAGCCCGTTGCTCATCGTCAGCGGCCCGACGTTGACGTCTCCCAGGGTGACGGTCGCGGGCTCGGCCGTGTTTGAACCGGCTGTCGGGTCAGCGTCCTCGAAGACCCCGGCCAGCTGGAACGACCGGTCGGCGGCCAGCGCGAGCTCGAGCAGCGACCCGGCGAAGCAGCTGCCCGGCTCGATCACCGCGATCAGGCTCCGGCTGGTCACGTCCAGCCGCCGCAGGGTGCGCTTGAGGTAGTGCAGGACCTCGTTGGCGAACCAGTCGCCCGTGTGCGCCAGGAGCAGTTCGTCGTAAGCAAGGACCTTTGCCGGATCGCCCCGCGTGCGGAAGACCCAGGTGCCGAGCTCGGTCTCGTTGGTACGCAGGTCCAGGATTAGGTCATCGAGCTCGCGGGTCACCGCCAGCGGCCAGAAGTCCGCGCTCCGGGCTTCGGCGATGCTGGCGGGCGGGTCGTTTTGCGGGCCTTTAACCGATATCTCGACCTGGCCCGCGTCGCGGTTCAGCCGGGCCTCAACGTGGTCGTAGGTGATCGCGTCGTCGTCCCGGGTCTTGGCCAGCGGGGTCAGCGCGACGCCCTCGGCGCCCTGCGGGCGGCCGGAGCGCGCGGCCAGTTCGGCGGCCCGCTCGGCGACGGTCTCGTCCCACCGGGGCCGGGGCACGGCCTCGTCGACCAGGCGCCACTGGGCGGCTTTCTTGCCCCCGATGCCTTCGGCCCGGGTCGAGAAGTAGTCGGCTAGGTCCCGCCGGACGTGCCGCTTATCGGAGACCCGGGTCAGCCCGCCGGTCCCCGGCAGCACGCCGAGCAGCGGCAGTTCGGGCAGCGACACCGCTGAGGACCGGTCATCGATCAGCATGATGTGCTCGCAGGCCAGCGCCAGCTCGTACCCGCCGCCCGAGGCGGTGCCGTTGACCGCGGCCAGATAGGTCTGACCGGAGTGGGCGGTGGCGTCCTCGATGCCGTTCCTGGTCTCGTTGGTGAACTTGCAGAAGTTCACCTTCCAGCCGTGCGGCGAGGCGGCGAGCATGCGGATGTTCGCGCCGGCGCAGAAGATCTTCGGCTTGCCGCTCGTGATGACGACCGTGCGTACTTCGGGATGCTCGAACCGTAGCCTCTGCACCGCGTCGTAGAGCTCGATGTCGACCCCGAGGTCGTAGGAGTTCAGCTTGAGCTCGTAACCCGAGACGATTCCGCCCTGTTCGTCCACGTCCATGGTCAGCGTCGCGACCGGGCCGTCGGTGGCGAGCCGCCAGTGCCGGTAGCGCTCCGGGGTGGTGCGGAACTCGACTCTGGGCTGGTCAGACATGGGCGGCTTCCTTTCCCGCGGTCTGGCTGACTACGACTGTCCAGGCAATCCCTGCCCGGTTAGTCCCTACCCGTCCGCCGACTGCTCGACGCGAGGCCCGGCCCGGCCCGGCCCGGTCATTCAACAATAATTTCTGGATCCGACATCTCTTTGTAGCATTTATGCCGGGCCCGGCACAACCCCTCCGCCCGGTCAGCCCGGGTCGTTGAGCCGCTTCCACCCCTGTTTGGCATCGCCGGACCAGTGCTGGTGCCGGTCGGCGAACAGCCGGGCCGCCTTCAGGCCGCTCCAGGTGGCCGGCATGACACGCGCGGCGTGCCAACGCCTACTCGCGACGGCCGGGCTGGTCGTCGTCGTCCACCTTGCTGCCCGGCGTCACCGTGCTGTCGGCCGGGTTGTCGCTAGCGAATTCCTCATAGCTACCGAATTCGCTGCTCTCAGCGTCATCGTCGATATCCCAGCCGTCGTCTTGCGCCGGAGCAGGGACGCCGGTCGTGTCGTAGGCGTCGGCCCGGGCGACGTGCCACGTTGGGACCTGGGAGTCAGCGTCGTCATCGGCCCGCAGTCCGGCGCTGCCCGCCACGGCCGCGTCGTGCGGTGTCATCGGGATGAAGAACATCCACGCGCAGGAGACCAGAAGCACCACGACGAGCACGGAGTAGATCCAGAACGACGGGGTCAGGCCGGTGCTGATCGTCAGCCCGAGCTGCGAGGCCTGTGCGGGCGTGAACCCGAACTGGGTGGGCGAGGTCGCCTCGCCGACCTGGACTAGGGCCGAGATGGCCTGGGCCGCCATCGGGATGATGGCCCCGGCGAGCAGGACCGCGCCGTACCGGACGGGGCGCCACAGGGCGGCCGCGATGACGACCGCGGCCAGCGCGACCATGACGACCACGCTCCCGGCAATCACCGCTCCCGGATTGGCGAACGCGTTGCCCGCGGCGAAGGTCTGTGTCTGCCCGGCCGCGGTCCGCAGCGTGAAGCTGTCCCAGGACGGAACAAAGGCGGCGGCCGTTCCGAGTCCGGCCAGGACCAGCAGCACGGCCGGGCCCAGCGCCGCGCCGCGCGGCCATCCCAGGGTGAACAGGCGCCCGCGCGCCCCGGCCGGATCGCCCGTGGGGACCGGGCCCGCTGCGGGGACCGGGCCGACGGCCGGAACCGGGCCGGCGTTACGGGCGGGCCGGATCAGGAAGGCCAGCGCGGATCCGGCGGCGCAGGCGAGCCAGCCCAGCAGGCTGAGCACCAGACCAGCGCCGGCCAGGTGTGCGCCGCCCGCGATCGGCGTGCCCGCGTCCGAGAGGAACAGGCCGAACGTCACGATGCTCAGCCCGGTCGCCAACAGCGCGCCGACCCGCACCCGGGTGCCCCCGAGCGCGATAAGCACGCCACCCGCGGTCCAGGCGGCCAGGTAGATCACGTGAGCAACCAGGTTGTCCGGCTGCGCGGCCAGGCTCGTCCCGCCCAGGTAATCCGGGAACAGCCCGGCGATCCCCAGGGCCACGCCCACGCCGAGGAGCAGCGCCGCCACGATGGCGCGGCCTCGGCCGGCAGTGATCGCCGGGGCCCAGGCGGCGTCCGCGCGCTCGCCGGGCCGGGTCGCCGTCCCGCCCACCGAGGTGATCGCGTCGGGCGCTTCAAGCACCGCGAACCGGGTCCATGCGGCCGACCACCCCTCCTGGGTTTCCGGCCACCACTCCAGCGGCTGCGACCGGGAACCCTCCACGGTCCAGATCCCGAAATAGTCGCGCCCGCGCCCTATCTCGTATGTCCCGCCCCGGTACGCGATGGTCACCTTATCCAACACGGTCTAAGCCTTCCGTTCCTGCGTCAGCGCACCCCGCTATATCCCTGCACCCGAAATCTAGGGAGCGGGCCTGGAAGTCCGCTGAACGGCCTCTCAAGTGTTCCTGACTCCTTGTCCAGGGCCGCAGCGATCCTCCCCAAACGGGAGGACTCCTCCTGGTTCGCGCTTGGGATGAATTCCCGAATTCACTGCGCCCTAGCGTAGTGAAACCCGGTTTCATCCAGAAACGGGGCGGTTTCGCCGCGCTACGCCCCTGGTGAACCCGTCGCCGGGCACTAGGCGAGGCGTGCTGGACTAGAGCGCATGGACGTTCTGGTGCTGGGCGGGACGGCGTGGCTGGGTCGCGAGGTGGCCGAGCAGGCGGTCGGGCGCGGTCACGCGGTGACCTGCCTGGCCCGTGGCGAAAGCGGGCCGGTAGCCGACGGCTCGGTCCTGGTGGCGGCGGACCGCCGCGAAGACCGGGCCTACGACCGGGTCCGCGACCGGGACTGGGACGCGGTGGTCGAGGTGTCATGGCAGCCCGGGCTGGTCCGCGGCGCCCTGGCCGCGCTGGGCGACCGGGCGGCGCACTGGAGCTACGTCTCGTCGGGCAGCGTCTACGCCTCCAACGCCATCTCCGGCGCCGACGAGACCACGCCGCTGCTGCCCGCGACCGAGCGGGAGGAGGCGGACATCGAGCAATACGGCGAGGCCAAGGTGGCCTGCGAGCAGAGCTCGGTGTCGGTGGCGGGTGACCGGCTGCTGATCGCGCGGGCGGGCCTGATCGGCGGACCCGGCGACCACAGCGGACGGTCCGGGTACTGGGTGGCGCGGGCCGCCCGTGACCCGCTGGGTCCGATGCTCGTCCCGGCTCCCCGTGATGCGCCGACCCAGGTGATCGACGCCCGCGATCTCGCCGCTTGGCTGCTGGACGCCGCGCAGGCCCGGACCACCGGGACCTACGACGCGGTCGGCCCGGTTATGCCGTTCGGCGACTGGTTCGAGCAGGCCCGGACGGTAGGCGGGCACACCGGGCCGGTGGTCGAGGCCGATCCGGCATGGCTGGTCGGACAGGGCGTCGAGCAGTGGATGGGTCCGGAGTCGCTGCCGATGTGGGTATGCGAGCCGGGCTGGGAGGGCTTCTCGGCCCGCAGCGGCGCGGCCGCGCGAGCCGCGGGGCTGCGCCACCGCCCGCGCCGCGAGCTGCTCGCCGACGTGCTGGCCTGGGAACGCGAACAGGGCCTGGACCGGCCGCGACGCGCGGGGCTGAGCGCCGGACGTGAGCGCGAGTTGCTCGCCGCCCTGGCCTCGGAGTAGCCGCTCGTCAGCTTATGTTGACGAGCTCCGGCTGTCAGCATAAGCTGACGGCCATGGAACCAGTACTGGAAATCGCCGAGGGCGCCGCGAGCCACGATCCCGACACAGGTCTGCGCGCCGTGGCAGCGCTGCGCGCCCTCGCCGAACGACTCGAGATCCTCCAGGTCCAGAACGCACGGGAGCGGGGCTGGTCCTGGCAGGAGATCGCGGAGCGGCTCGGCGTCACCAAGCAGACGGTGCACCGCAAGTACGGCCGGCGCCTGGGGAGGCCGTGATGTTCGAACGCTTCACGCCCGACGCCCGCGCCATCGTGGTCCAGGCCCAGCATCACGCTCGCCGGCTCGGGCACAACTTCATCGGCGGCGAGCACATTCTGCTCTCCGTGGTGTCGGCCGATCACCCGGCCAGCGCGGTCCTGGCCGCGCACGGCATCACCCCCGAGTACGTCGAGGCGGAGATGCTGCGCTGGATGGGGCAGGGCCGCGGCGCCGGATGCTGGGACGTGCCATTCGGCGGCCTTGACCGGGAGGCGCTGGCCTCGATCGGGATCGACCTGGATGCGGTCCGGGCCCGGGTCGAAGCGACGTTCGGGCCGCACGCCATGGCCGAGGCCGACCTGATGGTTCAGCGCAGGCTGAAGGGCAGGCGCGGCTCATCGAGAGGACACCGGTTCAGGCTGGATCCGCGCCGGGCGCTGCCACCTGGCCTGCGGCGGAGCCGGCGCCGGTTCCGCACCGACCGGGCGGTTATCGCCAACCCGCCGCGCCCGTCCAGGTCCGCGGAGACCGCTCCCGGCCGCTGCCGGGCCGGAGGCGGTCCGCAGGACGGCCACATCCCGTTCACCCCGGTAGCCAAGCACATCCTGGAACTGACCCTCCGGGAGACGCGCGCGCTGCAGGATCCGAACATCGGCGTCCAGCACATCGCGCTCGCGCTGACCGCCGTCCGGCGCGGGATGGTCCCGTCCCTCCTGGCGGCGGCCGATGCGCCCGCGCCCGCGCTGCACGCCGAGATCCTGGACCGTTACCGACAGGCCAGCTGATTCGGCTCAGGCTGGTCCGGCTCGGGCCGGTCCGGAACGCGGGGCGTGGCCTCCCCGGATCCGCGGACGGTGATGACTACCGCGGCCAGCAGGGTGGCCGCGCCGGCGATCCCGGTCGCGCTCAACCGCTGGCCGAGGACGAACGCGGCCAGGATGGCGCCGGTCAGCGGCTCGAGCAGGCTCAGCAGGGCGGCGCTGCTGGCCGCTACCCGGCGCAGGCCGCGGAAGTAGAGCGTGTACGCCACCGCGGTCGGGCCGGTGCCGAGCGCGAGGAGCAGCCCAGCCGCCTCAAGCCCGGGCCGGAAGTTCAGCCCGCCGGTCGCGGCGGCTAGCGGCAGCAAGATCAGCCCGCCCAGGGTGAAGCCGAATCCGGTCACGGCGAGGTCATCCAGGCCGGGCACGGGCCGGGCGCCGATCAGGGTCACCGCGGCGAAGCCGGCCGCCGCGAGTACCGCCATCCCCGTGCTGGCCAGGACCGCGGTCTGGCAGAAGCCCGACGGCGGGCCGACCAGCAGGCCGAGGCCGGCCAGCGCCAGGCAGGCCGCGACGGGCGCGAGCCGGCCGACTGGACGCCCGGTGACCCGGTACACGCCGAGCACGATGACGGGCGCGGTGCCGATGGTGACCAGGGTGGCCAGGGCCACCGAGGTCAGTGCCACCGCGGTGAAGTAGCAGCTCTGATACAACGCGGCCAGCGCGCCGATCACGGCGATGCGGGTCCACGCGGCCCGGCCGACCGGCCAGCGCCGGCCGGTCACGGTGAGGAAGATCACGATCAGCACGCCGCCCGCGGTCAGCCGGCAGGCGGCCACCGACATCGCGGACAGGCCGGCTACCCGGCTCAGCAGGCTGCCGGTCAGGCCGCCCGTGCCCCACAGCAACCCGGACGTGATGAGGTAGAGCAGGCCGGTATCGGGCCGGCACGCCGTCATGGATGGACGCATGAGAAATCGCTCCTGCGACGAGAAGGGACGGGTCGCGGAAGCGGGGCGCAGCACACTAGCTCATCCGGGCGGCACGCAGACGGCCTTAACCCACGCGGCAGCGCGTCAGCGCTGCGTCGTCAGGGGAAAGCGCGCGTTTAAGATCACGCGGCCGGGCGCAACCGGGCTATCGCCCCGCTAGGAGCGGGGCGGCGGGGTGATGGGGAACAGCCGGTGCACGGAAGCAGCTTAACCCGGTCGGCCCGGCAGGCGCGAATCGGAGCTGGGAGAATCACCAGATGGTCCCTGAGGACATCCGTGACTTCTTCGCCGCCAGCGCCGGTGTCGCCGGGGCGCTGATCGGGCTGCTGTTCGTGGCCATCTCGGTCGCCGCGGAACGGCTGAAGCGCGACGAAGCCGGGGCTCAGGTCCACCGCGTCCGGGCCGTGGCGGCCCTGACCGCCTTCACCAACGCGATCGCGGTATCGCTGTTCGCGCTCATCCCGGGAGAGAAAATCGGGATCACGTCGGTGGTCGTCGCCGCCACTGGGCTGTTGTTCGTAGCGGCGTCGCTGCTGTCACTGGTCCGCCTGCGCCAGCTGCGGAGGGCCAAGGTCCGCGACGCCCTGTTCCTGCTCGGGCTGATCGTCGTGTTCGTCCTCCAGATGGCCGAGGGACTCGCCGTGATCGCCGATCCGGCCAACTCCGGGGATGTGAACACGATCGCCATCCTGGTCGTCTGTTGTTTCTTCATCGGGATCGCACGGGCCTGGGAGTTGATCGGAGGCCCGTCGATCGGCATCACACGCGAGGTCACCGCCCTGGTCCGAAGCCATGAACGCGACGAGGTACCCGGCGACGAGGTACCCGGCGACGGGGTACCCGGCGACGGGGTACCCGCGGACGAACAGCCGCCGGCGCCAGCCGGATGAAGTTCCTGGTCGACAGCTTCGCCGAATTCACCGCCCAGCACCGCGCCGCGCTGCGGGCACTGCTCGAGCGAGGCCAGGTCAGCGGGATCTGTGCGCGAACGCCAACCTCGACCTGCTGGCCGACGTATTCTACGGCGTGCTGTGGTACCGCCTGCTGGTCGGTCACGCGCCGCTCGATCCACGTGCGGCCCGCGACCTAGCCGCGCACCTGCCCGCGGCGGGCGCGGCGGGCGCGGCGGGCGGGCCCGGCGCGGGCCTGGCGCCGGGCGAGTAGACCGGGCGAAGGAGGATAAAGCGGAGGCAAACAGAAACTCCGGAGGCCAGTCGATGCTGCTGACGTTCGGGCACGGAACCGCCTCGCCCGAGCAGATGGTCAGGCTGCTGAAGGACGCTGGGGTCTCGGTGCTCATCGACGTCAGGACCGTCCCCGCCAGCCGCCGGCATCCGCACGTGGCCC
>CAWKIB010000059.1:0-36093 GCA_963849595.1 uncultured Actinomycetes bacterium
CGCAATCATTGGGGCTCGGTCCGTCCGTTGGCTGACACGGAACGCCGCCCACCTGGGTAATTAGATGTGTCTAATTGTGAGATTAGATGCATCTCAGGGAGTGCTAGGGTCGGCGCATGATGTCGGCGGTGGCCACGCGCGGGCCCTCGTGCTGTGATGCGGCCCGTTCGGAGGCGATGGGGAAATACCTGCGGGCCATATACCTGCTGAGCTTCAAGGCTCCGCCGGTCTCGACCTCCGACGTGGCGGCCCGGCTGGGCGTCGCCGCCCCGTCGGTGTCGGCGATGCTGCGCCGGCTCGGCACGGCGGGCTTGCTGGCCGCATCGGGCAGCGGCGGCATCGCGTTGAACGAGCATGGCCAGCGTCATGCCCGGGAGGTGATCCGGCGGCACCGGCTCATCGAGACCTTCCTGGTGCGGGCCGTCGGCATGAGCTGGGACGAGGTGCACGACGAGGCGGAGGCGCTGCAGCAAGTGGTCAGCGACCTGCTGATCGACCGGATCGACGCGGCGCTGGGGCATCCGCGGCGGGATCCGCACGGCGACCCGATCCCGCCGCCCTCGGGCGATCACGTCGAGGACTGGCCGCCGGCGCTCGCCGACGTTACCGCGGGTGCGTGCTTCCGGGTGGACCGGGTCAGCGACGAGGACAGCGCTGCCCTGCAGTACCTCGCCGAGCTGGGGATCCGGCCCGGGGTAGTGCTGCGGGTGGTGGAACGGGAGCCGTTCGGCGGGCCGCTGTGGGTCGAGGTCGACGGCCAGCGGCGCGCCATGGGAACGCCGCTGACCCATCTCGTGCACGGAGTGGTCGAGCCGTGACCGCGACCGGAGCCATCGGGCTGCCCGAGCCAGGGGCCCAGATCCCCAGCGCGCTGGAGCAGCTGCTGAGCAAGGGCCGTGTGCGCGCAACGCTGGCGATGCTCGGCCCGGCGTTCGTCGCCTCGATCGCCTACGTCGACCCGGGCAACTTCGCCACCAACTTCGCCGGCGGCGCGCAGTTCGGCTACCTGCTGCTGTGGGTGGTGCTGGCCGCGAACGTCATCGCGATGCTGATCCAGTACCTGTCGGCCAAGCTGGGGATCGCGACCGGCCGCAACCTCGCCGAGAACTTCCGCACGCATTACCCCCGCGTGCTGACCTGGGGCATGTGGGTGCAGGCCGAGATCGTGGCGATGTCCACCGACATCGCCGAGTTCCTCGGCGCTGCGATCGGCCTGAACCTGCTCTTCGGAGTGCCGCTGTTTCCCGCCGCCCTGATGACGGGCGCGATCGCGTTCGGGATCCTCGGGCTGCAAAGGTTCGGCTTCCGCCGCTTTCGAGCTGGTGATCAGCGGGCTGCTGGGGATCATCTTCCTCGGTTTTCTCTATGAGACGCTGCGCATCGGCCCCTCCGCCCACGGCTCGCTGGCCGGGCTGATCCCGGGCCTGGACGGCACCAGCTCGCTTTACCTCGCGGTCGGGATCATCGGGGCCACCGTGATGCCGCACGTGATCTACCTGCACTCCGCGCTGACCCAGGACCGGGTGCCGTGCCGGGACGACCGCGAGCGCAGCCGCGTGCTGCGCTTCGAGCGCACGGACGTGATCATCGCCCTAGGGCTCGCGGGCCTGGTCAATATGGCGATGCTCGCCGTCGCCGCCAAGCTCTTTCACACCCCCGCCCTTTCGGGCCTGAGCACCCTGCAGCAAGCCCACCATGAGCTGGGGCACCTGGCCGGCGGTACGGCGGCACTCGCGTTCGCGGTCGCGCTGCTGGCCTCCGGCGCCTCCTCCTCCAGCGTCGGCACCTACGCCGGCCAGGTCGTGATGGCCGGCTTCGTCAACCTCCGCATCCCGCTCATGGTCCGCCGCGGGCTCACGATGATCCCCGCGCTGATCATCATCGCGGTCGGGATGAACCCCACGGAGGCGCTGGTGCTCAGCCAGGTCGTGCTGTCCTTCGGCATCCCGTTCGCCCTGGTGCCGCTGGTGCTGCTCACCTGCCGCCGCGACGTGATGGGCGCCCAGGTCAACCGGCGCGTGACCACCATCCTCGCCTCGAGCTGCGCCGTCATGATCGTCGGGATGAACATCTTCCTGATCTGCCAGCAGTTCTTCCTCAGCTGAAGCGCGTCCGCGCGGGCCGTAATCGCAGGGCCGGACATCGACCTGCCGACCACGACCTAGGCTGCCGGGCGTAGTGTGCCCCATATGAGTCCCATCTCGCGCGGCTTCCACCGCCGCCACCAGGAGGCGGAACCTGCGGGCCGGGTTCCACCCGGCCAGTACGTGACGCATGACTTCCCGGTCCTGTCGGCCGGGCCCACGCCGCACACGCCGCTGGCGGACTGGACCTTCAAAATCGAGGGCGGCAAGTCGCCCGTGAGCTGGACCTGGCAGGAATTCCAGGCGCTGCCGAGCGAGACCGTCACGGTCGACATCCACTGTGTGACCCGGTGGTCCAAACTCGACACGACCTGGACGGGCGTGTCGCTGGACGTGCTGCTCGGCGCGGTTTCGTATGACGTGCCCTACGTGCTGGCGTTCAGCGACGGTGGGTACACCACGAACGTGCCGGTGGCCGACGTGATGGGCGGGAAGGCCTGGGTGGCCTACAGCTACGAGGGCGGCCCGCTGCCGGCCGGAGCACGGCGGCCCCGCCCGGCTGCTGATCCCGCACCTGTACTTCTGGAAGAGCGCCAAGTGGGTGCGAGGGCTGCGGCTGCGGGAGACCGACGTGCCGGGCTTCTGGGAGACGTACGGCTACAACATGTACGGAGACCCATGGCGGGAACAGCGGTACGCGGGCGACTGACCTGGGAGACCGCCAAGGTCAGTAAACTCACCAACGAGACGCCCACGGTGCGCACTATCACCCTCGACGTACCTGGCTGGGCCGGTCACCAGGCCGGTCAGCACCTGGACCTCAGGCTCACCGCCGACGACGGATACCAGGCCGAACGCGAATACTCGATCGCCTCCGCACCCGGCGAACCGCTGGCCATTACGGTGGAACGGCTGGAGGACGGCGAGGTCTCGCCGTATCTGACGCAGGACCTGGGGCCGGGCGACGAGATCGAGCTGCGCGGCCCGGTCGGGGGCTACTTCATCTGGGATCCCTCGATCGACGGCGCGACGCCGGTGCTGCTGGCGGCGGGCGGATCGGGGGTGGTGCCGCTGCGGGCCATGCTCCGGCACCGGGCGCGGACCGGGAGCTCGGCACCGATGCGCTTGCTGTACTCCGCGCGCAGCCTGGCGGACGTGATCTACCGTTCGGAGCTCAGCGCGGAGCCGGACGGCGTGCAGGTGATCTATACACTGACCCGGCAGCAGCCGCCGGGCTGGACCGGGTACGCCCGGCGGGTCGATCAGCAGATGATGACCGAGGTGGCCTGGCCTGTGGCGCAGGCGCCGCTGGCCTACGTGTGCGGCCCGACCAACTTCGTGGAGGCCGTGGCCGCGGACCTGGTCGCGCTCGGCTATCCGCCGCAGCGGGTCAAGACCGAGCGGTTCGGCGCGACCGGAACCCCGTGATCGGAGGACGTCAGTGCTGAGGCCACTGGAAGATCGCGTGCTGGACGGCAACGCGATCGGCGGGCTGCTGATGGAGTTGTTCGGGACAGAGATGACCACGGCGGTGAGTACCTGCGGCCGGTGCGGGACGGTCGGCCTCGTCGCGGAGCTGGCTGTGTACCGGGCGGAGCTGGGTACCGTGGTCCGCTGCCGCGTGTGTGACAACGTGCTCATGGTGTTCGTCGAGGTCCGCGGGGTGACCTGCGTCGACCTGCGGGGCATGGCCAGCCTGAACTAGCGGACCCCGACACGGCATTCCTCCTCGTCTTGGAATGAGATGCCGTACTCTCGCGGCGTCGGCGGCGGCGCCTCTAGGATCGAGGAAGGTCCGGACTCGGGAGGGCAATGATGCCAGTGGTGCAGGCGAACGGGATCGACATCAACTACGAGGTGCAGGGCGAGGGCGAGCCGATGGTGCTCATCCCGTACCTGGCCGCCGAGCAGGCCTGTTACGCGTTCCAGGTGGGTGAATACGCCAAGCACTTCACCTGCTACAGCATCGACCCGCGCGGCGCGGGGCTGTCCAGCAAGCCGGAGGGCGAGTACACCACGGAACTGCTGGCCGACGACGTCGCGGCGTTCATGCAGGCCACCGGGATCGGGCGGGCGCACATCTTCGGGGTCTCGCTGGGCGCGGCGGCCGGCATGTGGCTGGCGGGCAAGCACCCGGAGCTGGTCACCACGCTGTCGTTGCACAGCGCCTGGGACAAGACCGACCCGTTCCTGCGCGTCATCGTGGAGGGCTGGCGGATCATGGCCAACGGGCTGGACAGCGTGACCGAGATGGTCATCGCGGGCATCCTGCCGTTCTGCCTGACCCCCGAGCTGTACGCCGCCCGGCCGGAGTACGTCGACGCCCTGGCCGACTTCGTCCGCAGCCGGCCGATGCCGCCGGTGGACGCGTTCATGCGGCAGTCCGAGGCCGTGCTGACGCACGACGCGACGACCGTCCTCGACTCAATCCAGGCCCCGACCCTGATCACCTACGGGCGCCACGACATCGTGACCTCGACCCGCTTCGCCGTGCCGCTGACCGAGCGGATCGCGAACACCGAGCTCATCGTGTTCGAGGACTGCGCGCACGCCGCCATCTACGAGAACGTGGAGGGGTTCAACACCCAGACGCTGGATTTCCTGCAGCGCCACAGCGGCTGACGCGAGTGAGCGGCAAGCGGAGGCAAGGGGCCGACCCGAACAAGCTGGTGACGATCACCGACCCGCTGGGCGCCACCTCCCCCGCCGCGGGCGAGAGCTTCCGGACGGTCCGGGCGGCCGCTTCGGCTAGGTCTGCGCGGCGTCTCTTTTACCGCGGGTAGCCGGTGATTGCTGGCACCATGGCGGTATGGAGGATCCTTATCAGAAGCTGAGCAGGTCCGAGGCCTCGGACGCGGTCACCAGACTGGGCTGGCGGCTCGTCCTGGGCGAGCTGAGAACCGAGGTCCGGACCGGATCCCTCGTGCTGGCCGCCGACGTCGCCGCCCGGGCGGCGGCGGTGGCTGGCGCCGAGGGGCATCTACGGCTGGACGTGCGCGCGGACCGGGTACTGCTGTCGCTGCAGACCGCGACGGTGGCCTGGGTGACCGAGCGGGACGTCGAGCTGGCCCGCAATATCTCGACCGTGGTCGACGAGACGAGGCTGGAGACGGTCAGCGGGGTGGGCCTGGGCGACGAGGCGGGCGGGAACGGCGAGGTGGGTGCGGACGGCGGGGATGGCCCGCACGGCGGGGATGGCCCGCACGGCGGGGTTGGGCCGGACGCTGACATTGACGGCTCGGGCGGCGGGGGCGAGCGGGCGGTGCAGGTGATCGAGATCGGGATCGATGCGCTGGACGCGGCGGCGATCCGGCCGTTCTGGCGGGCGGTGCTGGGGTACGTGGACGAACCGGGGCGGTTCGGGCCGTGGGATGGGCTGGTCGACCCGCTGGGCCAGGGGCCGGCGGTCTGGTTCCAGCGGATGGACGCGCCGCGCCCGCAGCGCAACCGGATTCACTTCGACGTGTCGGTACCGCACGACGAGGCGGCGTCCCGGATCGGGGCTGCCCTGGCGGCGGGCGGGACCCTGATCAACGACACGCGAGCGCCCGCGTTCTGGGTGCTGGCCGACGCCGAGGGCAACGAGGCGTGCGTCACGACCTGGCAGGGCCGGGACGGCTGAGCCGGCTGAGCCGGTTACGGCCGGGCCGGCGGCGGGCAGCCGACGGGCAGCCGACGCTAGGGTCCGGAGTTGCTAGGCAGACCCGCGGGCCGGCCGCGACGAGGAACGCGGCCGGCCCGCGGGGATGGGCACCGTCAGCTCGGGTTGAGCCTGCGGTGTCCGCTGCGGCGCAGCCGCCAGCCGCCGGCCAGGCCGAGCAACGCGCCGCCGCCGATCAGCACCAGCCACGGCAGGGGCGAGCCCGCGCCGTGCGGCGCGGTCCCGCCGAATCCGGTGGAAACGCCACCGGTGGGTGCCTGGCCGGCCCCGGCGGCATCGGTCAGGTTGACGATCTGAATGCCGCCGCCGGGCGCGGCGATGACGATCTCGGTGTGGACGGTGCCCGCGGTCAGCGTGATCGGCATGCTGGTCTTCGCGCTGGAGCCGGTCGCGCTCATGGTCCAGGTCCCGGGCGGAATGGTCGCCTGGGGACTGACGGTGCCGGGCGCCGCGTCGGTCGTGATGTTGCCCGGGGTCCCCGGAGCGCAACTGCAGTGGAACGTCACCTGCTGCTGGTTGACCGCAGCCTGGATCACTCGCACGAGGGACTTGCCCTTCGGGGTGGTCAGGTTGTTGTCGATGACCTTGAGCTGCCCTTGCTGGGCGCTGGTCCGCAATGGCACCACCGTGTACGCGCCGCCGGCCTTGACCGTCAGGCTGACCGACCAGACGGGATTGCTCGACGCCGACGACCCGGCGGCGCGCATCTTGACGCTGTAGCCGCCGGCGCTAACGGCCTGATAGGGAAGTATCGTCCCGTAGGCGACATCGTGCTGCACGAACTGAGGGCTGGAATTGCCCGACGAATACAGGTATATGTCCACCGGGGACGGAGACTCAGACAGGTTACCGAGGCTGACGAACCCGGTATTCGCGGCCGCGGGGGCCGCCGAGGCGCTGGCCGGAATGCCGACCAGCAGGGCCGAGAAGGCGAGCAACACCGCCGGCCGCCAGGGCATGACACGATACTTCACGTTGGATCCCTCCCACAGTGCGGAAATCTCTTTCCGCCTCCCCACTCCAGGAGGCCCGGCACGCCAACATCGCCCGGGTGACCAGACGAGTCGTTCTCGATCTCGTTGGGGCGAGGTCACCAGGGAACGAATGAGGCGCTGTGCTCACAGTAGAGGTCGAATTGCGCTATAGCAACAGGTCAACCTGAGCCGGATGGCGACGTTATCCGCAAGCACTCATATCGGGATTTCCGGGCAGGCCGCCGACCGGCTGTGCACGCATCCGGACTGCGCGTGCGCGGACCGGATCAGAGGCCTTTCCTCGGCTTACGAGGCAGATCACCGGCCCTGGGCGGATGGAGGCCAGAATCTGCCCGTCAGGCGAGCTCGGCGGGTACGCGGTACCCGCCCCGGCCGAAGGGGCAGTTATGCCCGCCGGCTATGCGGATAAGTTCGCATACCAGAGGAAGACGCTGCCGTTCTGATCGCCAGTCGCCAGTTCCTTGCCATCGGCGCTGAATACCACCGAGTTTATTTCCACATTGCTAAGCTCGCCGAGGGTTGTCATCACCTTGCCGGTGACGACATTCCAGAGGTAGGTACGGCCATTGTTGTCGCCGGCCGCCATGGTCGTGTCGTCCGGGCTGAACGCGACCGAGATTACGCCGCTGCCACCAGGGTCGGCGAGGCTGGTGATCGGCTTGCCGGTGGCGACATTCCACAGGTACGTGCGGCCGTTGCCATCGCCGGCGGCCACGATCTTGCCATCCGGGCTGAACGCGACCGAGTTCACCCCCTTGCTGCCAGAGTTGGCGAGGGTGACGACCGGCTTGCCGGTGGCGACATTCCACAGGTACGTGCGGCCGTTGCCATCGCCGGCGGCCACGATCTTGCCGTCCGGGCTGAACGCGACCGAGTTCACCCCCTTGCTGCCAGGGTCGGCGGGGGTGACGATCGGCTTGCCGGTGGCGACATTCCACAGGTACGTGCGGCCGTTGCCATCGCCGGCGGCCACGATCTTGCCGTCCGGGCTGAACGCGACCGAATACGCGCCGTCACTGCCGGAGTCGGTGAAGGTGGCAGTCTGGCTACCGGTGGCGACATTCCACAGATACACGTGGCCGCTGTTATCGGTGGCGGCCAGGGTCTTGCCGTCAGGGCTGAACGCGATCGCAGTTATGTTCGCGCTCCCGAAACTGCGTGTGCAGCGGGCGGCGGCGATATCCCACAGGCAGATCTTGTTCAGAGGCTATGGCCAGCGTGGTGCCGGACGGGCTGAAGGCCAGTGATGCTATGGGGACGAAGCGCCAGGCAGCCGGGAGATCGACGGGGACGCGCCGGTAGCTCACGGAGGTACCGGCCGATCCGGCGGAGGCGCCACCGGTGGGTGCCTGGCGAGCCCCGGCGGCATCGACCAGGTTGATGATCTGAATGCCGCCGCCCGGCGCGTCGATGACGATCTCGGTGTGGACGGTGCCCGCGGTCAGCGTGACCGGCAAGCTGGTCTTCGCGCTGGGGCCGGTCGCGCTCATGGTCCAGGTCCCGGGCGGAATGGTCGCCTGGGGACTGACGGTGCCGGGTGCCGCGTCGGTCGTGATGTCGCCCGGGTCACCCGGAGCGCAACTGCAGTGGAACGTCACCTGCTGCTGGTTGACGGCGGCCTGGATCACCCGCACGAAGGACTTGCCCTTCGGCGTGGTCAGGTTGTTGTCGATGACCTTGAGCTGCCCTTGCTGGGCGCTGGCCCGCAAAGGCACCACCGTGTACGTGCCGCCAGCCTTGACCGTCAGGCTGACCGACCACACGGGATTACTCGACGCCGACGACCCGGCGGCGCGCATCTTGACGCTGTACTCACCAGCGTTCACGGCCCGGTACGGCAGTATCGTCCCGTAGGCCACGCCGTGCTGGACGAACTGAGGGCTGGAGTCACCGGACGAATACAGGTACACGTCCACCGGGGACGGACTCTCCGACAAGTTGCCGAGACTGACAAATCCGGCGCTGGCGGCCGGCGGACCAGCGGTCGCCGACCGGCCGGAGGAGGCCGACGGACCCGACGATATGAAGGGAATAGTTATGGCCGCGGCCAGGATCGCGCAGGCCAGGGCGAGCACCGGGAGACGATGGCGCTTGACCCAGACGATGACCGGGCTGCGGCGGTCGGGTGGGCGCTCCGGGGATGGTGCGACGTCCTCGGCTGGACCGTGATCGGTCAGCCGGCCTGGTTCGGCGGCCGGCTCGGCGAGCCCGCCCGTCTTTTCCAGATCGCGGACCCCATCGGCGTCGGCGGGGACGGCTGCGGGACGGACGTCGGTCTCCGCAGCGGCCCTGGGGCGGACGTCGGTCTCGGCGCCGGCCTTGGGGCGGGCGTCGGTCTCCGCGCCGGCCTTGGGGCGGACGTCGGTCTCGGCGCCGGCCTTGGGGGCGGACGTCGGTCTCGGCGCCGACCTTGGCGGACGTCGGTCTTGGCCGCTGGCGTCGGCTGGTCGCGTCCGTCGGCCGGTTCGGCGCCGTCGGGCGGCTCGTCAGGGACCGGATCGGACGGCCCGATCGCGGCCGGCGGAGATTCGACCACCGTCGGCAACGGGACCTCGGATACGACCGGGCAGGCTGGACACCGCCGTGGGCGGGGGCGATGGCGTCTCGTCGCCCTGGTCGGGAATGACCATCGCGGCCGCGGTCGGCGTGCGGAGGTCGGACGCGGGGGTCGCAGGGGGCGGCTGGTCAACGGAGGTGCGGTCGGGGACGGCGGCCGCGGGCGTCTCGACGGTGCCGGGCGGGGCAGGGACGGCGGCCGCGGGCGTCTCCACGGTGCCGGGCGGGGCAGGGACGGCGGCCGCGGGCGTCTCGACGGTGCCGGGCGGGGCAGGGACGGCGGCCGCGGGCGTCTCGACGGTGCCGGGCGGGAGTGGCTCGATGGTGCCGGGCGGGGTGCTGACGCGGAGGGAATCGAGCTTTCCGGCCGGGGCTGGGTCCGGCGGCAGCGAGCGGGAGGGCGCGGCGGCGGAGCTGCGGCGATGGTAGGGGGTCAGGCCGAGCGCATCGCGCAGCGCGTCGGCGAAGTCCCCGCACGAGTCGTACCGTTTCTCCGCGGTCTTGGCCATCGCCTTGGCCACGACCTGATCGACGGCGGCGGGCAGGTCCGGCCGGAGGGACACCAGGGACGGGGGCGGCACGGACAGGTGCGCGTAGATGAGCGCGGGGAGCGAGTCCCGCTCGAACGGCACCGTTCCGGTCAGCAGCTGAACCGTCACGCAGGCCAGCGAGTACTGATCGGTGCGGCCGTCCACCGGCTGGCCGCTGATCTGCTCCGGCGCCATGTAGTCCGGCGTGCCGAGATTGCTGCTGCCCACCCCGGTCAGGCTGCCCAGCGCCGCGCCCTTGACGATCCCGAAGTCCGACAGGTACACGTGATCGGGCCGGCCCGCTCTGGCGTCGACCAGGATGTTCCCGGGCTTGACGTCGCGGTGCACCAGCCCCGCGCCGTGCGCGGCATCCAGCGCCGAGGCCACCGGGGAGACGAAGTCCGCGGCGCGGTCCGGCGCCAGCGCGCCCTCCCGCTCCAGCACCTGCCGCAGGTCACCGCCTGCTACGTACCGCATCGCGATGAACAGCACCCCGTCGGCCTCGCCGGCCTCGTACACCGGGATGATGTGCGGATCATCCACCGTCGCCGCCGCGCGCGACTCGGCGATGAACCGCCGCCGGAACTCCGGGCTCGACGAGGCCAGGGCCGGGGAGAGGATCTTCAGCGCGACCGGGCGGCCCAGCCGCTCGTCGAGGGCCCGGAACACGACCGCGAACCCGCCCCGCCCGACCTGCTGCTCCAGGCGGTACCCGGACAGCACCGAGCCCGCCCGAAACTCGGTCAGCTGCGCCGGGAAATCCTCGCTCAACACCCCTCCCCCCAGACCGTCTCGATTATCGCAGCGAATCAGCGGGAGAGCGAGGGCTCCGGCTCGGCGGCGGTCTTCTCATCGTCACTGATCTCGGCCCACAGGGCGCGGAAGGCGAGGGCGGCCTGGCTGCGGGGGGCGAACACGGCGACCGGGGCGCGCTCCACGGACATCCGCTCGATGAGAGACAGAGCCGGGATGGGGGTCGCTGCCACGCCGGGCCGTTCGGCCAAAAGTTTTTCCGTGATCTCCTGGTGCAGTCGCTTACGGCGGTCAACCATCGAGAAGAAGGCGAGGATCTCGGGCTGGCGGCCGTCGAAGCCGGCCACGAACTCGGTGAGCTGGTCCAGGGTGCGGACCGACAGCGTGGTCGGGATCAGCGGGACCAGCAGGACGTCGGCGGCGTGCATCACGTTCTCCGAGACCAGGGAGATGCTGGGCGGGCAGTCCAGGAACACGTGGTCGTACTCGCCGGCCAGCGGGCGGAGCAGCTGGGCGATCTGGCGGGTCGGCTTCTTGTCCTTATCGCCCAGGATGCAGGTCCATGTTGCGGTAGGTGAAGTCGGCCGGGAGCAGGTCCAGGTGCTCGAAGTCGGTGCCCTTGATCGCGTCGTCCAGGGCCTTGGTCCCGCGGATGAGCGCCTTCCCGCCGCCCTTGACCCGGGGCTTGATCCGGAACAGGAAGCTGGCCGCGCCCTGCGGGTCCAGGTCCCACAGCAGGGTGCGGTAGCCGTCGGCGGCGGACAGGTAGGCCAGGTTGACCGCGGCGGTGGTCTTGCCGACGCCGCCCTTGATGTTGTAGGTGGCGAAGATCTTCACTGGCCCGCCCCGCCACGGGGCCCAGATAGCAGAGGCCTGTCGAGCAGGTCGCGGACGCGCTGCTGTTCCCCCGGGCCGGCGAACCTGGTGAACCGCTGGGCGAAGTCCGCGCGGGCTTCGGCCTGGCTGTGTGCGAGATTTGCGGCGATTTCACCCATGGCCAGCAGCGTAGCGGCCGGGGCGGCGCGCTCGGCCAGCATCGCGTCGGCCAGGGCCCCGATCTCGTGGCGCTGCACCTCGTCGTCCTGGAACTCGCCCAGGCAGTCCTGCAGCTGCTTCAGGTCGCCGATCGACCTTCCGGTACGCCACCGGGTCGTGCAGCGGGGCGAAGAACTCCAGCACGTAGCGCAGTTCCTTGCAGCGCTTGCGCAGGTTGTGCAGGGACTCCGGGGCCGAGTCCGCGGTGATCGCGCCGCCCTGCGCGATGACCCGGCGGAACATGCGGCCGGTCCGGGACACGGCGAGCTCGTCGGCGGTGGGGCTCTTGCGGGGGCGGCCCGCGTCGCGGACCTCGAGCAGCGCCTTGCGCCAGTGGTCGGCGAGGGCCCGGAACCGGGGCGAGCGCAGCCCGGCCGCCAGCCGGCGGAACTCCCGCGTGCGGCGCCGGGCCAGGAAGGCGCGGAACGGCTCGAGGTCGGCCGGCGACGCGGCCACCAGCTGCGCGGCCATCGCGCCGAAGCCGAGCAGGTGGACGTCGAGGTCCCGGGTCGGCGTGGTCAGGTCGCCGAGCCACTTGAACTCGGCCGCGTACGGCGCGGCCAGGCCGTCCGGCAGCACGTCGCCGAGCAGCTTGATCGCCGACCGGGTGCGCCGGGACGCCACCCGCAGGTCGTGCAGGAACTCGGTGTCGATGTCGCGCAGGACCCCGTCGACGTTCTGCTCCACGGTGTCGAGCAGCCCCAGCAGCAACGTGGCGACCGCGACGGAGGCCGGCATCTGCGCGGTGATCTCCGTGGTCACGCCGTTGCTGTAGTCGTCCGGGTGACGGCCGAGGGCGTGCAGGGCCTCGAGGAAGGCGGTTTGGCGCGCCGGGGAGACGCCGTGGGTTTCGGCCAGCAGGCGGGCGGCGCGGCGGGCCTGGCCGGGGTAGCCGCGGACCTCGGCGATGGTCAGGCGCAGGGGCAGCGGGACGGCCTGGTCGGCCCGGGTCACCGGTCGAGCGATCCACGACGAGCCGGGCGACGGTCTTGCCGTCCGCGTTGAGCAGGCGGGTGACGCTGAGCGAGCCGGACGCGGTGGCCATGGGCAGCAGGGCGCGCGGGCTGGCCAGCTTGAGGATCTGGTCCCGGACCGGCCCGGCGGGCAGGTCCTCGGCCAGCCGGGGACGGCCGGACCGCCAGCCTGGGACGGGCTGCTCGGCCTGGAGTACCTCGTCCCTGGTGAGCAGCAGGCGGCCGCCCCGGTTCTTGTGCTCGTACTCCAGGACCAGGCCGGCGCGGTTCAGCCGCCAGTCGAAGGTGTCCAGCCAGGTGTGCTGGCGGGCGCCGCTGCCGGGCGCCCCGGGTTCGGTGACGACGCCGAACGCCTGGCCGAGCGCGTCCAGGACGGCAGATACCGGGTCGTGTGATCCGATGTCTGCGATATCCGCATCCAGCTCGAATCCCTGCAGGTCAGGCGTCATGTAGTCAGGCTCTCCTTTCGGAGAATCTTACTGCCACTCCCCCTATGACCGGTATACACCGAGCTCACGCCGCGGGCCAGGTCACGCCGGTGGCGGCGAGATATCGGCGGGGCGGGGCATGGCCGCCTGGGCGCCGTGGCGGGTGACGGCGGTGGCGCCCGCGGCGGCGGCGGCTCTTAGTGCTTCCGGGGGCGGGACGCCGGCCGCGAGCGCGACGGCGAGCGCGCCGACGAACGTGTCGCCCGCCCCCACGGTGTCGACCGCGGTGACCTTGAACCCTTCGATGGTGTGCGCGCCGTCCGGCGCGTCTGCGCTGGCCAGGGCGGCGCCGTGGGCGCCCGCGGTGACCACGGCGTGGCGGGGGCCTTTGGCGGTCAGTTCGGTGGCGGCCTGTTTTGCGCTGGCCAGGCCGCTGACCGGGCGGCCGAGGACGGCGGCCGCCTCGGACTCGTTGACCACCAGCCAGTCCAGGTGTTCGCCGGCGGTGGCGACCAGTTCGGCCGCGTTGTCTGGCGCGGGGGCGAGGTTGAGGATCTTGGGGCCGGGCCTGCGCCAGGGCCTGGGTGATCGCGGGGGCGGGGATCTCGGCGCTGATGACCAGGATGTCGTGGTTGCTCGGCTTTGTCTACGTCGGCGGGGCCGACCTGGTGGTTGGCGCCGGGGGCGACGATGATGAGGTTCTCGCCGGCCTGGTCGACCGCGATCATGGCCAGGCCGGTGGGGACGCTCGTCACGGTTCTTACCGCGTCGGCGTCGATCCCTTCGGCGCGCAGGGCGGCCAGCAGCTGGCGGCCGAAGTCGTCGTCGCCGACGCAGCCGACCATGCGCACGTCGGCGCCCAGCCGGGCCGCGGCGACGGCCTGGTTGGCGCCCTTGCCGCCCGGCGTGAAGTGCGCCGCGGAGCCGAGCGACGGTGGCGCCCGGGCCGGGCAGCCGGGGCACGGTCACCGAGATGTCCATGTTCAGGCTGCCGAGCACGGTGACCTTCGGTCGTTTGGTCATGGCGGAACCGTAGCGCTGCCCGCGACCGCGGTTGCGGCGGGGCGGGCGCAGGTCAGGCGGCGCGGCGGGCGAGGATGCGGCGGATGCCGGCCGTCTCGTGGTCGCTGTGCCGGTCGAGGATGGCGTGCAGGTCGGCCAGGTCGGACTGGGTGGTGTAGGTCGCGAGTTCGCGCTCGAGGGTCTTGCGGGTAACGCGCGCCTCCTGGGCGTGCTGGATCTGGGCGCGGAGCGCGCTCCACAGCGGAGCGCGCGGGCGGTTGATCGTCGGCATTTGTTTTCCCTCCAAACATAAAGTGGTTCGTCTACGAGTGTGTCCGGGATTGATCTATGCGTCCAATGATTAGATAGCAAGGCATCCATGATCTAGAGTCATCGATGTGGATACTGATGCGCTGCGCTGGCTTCAGCAGGTGTCCGACGGGACCACGGTGACCGAGGTCAGCGACACCGAGGCGGTCACGCAGTCCGGCGTCTCGCGCGCCCTGGCCCGGCTCGAGGCCGAGATCGGGACGCCGCTGCTGCGGCGCAGCGGCCGGACGCTGCGCATGACGCACGCGGGCGCGGTGTTCAAGCCGCACCTGGATGCGATGCTGCACCACTTCGACGACGGGATCGCCGCGGTCAGCCAGCTCATCGACCCGGATACCGGCACCGTGGTGCTGGCCTTCCAGCAGTCACTCGGCACCTGGCTGGTGCCGGACCTGGTGCGCAGCTTCCGGGCCGGGCGCCCCGGCGTCGGTTTCCGGCTCATCCAGGTCCGGGACGAGCCGCAGTCGGCGGCGCTGGACGGCGGGAACGCCGACCTGGAGATCGGCAGCCGCCGGGCTCCGGGCGACGCGGGCGTGCACACGACGCTGATCACGCTCGAGCCGCTGCGCCTGGCCGTGCCGCGCGACCACCGGCTGGCCGCGCAGCCGCGTGTCGCTCTGGCCGACGCGGCCGCGGAGCCCTTCATCGGCCTGCGGCCCGCCTCCGCGCTGCGCAGGCTGACCGACGAGCTATGCCAGGCGGCTGGCTTCCGGCCCGCGGTCATCTTCGAGGGCGACGACCTGTCGGACGTCCGCGGCTTCGTCGCCGGGGACCTGGGGGTGGCCGTGGTCCCGGCGCCGCGGGCCGGGTCACCGGAAGGGGCGCCCGGGCCGGTGGCCTACCTCGAGATCGGTGACCCTGGGGCGGTCCGGGAGATCTGGCTGACCTGGTCCGCCGAGCGGCGCTTGCTCCCGGCGGCCGAGCTGTTCCGGCGGCACGTCCTGCGCCGCGCCGCGACGGGCCGGCTCCCGGCCGTGGCGGGCTGACAAGCAACCGTGCGCTATGGCCAAGCGTCCGGCATCGGCTGCGCAGCCACTAAGGTGTTCGGGTGGAACCGTTCCTGCTGCTGTCTATCCGCGCCGACGACGCCGCGGCCGACAACGAGTACGAGTCCTTCCTGTCCCTGGCCGGGCTGGGTGAGGGCGACCTGCGGCGGATCCGGCTGGACCGGCGGGCGCTCGGGGATATCGACCTGCGGGACTGGTCCGGAATCTGGGTCGGCGGCGGGCCGTTCAACTACACCGACCCGGACGAGAAGAAGTCCGCGGTACAGCGCCGGGTCGAGGCCGACCTGAGCCGCCTGCTGGACGACGTGACCGGGGCCGACTTCCCGTTCCTGGGCGCCTGCTACGGCGTCGGGGCGCTCGGCCGCCAGCAGGGCGCGGTGCTCGACCGGCGGTACAGCGAGCCGGTCGGAACGGTCCGGGTCACGCTTACCGCGGCGGGCCGGCGTGACCCGGTGCTGGGCGAGCTGCCCGCAGAGTTCGACGCGTTCACCGGGCACAAGGAGGCAGTCAGCGAGCTGCCGGGGCACGCCGTGCTGCTGGCTAGCTCGGACGGCTGCCCGGTGCAGGCGTTCCGGATCGGCGCCCACGTCTACGCCACCCAGTTCCATCCCGAGCTGGACGCGGCGGGCATGGCCACCCGGGTCGACGTGTACAAGCACGCCGGCTACTTCGATCCGAGCGAGGCCGAGACGATCAAGGCGCTGGCCCGGAGCAGCGAGATCAGCCACCCGCCCGAGATCTTGCGCGCGTTCGTCCGGCGTTACGGCCGGGACCGGGTGGGGTCCGCGACCGGTTAGGTCCGCGACCGGTTAGGTCCGCGACCGGTTAGCGTTCAGCGACCGGTTAGCGTTCGCTGTAACCGTTAGCGGGGAGCCTGCGGGCGAGGGCGCTGGCCAGCGGGGCTGTGCAGTTGGCGGCCAGGTGCAGCAGGACCGGCGCGGCCAGGCTGCCGGAGCGTTCCCGCAGGACGGATAGCAGCGCGCCCGCCGCTGCGGTCCCGGCGGCGACGGCGGTGACCGCGGCGATCCGGGCGCCGCGGGTGCGCGCGAGCCGGTTGGCGGCCAGCGCCTCGGCGGTGGGGCGGATGTGCCAGATGCCGAAGGTGGCGCTGGCCACGGCGGTGGCCGCGGGCTCGGCCAGTACTCGGCGCAGCGCCGCCTGGAGTACTCCCCGGAACGCGATCTCCTCCCAGGCGACGGTGCCGACCGGGATGCGGAGCAGCACCTGGTAGGCGAGCTGCGCCGGTCCGTGAGGCTGGCGACGCGCTGGTCGTTGAGCAGAGGGCGGGTGGCCGGGGTCAGGGCAGCCAGGGCCGAACGCGGCCACGACCGGCGCGGCCGCCGCGGAGCCTAGCCTGAGGCCAGGCCGCAGCTGGTCCGGGTGGAGGCCGAGGTCGGCCGCGGTCAGCCCGCTGGCCGTGGCGGCGGCCAGCGCGGCCGCGGCGGCTCAGGCGTTGACGGCCGGGTACCACCGCCGGTGCCAGGGCTGGACTCCGACCAGGTTGTTATAGGCGGCGAGCACGATGCAGGCGGCCGCGGCGAAGGCGACGTCGGCCCGGTTGGAGGGGTTACTGTTGGAGGGGTTACTCACCGGGGCGGACCAGGCCGCACTCGTAGGCGAAGACGACGGCTTGAGCGCGGTCGCGCAGCGCGAGCTTCATCAGCACGCGGCTGACGTGCGTCTTGACCGTCTGATCGGCGACTACCAGGTGGGCGGCGATCTCGCCGTTGGACATGCCGCGGGCGAGGAGGCCCAGCACCTCGGTCTCGCGATCGGTCAGGCCATCGAGGTGCTTGCGGCTGGCGGCCCGGGGGCCCCCCAGGCGGGCGAACTCCGCGATCAGGCGGCGGGTCACCCCGGGAGCCAGCAGCGCGTCACCGGCCGCTACCACCCGGACCGCCTCGGCCAGCTCGCCGGCCGAGGCGTCCTTGAGCAGGAAGCCGCTGGCTCCGGACGCGCAGCGCCTCGTACACGTAGTCGTCCAGGTCGAAGGTGGTCAGGACGAGGACCCGGGGCGCGCCGTCGCCCGCCGCCGTGATCTGCCGGGTGGCCTGCAGGCCGTCCATCACGGGCATGCGGACGTCCATGAGGATGACGTCGGGGCCCAGCTCGGCGACCCGGGCGATGGCCTCCTGCCCGTTGACGGCCTCGCCGACCACCTCGATGTCGGGCTGCGCGTTGAGCAGGATGGAAAAGCCCGACCGCACCATGCCCTGGTCGTCGGCCACGACCACGCGGATCGTCACGGCGCCTCCTGTTCGGGGGGGCTCACCGGCAGGACCGCGGCCACCCGGAACCCGCCGTCCGCGGTCGGGCCCGCGTCCAGGCTCCCGCCCAGCATCGTGGCGCGCTCCCGCATGCCGACCAGGCCGTGGCCGCCGCCTCCGGCAGCGGCGCGGTCCCCGCTGGCCACGAGGACCGGGACGGCCCTCAGGGCGGCGTCGTTGCATATCTCGAGGGCCAGGGCGTCGGGACGGTAGGCCAGGTGCAGCTCGACATGAGATCCCGGCGCGTGCCGCATGGCGTTGCTCAGCGCCTCCTGCACGATGCGGTACGCGGACAGGTCCACGCCCTCCGGCAGCGTCACGGGGTTCCCGCTGCGGGTGACGGTGACCGATACGCCGCCGCTGCGGGCCGAGTCCAGCAGGGCGTCCAGCTCGGCCAGCCCCGGCTGCGGCGCGGTGTCCTGCCCGCCGGTGCGCAGCACGCCCAGGACGCGGCGCAGCTCGGACAGCCCGGCCAGCGCGCTGGCCCGGATGTCGCCGAAGCTCTCCACCAGCTCCGGCGGCGGATCGACCGTCTTGTAGGGCGCCGCCTCGGCCTGGATCGCGATCACCGACATGTGGTGGGCGACCACGTCGTGCAGTTCGCGCGCGATGCGCTGGCGCTCCTCGAGCAGCGCGCGCTCGCCGGAGTGCCGGAGCTCCTGCTCCTCGAGCTGGCGCTCGCCGCTGCGCCGCTGCCGGACGACGGCGCCGAGCAGCAGCGGGACTGGCGGCCAGGAAGACGGCCGCGGCGCGTCGACCCCGGGTCGAGGAACGCGGCCCCGGCCACGGTGGCGGCGGTCGCGGCGATCATGATCCGCGGCCGGCAGCGGACCGCCACCGCGTACAGGCACAGGCCGTAGATGAGCACGACGACCGCCAGGTACCCGGACGAGATCGCCGTCGGGATCACCAGGCTCGTCCACGATGACGGCCAGCGTGGAGGCCGCCCAGGCGGCGAGCGGGAACCGCGTGCGCAGCGCGAGCGGTGCGCAGGTGACGAACGCCAGCAGCACCAGCAGGCCCGGCGAGCTGGTGGCCGTGGTGGTTGGCGTTCTCGTTGGTCAGCGTCGAGTTGGCGATGGCGAAGCAGATCAGCGCGGTGATCACGTCGGCGATCTCGACCAGGTCGAATCGCCCGCGCCGCAGCCAGCGCGGGCGCGGGGTCGGCGGGTTCGTGGTGTCGGTCACGAACGTCGCCGCGAACCTGCGCACGGCGTTCACGTCCATGCCCCCAAGCGTAGGCGCGGCGACCCGGAAACTTCGTCCCCCGCACGGCGTATCTGCGAGCCCCATACCCCAGTAGGGGGTGGTGCGGGCCGCGGCGGCCGGCGGCGGCGCGGGCGGCGGTCCAGGGCCACCGGCCTCATACCCGCGGGGCAGGCCGGCGATCGGCTCGCCAGGCCGACGCCGGCTAGCCATCGGCGTCCGTAGCTTCCTGACCGGAACGCAAACCGTGCAGGAAGGACGCCACGATGAGACTTCGCTACCTGGCCGCCGCGCCGCTGCTCGCGGCGGCGATGTTCGGCACGACCGCGGCGGCGTGGCCGTCCGCCACCGCCGACCCGCCCCAGGCACCGCCCGCGCTGACGTCCAGCGCGCTGTCGGCCCGCTACGCGGCCGACGCCCGGGCGATCGCAACGGCCGAACACACGGCCGCCCGCGACGGCGACAGCCAGCTGGCCGGCGCGCTGGCCACGCTGCGCACCCAGCAGGTGCTGTTCTTCGATCCCAACGGCCAGGGCGTGGCCGCGATGGTGATCGGCAACCTGGCCACCGCGACGCGGGTCGCGATCCTGGTGCCGGGCTCGGACACCACGCTGGCCACGTTCTTCTCCCGGGGATCGTCGTCCCCCGGCGGCGGTGCGGAGGCGCTCGCCGCGCAGGCGCACCGGCTCGACCCCGGCCAGCGGGGTGACCAGCGGCTGGCGATCATCGCCTGGCTCGGCTATCCCGCCCCGGCCATGCTCAGCCCGGGCGTGATGACCTCGGGCGACGCCTCGCAAGGGGCACAGGCCCTGCGGCCGCTGGTCACCGCGCTGGCCCGGCACGGCGACCAGGTCGCGCTGCTGTGCCACAGCTACGGGTCGGTGGTCTGCGGGCTGGCCGCGCCGCACCTGCCGGTCACCGACATCGCGGTGTTCGGCAGTCCCGGGATGGACGCCTCCTCGGTGGCCTCGCTGCACACCACGGCGCGGGTGTGGGCCGGCCGGGAGGCCGACGATGCGATCAAGTACGTGCCGCACATCCAGGCTGTTCGGGCTGGGCTTCGGCGCCGACCCGATGTCGCCCGGGTTCGGCGCGCGCATCTTCGCCACCGGTGACAGCGGCCACAGCGGCTACCTGGACCCGGGCTCGGTCTCGCTGCGCAACCTGACCTACATCGCGCTGGGTGACCCCGCGGCGGTGACCCGATGAGCGGCCTCGGGCAGGTCAGGCTCGCCCGGCGCGTCGACGCCGCGACGCCGCCGCAGCGCGACCGCGCGGTCGACGCGCTGCGCGCCCTGGCCATCGCGGGCGTCATCGGCGGCCACTGGCTGGTCACCGCGCTCGTCCTCGGCACCGGTAATGCGCAGGGCCACGGCGGCACGGTGCTGAGCGACCAAAGCCCGCTGGCCTCGATGCCGTGGCTGGCCCCGCTGTCCTGGGTCTTCCAGACGCTCGCGGTCTTCTTCCTGGTCGGCGGGTACTCGGCGGCCCGCGGCTACCGGGGCGGGTACGGGCCCTGGCTGCGCAAGCGGATGATCCGGCTGGCCCGCCCGATCGCGGCGCTGGCCGCGGTCTGGATACCGGTCACGGTCGGCCTGGTGCTGGCGGGCGTCCCGGGCACGACCGTGCACACGCTGCTGTTCCTGGTCATCAGCCCGCTGTGGTTCCTGGGCGTGTACGCCGGGCTGACCGCGCTGACCCCGGCGGCCATGTGGCTGGTCCGGCGGTTCGGCGCGTGGGCGGCGGCCTTCCCGGCCGGCCGTGGTGGCCGTCGCCGACCTGGTCCGGTTCGGCCTGCACGGGCCCTCCTGGGTGGGCTGGGTCAACCTGCCGGCCGGCTGGCTGGTCCCGTACCTGCTCGGCATCGCCTGGGCGCTGGGCTCGCTGCGCGGCCGCCGCCTACCCGCGATGACGCTGCCCGCGCTGATGCTGGCCGGCGGGGCCGCCGCCACCGCCGCGCTGATCGCCTGGGCCGGGTACCCGGCCAGCATGGTCGGCGTGAACGGATCCCACATCTCGAACCTGAACCCGCCCACCCTGGCCGCGGTGACGTTCGGGATCGCCCAGTGCGGCCTGGCGCTGCTGCTGCGGGACCGGCTGGCGCGGGCCATGCGCCGCCCGCTGGCGTGGGCCGCGGTGGCCATGGTCAACCTGTCGGCGATGACCCTGTTCCTGTGGCACGAGACCGCGCTCGTCACCGTCAGTTCGCTGGGCACGCTGATCGGCCGGGTGCCGGGCCTGCTGACCGCGCCGACGAGCGGCCTGGTGGGTGGCCGAACGGCTCGCCTGGCTGCCGGTGTTCGCGATCATGCTGTCGGGCCTGTGGCTGGCGTTCCGCCGGGTGGAGCGTTAGGCGTGGCCCAGGGGCAGCCGGGACGGGGGCTTGACCTGGCCCAGCCGCAGGTAGGTGATCAGCCGCGACCCGCCGCGGAGGGCCAGGCTGAGGAGGACCTGCTGCAGCTCGGCGACGTCGCGGGCCACCACGGTGAGCAGGTAGTCGGTCTCGCCCGCCACCATGTCGGCGGCGATGATCTGCGGCGTCGCCCGGATCAGGTCGTCGAACCTATGGCTCGAGCGCTCGCCATGGGTCAAGGTGGCGGTCACGTAGACCTGGAGCGGGAAGCCGCAGGCGTCCGGGTCGAGCTGGGCGCTGATGATCCGGATGACGCCCGACTCCTTGAGCCGGCGGACCCGGTGCAGGGTCGCCGCGGGCGACAGGCCGACCAGACGGGCCAGCTCGACGTTGGTCCGGTCCGCGTCGGCCTGCAGCGCGTTGAGCAACTGAACGTCAACATCGTCAAGTGAAATGGCCATATTACTAAATTATATTATCTCGAGCGATGCCTGACTAGCTAATTCTGTATGGTCGTGCCGCGAGTATGGGTTCATGAACACCAACCGCCGTCACGCCGTCGCAGCCCTCACCGCGGCCGGGCTGCTGTGGGGCACCACCGTGCCGCTGTCCAAGCTGGCCCTGCAGTGGCTGGCACCCGGGCTGGCTGACCGTCCTGCGCTTCGGCCTGGCCGCCGCGGTGCTGCTGCCCGTCGCGCGGCGGCGGGGTCAGCGCATCCTGGAGATGCGGGTGCTGCTGTCCGGGGCGGCCGGGTACGGCGGGTCGGTCATCGTGCAGAACGCCGGGATCACCCGGACCAGCGTCACCCACGCGGCCCTGCTGATCGGGGCGGTGCCGGTGCTGGTCGCGGTCATCGCCGCGGTGTGGCACCGGGCCGTGGCCCGGCCGGCCGCGTGGCTGGGCTTCGCGATCTCGCTGGGCGGGGTGGGCCTGGTCACCGCGGGCGGGGGCGGGGGCGGCGCGAGCGTGCGCGGCGACGCGCTGGTGCTGGTCTCGCTGCTGATCTCGGCCGCGTTCACCGTGGCGCAGGGCCGGCTGCTGCCCGGGCGGGATCCGGTCGCGGTCACCGCGGTGCAGTTCCTGGGGGCCGCGCTGGGCGCGCTGGCCTTCACGCTGGTGGCCGAGGGCGCGCCCGCGGCGCCGTCGGCGCCCGGGCCGGTGCTGGCCGCGGGCGCGCTGGCGCTGGCCGGGACGCTGGTGCCGTTCACGCTGTTCGCCTACGGGCAGAGCCGGGTACCGGCGGTGATCGCCGGGGCGTTCCTCAACATCGAGCCGCTGGTGGGGGCCCTGGCCGGGATCGTGTTCTTCGGCGACCCGGCGGGCCCGATGCAGCTGGCCGGAGGGCTGGCCGTCGTCGCCGGCATCGGGCTGAGCAGCCTTAGGTCAGGCCAGGTGCGGGCCGAGCAGGGTCAGGTCGGCCGGCGAGAGCCGGTCGCGGGCGGTCTTGGCCTGGTGCCAGAAGGGGTAGATGAGCGGCAGGGCGCTGGCCTGGTCGAGCCGGGCCCGTTCCTCGCCGGTGAGGGTGAGGTTCGCCGCCTCGAGGTTGTCGGCTAGCTGATCGCCGGTGCGCGCGCCGATGACCAGCGAGGTCACGCCGGGCCGACCGAGGGTCCAGGCCAGCGCGACCTGGGCGGCCGAGACCTCGTGCTGCTCCGCGATGCCGATCAGGATCTCCACGATGTCGTAGAGGCCCTCGGGGTCGTAGACCGGCGGCTCGCCCCAGTCCGAGAGCTGACGGGAGCCGACCGGCGCCTGGTGGTTGCGGCGGTACTTGCCGGACAGCAGCCCGCCCGCCAGCGGGCTCCAGACCAGCACGCCCAGGCCCTGGTCCACGGCCAGCGGGATCAGCTCGTACTCCGCCTCGCGGGCCTGCAGCGAGTAGTAGATCTGCTGGCTGACCAGCGGCGCCAGGTCCAGCCGGCAGGCGATGCCCAGCGCCTTCATCAGCTGCCAGGACGTGTAATTGGAGACGCCGACGTACCGCACCTTGCCCGACCGGACCAGGTCATCCAGCGCGTGCAGGGTCTCCTCCAGCGGGGTCTGGCCGTCCCACTCGTGCACCTGGTACAGGTCGATGTGATCGGTGCCCAGGCGGCGCAGGCTGGCCTCGCAGCCGGAGATGATGTGGTGGCGGGACAGCCCGGAATCGTTCGGCCCGCGGCCCATCCCCATCCGGACCTTGGTGGCCACCAGCACCCGGTCCCGGCGGCCCCGCAGGACCTGGCCCAGGATCTCCTCGGCCAGGCCGGAGGAGTACACGTCGGCGGTGTCGATCAGGTTGACCCCGGCGTCCAGGCACATGTCCACCTGGCGTTCGGCCTCTTCGACGTCGGTCGAGCCGACGTCGGCGAACGCCCCGGTGCCGCCGAACGTCATCGTTCCCATGGTCAGCACGGACACTCGCAGGCCCGACCGGCCCAGTGCGCGATACTCCATGAGGGGACCTTACCGAGGGCACGCGCGGTGCGGGCGCGGGGGCGGGTACCACGCTCCGTTCGGCATAAATATCGCGGATCCGGACCTCAGCTGGCGGTACGGGCGCGAGCCGACGCGGGGTGGGCGGCGTGCCAGGCCACGGCGGTGGCCGCCACCGCGGCCAGGCCGGCGGTGAGCATGGCGGCGCGGTCGCCGGAGACGCCGGCCGGGCCGCGGCTGACCGCCTCGGCCACCGCGGGCAGCAGGGCGGCGCCCACCGCGGCGCCGATCTGGCGGCTGGTGTTGATCATGCCGCCGACCAGGCCCTGGTCGGAGTCGGACATGCCGCGGCTGGCCAGCACCACCGACCCGAACGCGGTGCCCGCGGTGCCCAGGCCGATCAGCGTGACCACGAGCAGGACCGGGCTGTAGCCGCCGGTCGGCAGCCGGGTGAGGACCGCGAAGCCGATCGCGGCCGCGGCGGCGGTCAGCACCAGCAGGCGCTTGACGCCCATGCGGCGGGCCAGGCGCGGCCCGAGCATGCCCATGGCGAACCCGACCACGCCCTGCGGGGCGATGGCCAGCCCGGTGAACAGCGGTGACTCGTGCAGGACCTGCTGCAGGTACAGCGACAGGATGAGCATCTCGCCGCCGTTCCACAGGCCCAGCAGGAACGAGAGCGTGCTGCCGTCGCGCAGTCCGGGGCGGTGCAGCAGGGACAGCCGGATCAGCGGCTCGGGGTGCTTGGCCTCGGCCTTTCCGAAAGCGACGGTCGCCATGCCCGCGATCACGACGGCGGCGATGACCAGCGGGCGAGGTCCAGCCGAGGACGACGCCCTGGGACACGGCGAACACGATGAGGGCGACGGCGCTGGTGATCAGCAGGGCGCCGCGGAGGTCCAGGCGGTGGGTGTTGCTGGTTGTTTTTGTTTTTGCGGCTGTGCCGAGGATGGCGGGCGCCAGGGCGGCGGCGGCCAGGCCGACCGGGACGTTGACCAGGAACACCGCCCGCCAGCTGGTGAACTCCACGAGCACGCCGCCCAGGACCTGGCCGGAGACGAAGCCCACGGAGGAGATCGCACCGTACAGGCCGATGGCGCGCGTGCGTTCGGCGCCTTCGGGGAAGCTGGTGGTGATGAGGGACAGCGCGGCGGGGGCGACGATCGCGGCACCCGCGCCCTGGATGACCCGGGCCGCGATCAGCAGCGCGGGGTCCTGGGCCAGGCCGCCGGCCAGGCTGGCCAGCGCGAACGCGATGAGCCCGATCACGAACATCCGGCGCCGGCCGAGCAGGTCGGCGGCCCGGCCGCCCAGGATGAGCAGGCCGCCGAACGAGATGGCGTACCCGGTGACGATCCACTGCACCGCGTCCGGAGGCATGTGCAGCTCGCGCTCGATCGAGGGCAGCGCGACGTTCACGATGCTGAAGTCGAGGACGACCATGAACGCGGCGACGAGGATGAGGGCTAGCTGCAGGGGGCGGCGAGTACGGTGTGGTGGCTGGGTTTGCGGTGTCTTTGGCTGCGCGAGGATAGAGGGCGTGGTGGTCACGGTTTCGGAGGGCGCGGTGCCGGGCATGATACCAATCAGATACGTTACGGATCGTTTCAGATTTCCAGAGGGTAGAACCGGGTGATGAACCGGGATATTCCGTCTTCCGGGGCTGCGGTGCCTGCCGAGGCTGGTGTGGCTGCTGGGGCTGGTGCGGCTGCTGGGGCGGACGCGCCTTCTGGGGCGGACGCGGCCGGCGGCGGGGGGCAGCGCGGACGGCCGCGGTCCCAGGAGGCGGACCGCGCGATCCTGGCCGCCACGGTGGACCTGCTGGCGTCCCGGGGGCTGGCCGCCATGTCGATCGAGGAGGTCGCGGCGCGGGCCGGAGTGGGCAAGGCGACGATCTACCGGCGCTGGTCGTCCAAGGGGCTGCTGGCGCTGGACGCGTTCGTCACGTCATTCCAGGAACAGCAGCCGCTGCCGGACACCGGGACGCTGCGCGGTGACCTGATCGCCGCGCTGACCGCGTGGGTCCGGGCGGTCACCCAGACCTCGATGGGGCCGATGCTGACCGGCCTGGTCGCCGAGGCCCAGCACGACGAGGAACTGCGCGCGGGGTGGCGGGACCGGGTGCTCGAGCCGCTGCGTAGCCAGCACCGGATCATGCTGGACCGGGCCATCGCCCGCGGCGAGATCCCGGCCACGGTCGACCAGGAGGTGGTGCTGGACCTGTTCTTCGGGGCCGCGCAGCACCGGCTGCTGCTCGGTCACCTGCCGCTGACCGACGACTTCATCCGCGAGGTCGTGGACGTGATCCTGGGCGGGATCCGGCCGCGCTGAGCCTTTGTTCAGGACCAGCCGAGGAAGGTCATCATCTCCTGGGCCACGACGTCGACGGGACGGTCGTTGACGATGGTCACGTCCTCCAGGCCGACGCCTTCGGCGGTCGCGAGCTGCTCGGCCGCCTCGCGCAGGTCGTCGCGACGGCCGCTGGTCACGTCGCCGGCCAGCCGCAGCTCGATGACGGCCAGCGGGACGGCGAGCCGTACGACCTTGAGCGGCAGGCTCTAGCGCGGCCCGGATGGCCTGCAGCTCGGCGGCACCGCGGACGAAGTAGGCGAGGACGAAGAGGGTGACGCCGATACGCTGGTAGTTCGGGACGATGGCGGCGAGGTTCTGGCTGAGGAGCTCGATCTCGGCGGCGCGGTCGCCGGTGTCGGGGCCGGCCCAGCTCAGGTAGTCCAGGTCGAGCAGCGCGAATCGCTCGCCGTGCTGCTCGAGCAGGTAGGCGATCTCCGCGGCGACCGAGCTCTTGCCCGACCCGTACACGCCGGTGATCAGGACGCCTTCGGCTTGGCTCACCAGCCAAGGTTATTGGCTCGACTCCGCGGGCGGGCGCGGGCAGACTGGCGGGATGATCACGCGGATATGGCGGGGATGGGCGCCGACGGCCACCGCCGTTGACTACCAGCGTCACTACGAGACCGAGGTCAGCGAGCACCTGCGTCTGGTCAGCGGGTTTCGCGGCGCCCGGCTGCTGCGCCAGGAGGACGACCAGGAGGTGATGTTCACCTCCATCACGTTCTTCACCAGCCTGGACGCGGTGCGCGGCTTCGCCGGAGACGATTACGAGGTGGCGGTGGTGGAGGAAGCCGCCCGGCGGGCGCTGAGCCGCTGGGACGAGCGGGTCTCGCATCACGAGGTCGTGGCCGTCCTGGGTTCTCCGGCTTAGGTTTGCTTAGGTTTGCAGCTTGGTGAGTGTTTGGTAAATGGTCCGATCGTGGTCCAGCACCGTTGAGCTCATCGGCGGCTCGGGCGGCTACCTCACTTGCCCCGTAAGCCCCACCGTTCCCATTTTCGCGGTAAATCCGGCCGTCGCGGAAACTTTGGGCAACTGGGATTGCCCTGCGCTTTCCGCGGAAGCCGGATCTTCCGCGGTAATTTCCGGATGGTGAAAGTGCTGGGCGAAGGCGGATGCCTGCGGGGTTAACGGGACGGGTGAGGATCTGCGCGCAGCGCCCATGCCGGGCACGATGCGCAGGGCCTCCAGCCCGGCTCGATTATCAAACGCTCAATTGGGTTTCCGGGGCCAGCTCGTCGCGGAGGAGGTCCATCAGCAGCCCGTCGTGGAACTGGCCGTCGCCGCCGCGCTCGTACTGGCGCATGACGCCGACGGGCCGGAAGCCCACCTTGGTGTAGGAGCGGATGGCCGGGAGGTTGGCCGTGGCCGGATCGATGGTGATCCGGTGATGACCACGCTGCTCGAACAGGAACCTGGCCAGCAACCCGACCGCCTCGGTCCCGGCGCCCTGGCCCTGGAACCGGTCGCCGAGGTAGATATCGATCCCCGCGTGCCGGTACATCGGCTCGTTCTCCTCCTCGTACTGGATACCCCCGGCGACCTGCCCGTCGATCTCCATCACCAGCAGGACCGCGGAATCGCCGCCCCGCAGATCGGTCTCGATCGCCGCTACCGGAACCGGTTCGCCCCACCATCGCGACACCGATGGCTCAGCCAGGATGGCCCGCAACCGCGGGGCGTCGTCGGGGTGGCCCGGCCGGATCCTGACGTGACGGCCGACCAGCACGGGACGTGCCTCGGTCTCTGTTTCCATGCCGCCATCGTGGTCTCCGGCCTGGGCCGGTCGCAAACGAAATACCGCGGCGCGGCGGTTACGCGGTTACGCGGTTACGCGGTCTACGCGGTTACGCGGTTACGCGGTTACGCGGCGAAGATGCCGCGGGGCAGGGTCATCGATACGACCCAGTTGGGAAGGTCGACCGTTTCGCTGATCTTCAGGTCGCCCGCCACGCTGCACAGGGCGTAGGCCTCGTGCAGGCTCAGCTGCTGGTCGGTGACCAGCCAGTCGACCATGTCCCGGACCGCGTTCTTGGCGTTCTCCATCAGGTCGGGGCCGATGCCGGTGGTGTGGTAGTAGCCGCGGGCGAGCATTTCCGCGGGCATGGCCAGCTGGGTGGGGTCCGCGGCGGGCACGATCGCCCGGGGGGAGGCGATCACGCTGTTCTTGATCACACTGAAGCGCAAGGTGACGGCCATCAGGGTCTCGATGGCGGTCACGCAGACCTCGCCGTCCCCCTGGGCCATGTGCCCGTCCCCGGCGGAGAACTTCGCGCCGGGGGCGTAGACCGGGAACTGGATCCGCGCTCCCTTGGTGAACTGCCGGATGTCGGCGTTGCCGCCCATGGCGCCGCTGACGCCGGGTGGCAACGTTCGGTACATGCCCTTGCGCATCGGCGCGACGCCGTAGATCCCCATGAACGGAGCGACCGGGATCCGAGCCTGCCGGCCGGTGTCGGCGCCGACGAAGGTGGCGAACCCGGTGTTCTGGCCTCGCTCGAAGGTGAACAGCTGGACGAACGGTGAACCGCTGTTGTAGGGCTGATCCTCGGGAATCGCGCCCGGCACCGGCCCCGGGTTGGGGTCGCTGATCTGGGAGGGCTCGGTGAACTGAGTGATCGGGGCGAGTACATCCGGCCGCAGCGACCCGAACATGCCCAGGGCCGGGCCGATCACGACGTAGCCGAAGTCCACCAGCGGGGCCACGTCCAGGATCTCGACCTCGAGGATGTCGCCGGGTTCGGCGCCCTCGACCTCGACCGGGCCGGTCAGCGGGTGCACCCGGGCCAGATCCAGGGTCAGGCTTGCCTCGGGCGTGAGCGTGCGGGCCGCCTCGCCGATATCCAGGGCGTCGCGGCACAGCAGCTGGATCACTTCTCCTGGCCGTACCGTGGCCACCGGCGGCAGGTCGCGGTTCCAGCGGGTGTGCAGGATCTGGCCGTAGCCGTCCACGACCCGCGCCCCGCCCGGCCCGGCGACCACATCCGGCGAGCCGGAAGCGGCGACGTCCATCCCGCCGACCGCCCCGCCGCCTGCGGCCAGGGTGGAGAACGCGGTCGCCGCCGCGGCACCGAGGGCGGTCTGCTGGATCAGGGAACCGCCTCCCGCGCTACCCGAGTGGACGAAACACATCACGGCCTCCCTCGCCTCGTGTCGGAGCGCGGCCAGCCGTGGTCCCGGCCAGAACAGCAGCACCACGGGGCCGCCCTACCCCTACCATCCCGCACACCGCAGCCCCGGGGAAGACGGCAGACCATCGGATGAGCGTCCCGGCTCAGCCCAGGCCTACTACTTGTGGTCGTGGGTCCAGGTGATCTCGGCGGCGGCGATGTCGCTGACCAGGTTGTCCTGGGCCAGTCCGAGGTCCCAGACGTGGTAGCCATAGGCGGGTCCAAGGCTCTCGGTGACGGTCGGCCGGTGGTCCGCCGGGCCGGTTGCCTTGGTGACGTTCAGCCAGGAGGCGCCATCGCTCTGCTCGCAGCGGGCCGTGTAAAGACCCGGGTAGGACTCCTTGCCCCGGACGGCCGAACAGCGAATCGGCGGGTGGCGTTGACGGGAAGCTGGAATAAGCGATCACGCAACCGGTCTCCCCCAGCCGGCTGCACGCCGGGATGTGCTTGAAGGTCCCGCCCGCGAGCTGGCCGGCCGGCACCTCTACGTTGCCGCCGAGGATGATCGCAGTGACGAGCCTGGAGCGCAGCGCGGGCTTGTGAAATCGCGCACAAGACGCTTCCGGGTTGTCGAGGTACTGGCAGCGCTGCGCGGCTCAGCGGGTTCCCGGCATCAGACCGGGCAGGACGGCCTCGGCTTCGATCTCGACGAGCCAGGCGGGGTCGAGCAGGCCGGCCACGATCACGGCGGTCGCGGCGGGGCGGATGTCGGCGAAGACCTCGCCGTGGGCACGGGCGACCTCGGGCCAGTGGGCGGTATCGGTGATGAACATGCGGGTCCGGACGACGTGCTCGAGGCTGGTCCCAGCGCGGGTCAGGGCCTCACTGATGAGGTCTAGGCACAGCATGGCCTGAGCGTAGGCCTCGGGCGGGGGCGAGCCGCCGCCGGGCGGGACCGGCGCGGTCCCGGCGACCAGGACCCGGTCGCCGGCCACGACCGCGCGGGAGAAGCCGAACACCGGCTCGTAGGGCGAGTGACCGCTGATGCGCTGACGTTGCACGGCAGGCATTCTTTCATCCCGGTCGGGAGAGGGTCGGCTGAGTTGGGGACGAGGGGTTGGCCGAGGGGCGGGCGGGTAGCTCTCACACGAGCCCGGGTTGGCTCGTTCCATCATCACGTTATATCTTGAAAATGAAAGCTTGTTGAGCGGCATGACCCGAGAGCGCGGAGCGCTCGAGGCGAAGGAGCGTCAGCGATGACCGATTTTGAGCAGCAACTACGGACGTGGTGGGCCAAGCTGACCGCCTGGCTGCACGGCGGACAGCCCGCCGAGGGGGGCCGCAAGGCCAAGGCGGCCCTGCAGGACTTCCGGGAGAGCGAGACCGGGCGCAAGGCCGAGGCGGCCATCCGCGACCTGCGCGAGGGCGAGACGGGGCGCAAGGCCCGGGAGGCGATTAAGGATCTGCGGGACAGCGACGCGGGGCGCAAGGCGCGCGAAGCGCTGCAGGACCTGCGGGACAGCGAGGCCGGGCGCAAGGCCAAGGCGGCGTTCCGCGACCTGCGGGACAGCGCGGCGAACCGCGACAAGTCCTGACCGCGACGAAGCGCTCCGTCGTCAGCGGCGGCGCCGACAGCGGGCCGCGGGACAGGCGGCGGGCGCCCCGCGCGATCTCGGTAAGTGCTGGCGGCGGGCGCCCCGCGCGATCTCGGTGAGTGCTGTCGGCGGGCGCCGCGCGCGGCGTCGGTGGGTGCTGGCGGCGGCGTGCGGACTGGCGTAGGGCGGGTACCGCGGGAGCGGTGTGACGGCTAGGCTGAGACGCAGGAAAATCCGGGCGGGCGGAGGAGAGGCCTGTCGCCGTGGGGGGTATATATGCTTCGTACCACCATTTGGCCTGCACGGATGTTAGCGCTAACGTCGGCCCCGGCTGACCGCTGCCTACACAGCGCCGGCAAGGGAGGCACGACGTGACGCGGTCACCCGGCGAGAGAGCCGAGAGCCGGCCGACGACGTCGGTGGTCGCCGGCCCGGGCAGCATGGGCCGGCCGCCGGTCATGGCCGACGTCGCGCGGCTGGCCGGGGTTTCCCATCAGACCGTATCGCGGGTGCTCAACGACCACCCGAACGTTCGCCCGCCCACGCGGGACAGGGTGCTCGCCGCCATCCGCGAGCTCGCCTACCGGCCGAACGCCGCAGCTCGCACGCTGGTCACCCGGAGAACCCACACGCTGGGCGTGATCAGCTTCGACACCATGCTGTACGGGCCGGCGTCGATGCTGTACGGCTTCGAGCGGGCCGCGCACGACAGCTACTTCGTGTCCATCGCCAGCCTGCCGGCGCTGGACCGCCGGTCGATGCTGGACGCGGTGGACCGGTTCCTCGGCCAGGGCGTCGAGGGCATCATGGTGATCGCGACGCAGGACACCGCGGTGGCCGCGCTCGCGCACGTGCCCGCGGAGGTGCCGCTGGTCGCGGTGGGCTGCGGTACGAAGGCGGCGGTGACCTCGGTGGCGATCGACAACGCGGCCGGCGCGGCTGCCGCGACCCGGTACCTGCTCAGCCTCGGGCACCGGACCGTGCACCATATCGCCGGGACTACGGCCCACCTCGACGCGCAGGAACGCGTCGACGGGTGGCGGCGGGCGCTGGCAGAGTACGGCGCGCCGGAACCCGCGGTGCTGCCCGGCGACTGGTCGGCCTCGTCCGGCTACGAGATGGGCCGACAGCTGGCGGCGGATCCGGAGGTCACCGCGGTCCTCTGCGGGAACGACACGATGGCGCTCGGCGTCATGCGGGCCCTGGCCGAGCACGGGCTGCGGGTCCCGCGCGACGTGAGCATCGTGGGCTTCGACGACGTCCCGGACGCGGGTTTCTACAGCCCGCCGCTCACCACGGTGCGCCAGGACTTCGGCGAGGTGGGACGGCAGGCGCTCAATACGCTCACCGACCGGATGTCGGGCGCGATCGAGGCGGGCCTGCGGGTGCGGATCGCGCCGGAACTCATCATCAGGACCAGTGCCGCGCCGCCGGGGCGCTGACCCGGCGGGCCGCTGACGGCACGGGCCGGGCCGCCGGCCAAACTGGTGGCGGCTGGCGCATCGTGGCCGCCAACGGCTGGCTGACCCCCCTGCGATTGAGCCGCCGGGCGAGACGCAAGAATGCACCTGGATATACGTAGGATAAGGCGGACAGATGGATGTTAGCGCTAACAAGGGTGACCCGGACGGCGCCTACGTGGTAGGCGCCGAGCGGGGCGATGCCTATGTCGTGGGCGTCGACTTCGGCACGCTGTCCGCCCGCGCCCTGGTGGTGCGGGTCAGCGACGGCGCCGAGGCGGGCACCGCCGTCCGTGAGTACGCGCACGGCGTGATCGACCGCGAGCTGGGCGGGCGGGAACTGCCGCCGGACTGGGCGCTGCAGGACCCCGGCGACTACACCGAGGCACTGAGCGTGGCCGTCCCGGCCGCCATCAGGGACGCCGGGATCGACCCCGGCCAGGTGATCGGCGTGGCCACCGACTTCACCGCGTCCACCTGCATGCCGGTGCTCGCCGCCGGGACGCCGCTCTGCCAGCTCCCGCATCTGACCGGGCGGCCGCACGCCTATCCCAAGCTGTGGAAGCATCACGCCGCACAGCCGCAGGCGGACCGGATCAACGCGGCGGCGCACGAGCGCCACGAGAAGTGGATCAACCGCTACGGCGGGAAGATCTCCTCGGAGTGGCAGTTCGCCAAGGCGCTCCAGGTGCTCGACGAAGACCCCGAGATGTACCAGCTGGCAGACCGGTGGATCGAGGCCGCGGACTGGATCATCTGGCAGCTGTGCGGGACCGAGACCCGCAACGCGTGCACCGCCGGCTACAAGGGCATCTTCCAGGACGGGCAGTACCCGTCCCGGGACTACCTGGCCGCGCTCGACCCCCGCTTCGCCTCCTTCGCGGCGGACAAGCTGGCCCACCCGATCTCCCCGCTCGGCGGCCTGGCCGGCCGGCTGACCCCGGCCGCGGCCGCGCTGACCGGCCTGCCGGAGGGGATCGCGGTCGCGGTCGGCAACGTGGACGCGCACGTCACGCTGCCCGCGGCGGGCTCGTGCGCGCCGGGCACGATGGTGGCCATCATGGGCACCTCGACCTGCCACGTGTTGAATGGGCAGAGCATGAACGGGACCGGGCTGGCCGAGGTACCGGGCATGTGCGGGGTGGTGGACGGCGGAATCGTCGCCGGGTTGTGGGGTTACGAGGCCGGGCAGAGCGGCGTCGGCGACATCTTCTCCTGGTTCACCAGGAACGGGGTGCCCGGCGAGTTCGCCGACCAGGCGCGGCGCCGCGGCGTGTCGCTGCCGCAGCTGCTCGACGAGCAAGCGGCCGCCCAACCGCCGGGGGCGCACGGGCTGATCGCGCTGGACTGGGAGAACGGGAACCGCTCGGTGCTGGTGGACGCCGGCCTGTCCGGCGCCATCGTGGGCCTGACCCTGGCCACCACGGCCCCGGAGATCTACCGCGCGCTGCTGGAGGCCACGGCGTTCGGCACCCGGCTGATCGTTGAAACGTTCAATGCCTCGGCCGTGCCCGTCACCGAGTTCGTGGTGGCCGGCGGGCTGATCAAGAGCGCCCCGCTGATGCAGATCTACGCGGACGTCCTCCGCCGCCCGCTCAGCGTGATCGGGTCCGACCAGGGGCCCGCGCTCGGCGCTGCTATCCATGCGGCGGTGGCCGCGGGCGCCTACCCGGACGTGCCCGCCGCGTCCAGCGCCATGGGCCGGGTCAACCGGGACGTCTACCGGCCCGACGAAGCCCACGCCGACGTCTACGACCAGCTGTACGCCGAGTACGTGCGGCTGCACGACTACTTCGGGCGCGGCGCGAACGAGGTCATGTACCGGCTGCGGGCCATCCGCGACCGCGCGCTGGAAGGCGGCTCGCGAGCGCTGGAAGCCGGCTCGCGATGAGCACCGAGGCTTTGGGGATCAGGGAGCTGCGGGAGACCGTCTGCGCGCTGCACGGCGAGCTGGTCCGCAACGGCCTGGTCGCCTGGACGTCGGGCAACGTGTCGGCTCGCGTTCCGGGTTCGGCGGAGCTAATGGTGATCAAGCCGAGCGGCGTCTCCTACGACGACCTGACCCCGGACTCGATGGTGGTCTGCGACCTAGACGGCAAGCCGGTTTCGGCGGGCTCGCTGAGCCCGTCGAGCGACGCCGCCACGCACGCCTACATCTACCGGCACATGCCCGGGGTCGGCGGGGTGGTGCACACCCACTCCACCTACGCGACCGCGTGGGCGGCGCGGGGCGAGGCCATCCCGTGCGTGATCACCGCGATGGCCGACGAGTTCGGCGGCGAGATCCCGGTCGGTCCGTTCGCGCTGATCGGCAGCGACGAGATCGGCCGCGGAGTGGTGGCCACGCTGACCGGGCACCGCTCCCCCGCCGTGTTGATGCGCAGCCACGGCGTGTTCACCATCGGCGGTACCGCCCGGGACGCGGTCAAGGCCGCCGTGATGTGCGAGGACGCGGCGCGGACGGTGCACCTGGCCCGCGCCTACGGCGAGCCGGCGCCGCTGCCCGCGGACCAAGTGGACGCGCTGTACGCCCGCTACCAGAACCACTATGGCCAGCGTTGACCGCAGATAAGGAGAAGTCATGACTGCTTGGGTGGGGCGCAAGCCGCGCATCGGAATTCTCGGGATCATGCAGGACCTGTACGACGACATGATTCCCGGCATCGCGCAGCGGCAGGAGGGCTATGCCGCCGAGCTCGCCGCGCACCTGTCTGACGTCGCGGAATTCACCCCGAGCAAGGCGATCAAGTACCGGGAGGACGCCGAACGCGCCATGCGCGAGTTCGAGAACGCGGACCTGGACGGCGTGCTGGTGGTGATGCTCACCTACGGCCCGGCCATGCGGGTGGCACGGCTGCTGGCCGAGTCCAGGCTGCCAGTGTGCCTGGCCAACATCCAGCCGGAACCCAGCGTGACGCCGGCCTGGGACATGGCGGACATGACCTACAACCAGGGCGTGCACGGCGCGCAGGACACGGCCAACGCCATGGTCCGGGCCGGGAAGCGGTTCGCAGTGCTGACCGACGACTGGAGGAGCGCCACGTTCCGCGAGGACGTGGGCCGCTGGGCGCGGGCGGCGGCGGCGGCCAGCGCGTGGAAGCGGCTCAAGGTGGCGATCTTCGGCTACGCGATGAACGAGATGGGCGACATCCGGGTGGATGAGTCGGCGCTGATCCGGACGCTGGGCCCGGACATCATCGCGGTCGCGCAGGGCGACCTGTACCGGGGCATGCAGGAGGCTCCGGCCGATGCGGTCGCCGAGGTCATCGGGTTCGAGGACAGGAACTTCGAGATCGACCCCCGGCTGTCGGTGACCGAGCGCACGGACCACGCGCGCATGCAGGTGGCGATCGAGAACATACTGAACGAACGCGGGTTCGGCGCGTACACGGCCCACTTCGACGCGATCGGGGAGGACGGCCGGTTCAGCCGGCTGCCTCTGGCCGCGGCCTCGTCCCTGATGGCCAAGGGCTTCGGGTACGCCGCCGAGGGCGACGTGCTCACCGCCTGCCTGGTCTACGCCGGGCACGTCCTCATCGGCGACGCGCACTTCACCGAGATGTACGCGATGGACTTCCCGTCGGACTCGGTGCTGATGAGCCACATGGGCGAGGGCAACTGGAAGATCGCGCGCAGCGACCGGCCGGTCAAGCTGATCAAGCGGCCGCTGGGCATCGGACGGCTGGCCGACCCGCCCACGTTCCTGTTCCAGTACCAGCCCGGTCCGGCCACGCTGGCCACGCTGGTCTCGCTGGAGGGCGAGCGGTTCCGGCTGGTAGTCGCGGAAGGCCAGAACCTGAACAGCCAGGAGCTGCCGGCCCTGGAGATGCCGTACGGGCAATTCCGGCCCGCCTCCGGGCTGCGCAGGTGCCTCAACGGGTGGCTGACGGCCGGCGGGCCGCACCACGAGGTGATGAACCTGGGCCACCACGCGGCTGACTGGAAGGTGTTCTGCCAGCTGACCGGGATCGAGTTCGTCCA
>CAWKIB010000060.1:0-82421 GCA_963849595.1 uncultured Actinomycetes bacterium
ACCCGCGCGTCCATCCGGGCCAGCGTGGTGATCGCGGTGACCAGCGAGTCCTGCGGGCAGCCGTGCACCCGGACCTCGCCCCGGCTGATCAGCCCGGCCACCAGGTAGGAGAACGCCTCGAGCCGGTCGCCGGCCAGCCACCGCGACGCGCCGCGCAGCCGCGGCACGCCCTCGATCACGATCCGGCGGTCCGGGCTCAGCTCGATCTGCGCGCCCATCCGCTGCAGGAACAGCGCGAGTTCGACCACCTCGGGTTCGGTGGCCGCGTTCCGCAGCACCGTCTTGCCCTCGGCCCGCACCGCGGTCAGCAGCACCGTCTCGGTGGCGCCCACGCTCGGGTAGGGCAGGTCGATCCGCGCCCCGTACAGCCGCGAGGCCCGCGCCGTGATCCCGCCCGGCCCCGCCTCGATCTCCGCGCCGAGCGCCCGCAGCGCCGCGACGTGGAAGTCGACCGGCCGCCGCCCGATCGGATCCCCGCCGACCAGCGGCACGAACGCCTCACCGGTCCGGTGCAGCAACGGCCCCAGCATGAGGATCGGGATCCGGTTCAGCCCGGTGAACGCTTCGGGCACCCTCGGTTCCACCGCTGACCCGGGCGCGACGGTGATTTTATTGTCCGAACGGACCACCTGATAGCCGACGGCCTCCAGCATCGCCGCGGTGATGTCGACGTCGCCGACCTCCGGGGCGTTCCGGATGGTGCTGGGCTCCTCGCCCAGCATCGCCGCGACCATGTGCTTGGTCACCGCGTTCTTCGACCCGCGCACCGAGATATCCCCGCGCAGCGGCCCCGACGGTTCCACCTGCCACGTTTCCGTCACGCAGACCACTGTAGGGGTCCCGGCCCGGCTCCGCCGTCGGTCCGGTTCCGTCCGGCCTCACGGACACATACCCAACCAGGGTATAGTAAGTTGAGCTGAAGGTGAGAGCGGAGGCGGCGTGTACGGATACACCCAGGACAAAGAGGACTACCTCAAGCGGCTGCGCCGGATCGAGGGCCAGGTCCGCGGGCTGCAGAAGATGGTCGAGGACGACAAGTACTGCATCGACATCCTGACCCAGGTCTCGGCGGTGACCAAGGCGCTGCAAGCGGTGGCGCTAGGCCTGCTGGAAGACCATCTGGGGCACTGCGTCACGCAGGCCGTCGCCGAGGGCGGCGACGCGGCCGACGCGAAGGTCCGCGAGGCCTCCGACGCGATCGCCCGCCTGGTGAAGTCCTGATCAGCGACGCGCCGGCGACCAGGCCGAGTCCTGCGGGACTCCATGCCGTGGAGCTGGGTATCGGCGGGATGACCTGTGCCTCGTGCTCGGCCCGGATCGAGAAGAAGCTGAACAAGCTCGAGGGAGTGACCGCGACGGTCAACTTCGCCACCGAGACCGCGCACGTGTCCTTCCCGGCCGAGGTCAGCACCGGTGACCTGATCTCGGTGGTCGAGCAGACGGGCTACACCGCGGCCCTGCCCGCCTCCCGGCCGGCCGGGTCCGAGGCCGCCAACGGAACGCCCGCGGCCGCCGCGGCGTCCCCGCTGCTTCCGCGGCTGCTGGTGTCGGTGGCGCTGGCGTTCCCGGTCGTCGTGCTGGCCATGATCCCGGCTCTGCAGTTCCGGAACTGGCAGTGGGCCGCCCTGGTGCTCGCCTCGCCGGTCGCGGTCTGGGGAGCCTGGCCCTTCCACCGTGCCGCGCTGGTCAACGCCCGGCACGGCGCGGCGACCATGGACACCCTGGTCAGCCTGGGAGTTGCCGCCGCGTACCTGTGGTCGTTGTACGCGCTGTTCCTCGGTACCGCGGGTCAGGCCGGGATGCGGATGAGCTTCGCCTGGCTGGCCCGCGGCACCGGAGACGACCCGACCTACCTGGAGGTCGCATCCGGGGTGACGGCGCTGGTCCTGCTCGGCCGGTATCTCGAGGCCCGCGCCAAGCGGCGTTCGGGGGCGGCACTGCGGGCGCTGCTGTCGCTGGGCGCCATCCAGGCCGCGGTGCTACGGGATGGCATGGAGGTGCGAATCCCGGCGGAGCAGCTGGCCGCGGGGGAGGAGTTCGTGGTGCGGCCCGGCGAGAAGATCGCCGCCGACGGCATCGTCACCGCGGGGAGCTCAGCGGTGGACACCTCGATGCTCACCGGTGAGCCGGTGCCGGCCGAGGTTAGCACGGGCGACATCGTGGCCGGCGGGTGCGTGAACACCGACGGGCGGCTGGTGGTCCGGGCCACCCGGGTCGGCGCGGACACCCAGCTGGCCCAGCTGGCCCGGCTGGTCGCCGAGGCCCAGGCCGGGAAGGCACCGGTGCAGCGGCTGGCCGACCGGATATCCGCCGTGTTCGTGCCGGTCGTCATCGCGGCCGCGGTCGTGACGCTGATCGCCTGGCTCGCCGCCGGGCAGCCGGCCGGAGCCGCGTTCACGGCGGCGGTCGCCGTGCTGATCATCGCGTGCCCGTGCGCGATGGGCCTGGCCACGCCCACCGCCCTGCTGGTCGGCACGGGGCGCGGCGCCCAGCTCGGCATCCTGATCAAGGGGCCGGAGGTGCTGGAGTCCACCCGAGCCGTCGACACGATCGTGCTGGACAAGACCGGGACGATCACCACCGGGCGGATGAGCCTGGCGGATCTGGCCGCCGCGCCCGGTACCGACGCGGACAGCGTGCTGCGACTGGCCGGGGCCGCGGAGGACGCCTCCGAGCACCCGGTCGCGGCGGCCATCGCGGCCGGCGCACGCGAGCGGCTCGGAGCCGACCTTCCTGCCGTGACCGAGTTCGCCAGCCACCGCGGGCTGGGCGTCTCGGGTGTCGTGGACGGGCATGCGGTGGTGGTCGGCCGGGCGGGCTGGCTGGAGACCGAATGGGCGCAGCAGATCCCGGCCGGCCTCGCCGCGCGCGCCGCCGAAGCCGAGCGGGCCGGGCAGACGGCCGTGTTCGCCGGCTGGGACGGGCAGGTCCGCGGCGTGCTGGTGGTCACCGACACCATCAAGCCCACCTCCGCGCAGGCGATCGCCCGGCTGCGCGGCATGGGCCTGCGGGCGGTCCTGCTTACCGGCGACAACGAGCGCGCCGCCCGTACCGTCGCGAACGCGGTCGGCATCGACGAGGTAGTCGCTGGGGTGCTGCCCGCCGGCAAGGCCGGCGTGGTCCAGCACCTGCAGGACCGCGGCCGGGTGGTGGCGATGGTCGGGCGACGGGGTCAACGACGCCGCCGCGCTCGCCCAGGCCGACCTCGGCCTGGCCATGGGCACCGGCACCGACGCCGCGATCGAGGCGTCCGACCTGACCCTGGTCCGCGGCGACCTGCTCGCCGTCCCGGACGCCATCCTGCTGTCCCGGCGGACCCTGACCATCATCAAGGGCAACTTGGCCTGGGCGTTCGGCTACAACATCGCCGCGATCCCGCTGGCCGCCCTCGGATTCCTCAGCCCGCTGATCGCCGCCGCCGCGATGGCGTTCAGCTCGGTGTTCGTGGTGTCCAACAGCCTGCGGCTGCGCCGCTTCGGTGCGGACTAGCAGCCTTCACTCGCAGACAGCCCCCACCGAAAACGGGACCGCCCTGACCAAGCGGGTGAACTTCGACGAGCATGCGGCCGTTCTACCTGGCAGGCCGATGATGTCGCAGAGGCTGGACGGGCACGTGGATAGTTCGGGTGAATGCGCCGATATCCGCGTGCAGCTGGGCATCTACGTCTTCGGAGCCATCACCCCGGCGGACCGCGCGCCGGTGGTCCGGCACCTCGCCACCTGCCCGAACTGCCGCGACGAGCTCGTCGGCCTGGCCGCGCTGCCCGGCCTGCTGCTCAGGCCGCCCGCCGTGGCCGCCGCTTTCTCCTCCGACCATCTCGCCGCCGCGCCCGAACAAGATCCCGGGCCAGCACTGGTCAACCGGACGCTCGGCACGATCACCCAGCGGCGGCGCCGACGCCGGCGGCTGGCCGCTATCGCCGCCACCGCGCTGACCGCCGCCGCGGCGGCCGGCTGGGCCACCTACCTGGCCGTCCCTGCGGCGCCGAGCCCGGCCGCGTCGGGGACGGTCCTGGAAACCGGCACGATCGGCGGCGTCACCGTGCTCACCAACGCCGAAGGCTTCACCCTCTACTGGTTCGCCCCCGACACCGCCACCCGGTCGGAATGCGACGCCAGTTGCGCCCGGCACTGGCCGCCGGTCACCGGCCCGGTCACCGCGGGCCAGGGAGTGCCCGGCGCCATCGGCACCATCACCCGCCCCGGCGGCTCGGCCCAGGCCACCTACGACGGGCATCCCCTCTACACCGCCTCGCTGGACACCGCGCCCGGCCAGGCCAAGGGCAACGGCCTGTATTCCGGGGGCGGCATCTGGCACGAGGTGACCGTCTCGGGCGCCACCCCGCCCGCCTCCAGCCCTTCCGCCAGCCACAGCGAAGGCGGCGAGGGTTACTGACGGCGTCTCAGATGCCGTGACGGCCGATCAGGCTGCCTACGGTGTAGGTGATCCCGACCGCCACGCCACCGAGGGCCAGCTGCCGCAACCCGGACCGCACCACCGGCCGGCCGGTGAGCCTGCCGACGGTCATCCCCCCGGCGAGCAGGGCGACCGCGGTGATACCCAACGCCGCGAGCAAGATGTTCAGGCCGAACAGGTACGGCAGGAGCGGGATCAGCGCGCCCAGCGAGAAGGCCACCAGCGACGCCCCGCCGGCCACCACGGGCGACGGCAGCTCGGCCGGGTCGACGCCGAGCTCCTCGCGGGTGTGGATCCGCAGCGCCGTGTCGGGATCCTGCGAGACGGCGGCCGCCATCCGCACGGCCGTCTCCCGGTCCGCTCCGTACCCCTGGAAATACTCAGCCAGCTCCGCCTGTTCGGCGTCGGGGAACCGGGCGTGCATCTTTCGTTCGAGCGCGACCTCGGCCTGCACCAGCTCGTTCTGGTTGGTGACGGAGATGTATTCCCCGGTACCCATCGAGAACGCGCCCGCGACCAGCGCGGCGACGCCGGTCAGCACGATCGCGTGCGGCGAGACCCCGCCGCCTCCGACCCCCGCGATCAGCGAGGCGTTGGTCACCAGCCCGTCCACCGCGCCGAACACGGTCGGCCGCAGCCACCCGCCAGAAACGTCCCGGTGCCGATGCGACCAACCCGCCCGCAACGCCGCGGCGCCCGTAGCGTGCGACGTCTCCCGCACCTCCTCATCGGCCACCGCCGAATTATCTCTCAGCACCATAACCTCATAACCAACCGTTGGCGGGCCCGGTGGATTCCGGTCGCCGAGGCCGCCGCGAATGAATCTGAACCGAACACCCCCGCTGCCCGTATCTCACTGCAGATAGCGGACTCGCTGGCCGCCTGACAGGCGCTCTCACTGCATCCAGCCAGCACCGGGTACCGGCTGCCGCCGTGCGGCCGAGGGAGGTTGGCCGCGGTGAGAAGAATACGAGCCTCGTCCTGCCGGCCGCCTAGCGTGGCCCGGCGCCACCCCGGCCAGCTCGCCCAACCGCACTGCACCGCCGCCGGAACCCGGCCCCGGCGACCGCCCTGCCGGCGCTCCGGCCGTCCCCGAGGTCACAGGTTAAGCCTTACTGTCCAGCCGTGAGCACCGCCGCCGCCTCCTCCCCTCCGGTCCCGCGGCGGCCTCCGGCCGGCCCGGCCGTGGCCCCGTCCCGAGCGCGGGCCACGGCCGGCCTCCCCACGTGAGCGCCACTCATCCCTCGCGTCACACACGCGTGGCAGCCCAACCGGGTGGTTGTGACATCGTGATGGCTCTAGCTGGCGGGCTGGCTTTCCTTGAGCTGGAAGACGAAGTCTCTTACGGCCGGGAAGGCAAGGTCTGGGCGGTCGCGGAAGATGGTGTGGCGCGCACCGGGAAGCTTCACCAGGCGGGTGGTCTTCGCCGGTAGCTGGCTGGCTAGCTCCTCGACGACGGGCAGCGGGCAGACCGGGTCGTCTTCACCCGTGAGGACCAGCACGGGACACCGGACGGCGGCGGTCACGGTCCAGGGGTCGAAGCCGCTGGCCCGCTGAGTGGCGTAGTGCAGGGTGACGTCCATGTTCTTGATCATCCGGGCCAGGAACTGGCGGGATTCCCCGGCCAGCCGGGCGTGGCGCTGTACAGCGGGTAGCAGACCCGGTTGAACTCAGCCTGGTAGTCCCCGGTCTGATCAGCGGAGGTGCGCCGGGCGACGGCGGCTGCCTCGGGGCCGCCGAGGCGGCCGAACGCCTCGATGACGCGCTGCTGGTCGCTGCGGCCCCCGGTGGTGTTGGCCAGGATGACGCCGCCGGGGTGATCGGGGAACAGCCCCGCGTAGGTGAGGGCGACGTCCCCGCCGAAGCTGCTGCCGAGCACCACCGGCTTGACCAGCCCGAGCGCGTCACACAGCCGCCGCAGGTCATCGGCCCAGGTCCGCATGTTCCAGAACTCGGCGCTGCTGTGATCGCTGCGGCCGTGGCCCCGCAGGTCGAAGTACACCACCTGGAAGTCCCCGGCCAGCGGCCCCAGGGCGGACTTCACCGTCATGTGATCCAGGCCGGGACCGCCGTGGACCGCCACCACGACCGGGCGCTCTGCGGTCGTGTCTCCCTGCGGGATGACCGACGGCCCGGACACATCGAACCACAAGGACACATCGCCGAGGCTGATACGCATGCGACCTCCATGACAGCTGCGGGCCGGGCTCAGAGGTCCACGCTAATCCCGATGGCGAGCGTGCGGGCCGCTGCCGGACGGTCCGCAGACCCCTCTTCCGGGCCAGGCTGCCGTTTCCTCGCTGGGCGTCCGAAGACGTGGTGCCGGTGTGGCGCTAATCAGCTCGCGGTGCACGGGAGACCGCGGGGCCCGCGACCCGAACGAGGTGAACCCGGGGTTTCACCTTGTTAGAGCGCGGTGAACCCCGGGGTTCACCTTGTTGCACCGGGCCGACTCAGACGTTCAGCGTGACTTCGATGCTCAGTTGCCGGCCTGCGCGCGCACGGTTCCAGGGTTGGCGTGTTCCGCTAACCGGAGCATGGGTGCGACAACCCCGAAGGGCCACGCCTCCCGGCGCTTGCTCGCAGCTACGTGTCACACCGTGAACGTGACCTCGATCACCAGACGCCGCGCGGAACTGGTCGGGCAGCTGGGGCATTTATCCGCCATGCCCGAACTCCCGCCCGAGATCGAGCCCTTCTCCTTCGTCTCCCTCGGCCTGCTCCGCCACGTGGCCGAGGCCTTGAACCTCGTACCCGGACAGACCCTGGTCGACCTGGGCTGCGGCCGCGGCGGTCCCGGCCTCTGGCTCGCCCGCACCGCGGACGTTTCCCTGGTCGGAGTGGATTTCTCGCCCGTCGCAGTCGAGCAAGCCACCCAGCGGGTCGCGCTGTTCGGCCTGGCCGGCCGGGCCCGGTTCGTCACCGGTGACCTCACCCATACCGGGCTCCCCGGCCACAGCGCCGACGCCGCCGTCTCCGTCGACGCATTCCACTTCGCCGCGGATCCGAACGCCGCCGCCACCCACGCGCGCCAGCTTCTCCGCCCTGGCGCCCGGCTCGTCCTGACCAGCTGGCAGCCCAACCATCCCGGCGACCGTCGCCTGCCCCCCAGAGCCCGCATCGACTGGCCCCCGCTCCTGCACGCCGCGGGCTTCACGGACATCAACATGGCCGAACGGCCCGAGTGGCACGCCCTCTGGACCCGCGTCTACCAGATCGCTCTCGACCTCGGCGACCCCGGCGACGACACCGCGCTCGCCGACCTGCAAGACGAAGCCCGCCGCCGCCTCCCGCTCGCCGGCCTCTCCCGCCGCGTCGTCATCACCGCGACCAGCGGCCAGCTACCGAAGCCGGAGGTAACAACCGGGAAATTACCGGCCACGGCAGGCATCGGGTGCGCTAGCTTGGTCCGGTCCTGGGGGGAACCGGGCGAGTTCGGCCTGAGGTGGGCTCCCAGCGGCACCCGGACCCTACCAAACCGCTAACGAGGAAAGAGCACGCTCATGGCCCCCACGCTTGACCAGATCCTGCTTGCCCCCGACGTCCAGCCGCAGCGTCGTCGCCGATTGCCTCACGCTGATCGAGCAGGAGGTGTCCGGCAAGTCCGGAATCTCCGGCGCCGCGGTCAAGCTCGCGTACAAGACGGCCAAGACGTTTGCCAAGGGCTACCTGCAGTCCACGGTGGAGAACCTGCTGCCCGATTTCGTGGCCGCGCTCGAGCCGTACTGGTCCGACTTCACCGCCTCCGGCGCCGCCGGGTTCGGCGACTACCTGGTCAAGCACGGCGACGAGGTGGCCGAGGCGCTGTTGGCGGTGACCGACGCGCGGGCCAAGATGTCCGAGCGCCCGGTGATCATCAGGGCCTACGGCACGGTCCGCGGCGGCGCGGCCAAGCACATCACCGCCGCGCTCCCGGCCGTCGGCGCCCTGGTCGAGAAGTACGCCAGCTAAGTAACCCGCACGTCGTCAAGCGGTTCGAGCGCGGGCTCGGGCTCAGGCGCAGGCGCCGGCTCCTCCGCCCGGTGCCGCCACGGCTGCGTCCGGACCAGCCAGTAGCCGCCGGCCGCCACCAGCACGGCGCCCATCGCCCAGCCCAGCGGGTAGGTCCCGACGCCGACGTACTTCAGGCCGGACGCGAGGATCACGAACGTGATGGCCGGCCGGATGTACTTGTCCGGGGCCCGCGAGGAGAGCAGCGAGCCGATCAGCACCGCGGGCACGCTGCCGACGATGATCGAGGCGGTCACGCCGAACTCGACATGGCCGAACGCCAGCGCCCCCAGCGCCGCGGCCGCGGTCAGCGGCACCGCCTGGGTCAGGTCGGTCCCGACCAGCCGCCCCGCGGACAGCTTCGGGTAGGCGAACAGCAGCAGCACGATCATCAGCGAGCCCGACCCCACCGAGGTCAGGCCGACGATCAGCCCGCCCGCCATCCCGATCAGCACGGTCGGCACCGGGCGGATCCGCACCTCGCCGATCTTGGCCGTGCGCGGCCCGGACCTGCGGTCCAGCACGAACCGGACCACCATGGCCGCCGCCCCGGCCAGCAGCGCGGCACCCAGCACGATCTCCACGTTCTTCTGGCTGGACGACGTGTCGCCCAGCAGCTTCGCAGCAGGTAAGAGCCGAGGAACGCCATCGGCACCGAGCCGAGCGTCATCAGCCCCACCAGCCGCAGGTTCACCGTGCCCTTGCGCAGGTGGACGATCGCCCCGACCGGCCGCATCACCACCGCCGCGACCAGATCGCTGGAGATCGCGGCGGCCGGCTTCACCGAGAACAGCAGGATCAGCATCGGCGTCATCAGGGCGCCCCCGCCGGCGCCGGTCAGCCCGACGAGCAGGCCCACGACCGCACTGCCGATGACCACGTAGCCGTTCAGCCCCATGCCGCCTCCTCCTGTTTCCTAGTTTTCCCACTTCCCTAGTAACAAAAGTTAAATCATAGACATTATCTCTTACCGAACGGGCCGTGGTGCCAGTTCCCGGGTCACGGTGATCGGGTACACAGGGTGACGTGGACAAGCTGCAGGCCTACCGGGACAAGCGCGACGCCGCGCGGACTACCGAGCCGGTCCCGCCACCTGGGGCTTCGCCGCCCGATCAAGCCCCCGGCGGTACGTTCGTGATCCAGGAGCACCACGCCCGCCGCCTGCACTGGGACTTCCGCCTCGAGCGCGACGGGGTGCTGGTGTCCTGGGCTCTGCCCAAGGGCGTGCCGAACGACCCGGCGGTCAACCACCTGGCCGTGCACACCGAAGATCACCCGCTGGAGTACGGCAGTTTCGAGGGGCAGATCCCGCGGGGGGAGTACGGCGCGGGCGCGGTCACCATCTGGGACCGCGGCCGCTACGAGACGCTGAAGTGGGCGCCCAGCGAGGTCAAGGTGGTGCTGCACGGGCAGCGGGTCACCGGCGGGTACGTGCTGTTCCAGACCAAGGGCAACCAGTGGATGATCCACCGCGAACGGCTGGAGCTGCCCGGGGCCATGCGGCCCATGCTCGCCGTCACCGGCCCGCCGCCCCGCGACCAGGACCGCTGGGCGCTGGAGATGAAGTGGGACGGCGTCCGGGCCCTGGCCTACATCGAGCGGGGCAAGGTGCGGCTGATGTCCCGGACCGAACGCGACATCACGGTGACCTATCCCGGAGCTGGCCCGGCTGGGCGCGGCCACCACCCACAAGCAACTTCTCCTGGATGGGGAGATCGTCGTGTTCGGGGACGATGGCTGGCCGGAGTTCGAGGCCCTGCAGCCGCGCATGCACGTCAGCTCGGCGTCCCAGGCCGCCCTGCTGGCCGGGCAGACGCCGGTGACCTACCTGATCTTCGACCTGCTCCAGCTCGACGGCCGGCCGCTGATGGACCTGGAGTACACCGAGCGCCGGGCGCTGCTGGACGAACTGGCCCTGTCCGGCCCGAACTGGCAGACCCCGCCCTCGTTCCCCGGCTCGGATTTCGGGGCCGTGCAGGCCGTCTCCGAAGGAGCACGGCATGGAAGGCGTGGTGGCCAAGCGCCTCGACTCCCGCTACACCCCGGGCGTCCGCACCGACAACTGGCGGAAGATCAAGAACGTGCACACCCAGGAGGCGGTCGTGGCCGGCTACAAGCCGGGCCAGGGCAACCGCACCGGCCAGGTCGGCTCGCTGCTCATCGGGGTCAACGACGCCTCGGGCCTGATCTACGCGGGCCACGTCGGGACCGGCTTCAGCGACGAGACCCTGCGCATGCTGGGGGACAAGCTCCGCCCGCTGCGCCGCCCCGACTCCCCGTTCGCCGGCCCGGTCCCTCCCGAGCACGCCCGCCCCGCCGTCTGGGTCGATCCCCGCCTGGTCATCCAGGTCGCCTTCGACCGCTGGACCAAGGCCGGCCGGATGCGCGCCCCGGTCTACAAGGGCCTCCGCGACGACATCGACCCGAAGGACGTCGTCCGTGAGCCCTGAGACCAAGGTGGCCGTCCACGTCGACGGCCGGACGCTGACCCTGACCAACCTGGCCAAGGTCCTGTACCCGCAGACCGGGTTCACCAAGGCCGAGGTGCTCGACTACTACCAGCGGGTGGCGACCGGTCCTGCTGCCGCACATCACCGGCCGCCCGCTGACCCTGAAGCGCTACCCCGAGGGCGTCGACGGCGAGGCCTTCTTCCAGAAGCACGTCACCGAACACCGCCCGGACTGGATCCGCACCGCCAAGATCCCCTCGGACAGCTCGCGCGGCCGCGGCACCACGGTGACCTACCTCGTGGTGGACGACCTGCCCGCGCTCATCTGGGCGGCCAACCTGGCCGGCCTGGAACTGCACGTGCCGCAGTGGCGGCTGCCCGAACTCCGCCGGCCCGACCTGCTGGTCTTCGACCTGGATCCCGGAGCCCCCGCCAACATCGTGGACTGCTGCCGGGTGGCGGAGGACCTGCGGCCGCTGCTGGAGGCCGAGGGCTTCGCGCCGCTGGCCAAGACCTCCGGCGGCAAGGGCCTGCAGCTGTACGCCCCGATCTCCGGCGTGACCTCCGAGCAGGCCAGCGACCGGGCCCGCGCCTTCGCCGAACGGCTCGAACGCGATCAGCCGCGCCGGGTGGTGTCGCGGATGACCAAGGTGCTGCGCACCGGCAAGGTCCTCATCGACTGGAGCCAGAACAACGGGTCCAAGACCACCGTCGCCCCCTACTCGCTGCGCGCCCGGCAGAGCCCCACGGTCTCGACCCCGGTCAGCTGGGACGAGGTGCAGGCCTGCCGGCGCCCGGAGGAACTGTTCTTCACCGCCGACATGGTCCTGGACCGGGTGGACAAGCACGGCGACCTGTTCGCGCCGCTGCTCCGGTTACCGTTCGCTGATCAGCAGCAGCGCGTACGCCGCCAGGGTCGAGTCGTCGGTGATCAGGCCCTCGCCGATCATCTGCTCGAACCTGGCCCGGGGGAACCAGGCCTGGCACATGTCCTGCTCTTCACGTTCCCGGTCCGGCGGACCCGGTTCGAGCTCGGCGGCGACGAAGTAGTGGCCGCCCTGGTTGCTGGTGCCATGCGAGCCGTGCAGGTAGCCGAGCTTGACCAGGACGCGGGCCCGCAGGCCGGTCTCCTGGCTGAGTTCCAGCCGGGCGAGGTCCTCCGGGCTGCCTGCCTGCCCGGCCGGCCACCCGCCCTGCGGGAACGACCAGGTGCGCCGGCCGATCGGGTACCGGTACTCCTCGACCAGGTGAAAGCCGCCGTGCTCGGCCGGGATGACGAGCGCGAAGTCGCGCTTGTCGATGTACGCGTAGGTGCCTCGGGAGCCGTCGCGCCGTTCGATGTCGTCCCGGCGCAGCCGCATCCACTGGTCTTCGTAGACCACGCCGGTGCTAAGCGTGCGGACGTCTCTGCTTTTCCCGCTCGCCTCCGGGGCCTCCGCAGATAGCTTGCGCACCTCCCCGGCCCCTTCACTGCGCCGCCTTGCTGGTCTGGCCGCCTTCGGCGCCGGGCCCTCGTCGCTCGTTCCTCGCTCCTCAGTCACGGCGCCGCGCCCCTTTGGCTCGCTCAGGAGACCTGCTCGGATTCGAGTTCTTCGACGGGTGCCCGAGGGCCGCCTGCCTGGCCCGCCGGTTGCGCACCTGCTGGGCGATCGCGGTGGCCCCGAGCGCGCCCGCGATGGGCAGCGTGACCAGGGCGGGCAGCTGGTAGCGCCAGGAGAACTCGTACAGGTCCGCGCCGAGCAGCACGGCGACCGCGCTGCCGGTGATCAGCAGGCAGGCCAGGCTCAGGTTCCCCGGATCGCGGCGACGGCCGAAGGTGAAGATCCCGGCCAGCCCGAGCAGCAGCCCGAGCAGGAGCACCGGTCCCGGCGTGTACCCGCCGTGCAGCTGGTAGAACCGCAGCCCGACCGCGAGGGGCCTGCGGACGCGCGCCTTACCGCCGCCCCCGGCGGCGGCGAACAGGTTGGTGGCGCTGTTCGAGCCCTTCAACGTGATGCCGGGCGGGAAGGTGGGGTAGACGTTCTGGAACTGCCAGCGCTTGATCGGGGTGTCACCCTCCACGGTGTTCCGGGTCAGGGCGAAGATCTTGATCGAGTCCCGGGTGATGTCGCCGACCACCCGCATCGGCTGCTGCTTGATCACCGCGTAGGCGAACCGCTTCTGTTGCGGGAGGTTGTAGTCCGCCACGCCATGCCGGACGTCGACCCCGTACACCACCCGCGGCGAGCGGGGGTTGTTGACCAGTCCGTCCACGCCGAACTTGAGCGCCTGCGCCGGGGTGGGGCACAGCACCTGCTCGTCGGGGGGCAGCTTCAGCGTGGCGCAGTCGGCGGCGTGCGCCGCCCGCCCGTACAGGTACGCGTCGCCCATGTTGGACATCTCGAACCCGTAGTGCAGGACCACCTTCGAGTAGCCCATGTACCCCACGATCGGCAGCGCGAAGCAGACGATCAGCACCGCGCCGTGCAGCAACCGGGTGCGCCAGTCCCGGGCGGCGGCCACCACGTAGAGCAAGCGCGGGCAGGATCAGCGCCTCGCCGACCTGGCGGACCGGCGCCGACGTGCCGAGCGCGAGGCCGGCCAGGATGACGAAGGCCAGCGCGGGCCGCGGGCCGCCAGAACAGCAGCACGATCCCGGTCACCACCAGCGCCTCGAACAGCACGTCGGGCATGATCGTCTGTTCCGCGTTCAGCTGGTAGGCGTCGAGCAGGACCGGGCGCCACGGCCAGCGCGGCCAGCCACCGGACCACGCCCCGGCGCAGCATCAGGACGTAGAGCGCGACCGCCATGCCCAGCCCCAGCACGTGCTGCAGCAGCGCGACAAAGCCCAGGTTCGTGAACATCAGCACCGGCTTCAGCACGAGCAGCGTGTAGCCGATCGGGTCGAACGACCCCCACGCGCCGAGGCTGAAGTCGGTGCCGTACAGGTACTTCTTGGAGTCGATGAACAGCAGGGCCGGTTCGTAGGCCAACTGGGTCACCACGCGCAGCAGCAGCCCGCCGGCGATCAGGAGCGCCAGCATCCAGTGCCGCCGCAGCACCTCGCCCGCACCCCAGATGGCCCGGTCGAGGCGGGAACTCGCCACCGTGCTCTGGGCAGGCCAGGACGCGACGATCGCGGGCTCTTCGGCCACGGTCTGGACGGTGCTCTCGGCCTCAGCGTCTGGGCTGGAGCCAGGCAGTACCGTTTCGCTCCTGTCGATCACACAAATCCTTGGCATGAGTCGTATCAGGCAGCGGGAGATGCCGCGCTGGTGCCCGGCCGCCTTCTTGGCAGGGATCATTCTGCCGCATCAGGAGGTGGGGGACGTGCAAAAGAGCGAGATTTCATCAATGCCTAATGATTGACGGCGCCCTGCGAGGCCGGTCACATTTGTTCGCCCCGTGTTTTGTCGGTGCCAATCCGTAGTATTGGCCCATGCCTGGTCAGACCGCGGGCTGGGACCGCCTGCGGCTGCGGTTGCGGTCCGCGGCGCCCCCGCTGTACCCGCCGGCGCCGCGCCCGGCCGGGTCGCCCGCCGCGGACTGCGAGGTGTGCCGTGGCCCGGTACGCCCCGGCTTCGCCCGCTGCTATCAGTGCGACCGCCACGCCCTGCTCGGATCCGCCCTCCTGGCCGACGCGGTAGTCCCGATCTCCTACGCGATCAAGGGCACCCCCTTCGCCGACGACCTGTGGCGCTACAAGTCGGCCCCGGTACCCTCTTCATCGCCCCCGACCTCCGCCTCGCCCCCGCCCTCCGCCTCGCTCCCGCCGTCCGCCTCGCTCCCGCCGTCCGCCTCGCTCCCGCCGTCCGCCTCGCCCTCGGCGCCCGCCCTGCTCCCGGCGCCTGCCTCGGCCCGGGCGTCGGTCCTGGCGCTGATGCTGGCCTTCCTGACCGATCACGGCCCTTGCGTGTGGCAGCGCGCCGGCATGCCGCCGCCTGACCGTCTCGCCGTGGTCCCGACCGGCGCCGGGCGCCCGGGCCCGCACCCGCTGCTCCGGCTGGTCTCGCCCTACCTGCGCCTGCCCGGCTGCTCGCTGGTCCTGCGCCCCGGCCGCCAGGGCCGTGACCTGGACCTGGACCGGTTCCAGGTCCTGGCCCGGCCGGCCGGGGCCAGCGTGCTGCTCCTGGACGACACCTGGGTGTCGGGCGCCAGCGCCCAGTCGGCCGCCGCCGCGCTCAAGCTGGCCGGCGCCCGCCACGTCGCGGTCATCGTCCTGGGCAGGCATGTCAACCCGGATGATGCCGCCTCGGCCCCGCTGCTGGCCGGCCTCGCCGCCGCCCGCTACGACCCGTCGGCCTGCGCCGTGCACCCGCCCGCCGCCAAATGGTACTAATAGGCGCTAACCAGCTAGATTGCTTTATCCGGATAATCTATTCAGCGACCACCATTGATTCATTTCTGCGCACTAAGGAAATAGTGCTGGTTTAACCGCTCGTTATGCTGAATAGGTGGCTGACAAGTAGGCGATTGCTCTAGTTTTTTCGCCATGAATGACCCCCAGCTCGCAGCGGCGCTGCGTTCTAGATCACCTGATGCGCTCCCGGAGCTCCTTGACGCTCTACGGCGACCAGCTGTTCAGCTACTGCTGGTGCCTGCTCCGGAATCGCGAAAACGCGCAAATCGCGGTGCGCGATGCGCTGGTGGTCGCTACCGCGCAAATCGGGCGCCTGGTTTGCGATGAATGGCTCGGCTTGTGGCTCTATCGCTGGCCCGTGCGGAATGCCTGCGGCGCGAGGCGGTTCCAGCCTCAGATGCCGACGAGCCGGTTGCCCTCCCGCAACACCGATCACGCCGCCTGCGCAAGACCCGCATCCGTGACCACCGACGTGCGTCAACCCCGTTCACATGCTCACTAAGCTGGAATGGTGACCTCTCCGCCCCCTTCGCGCATCGCTCCGCCCCCTTCGCACACCGCCCTGGTCCGCCGGGCTCGCCGGATCGAGCGCGAGCTGGCCGTGATGTACCCGGACGTGCACACCGAGCTGAACTTCAGCACGCCGCTCGAGCTGCTCGTGGCGACGATCCTGTCCGCGCAGACCACCGATAAGCTGGTCAACCTGGTCACGCCGACCCTGTTCGCGCGGTACCCGACCGCGGCGGACTACGCGGGCGCCGACCGCGACGAGATGGAAAAGATCATCCAGTCCACCGGGTTCTACCGCGCCAAGACGAACAGCCTGATCGGCCTCGGCCAGGCACTGTGCGAGCGGTTCGGCGGCGAGGTGCCGCCGCGGCTGAAGGACCTGGTCACCCTGCCCGGCGTGGGCCGCAAGACGGCCAACGTGGTGCTCGGCAACGCCTTCGGCATCCCCGGCATCACGGTGGACACGCACTTCGGCCGGCTGGCCCGCCGCTTCGGCTGGACGACCGAGACCGACCCGGTCAAGGTCGAGGCCGACGTGGCCGCGCTCATCCCGCGCAAGGGCTGGACGGACCTCTCGCAGCGGATGATCTGGCACGGCCGCCGGGTCTGCCACGCCCGCCGCCCGGCCTGCGGCGCGTGCGGGCTGGCCCGCCTGTGCCCGTCGTACGGCGAGGGCCCCACCGACCCGGTGATCGCCGCCAAGCTCGTCAAGTCCGGCCCGTTCTCGTGAGCCAAAGTCAAAGACTCGGTGCCAGGCTGGTTGCGCGACCTCGCCGACGCGGCCAGCAAGATGGAGATCAACCCGCTGGCCCAGCCGCCCGCCCACGGCGGCCGCGCCTCCGCCGTCCTGGTGCTGTTCGCCGCCGGACCGCAAGCCGAGTCCGCAACCCGGGCCGCAGGAGGGCCGCAAGCCGGGCCGCAACCACCCCGACACCGCACCGAACAACCCTGACCTCCTGTTCATCCAGCGCAGCGCCGATCTCCGGCTGCACGCCGGCCAGCCAGCCTTCCCCGGCGGCGCCATCGACGCCGCCGACGACGGCCCGGTCGCCGCGGCGCTGCGCGAGGCCGCCGAGGAGGTCGGCGTCGACCCCGACGGCGTGGACGTGGTCGGGACGCTGCCCGAGCTGTTCATCCCGCGCACCGGCTTCCGGGTCGTCCCGGTGCTGGCCTGGTGGCGGGAGCCGTGCGCGGTCGCGCCGGTCGACGCGGCCGAAGTCGCCGCGGTGGAGCGGGTCAGCATCAGCGAGCTAGCTGACCCGAACACCCGCGTTACGGTGCGCGGCCCGTCCGGCTACCTCGGGCCCGCGTTCCAGGTCAAGGGCATGCTCATCTGGGGCTTCACCGCGGTGCTGGTGGACCGCCTGCTCGCGCTGGCCGGCTGGGAACGCCCCTGGGATACCGCCAAGGTCATCGACTTGTGACCCTCGGTGCCAGGCCTAAGAACGCGGAAAACGCAGTACCGTTAGGGCGTGCGCGGTGATGTGCTCGACCTGATCCTGCTCGTGGTGGTCGCCGCGTTCGCCGTGTCCGGTTACCGGCAGGGTTTCATCGTCGGCATCCTGAGTTTCTTCGGGTTCGTCGGCGGCGCGCTGCTCGGCGCGGAGTTCGGTCCGAGACATCTCCCGGGCCCTGGTCGGCGGGCAGACCCAGCAGGATGTCATCGCGGTCGTGCTGCTGGTCAGCTTCGCCGTGATCGGGCAGTTCGTCGCCTCCTCGATCGGCGCGGCCATGCGCTCGACGGTCACCTGGCACTCCGCGACGGTCCTGGACTCGGTGGGCGGCTCGGTGGTCAGCGCGGTGTCCGTGCTGCTGATCGCGTGGGTGGTCGGCTCGGTGCTGATCGAGTCCCCGTTCCCGGTGGTCGACACCCAGGTGAACAACTCGCTGGTGCTGCAGACGCTGGACAAGTTCATGCCCTCGCCGGCCAAGACCATGTTCTCCGACTTCCGCAGGCTGCTGGCCAGCAACAGCACCTACGCCGAGGTGTTCAGCGGCATCGGCGCGGAGCGCATCCTGGCCATCCCCGCGCCCGATCCCGCCGTGGTCGACGACCGCGGCGTCCAGTCCGCGGCCGGCAGCGTGGTGCGGGTCCAGGGCATCGCGCCGAGCTGCGAGCGCCAGATCGAGGGATCCGGCTTCGTCATCTCCCCGGATCACGTGCTGACCAACGCCCACGTGGTCGCGGGCGTGACCACCCATCAGACCGTCACCACCCGTCAACGGCACCACCTTGTCGGCCACCGTGGTCTACTACGACCCGCAGGTCGACGTGGCCATCCTGTACGTGCCCAATCTCAACCTGACCCCGCTGCACTTCGCCGGGGCCGCCAACCCCGGTGACAACGCGGTGGTCGCGGGCTACCCGCTGGACGCCACCAACCTGCACCTGGTGCCCGCCCGGATCGGCGGCATCCAGAACGCCCAGGGACCGAACATCTACGAGACCAGCACCGTCACCCGGCAGATCTACGAGATCCGGGCCGTGGTCAAGTCGGGTAACTCGGGCGGCCCGCTGCTGTCGCCGCAGGGCACCGTGGACGGGGTGGTGTTCGCCGCCGCGGTCGGGGAGTCCGACACCGGCTTCGCGCTCACCGCGGCCGAGGTGTCCGCCGACGCCAGCGCGGGCGGGCAGCTCACCTCGGCCGTCTCCACCGGGGCCTGCGACTAGTCGAAGTAGTGCCCCTTGTCCAGGTCCGGGATGAGCCCGGGCTGCACGGGCTGCCAGCCCGTCCGCTCCCGGGTCAGCGCGCTGGAGGCCGGGCCGTCCATGGTGACGAAGTGGGTCAGGAAGCCGAAGTAACCCTCGGCCTCCGTGCTGGTAACGGACCTCACCGGCACGGAAAGGTGCCGCCCGATGACCTCGGCGATGTCGCGCACCGGCACGCCCTCGTCGGCCACGGCGTGCAGCCGCGTGCCCGCGGGCGCCGCCTCCACGGCCAGCCGGAACAGGTTCGCGGCGTCGAGCCGGTGCACCGCGGGCCAGCGGTTGGCCCCGTCGCCCGGGTACGCCGACGACCCGGCGTCCGGGCGATGCCGATCAGCGCCGGGACGAAGCCGCGGTCACCGGGGCCGTGGACCGAGAACGGGAGCCGCAGCACGCTGGCCCGGACGCCGCGGCCGGCGAACGCCAGCGCCACCGCCTCCGACGCGCCGCGCAGCGCCGCGAACGGCGTGGTGTCCGGCTCGTCCTGCTCGGTGCCCAGGCGGCCCTGGGGGACCAGGCCGGTCCCGGACGTGACCACCAGGGGCCGGCCCGATCCGGCCAGCGCCTCGCCGAGCGCCTCGATGGCGAACCGGTCGGCCTGGCACGAGGCCGCGAAGTCGGTGGTCTCGGAGATGTTGTTGAAGGCCAGGTGGATGACCCCGTCCGAGGCGTCCGCCCCGCTGCGCAGGCTGGCCGCGTCCGCCAGGGCCCCGCGGTGCACCCCGGCGCCGGCCGCGGTCAGGGCCGCGGCGGCGGCGTCGGACCGGGCCAGGCCGGTGACCTGGTGTCCCGCGTCGAGCAGCTCACGGACCACGGCCGACCCGACGAACCCGGTCCCGCCCGTAACGAACACGCGCATGATGCTCTCCTTCGGTGTTAGCAACCTGATTCCACCGTGCCCCACGCACGCACCTAAGGTCCAAGTCCTGTTCTGCACTGTGCAATACGTTTCCGGCATCACCGCAGTTCAAGGTCAAAATCATTCTTCCGAACGGCCGGATGAAACGATACGCTCCTGGTATGGCAGAATCGCCCCCGCCCGATCTCGACCTGCGGCTGGTGCGCTACTTCACCGTCGTCGCCGAACACCGGCATTTCGGTCGCGCCGCCGCCGCGCTGCACCTCGCCCAGCCGTCGCTGAGCCGGCAGATCCAGCGCCTGGAGCAGCAGCTCGGCGCGCGCCTGCTGGACCGCACCCCGCAGGGCAGCCAGCTCACCGAGGCCGGTGAGGTCTTCCTGCCTGCGGCCAAGGCGCTGCTGCGGTCCGCCGCCCAGGCCGCGGCGCGGACCCGGGCCGCGGCCCAGCCCAGCCGGATCACGATCGGGTTCGCCACCAGCCTGATCGTCACCCCGGCCGTGCGCGAGCTGCGTCACCGGTACCCCGATGCCGACGTGCAGACCATGCACCTGGACTGGAACGAACCCCGCGAGGCCCTGCTCGGCCACCGCGTCGACGCGGCCGTGACCCGGCTGCCGTTCCCGACCGACCAGCTGCACGTGACGATCTTGTACGACGAGCCCCGGGCCCTGCTGGTCCCGCTCGATCACCGCCTGGCGGGCAAGGAGCACGTCACCCTGGACGACATCGCCGACGAACCCCTGCCCCGGCTGCCCGACCCGGTCTGGAACGCGTTCTGGCGCATCGACCCGCGGCCCGACGGGCGCCCGGCCCCGGACGGCCCGCTGGTCGAGGCGCTGGAGGACAAGCTCGAGCTCATCGCCTCCGGGCAGGCGGTGACCATCGTCTCGGCCGGGCTGCGCGCCGATCGCCTGCGCCCCGACCTGACCACGATCCCGCTGGACGGCGTCGAGCCGAGCCACGTGGTGCTGGCCACCCGGGCCGGCGATAACAACCGCCTGCTGGCCGCCTTCCGCAAGGCCGCCGAGGCTCACCTCACCGGACCCGCTCCAGCCGGCTAGCTCCTAGCTCTCAGACAACCGTCAGGCCCGGCCGCAGGTCCGCGGCCGGGATGCCCGCGAGCCCGTCCCGGTCGATGCGCGCCGCCAGGTCGTCCGAGGCGGCCAGGAACGCGGCCAGGTCGATCCCGTACGGGCGGTCCCCAATGGGAGACGCCGCCGGGGAGCCGCCGCCGAAGATGCCGCCTGGTACGCGCGGACCCGCTGGACGCCCCGGCTGAGCAGCGCCACCGCGCCGCGCGCGTTGCCCCGCTGGGCATGGGTCAGCCCGACCGCGACCTGGGCCAGGCCTTGCCACAGGTCGCGCTCGCCGGCCGGGCCGGTCTTCCACGACGCCTCGAGCACCTCGTGCGCGTGAAACGGCCGCCCGGCCCGCAGCAGCTCGTCGGCCAGCCGGGCCGCGTCCGGCCCGGCCAGCAGCAGGTCGTCGGGAATCCGGTCCTCGCCGAGCCCGCCGGCGTTGCCGCCGCTGGCGTCGTCGGCCCCAGCGCCGGCGCCGGCGCGGTCCAGCGGTCGTCCCAGGCCGTCGCGCGGCCGCGCGTTCCGCGGCCGGCCGCCCGGATCGCGATCACGATCGCGATCCGGCCTCACCGTTCCGGTTCCGGGTCGGCCAGCCAGCCGCGCAGCTCGGTGTCGAAGGCCTCCGGGCGTTCCTCGTGCGGGAAGTGCCCGGCGCCGTCGATCAGCCGCCAGCGGTAGGGGCCGTCCACGTACCGGCCCGCCCCGCGTGCGGTCTGCGGCAGCACGCAGCGGTCCAGCGCCCCGTGCAGGTGCAGCGTCGGGGCCTGGATGGGCGTGCGCATCCGCCGGGCGTAGCGCAGGCCGTCCGGGCGCAGCGTGCTGCGCGCCATCCAGCGGTGGTACTCCAGCGCCGAGTGGGCCACCGAGGGGATCTGCATGGCGCGGGCGTAGATCCGCTCGGTCCCGGGGTCGGGCCAGCCCGGTGCGGCCCAGCTCTCCAGCAGCTCGCCGACCCGGCGGGCCCCGTTCCGGACCAGCTGCCGCTCGGGCAGCATGGGCACCTGGAACCCCAGCGCGTAGCCGCTGTGGCGGCCCTGGCCGAGCGGGTCGGTGACCATCGCGGACCGCATCCGGAGCGGGTGAGCGGTCGAGACCACGGCCAGCCGCCCGGCCACCTTGGGGTGGTAGACCCCGAGCGTCCAGGCCACCAGCCCGCCCCAGCCGTGCCCCACCACGACGGCATTGGCCTCGCCCAGGGCCCGGATCAGCCCGGCCGCGTCGGCGGCCGCGGTGACCAGGTCGTAGCCGCGCGGGGGCTTGTCGCTGCCGCCGTAGCCGCGCAGGTCGACCGCCACGGCGCGGAAGCCCGCCTCGGGCAGCCAGGTCAGCTGATGCCGCCAGGTCCACCAGAATTCGGGGAAGCCGTGCAGCATGAGCACCAGCGGCCCGTCACCCGCTTCGGCGATGTGGAACCGGGTCCCGTTGGCGCTGACCGTTCGGTGGCTCCACGGACCGGCCAGCTGGACCGCGGACTCCGCGTTCACGACCATGACACGCGTCCTACCTGGCCTCGCGCGCGGCGACCTGAGGCTGCTGGCCGTCGCGGCCGATCTGGGGGCGGTCGCCGTCGGGACTGACCGCGGGCTTCTGGCCGTCGCCGCGCAGCATGCCGAGGCCCTCGGTGACCGACTTGCGGGTCCGGCTCAGGCCGGACAGGTGCCGCAGCATCAGCAGCGCGACGCCCACCGCCGCGGCGGCCAGCAGCACGCAGGTGCCGGCCGTGATGAGGAACGCCGCCCAGGTCCAGATGCCCAGCGCGACCAGCCCGAAGGCGAAGGCGATGGACAGCAGGACGATCACCAGGCAGCCCACGAAGGCGGCCACGCCGGCCAGCGCCCCGGCCAGCCCGACCCGCCTCATGTCGGCGCGCAGCTCGGTCTTGGCCAGGTCGATCTCGTAGCGGATCAGCTGGGACACGTCCTTGGCGGCCAAGGCCACGAGGTCCCCGAGTGACTGGTCAGCGCCCACGGGTTCTGGCGTTTCGCTGCGGACCATCGTGTCTCTCTCCCGTCATGCGGACCATTGCCGCCGTTGGCACGGCAATCGGTGCCCGCGCCCGAAATCCCGCCCCCGTGGGCGGGGTCGGTCCAAGGACCAAGGCTAACGTTCTTGCTTGTGATCAGGCACTACCAGGGTCGACCCGGCGTTTCACGCTCCACCGCGGCGACCCGGCAAGCTACTGCGCAAGCTGGCCAAGTACCGCGATGTGTCGCGTTTCGCCAGATATGCTGCCACGTTTGCGCTCACGGAGCCAAGCCGCCCCGGGAACTTAGCCAGCACACCCTCGGACCGAGCCCGCCGCCCGGCCCCGCGAAGCTCGCCGTCCCCGCAAGGCCGAGTCCCGTGGAGCTCGTTGTCCCGTAAAGCAAGCGGCGCCCCTGGCCGGGGCGCCGCCGCGCAGCACGTCATGCCTGGCTACCAAGCGTGCACCTTCTTTGTCAGTCAGGTTGACCGTCCCATTTCTGGCGGCCTCACCTGGCCTGACACGCCTCCCGCGGCTGGTCGCGCGTGGGTACCTGGCTGCCGTGCCCGGACGCTCAGACGTCCGTACCACCGTTCTAACGCGAAATCCCGAGCCTGAAAAGACCCTCGCGTAACCAATTCGTGATCTCAATCAGTTCTGGCGATCACATGCCGTTAACTGGTGGCTCACCGGATCGCCATCTACGTTAAACACCCGTCTGGCCGTTTCCGGGGACAAAAAGGAGGCGGCGCCCGCCGGGGGGAGAGCGGGCGCCGCGCGCACGGTCCGACCCTGGGGGGGAGGCCGGTCCCGTCCTATTAAGAGCTTACTCTGCCGAGGGCTCACTAATCGACCCCATGCAGCGTCAGCCAATGGAATTAGAACATATCTGGCCGGCCGATGAACAGTACTGTCGCGACACTGAGACCAGAAAAATTACCTGCCAGTAGCCTGACGAGCACTTTCTCACCAGCTAACATCCCGGCGGTGTCGCGCCCAGCGCGCGCGACCGCTTACGCCTTCCGCGAACAAACTGCATCGTTCATGCTACTTGTCCCATGTGTACTGAGCCAGTTTACTCCGGGCCTTAGTGACAAATGTGTCCCGTGTGTCCCGTGGGATCAGCATCAATGGCTTTCGGCCAGGAGCGCGTCGAGCAGCGCCACCGCGCCCCGCTTGCTGAGCGGGTGGTTGGCGTTCCCGCATTTGGGTGACTGGACGCACGAGGGGCAGCCGGCCTCGCAATCACACCCGGAGATGGCCTGCCGGGTGGCGGTGAGCCAGTCCCGGGCGGCCTGGAAGCCCCGCTCGGCGAAGCCCGCGCCGCCGTCGTACCCGTCGTAGACGAAGACGCTGAGCTTGCCGGTCGCCGGGTGCAGGTCGGCGGACACGCCGCCGATGTCCCAGCGGTCGCAGGTGGCGAACAGCGGCAGCAGGCCGATGCTGGCGTGCTCGCACGCGTGCGCGGCCCCGCCCAGGTCGACGCGCGCCGCGGCCAGCCGGTCCCGCTCGGCGGCCGAGATCGTCCACCAGACGGCCCGGGTCAGCAGATGGCGCGGCGGCAGGTCCAGCGGCTCGTCGCCGAGGGGCGCGCCGGTGTCGGAGCGGCGCTTGGTGTAGCTGACCACCTGCCTGGTGACCTGGACGTCGCCGAACCGGACCTCGGCCTCGCCCCAGGTCATGCGGCGCAGCTCGCCGGGACCTCGATCTCGGTCACGTCCCGGGCCGTGGTGGTGTACCCGGGATCGCCCGGCTCGACCAGCGCCACCCGGTCGTCCAGGTCGAGCCGGCTGACCAGGTAGCTGTCGCCCTGGTGCAGGTAAACCGCGCCGTCGTGGACCATGATCTGGGCCGACGGCTCGTCGACCGTGCCGACCAGCCGCCCGGTGGCCTCCTCCACGACCAGGACCGGGGCGTCGCCAGCCCCGCGCAGCCCGCCCGGCGCGGCCACCCCCCGGCGCATGCTGTACCAGCCCGCCGGACGCCGGCGCAGCCGGCCGGCGGTGGTCAGGTCGTCGACCACCTGGCGCGGCCTGCGGCCCGAAGATTTCCAGGTCCGCGTCGGTCAGGGCCAGCTCGGCCGCGGCCGCGCACAGGTGCGGAGCCAGCACGTACGGGTTTCCGGGATCCAGCACGGTGGCCTCCACCGGGTGCCGGAGCAAGATCTCCGGGTGCTGCACCAGGTAGGTGTCGAGCGGGTCGTCCCGGGCGATGAGCACCGCGGCCGCGCTCCGGCCGCTGCGCCCGGCCCGTCCCGCCTGCTGCCACAAGCTGGCCCAGCTGCCCGGCCAGCCCGCGATCAGCACCGCGTCCAGGCCGGTGATGTTGACCCCCAGCTCGAGTGCGGTGGTGGCGGCCAGCCCCACCAGGCGCCCGTCGCTGATCGCGGCCTCCAGGTCCCGCCGGTCCTCGGGCAGGTACCCGGACCGGTACGCGGCCACCTTGGCCTCGGGCGCCTCATGGCCGCCCAGCGACCGGCGCGCGGCCAGCGCGACCGTCTCGGCGCCGCGCCGGGACCGGATGAAGGCCAGCGTCGGCACGTCCTGGCGGACCAGCCGGGCCAGCAGGTCGGCGGTCTGCGCGGTCGCGGTGCGGCGCAGCCGGGCGCCGACCTCGCCGCGCGCGCCGGTCAGCGGCGGCTCCCACAGCGCGAACGCCAGCGGCCCTCGCGGCGAGCCGTCCTCGGTGACTTCCTCGGCGTCCAGCCCGGTCAGCAGCCGCGCACAGGCTCCCGGCGTCCCCACCGTCGCCGAGGCCAGCACGAACACCGGCCGGGACGGCTCCCGGGCCCGGAGTGGGCAGGGCGTGATGCGCCACCACCCGGCGCAGCCGCCGCAGCACGTGTCCCACGTGCGAGCCGAACACCCCGCGGTACTCGTGACACTCGTCGATGATCACGTAGCGCAGCCGGCTCAAGAACCCGGACCAGCGGGTGTGCCGGGGAAGCAGCGACTGATGGAGCATGTCCGGCGTGGTCAGCAGGTACCGGGCGTGACTGCGGGCCCAGTCGCGCTCGGCCCTGGGCGTGTCGCCGTCGAACGTGGCGGCCTGGACCCCGGGCAGGCCCAGGGCGCGGATCGAGGCCAGCTGATCGGCGGCCAGCGCCTTGGTCGGCGTCACGTACAGCACGGTCTCGCCGGCCAGCACCGCGGACAGCGCGGGCAGCAGGTAGCCGAGCGACTTGCCCGACGCCGCGCCGGTGGAGATGATCACGTTCCGGCCGGCCTGCGCGTGGCAGGCGGCCTCGGCCTGATGGGACCAGGGGGCCTGGATGCCGCGGCCTGCGAAGGCACCGGTAATCTCGGCGGGAACCCACGGCGGCCACGGCACCTCGCGCCCGGCCCGGGCCGGGATGTGCTCCACGTGCACGGGTCGCCCGGCCCGCGGGTCGTCCAGCAGGATGCCCAGCGCCCGGTTCCCTGCCGCCTGAGTGTGGGCCGCCTGAATGCGGGCATAGGGGGCTCGGCAGCCGGATCCGCCTGGGCGAGGGGGGTGATGGTGGCCACAGCTTTCTCAGTGTGTCACCCGTTGGGGGATGCTCGGAGGCATGATTTCGTATAGACATGACATCGGAGCGTGGTTGAATGCCGCAGTGGATCACGCCCTGCGCGCTGCAGCCGGGGCCGGACGTTAAGATGACGCCTTTCATGGCGCTGGAGGATTTGTGGATCTGAAGCTGGGTCACTACAACAAGGACGGCATCGAGGTCGTCGACGTCGAGGGCGAGATCGATGTCTACACGGCGCCACGGCTCCGTGAGCTGCTCATCGATCTGGTCAACAAGAACAACTACCAGCTCGTCGTCAACATGGAGAAGGTCGAGTTCCTCGACTCCACCGGTCTCGGCGTGCTGGTCGGCGGGCTGAAGCGGGTGCGCGCCCACGACGGCTCCCTGGACCTCGTGTGCACGCAGGAGCGGATACTCAAGATCTTCCGGATCACCGGGCTGACGAAGGTGTTCGGCATCCACGACACAGTGGACCAGGCCATCGCGGCCAAGAAGTCCGAGAAGTAACGCCGGCCGAACCCGAAGAACGCATCGGAGATGGCCACCGTCGAAGTCACGTTCACGCCGCTGCCCGCGCACGTTCGTACCGCGCGGCTAGTCGCCACCGCGGTGGCGCGGCGCAGCGGCGTGGACGAATCGCTGCTCGATGAGGTCCGCCTTGCGGTCGGCGAAGCGTGCTCGCGCGCGGTCGAGGCCCACCGGCGACACTGCCCGGCCGAGCCGGTCCGGATCGAAATGACCGACCAAGACCAGCGGTTCGTGGTGACGGTGAGCGATCACGCCCCGACCGCGCCCGCCCGCTCGGCCGCCCCGGCCACCGACAACGGCATCCGCGACGCACGGGCCACGACGACACGGGCCACGACGACACGGGCCACGACGACACGGGCCACGACGACACGGGCCACGACGACACGGGCCACGACGGCGTCGGTTACGAGGCCATCGGCCACGACGGGGGGTCGGCCTTCCCCGCCGGATTCGGGCTGGCCGTGATCTCCGGCCTGGCCGAGGACGTGCGCGTCCTGTCGACGAGTTCCGGCGTGAGCGTCCGGATGAGCTGGCCGTCCACGGCCGCCGCCTCCTGACCCCGCCCTCGTCCGTCTGATCCCGTCGGGACGACCCCGCACGGCTTTGTCGGCTCGCCCCGCTTCCCGCCCTTGGCCGCCTATGTCACGCCGTCTTCTCGCGAACATCACGGTAGGATTACAGATCTGTTAGGAACGGCCCGGTGTTCGTGGTTGCGCGAATGCGTGCGTAGACTCCCGGCCACTCGTCTTTGCCGATCGGCACCTCTTCCGTTCGGAGCTCCAGGAGGTCGAATGTTCCGGCATGTCTCTGCGCTGGCGGCCAACTCCGTCAGCGTCAGCGGCTCCAACCTGACCTGGGTTGTCATCGTGGCCGTCATCGGGCTGCTCGCGCTCGGCGTGGCCGGCGTTCTGGTCCGGGAGGTGCTCGCGGCCGGCCAGGGCACCCAGCGGATGCAGGACATCGCGCGCGCCATCCAGGAAGGCGCGGCCGCCTACCTGCGGCGCCAGTTCCGGACCCTCAGCGTGTTCGTGGTCATCATCTTCTTCGTCCTGCTCCTGCTGCCCGTCCGACGGCGACGAGCGTGCGCTGGGGGCGAAGCATCTTCTTCCTGGTCGGTGCCGTGTTCTCGGCGCTGACCGGGTTCACCGGGCATGTCGCTGTGCGTCCGCGGCAACGTCCGGGTGGCGGCCGCCGCGCGCGAGGGCGGCGAGCGGCCCGCGATGCGGATCGCGTTCCGGACCGGCGGCGTGGCCGGCATGTTCACCGTGGGCCTGGGCCTGTTCGGCGCGGCGGTCGTGGTGCTGATCTACAAGGCGAACGCGCCGGACGTGCTGGAGGGCTTCGGCTTCGGCGCGGCGCTGCTGGCGCATGTTCATGCGGGTCGGCGGCGGCATCTACACCAAGGCCGCCGACGTGGGCGCGGACCTGGTGGGCAAGGTCGAGCAGGGCATCCCCGAGGACGACCCGCGGAACGCGGCCACGATCGCGGACAACGTGGGCGACAACGTGGGTGACTGCGCGGGCATGGCCGCGGACCTGTTCGAGTCCTACGCGGTCATGCTGGTGGCCTCGCTGATCCTGGGCAAGACCGCGTTCGGCGACAACGGCCTGGTCTTCCCGCTGATCATCCCGGTGATCGGGGTCATCACCGCGATCATCGGCATCTTCTCGGTCGCAGCCGCGCAGGCGGCGACCGCAGCGGGATGACCGCGATCAACCGCGGCTTCTTCATCTCCGCGGTGATCTCGGTCATCGGCGTGGCCATCGCCTGCTTCACCTTCTTGCCGGCGCAATTCAGCCAGCTTCAAGGGCATCACCGACCCGGCCATCTTTGCCTTCAACGGCAACCCGCGGTGGATCGCGTTCGGCGCGATCCTGATCGGCATCGTGCTGGCCAGCGCCATCCAGCTGCTGACCGGGTACTTCACCGAGAGTAACCGGCGGCCGGTCCGCGACATCGCGCAGAGCTCGGAGACCGGCGCGGCTACGGTCATCTTGTCCGGCGGTCGATACGGCATGGAGTCCGCGGTGTACTCCGCGCTGCTGATCGCCGCCGCGGTGTTCTGCTCCTACCTGCTGGCCACGGGCAACGCCACCATCGCGCTGTTCGCGGTGGCGATGGCCGGCGTCGGCCTGCTGACCACGGTCGGCGTGATCGTGTCGATGGACTCCTTCGGCCCGGTGACCGACAACGCGCAGGGCATCGCGGAGATGTCCGGCGACGTCGGAGGGCGACGCCGCGCAGGCGCTCACCCACCTGGACGCGATCGGCAACACCACCAAGGCGATCACCAAGGGCATCGCGATCGCCACTGCGGTGCTGGCCGCGACCGCGCTGTTCGGCGCGTTCGACACCCTCGGTGGAGTCAGGCGCTGACCGGCAAGGCCGTCGGCGCCTTCAGCCTGTCGACTTGGCCGAGCCGAACGTTCTGGTCGGCGTGATCGTCGGGCGCGTCCGATCGTGTTCTTGTTCGCCAGCCTGCTGATCATGGCGGTGGGCCGGGCGGCGCAGCAGCGTGGTGCTGGAGGTGCGGAACCAGTTCCGCACCCACCCGGGGATCATGGACTACACCGAGAAGCCCGACTACAGCCGGGTGGTCGACATCGTCACCAGGGACTCGCTGCGCGAGCTGGTCACCCCGGGCCTGCTCGCGGTGCTGACGCCGATCGCGGTCGGCTTCGCGCTCGGCTATTCCAGCCGCTCGGCTCCTACCTGGCCGGCGCGATCGCGGTCGGCGTGCTGATGGCGATCTTCCTGGCCAACTCCGGCGGTGCCTGGGACAACGCCAAGAAGCTGGTCGAGGACGGTGCCCATGGCGGCAAGGGCTCCGAGGCGCACGCCGCGACCGTCGTCGGCGACACCGTGGGCGACCCGTTCAAGGACACCGCGGGCCCGGCGATCAACCCGCTGATCAAGGTCATGAACCTGGTCTCGCTGCTGATCGCGACCAGCGTGGTCAAGTACAGCGGCAACACCGGCCTGCGGGTCGGCGTGGCGCTCGGCGCGGTGATCATCATCGTCGCGGCGATCGTGATCTCCAAGCGCCGCTCCGGCGGGCTGGGCGAGACCACCCCGGCCGCCACCGAAGTCGCCGGCGCCGTCTCGCCCGCCGTCGACGGCGCCGCCGCCCCCGCCATCACTCCGGTGGAAGGCACCCCCGCCATCCCCGCCACCTCAGCCGAGGACCAAGCGGACCGCGCCACCGTCACCAAACGCCGCGAGTAGCCATCGCGCCGCCCGCGGGGGCCGACGGCCCCCCGGCGGCGCGATACTACGGCGAGGACCACAGCAGGCTAGCGGGGGGTCCCAGGGGGGTCGTCCCCCCTGGGCCAGCAGAGCCCCCCGGCGGCGCGATACTACGGCGAGGACCACAGCAGGCTAGCGGGGGGTCCCAGGGGGGTCGTCCCCCCTGGGCCAGCAGAGCCCCCCGGCGGCGCGATACTACGGCGGGGACCGCCGCGGGGCGCGAAGCGCACCGGGGGGTTCCGGGGGGTCGTCCCCCCGGGCCAGCACGTCGTCAGACGAGATGCCGAGCAGGTACAAGATCGCGTCCAGGTACGGGACGCTCAGCGAGGTGTCGGCCGCGTCCCTGACCACGGGCTTGGCGTTGAACGCGATGCCCAGCCCGGCGGCCGCGATCATGTCCAGGTCGTTGGCGCCGTCGCCGACCGCCACCGTCTGGGACAGCGGGACCCCCGCGTCGGCGGCGAACCTGCGCAGTGCGTCCGCCTTGGCCGCCCGGTCGATCACCGGGCCGGACAGCCGCCCGGTGAGCTTGCCGGCCGCGATCTCGAGCTCGTTGGCCGCGACGTAGCCGATCCCGAGCTCGGCCGCCAGCGGCGCGATGACCTGGCCGAAGCCGCCGCTGACGATGCCGAACTTGTAGCCAAGCCCGCCCAGCGTGCCGATCAGCGTCCGGGCGCCCGCGGTCAGCCGCAGCTCGCCCCGGACCTCGTCCAGCACCCCGGCGTCCAGCCCGGCCAGCAGCCCGACCCGCTCGCGCAGCGACGCGGCGAAGTCGAGGTCGCCGCGCATGGCCGCCGCGGTCACCTTGGCCACCTCATCCGCGCAGCCGGCCCGGGCGGCCAGCAGGTCGATGACCTCGTCCCGGATCAGGGTGGAGTCCACGTCCATCACGATCAGCCGCAGCGCCCGCCGGTGCAGCCCGCCGCGCTGGACCGCGACGTCGATGCCCTGGCTGACCGCGACCCGGGCCAGGTCCTCGCGCAGCAGCGCCGGGTCCCCGCCCGAGATCTCCAGCTCGATGCAGGTCACCGGGCGCCGGGCCAGCCGGCCGATCCGGTCGATGTTCGCCCCGCTGGCGGCGATCCGCCCGGCGATGGCGGTGATCGCGGCCGGGGTCAGCGGGCTGCCGAGCAGGGTCACGTGCAGCCGCCCGCCCCGCGCCGGGGCATCTCCGGCCGAACCCGAGCCCGAGCCGGTAGTGATCTCGGCCTCCAGGCCGAGATCGGCGGCCAGCGCGCTGACCGCGGCGTGGATGCCGGTCAGGTCGGGCGGCCCGTCGCATTCGAGCAGCACGCCGAGGACCAGCTTGCCGCGGATCACCACCTGCTCGATGTCCACGACCGACAGCTGGTACGCGGGCCAGGCCGCCGAACAGCCTGGAGGTCACGCCCGGCCGGTCCCGGCCGGTCAGGGTGATGAGCAGCGTGGTCCGGGAGGTATTCATGGCGGCGCCAGGCTACCGGAAAAGCCCGGGATCCCGAGGGCCGGCCGCCGGCCGCTTACTTGACACAGCTAACGATCCCTAGGTAAGGAGACTTGCGTGAGATGCGGGCAGTGCGGCGCGTCTTCGGGGGCGGCGGACCGGTTCTGCGGAACGTGCGGTGGCTCCCTCGGAGCGTGCCCGTCGTGTAGCGAGCAGGTCGTGCCGGGCGACCGTTTCTGCCGGGCGTGCGGCTTCGAGCTGTCCGGCGGCCCAGCGGCCGGGAAGGCCTCCGCCGCGGACCGCGAGCCGGTGGCCGAACGGCGCGTGTGCTCGGTGCTGTTCTGCGACCTGGTGGGCTTCACCCCGCTGTCCGAGTCGCGCGATCCCGAGGCCGTCCGCGAGCTGCTGTCCCGCTACTTCGGGGTGGCCAGGACCATGATCGGCCGCTACGGCGGAACGGTCGAGAAGTTCATCGGCGACGCGGTGATGGCCGTGTGGGGGACGCCCATCGCGTCCGAGGGCGACGCCGAACGCGCCGTCCGGGCCGCGCTGGACCTGGTGTCCGCGGTGGCGGCGCTCGGGGCCGAGGCCGGCGTGCCCGGCCTGTCCGCCCGCGCGGGCGTAGTGACCGGCGAGATGGCGGTCAACCTGGGCGCGGTCGGCGAGGGCATGGTGGCCGGGGACGCGGTGAACACCGCGGCCCGGGTGCAGGCCGCGGCCGAACCGGGGCAGGTGCTGACCGACGCGCCGACGCAGCGGCTGGCGGGCCGGGCGGTCGGGTTCGCCGACGCCGGCGAGCACACCCTGAAGGGCAAGGCCGAGCCGCAGCGGCTGTGGCGGGCCACCCGGGTGCGTGTCGGCGGTGGGCGGCGCAGCAGCGGATCGACGGCCTGGAGGCGCCGCTGAGTGGGCCGGGACGCGGAGCTGCGCACGATCAGGGAACTGTTCCACGCCGCCGCCGAGCGGCGGGTCCCGCGCCTGGTCCTGGTATCGGGCCCCGCCGGGGTCGGGAAGTCGCGGCTGGGCTGGGAGTTCTGAGAAGTACACCGACGGCCTGGCCGACGAGGTGTGGTGGCACCGGGGCCAGTGCCTGTCCTACGGGGAGGGCGTCGCGTTCTGGGCCCTGGCCGAGATCGTCCGGCAGCGGCTCGGCATCGCCGAGGAAGACCCCGCCGAGGTCGCCGCGGCCAAGCTGAGCGCCGGGCTGGACCAGTTCGTGCCCGAGGCGGGCGAGCGGGCCTACGCGGGCGTCCGGCTGGGCCGCCTGCTGGGAGTGCCCTGCCCGGGCGACGCGGCGGCCCGCTGGCCCGGGAGGAGCTGTTCGCCGGGTGGCGGCTGTTCTTCGAGCGCCTCGCGGCGGTGGATCCGGTGGTGCTGGTGGTCGAGGACGCCCAGCACGCCGACACCGGGCTGCTCGACTTCCTCGACCATCTCATCGACTGGGCCCGCGACCTGCCGATCTACGTGCTGGTCTTCGCCCGTACCGGAGCTGCACCAGGCCCGCCCGGGTTTCGGCGCGGGGCGGAACCGCAGCACGCTCACCCTGGACCCCCTCGACCGGGCCTCGATGGACCGGCTGGTGGACGCGCTGGTACCGGGGATGCCGCCGGCGGCGCGAGCCAAGATCACCGACCAGGCGCAGGGCGTCCCGCTGTTCGCGGTGGAAACGGTCCGGGCGCTGATCGACCGCGACGTCGTCCAGCCGTTCGAGGGGGAGTACCGCCTGGTCGGCGACATCGGCGACCTGGCCGTGCCGGACAGCCTGCACGCGCTGCTGGCCGCCCGCCTCGACGCCCTCGACCCCGGCGTCCGGCGGCTGGTCACCGACGCCGCGGTGCTGGGGGCCAGCTTCCCCGCCGAGGCGCTGATCGCGGTGTCACAGCAGGACGAGCCCACGGTCCGGGTAGCCCTGGCCGAACTGGTGCACCGCGAGGTGCTCGCCGTGTCCGCCGACCCGCTGTCCCCCGAACGCGGCAGCTACCAGTTCGCCCAGCAGATGCTCCGCCAGGTCGCCTACGACACGCTGTCCCGCCGCGACCGCAAGGCCCGCCACCTGGCCGTGGCCGCGCACCTGCGCGCCGCCTTCGCCGGCGACGGCGAGGAGGTGGCCGACGTCATCGCCCGGCACTACCTGGACGCGCTGACCGCCGCACCGGAAGACCCTGATGCCGAACGGATCCGGGCTGAAGCCGCCGCCGCCCGGATCCGGGCCGCCGAGCGCGCCGAACGCACCGGCGCCCTCGCCCAGGCGGCCACCAGCTACGCCAGCGCCGCGGAACTGACCCCGGCTGCCGGACGCGGACGGCCAGCAGGCCGCCGGGCGGCTCTGGGAGCGCGCCGCGCAAGCCGCGGTCGACGCCGGGGACTTCGGCCCGGCCGTCGGGTACGCGGACCGGGCCCGTGAGAATCTACCTGCAGTGCGGGCAGGCGCGGGCGGCGGCCCGGGTTCAGGCCATCGCCGGGCAGGCGCTGCGGCTGTGGGGACGCAACGCCGAGGCCCGCGACCAGCTCACCGCCGCGATGGAGGTGCTTCGCGCCGATCCGGACCGGGACACGGTCCGCGCGCTCGACCAGCTCGCGACCGTCGCGGTGTTCTCCGGCTCGCCCGACGCCGACCAGCTGTCCGCCGAGGCGCTCGCCCTGGGCCAGGACCTGGACGTCGACGCGGGCCTGCTCGGCGGCCTGCTCGCTGACCCGCGGGATCTTCCTGGGTCTGTCCGGGCGGCGCCCGCAGGCGATCGCGTACCTCCGGGAGAGCGCGCGCCTGGCCACCCAGGCCGGCGACAACCTCAGCCTGGGGCGCGCGCTGAACAACCTGTCGCACGTGCATGGGGGCTACCGATCCCGCGGCGGCCGCGGAGGCGGCCCGCACCGCGGCCGGTCACCTGCGCCGGGCCGGGGCCCGGGACTACCTGGCCGTCACGGTCTTCAACCTGGGCCAGGCCCTGCTCATGCTCGGCGACTGGGACGCCGCCGAGGCCGAACTCGCCCAGGCCGACGCCGACGGCCTGGCCGAGCAACCGTTCATCGTCACCCTCCAGGCCTGGCTGGCCGCGCTGCGCGGCGACGCCGACCGGGCCGAGGCCATGCTGACCGCGGCTGCCGGACATGCGGGCCAGCGAGGAACCGCAGGCGCAGGCGCAAGTCAGCGTCGTGGAGGCGTTCATCGCCGCGGCGCGCCGCCAGCCGGAGATCGCGCTGCGCCACGCCCGGGCCGCGCTGGCCCACGCCGATGCCCTCGGGGTCACCCACGAGGCGACGCGCTGGGCCTGGCCGCTGGCCGCGCGCACGGCCTGGGAACTGGGTGACACCGCGACCAGCCGAAGAGCTGCTCGCCATGCTCGACGCCCTCCAGCCCGGACGGCTGCCGCCCATGCTGCGCGCCGAACGCGACCTGGCCCGGGCCCGCCTGGCCGGCGATAACGGGGCCGGGTTCGCGGCCGCGATCACCGGCCTGCGCGAGCTGAGCACCCCCTACCATCTGGCCCACGGCCTGCTCGACTACGCCGCGGAACTCGACCCGCCGGGGCGAGGCCGGAGCCGCAACGCAGGCCGCCGTCGACGAGGCCACCGCCGATCGCCGTCCAGCTCCGCTGCCAGCCGCTGCTCGACCGGGCCGCGGAGCTGAAACCAGGCGAAGCAGACTCACGGCAGCAGCAGGTGCACGTCCCCGAACTCGTGCCACAGGTACCCCGACGTGATGGCCGCCTCGTAGCACGAGCCGAGCAGCTCCGGCCCGGCGAACGCGGCCAGCATCCGCAGGTGCGAGGACCGCGGCTCGTGCAGCCCGGTGAGCAGCCCGTCCACCGCCCGGACCCCGGTCTCCGGGGTCACCACGTGCGACGTCCAGCCCGCCGACGGCGCCACGAACCCGTCTTCACGAGCAGCCGTCTCCAGCGCGCGCACCACCGTGGTGCCCGCCGCGATGACCCGCCCGCCGTGCGCCCGCACGTGGTTGACCAGCCGGGCCGTCGCGGGCGGGACGTCGTACGGCTCCGGGTACGGATCCTCGTCGGCCTCCAGCGAGGACACCCCGGCGTGCAGGGTGAGCGGCGCGATCAGCACCCCCCGGGCCGCCAGGTCGGTCACCACCGGCGGCGTGAACGGCCGGCTCGCGCTGGGCATCTCCGCGCTGCCCGGCTTGCGGGAGAACACCGTCTGGTACGCCGCCAGCGGCCAGTCGCGGCTGACGTAGGAGTACCGGATCGGGATGCCGTAGCGCAGTAGGTACGGCACCACCGCGACCGACAGCCGGGCCCGCCAGAGCCGGCCGGTGGCGCTTGGCCTCGCAGGGTCAGCGCCGCCCCGCCAGGCAAGTCGATGACCTGGGCGGGGAACCCCGCTCCGTTCGGCCGAGAGATCTTGTCTTTGCGGGAATGGCACGCAGTTCCACCAGCCACGCACCATCCGGCAGGGCGGTGGAGAAGTGCACGGCCAGCCCGCGGCCGGCCCGCACCTGGGCGGGCAGCGTGCCGGTGTCGTTGACCACCACCAGGTCGCCCGGCAGCAGCAGGCCGGGCAGGTCGCGGAAAGCACGGTGACTGACCTCCTCCGGTAGCGCGCCGGCTGACCAGCAGCCGGACGCCGTCCCGGGCCAGGCCGCGCGCCTCGGGCGGGTCGTGCGCCTCGAGTTCGGCGGGCAGGGTGAAGTCACCGATCATGAGATCACCGGCCCGCCGGGAGAAGGTGCGCGGCGCGGTACCGGCCGCTGGGCAGCCGCTCGGCGACCAGCCGGGTGAACGCGGGCACCACGGCCTGCGGCCAGGGCCGGTCGGAGATGTCCTCGCCCGGGAAGGCCTGCTGGTGCATGTCGGTGCGCAGGTCGCCCGGGTCGGCCCACCAGACCCGGACCGCGAGCTCCTCGGCGGCCAGCACGTTCGAGGCCTGCTCCAGGGCGGCCTTGGCCGCGCCGTAGCCGCCCCAGCCCGCGTAGGCCTCCACCGCCGCGTCCGAGGTGATGTTCAGCACCGCGCCGCCGCTGGCCCGCAGCAGCGGCAGCAGCAGCTGGGTCAGCGCGATCGGCGCGATCACGTTCACCTCGAACGCGGCCCGCAGCTCGTCCACCGGGTAGTCGGCCAGCGCGGGCAGCGGGCTGGCGCCCAGCGTGCCCGCGTTGTTGACCAGCAGGTCGAGCCGGCCCGCGGCCTGCGCCGCGCGCAGCAGCGCGGCCCGGTGGGCCGGGTCGGTGATGTCGCCCGGGATGGCGGTGACGGCGCCCTGTGATGTCGTGCGCGGCGGCGTCGAGGTCACCGGCGTTCCGGGCGTCGAGGATGAGGTCGTAGCCCTCGCGGGCCAGGCCGGCGGCCAGCGCCCGGCCCAGTCCGCGGGAGGCCCCCGTAACCAGAGCAATCATGGTTTTCACGCTAGGCAGCCCGCTCCCGGAAGCACATCGGCCGCGCGCCCCCTCCGCCCTCCGCCAATAGTCCTAAGACCGCCGCCCGATGCATCCGCCTGCTCACCCCGGCTACCGTCATATAAGTGAGCGACGGGCTGGACGAGCTGTACCAGGTGAGCCAGGCGGTGCTGTCGGTCACCCGGCAGATGTCCGTGCGCGACGTGCTGCAGGTGATCGTGCGGTCGGCGCGGTCCCTGGTCGGCGCGCGGTACGCGGCGCTCGGCGTGCCCGACGACGGCAACTCGTTCGCGGAGTTCGTGGTGGACGGGATCAGCCCGGCCGAGCAGCAGGCCATCGGCCCGCTGCCGCGCCAGCACGGCATGCTCGGCGTGCTGCTCACCGAGGGCAAGCCCGAACGCCTCGCCGATATCCGCGACGACCCGCGGTTCTGGGGCTGGCCGTCGGCGCACCCGCAGATGTCGCACTTCCTCGGGGTCCCGGTGCGCGACGGCGACCAGGTGCTCGGCATCATCTTCGCGGCCAACAAGATCTCCGCCGCCGCCGAGAAGCATGGCTTCACCGAACGTGACCAGGAGATCTTGTCCCTGTTCGCCGCGCACGCGGCCATCGCGCTGACCAACGCCCGGCTGTACGAGCGCAGCCGCGAGCTCAGCGTCATGCAGGAACGATCAAGGCTGGCCCGCGACCTGCACGACGCGGTCACGCAGAAGCTGTTCAGCATCCGGGCGCACGCGCGGGCCGCCGCGGTGCTGGCCGGCCGGGAACCGTTCGACCCGGACCGGGTGAAGGCCGAGATCGAGACGGTCGGAACCCTGGGCGCCGAAGCCCACGCCGAGCTGCGCGCGGTGATCGACGGCCTGGCCCCGCCCGACCTGCAGGCCGGCGGCCTGGCCGACTCGCTGCGCAGGTACGCGGTCCTGGCCGGGCGCGCGCACGGGATCCCGGTCACGTTCACCGCGGCCGAACTGCCCGCCCTGGACACCAGAAAAGAGGCGGCCCTGTACCGGGTCGCCCAGGAGGCCCTGCACAACGCGCTGCAGCACTCGGGCGCGACCGCGGTCTGCGTCCGCCTGGCCCGGACCACGCGCCGGGTCATCCTCGAGGTCGGCGACGACGGCCACGGCTTCACCCCCGAGGCGCCGTCCGGCGGCGTCGGCCTGGCCTCCATGCGCGAGCGCGCCACCGCGGCGGGCGGCACGCTGACCATCAAGTCCGGGGGCACCGGGACGCTGGTCCGCATGACCGTGCTCATCAAACGGACGGGGGGCGAACGATGCCCATCGCAGTGCTGATCGTCGACGACCACCCGGTGGTCCGCCAGGGCCTGCGCGTCCTGCTCGAGGTCCAGGACGGCATCGAGGTGGTCGGCGAGGCCGGGGACGGCCCGACCGCGCTCGCCCTGGCCGCCGAACACAAACCCGACGTCATCCTGCTCGACCTGAAGCTCCCCGGCCTGGACGGCCTCGCCGTGCTGGCCGAGCTGCGCGCACGCCAGGACCACCAGGCCAAGATTCTCGTCCTGACCAGCGTCACCGACCCGGTCGCGGCCGGCCGGGCCATGCGCGAGGGCGCGGCGGGCGTGCTGTACAAGGACGTGGACCCGGACGCGCTGGTCCGCGCGATCCGTGCCGTGCACGACGGCCACCTGCTGCTCGCCCCCGAGGCGGCCGGGACCCTGCTCCAGCCCGCCACCGGGCAGAACCGTAGCCTGGACGCCCTCACCGCCCGCGAGCGCGAGGTCCTGGCCGAACTGGCCAAGGGCCGCTCCAACCGCGAGATCGCCCGCGCCCTGCACGTCTCGGAGAAGACGGTCAAGGCCCACGTCAGCTCGGTGCTGGCCAAGCTCGGCGTGCAGGACCGCACCCAGGCCGCGCTGTTCGCGGTCCGCCACGAGCGCCCCACCTAATCACAGGGCCTGATCACAGGCCCTAATCACCGGGCCTAATCACCGGGCCGCGGCGATAGGGCCCGCGATAATCTGGGCCGGCCGGGCTCCGGTGACGTAGGTTCAGTCTCGGTGAGACAACGAGCTGAAGGGGGCCCCTGATGTCCGACGAGGTGCTGCGGCTTCGCGGGGTCGAGGTCCGGCGGGACGCGGCGGTCCTGCTCCGCAACGTCGACTGGGCGGCGCACGAGGACGAGCGCTGGATCCTCATCGGCCCGAACGGCGCGGGCAAGACCACCCTGCTCCAGGTGGCGGCGACCACGTTGTTCCCGACCCAGGGCACGGTCGAGGTGCTCGGCGAGAAACTGGGCGAGGTCGACATCTTCGACCTGCGCCCCCGGATCGGCCTGACCAGCGCCGCCGTCGCCGAGCAGGTCCCGCCCAACGAGAAGGTCATCGACCTGGTGCTCACCGCCTCCTACGCCATCCTCGGCCGGTGGAAGGAGGACTACGACTCCGCCGACGTCACCCGCGCCGTCGAACTGCTCGACGCGCTCGGCTGCGCGCACCTGATCCGGCGCAAGTTCGCCACCTTGTCCGAGGGGGAGCGCAAGCGGGTCCAGATCGCCCGGTCCCTGATGCCCGACCCCGAGCTGCTGCTGCTCGACGAGCCGGCCGCGGGCCTGGACCTGGGCGGCCGCGAGGACCTGCTGCGCCGCCTGGCCCAGCTGGCCCACGACCCCAAGGCGCCGATGATGGTGCTGGTCACCCACCACGTGGAAGAGGTCCCGGACGGCTTCACCCACGCCATGCTGCTGCGCCGCGGGTCGGTGCTGGCCTCCGGGCCGATCGACGAGGTGTTCACCGCGAAGAACCTGTCCCGGTGCTTCGGCGTCCAGCTCGAGATCGAGCACCGCCAGTCCCGCTGGACCGCCCGCGCCAAGTAGGCCCAGCAACAACGCCCAGATACAGCGCTCTGGCCCAACTCGCTCGCGGTCTGTAACGTTAAATACGAGCCTGGTAACCCGCCGCCGGGCCGCGGAGGGGAGCCAAGCATGAGCACTCTCGTCGCGACCATCCTGCTCGTCGTTCTCGTCGTCCTCGTCGTCCTGGCCATCGTCCGGTCGGTCCGCATCATCCCGCAGGCCACGGCGGGGATCGTGGAGCGGTTCGGCCGGTACCACCGCACGCTGAACGCGGGCCTGAACGTGGTGACGCCGTTCGTCGACCGGCTGCGCCCGCTGATCGACCTGCGCGAGCAGGTGGTCAGCTTCCCGCCGCAGCCGGTCATCACCCGGGACAACCTGGTGGTCGGCATCGACACCGTGATCTACTTCCAGGTCACCGACCCGCGGGCCGCGACCTACGAGGTGGCCAACTACATCACCGCCGTCGAGCAGCTGACGGTAACGACCCTGCGCAACGTGGTCGGCGGCATGGACCTGGAGACCGCGCTGACCTCCCGGGACCAGATCAACACCGAGCTGCGCCAGGAACTGGACGAGGCGACCGGCAAGTGGGGCATCCGGGTCGGCCGGGTCGAGCTCAAGGCCATCGAGCCGCCCTCCTCCATCCAGGACTCGATGGAGAAGCAGATGCGCGCCGACCGGGACAAGCGGGCCGCGATCTTGTCCGCCGAGGGCAACAAGCAGTCCGCCATCCTGAACGCCGAGGGCGAGCGCCAGGCCGCCGTGCTCAAGGCCCGCGGTGAGTCCGAGGCGGCCGTGCTGCGCGCCGAGGCGGAGGCCAAGGCCCAGGCGGCCCGGGCCCGCGGCCAGGCCGAGGCGATCCTCACCGTGTTCCGCGCCATCCACGAGGGCAACCCGGACCAGCGGCTGCTGGCCTACCAGTACATGCAGATGCTGCCGCAGATCGCCCAGGGCGACTCGAACAAGCTCTGGATCGTGCCCAGCGAGATCGGCAAGGCCCTGGAGGGCATCGGCGGCCTGATCGGCGGCGCCCGCCCGCAGGCCGTGCCGGCCACCCAGGAACCGGTCAACAACTCAGGGCCGGGGTCGCAGCTCGACCCGCCCGGCGGGCGTCACGCGGGTCTCGAAGGCTGGCTGACGGGCAGTGGCGGGCCCGTGCACGACGGTGCCGTCGGCGATGGCGAAGGTCGAGCCGTGCCAGGGGCAGGCCACGCAGGCAGCGCCCCGTTCAACGACGATCCGTCCCTGGTGTAGCGGGCCGCCCAGGTGCGAGCACCGGTCGGACAGCACGTTCACCGCGCCGCCCTGCCGGTACACCAGCAGCGACAGGTAGCCGAGCTGCCGGCGCACCGGCTGGCGGTCCGGTAGCTGCTCGAGCTCGCACAGGTCGTGCCAGCCCAGCCCGGACAGGTGGCTGACCTGCTCGGCGTGGCTGGCGCCCGCGCCCATCCGCAGCGCCAGGTGCCCGCCCAGGTAGGACCCGGCGGTGGCCACGGCCAGCCCGCAGCCGGACAGCGCCCGCCCGTACCGGGGCCGCCCGCTGACCCGGGCGGCCAGCGAGCCGAGGAACAGGCAGGCCGCGCTGGCCTGGCAGACCGCGTGCACCAGGCCGACCCGCTGCTGGTCGCGGTGCAGCGCCGACCAGTCGGCCAGCCCGGTGGCCGCGGCCGGCACGGCGACCGCCACCCCGGCCCCGATCAGCATCCGCGCGGCGCGGTCGGTGCCGCGGAACAGGTCCAGCAGGACCGCGGAGGTCCAGCACCCGAGCGGCAGCCGCACCAGCGCCGGATGCGCCGGCTGCCCGAACGGCACCCCGTGCAGCGCGTCCGTTCTCGGCCCCGCGGGCAGGGCGCGGACGACCCCGTCGGACAGCCTGCTGACCACCGGGTCGAGCGCGTGCGCCTGTTCGACCCGTTCGGCCAGGGCCGCGGGCCTGCGGGCCCAGCTGGACTTGCGGTGCTTACCGTCCCGGCGGACGGTGGAGAGGGATCCAGGCACATCTAGTGCCTACCCGCCCGCGGGCGCCCCGTATCTCGCCGCGGGCGCCAAGATAGGGGCCGGGTCAAGAAGGGGAAGTAAACGGCAGCTGACCCCAGTTTCACGCGCCGTAGCAGGTACCGGAACCCGGCATAGCCCTCCCGCCGTGCCGGGTAGGCTGCATGATCTCTTCCAGCTTTCCCTGGAACTCCAGCAACAGGCGCAACTCATCGTCCGAGTAGTCCGCCGCGGTGGCCCGCCACGACTTGACCACCGGCCCGAACGTGGGCCCGACCTCGCGCAGCCCCGGCCCGTCGGCCAGTTCGGCGATCACCCGGCGCCGGTCGTGCGGGTCGCGCACCCGCCGGACGAAGCCGCCCTCCTCCAGCCGGTCCAGCACCCCGGTGATCGACGCCGTGCTCAGCCCGGTCTGCTTGGCCAGGTCGCCCGCGGTCATGTGCCCGGTCAGGGCCACCAGGTTCAGGCAGTTCAGGTCGGTGGCGTTGATCCCGATCCGGTCGGCCGAGACCTGCCCCAGCAGCTGCATGATCGACCCCGGGTTCCAGCTCGGCAACTCCATCGGCCTGGCGCTGATGAGCGTCGTCTTCATCGACCGGCTCGCCGTCCGGCCCGGAAACCCCGGAACGCCCCGGGTTTTCGCCGCCGCGGTGGAGCACGCGCTGTGGTTCCAGGTGGGCGTCTTCGGGCTGGCCTTCCTGCTCGTGCTCGCCCTACCAGCCCGACGCCGTCACAACCCGCCCGCGACATCCGTCTGAGAGTACGGCACCCAAACACGAGGGGAACACTCATGACCACGCAGAACCTCCCGGGCACCAACGCGGCCCGGCACGGCACCGGCGACGCCGACCTGACCATCATGATCGCGGCGCACGACGCGTTCCGCCGCGACCTGACCCGGCTGGCCCGCGCGGCCAGCGCCGCGAACGACCCGGCCCGCCGCCAGTCGGTGCAAGCGGGCTGGGAGCTGTTCAAGCGCGAGCTGCACATCCACCACACCGCCGAGGACGAGATCATCTGGCCGGCGCTGCGTCCCCGCCTGGCGCACAGCCCGACGGCACTGTCCGTCCTGGACGCGATGGAGGCCGAGCACGAGCTCATCGACCCGCTGCTGGCCTCCGTGGACGCCGCGTTCGCCCGGCAAGAACCGGCGGCCGACGTCATCGACGCGCTGACCAGCGCGCTGACCGGCCACCTGGCGCACGAGGAGCGCGACGGCCTGCCGCTGATCGGCGTGGCCCTGACCGCCGCCGAGTGGCGCGGCGTGGGCCGCAAGATGGCCAGCAAGAACGGCCTGTCGGCCGGCTCGGAGATGTTCGCCTGGATCCTGGACGGCGCCGACCGCGACCACAGCAAAGCCACCCTGGCCCAGCTTCCGCCCCCGCTCCGCCTCCTCTACCGCGCCCGCTGGAAGCCCCGCTTCGAGAAAACCCCCCGCTGGTAGCCGCTAACCCGGCCCGCCCTGACCGGCACGATGGCCCGCTCAACCGGTTATAACCGGCACGCTGGGCCATCGTCCCGGTTGGCCGTCGCGCGATGCCGGGACTGGCGGGACTGGTCGGGGCTGGCGGGACTGGCGGGGCTGGCGGGGCGCTCAGGCGTCGGCCGCAGCGCCATCCTCAACGGCGGCGTCCACCTCGGCCTGGCGCGCGGCTAGCTCCGCAGCCTGCTCCCGCTCCACGCGCTCCGCGATGTCCTCGTCATCCTTCATCAGCGCCTCCAGATCGGAGGACGCAGCGTCCAGAACTCCGAGGTCCGCAAAAGCAGAACGGACCCGAGGGCCCCACAGCCCGATGTCCTTCACGCACGGCACGATCCGGCTGAACAGCAGCGCGCGGAACGCCTGCTGCACCGGCGAGTGCTCGGTGAACTCCAGGCACTCCTCGACGTCGAAGCCCATCCGCTCCCAGACCTCCTGGGCCCGGAACCGGTTCCGCATCAGGTAGCACCCCTCGACCACGAACTCCTCGCGATCGGCAAGCTCAGCAGAGCTCAACGAAGCGTAGTAATCCCGCAGCGCCAGCCGCCCGAACGCCACGTGCCGCGCCTCGTCCTGCATGACGTACGCCAGCACCTGCTTGACCAGCGGATTGCCGGTGATGTCGCGGTGCACCCCGAACGCCGCCAGCGCCAGCCCCTCGATCAGCACCTGCATCCCCAGGTAAGGCATATCCCAGCGCGAATCGCGAAGCGCATCCGCCAGCAGAGAAGCCAGATCCGGATTGATCGGGTAGTACAGCCCGATCTTGTCCCGGATGAACCGCTGGTACAGCTCGACGTGCCGCGCCTCGTCCATGGCCTGGGTCGCCGCGTAGAACTTGGAGTCCATGTCGGGCACCGACTCCACGATCCGCGCGGCCACGGTCAGCGCGCCCTGCTCGCCGTGCAGGAACTGGCTGAACAGCCAGGACCCCAGGTGATGCCCGAGCTCGTCCCGCTCGGCCTGCGACAACGCCTCATACTGCCGTGACCCGTAGATCGGGTTGATCTCGTCCGGGGTCGCCATCACGTTGTTCGGATCCACCTCGAGCGACCAGTCGATCCGCTTGGCCGCGTCCCACTGCTTGTCCTTGCCCCGCTGGTACAGGTCCAGCAGCCGCTGCCGCCCGTCGGCGTACTCCCACGAGAATCGCGCCGCCCCGGTCGCCGGTACGTCCCAGGTGCCCGGCTCCACCGGCGTCGTGTACAGGTCGTAGGTGCTCACGGGCGGCCTCCTAAATTCTTTTTTCTGCCGAACGGAGCACCGTACGTGCCCTCAGACCTTGAACCTGTACCCCATCCCGGACTCGGTGAGCAGGTACTTCGGCCGGGACGGTTCGGGCTCCAGCTTGCGGCGCAGCTGGGCCAGGTAAACCCGCAGGTAGTTGGTCTCCGTCTCGTACGACGGGCCCCACACCTCGCGCAGCAGCTGCCGCTGGGTGACCAGCCGGCCGCTGTTGCGGACCAGGATCTCCAGCAGCTGCCACTCGGTCGGGGTCAGCCGGACGTCCTCGCCGTCGCTCCTGATCACCTGCTTGGCCGCCAGGTCCACGGTGAAGTCGGGGGTGGAGACCACCGGCTCGTCCGGGGCCGGCGCGGCCCGGCGGACCGCGGCCCGCAGCCGGGCCAGCAGCTCGTCCATGCCGAACGGCTTGGTCACGTAGTCATCGGCGCCCGCGTCCAGCGCCGCCACCTTCTGGCTCTCCTGCCCCCACGCGGACAGCACGATGATCGGGATCGAGGTCCAGCCGCGCACCCCGTGGATGACCTCGGTGCCGTCCATGTCGGGCAGCCCGAGGTCCAGGATGATCACGTCGGGCCGGTCGCGGGCCACCGCGGCCAGCCCGGTGGTGCCGTCGACCGCGGTGCTGACGTCGTACTCGCGCGCGCTGAGGTTGATGCGCAGCGCCCGCAGGATGGACGGCTCGTCGTCGACGACGAGCACCCGGGTCATGACCCCGTTTCCAGCGAGGTCTTGTCCGCGCTGGCCGCCGCGAGCGTGATGGCGATGGTGAGCCCGCCGCCGGGGGTGTCCCTGGCCACGATCCGCCCGCCCATGGCCTCGGCGAAGCCCCGGGCCACGGCCAGGCCCAGCCCGACGCCGGGGTAGCGGTCGCCGACCCGGGTGAACGGCTCGAAGATGCGCTCCTTCGCCTCGTCCGGCACCCCGTGGCCGTGGTCGACGACCTCGAGCACGACCATGCCGTCGGCCAGCTGCGCGTGCAGCTCGGGCGGTCGGCCGGACTCGGGGGAGTGCTGCAGCGCGTTGGAGAACAGGTTGGCCAGCACCCGCTCGAGCAGCCCCGGGTCGGCCAGGACCAGCGGGAAGCCGTCCGGCACGGCCATCTCCACCCGCAGCGAGTCGTCCAGCCCGAGCAGCGCGACCGGCGCCACCTCGTCGATCGCGGTGGGGCGCAGGAACGGCTGCAGCGACCCGGTGTGCAGCCGGCTCATGTCCAGCAGGTTGCCGATCAGCGCGTCGAGCCGGTCGGCGTTCTGCTCGATGGTGGCCAGCAGGTCGGCCTGGTCGGCCTCGGACCATTCCACGTCGGTCTGCCGCAGGCTGCTCACGCTGGCCTTGATCGACGCGAGCGGGGTGCGCAGGTCGTGGCTGACCGCGGCGAGCAGCGCGGTCCGCATCCGGTTGCCTTCGGCCAGCGCCTCGGCCTGGGCGGCCTGGGTGCGCAGCCGCTCCCGGTCCAGGGCGGCGGCGGCCTGGGCCGCGTACCCGGCCAGCAGGGCCGGCGTGGCCGAGTCGGTCTGCCCGGTGACCAGCAGGATCAGGTCGCCGCGGATGTCGATCCGGGACGCCGCGGCCAGGCTGCCCTCGACGCCGCTGGAGGCGGCCCGGATCCACCTGCCCGCCACTCGTTCTTGCAGCTCGGCCTGGCCGCCGTGGGTCCGGGTCAGGTGCTCGAGCACGGCCGCGGGGGAGTCGGCGCCGCCCAGCACGGTCTGCGCGAGCTCGAGCAGCGAGGCCGCCTCCTCCCGGGCCCGCGCGGCCTGGACCGCCCGCCGGGCGGCCAGGTGGACCACGCTGCTGACCGCGACCGCGACGGTCACGAACAGCAGCAGGGCCAGCAGCTCCCGCGGCTCCTGGATGGTGAAGGTGTGGATCGGCTCGGTGAAGAACCAGTTCAGCAGCAGGCTGGCCGCCACCGCGGCCAGCACGGCGGGCCAGAAGCCCCCCAGCACCGTGACCGCCACCACGACGACGAGGTAGATGAGCAGGTCGTCGGCGATGTTCAGGTGCGGCCGGAACACGGTGAGCACGTAGGTCAGCAGCGGCAGCATGGCCGCCGCGAGCAGCACCCCGGCCAGCCGCCGGCGGGCGTCGATCGCGCCAGCCTCGGACTCCGGCTCCGGCGCGGCCAGGCGCCGGGCGCGCCGGGCCGAGTACGTACCCATGCTTACCAGTGTGAGCCGTCGCAGGTACCAACGGAACACCAGGCCAAGTACGGCGCAGCTCACCGCGGTCACGCCGACCACGACGGCGGCGTGCACGGCGGCCGGCCCGGTCGGGCGCAGCTGCGCGTAGGGCGGCCGGGAGAACCCCACGACGGTGAGCCAGCCGATGCCGGCCAGCGCCACCGCCGCGACCGGCTCGGCCGCGAACGACACCGCTCCGGCCACCACCGTGCAGGCGATCAGGACCCCGGTCGCGTCCAGGCGCCCGTGCAGCGCGGCGGCCACCGTCCCCACGGCCAGGAACGCGGCGAAACCGACCGGCAGCGCGTAGGGCGCCGGTATGCCGCGTTGCCCGCCGCCGTAGGCGGCCAAGGAAGCTGGGTGACCGAGTCTCATCTCTCTGCTATTTCAGCCCCGGTACCAGGCAAAATCAGCGACCTTGACGGAACCTTAACGCGCCGCTCGCGAAGCTTGACGGCCTGCATACGGCGCCCTGTCGGCCGCGCTAATACCGTCGGAACCGTGATCACCCACCGAGCAGCCCGGACGGAGCGTCAAGCCTAGTGGCGGTGCGTAAGGCGACCGGCCTGCTTTCGGCCGGCCAGGGCAGCGAGCTCCCGGAGACCATCTGGTATTCGGCCAAGCGCCGCCTGCTCGGCCCGCCGATGATCAACGAGCAGCTGCGGAGCAGCGGCTGTCAAAGTCTCTCGCGCTGGGCGTGCTGTCCCCGGACGGCATCTCCTCCGCGGCGTACGGCACCGAGGAAATGCTCATCGTGAGCTGCCAGCTCTTCGGCCTCACGGCCTTCGCGGTGCTGATGCCGATGACGCCGTGGTCCTGTTCGGCATGCTGCTCGTGGTGCTCCTCTACCGCGAGGTGGTGTCGTCTACACCCGCGCCGGCGGGTCCTACGTGGTCGCCAGGGACAACTTCGGGCCGCGGATCGCCCAGGTCGCCGCCGTGGCGCTGCTGATCGACTACGTGGTCACCGTCGCCGTGCAGACCGCGGCCGGCATCCGCGATCATCGTGTCCGCGTTCCCCGCGCTGGGCAGGATTCCCGGCCATCGGCCCGATCTGGATCCTGACGCTCATCTCGGTCGCCCACATCCTGATGATGTGCTACGGCAACCTGCGCGGCATCCGGGAGGCGGGCAAGATCGTTCGCGCTGCCCACCTACCTGTTCTCCGGGTCGGTCGATCCTGATGATCGTGGTCGGGATCGTCCGCGAGGCGCTCGGTAACCTGCCGCAGCAGAACATCTACGCCCTCCACGGGCTTTCCCCATCGGCAACAGGCACCTCCAGCGTTACCAGCTTGGTGATCATCTTCGTCCTGCTGAAGGCGTTCGCCAACGGCGGCGCCTCCCTGACCGGCATCGAGGCGGTCTCCAACGCCGTCAGCGCGTTCAGGCCCCCCGAGGGCATCAACGCCCGCCGGGTACTGGTGATCGAGGGCCTGATCCATCGGCACTCCTGGTGGCCGGCATCTCCTGGCTCGCGCACCTGACCCACGCCGCCCCCTATCGTGCTCGGCTACCCGACCGTGCTCTCGCAGGAAGCCGACATAGTGTTCGGGCCGGCCGGGCACTTCATGTTCTGGGTGGTGCAGGCGGCGACCGCGCTGATCTTGTACACCGGGGGGAACACCAGCTTCAACGGCTTCCCGTTCCTGACCAGCTTCGTCGCCGAGGACTCCTTCCTGCCGCGGTGGTTGATGAAGCGCGGGCCAGCGGCTGGTCTTCTCCAACGGCATCATCGTGCTGACGGTGCGTGTCCTGACCCTGATCGGGGTCGTCGGCGCCAACGTCGAAAGCTGCTCGTCCCGTTCTACGCGATCGGCGTGTTCACCGCCTTCACCATGGCCGGGTTCGGCATGGCGAAGTACTTACCGCGCGCACCAGGGGACCAGGCTGGCGGCACAAGCTGGTCATCAGCACGATCGGCCGGGGTGCTCACCTCGATCGTGGTAGTGATCTTCGCGATGGTCAAGTTCACCGCGGGCGCCTGGCTGATCGTGATCATCTTCCCGATCGTGGTGTTCGCGCTGATCAGGCTCAACCGGCAGTACCGCGGCGAGGCGGGCGCCCTGCAGACCATCGGGGACCGCCGCGCGTCCGGGGTGGGACCGAGCCAGCCGAACTACAGCCGCCGGGTGGTCATCATCTTCGTGGACGACTTCGACCTGTCCACCATCGCGGCGATCCGGTACGCCAAGGGCCTGCGGCCGACGACGATGCGCGCCGTGCACTTCGTCATCGACACCGAGCAGGCCGAAAAGCTGCGGCAGGCCTGGCTGCCCGACAGGAGCGTGTCGCTGGAGTTCGTCGACGCCCCGGACCGCAGGCTGACCCGGGCCGCCGCCGAACTGGTCAGCCAGGAGGCGGCCACCCCCGGCACCCAGGTGACCGTGATCCTGCCCCGGCGCAGCTTCTCGCCGCTGCTCGGCCGGCTGCTGCACGACCGGACCGCGGACAAGATCGCCGGCGTGGTCAGCCGGGTCCCCAACGCCGCCGCCACCATCATCCCGTTCGACGTGCAGAACCGCCTGCACGTCCTGCAGGAACGCCAGGCCGTCCGGGCCGGCACCGCCCCCGCGTCGCTGACCCCGGTCCCCGGCCCCCCCGCCAACGGCGAGACGGCCGAGCCCCGCGACCGCACCGTCGACTGCGACGGCGGCACCGCCGACCGCGACCGCAGCCGCTGACCGCGAGCCCCCGCCCGCCGCGCCGCCGCGGCCGCCGCGGCCAAGCCCGAGCCGCTGCCCGGCGCCGGCGGCTACGACCGGCCCATCCCGCCGCCCGGCGTCACCCCGATCGGCTCCATCCAGGAGCCGGGCCGGACCATCGTGGAGGGCCGCGTCCGGATGGTCGAGGTCCGGTCGGTGGAACGCAACTCCGTGCTGGCCGCCGAGATCGCCGACTCCACCGGCGACCTGACCGCCCTGTTCTACGGCCGGTCCAACATCCCCGGCCTGATGTGCGGCTCCCGGGTCCGGTTCCGCGGCGCGGTCGGCATCAAGGACGGCGCCCCGGTCATGATCAACCCCGCCTACGAGCTCATGGTCCCCTACCCCAGCGGCAAGCCCGCCAAGGACGGCAAGAAGTCTCCCCCGTAGGGTCAGGGTTCGAGCTCGACCGGGTCGCCCACCGCGACCCGCCCCGGGGCCACGGTCGTGCCGTAGACCCCGAGCCGGGCGTCGCGTTCCCGCGCGATGGCGCGCAGCACCGCCGGGTTGCGGCGCAGCGTCACCGGGTCGATGGTGACCATCACGCACCGCTGGTCACGCTGGTCCACCCGCATCCGCAGCCCGCCGACGCGCAGCACCCGCCCGACCCAGCCGTCCTCGGGGAACTCTCCGCCGCGGCGCGTCCACCAGCAGGTTGGGCCGGAACCGCGGCGCCGTCAGGCCGGTGCCGGCCAGCCGCCCGAGCCCGGCCAGCGCCTGCGTGCTCAGCAGCGACAGCGGCATCGTGTCGAACACCCCGCGGTTCTGCTTGATCACCCGTACGCCCGTCCCGAGCTCGGCCGCGAGCTCGGGACAGGCCACGTCGAGCTCGCTCCCCGACGGCGTCCGCACCAGCGTCGGCGAGGCGTCGGGCCGGTCCGGCTCGGCGAACCGCGGCCGGTAGCGGGCCATCTCGGGATGTTCCCGGATCGTCAGCCACGGAAAGCCGCTGCGCACCTGCCCGTCCCGGATGAACGCCCACCGCCGGTCGCCCGCCAGCCCGTGCCACGAGACCTCGACGCCGTCCAGCTCCTCGCCCGCCATGGATTTCACCGGGTACCGCCACAGCCCGACGACGCGACCCACCACGGTCATGACCGCCTCCGCCGGCTCGAAGGCGCCCTTGCCGATAAGGAGGGGTGTCGAGCGTAGCGGACCTAATCCGTCGCAGCGCCTCTCGACCCCACCAGCATAACCGCCGACCCGGACGGGACTACAGAGCGGGGAACAGCAGCTCGTAGGCCGGGTTGGTCATGACCGGGTGGCCGTCCTTGATCCCGACCGAGCCGCGGAACCGGACCCGCGCCCCGCACACGATGCCCGGGATGTGCGAGCGCCCGTAGAACATGGCCGTGAGCTGGCCCGTCCCGTCGGAGACCTCGCAGGCCAGCACCGAGTTCCGCTCCACCGGCCGGATCTCCACCACCCTGATCCGGCCCTCCACGGCGGCCCGCCCCGGCTTGGTCAGCGCCCCGATGGGCGTGATCCCCGGCGCCGCCGGCTCCTCGGCGGGTTGCGGTGAGCCGTTCTTCTCCGGCGAGCGCTGGCCGTTCTTCGCCGGCCACACGGACTGCGGGCCCGCGGCCTGCGGACCGGCCGCGCCGGCCGGCGGCCCCGCCGCCGCGCCGTGCGCCGCGGCCACGTCGGCCTCCCCGGACCTGACCTTCGTATCGGCGGTCCCGTCCGTGGCCGCGAGCTTGGCTGCCAGGCGTTCATGCAGGACCCGGACCCGGCTCTCCACGTCGTAGGGCACGATGGTGGCCGCCGAGCGCGGGATGCGGCTCACCACGGCGGCGATCTTGTCCGCGGTCCGGTCGTGCAGCAGCCGGCCGAGCAGCGCGGAGTAGCTGCGCCGGGGCAGCACCACGGTCACGTGCGTGTCGGGTTCGGCGGCTTCCCGCTCGACCAGTTCGGCCGCGGCCCGGGTCAGCCTGCGGTCCGAGACGTCGATGAAGTCCAGCGGCACGCCGCGGTCGGCCCGGGTCCACTTCTCCCGGAGCTTCTCGGCCTGGACGTTGTCGATGACGAAGTGCACCGCCCGCAACGTGGTCGGCCGCAGGCTCCGCGCGTAGCGCAGCGCGGCCAGGGTGGACAGGTCGAAGCCGTCCACGAACACGAACACGGTGCGCCGGCTGTAGTGCGGGGGCGGCGGCGGCTGGTGCTCGCTGATCGTCTCGAGCACCTCGGACTCGGCCGCGTACCCGCGGTTGATCCTGATCAGCGCCGGGACCAGGACGACGAACAGGACCACGACCACCCAGGCGCCCTCGGTGAACTTCACGACCGCGAAGATGGCGACCACGATCAGCGTCATCACGCCGGCCGAGAAGTTGATGATCAGCCGGCGACGCCAGCCTGGCGTCCGGTGCCTGCTGTGATACTTGGCCATGCCGAAGCCGGCCATCGAGAAGGCGGTGAACACGCCGATGGCGTACAGCGGGACCAGGTTGTTGACGTCCGCGTCCTTGATGATCAGCAGCGCCGAGGACGTGATGGTCAGCAGGATGATGGCGTTGGAGAACACGAGCCGGTGCCCGCGCTTGAGCAGCCACCGGGGCAGGAACGAGTCGCCCGCCACGTAACTGGTCAGGAACGGGAAGCCGTTGAAGCTGGTGTTGCCGCCGGTGTACAGGATGAGCATGGTCGCAGCCTGGACCAGATAGAAAAGAGCCTGCCCCACGAAGGTAGACCCGAAGACGAGCTGGGCCTCCTGGGCCAGCACGGTCGGGATAGCCAAGCTTGTACGGCGTGGCGTGCGTGGCGTGCGCCAGCCAGGAGATGCCCGCCACCAGGGTGCCGAGGATCGCGCCCTCGGCCATGAGCACCTGGCGCGCGTTCCGCCCCTCGGGCGGCCGGAACGCGCCCACGGCGTCCGAGACCGCCTCGATGCCGGTCAGCGACGCGCCGCCGTTGGCGAACGCGCGGAGCAGGGTGAAGATCATCACGCCCGTGATCAGCCCGGCCGAGCCGGAGCCGAGACCGTAGGCGCCGTGCAGCGTGGCCGGGTCGACGCGCGGCAGGTTCCCCAGCACCTCGCGGATCAGCCCGACGATGATCATCAAGATGACCGCGCCCGCGAACAGGTAGGTCGGTATCGCAAAGGACCGGCCCGCCTCCTTCAGGCCCCGCAGGTTCCCGAAGCACATGAGCAGGACCACGCCGACGCAGATCTCGAGCTTGTAGGGGCCGATCGACGGGAACGCGGAGGCCACGGCGGCCGTACCCGCCGCGATCTGGACCGCCACGGTCACCACGTAGTCGATGAGCAGCGCGACCGCGCACACCTGCGCGATGCGCGGGCCGAAGTTCTCGCGCGCCACCACGTACGATCCGCCCGGCCTGATGTAGACCATGACGATCTCGCGGTAGGACGAGCAGCACGAGCACCATGACGAACAAGATGACCAGCGTCATGGGCAGGATCAGGCTGAACGCGGCCACGCCCATCGCGGGCACCAGCACGATGAGGATCTCCTCGGTGCCGTAGGCCGAGGAGGAGATCCCGTCCGGGGACAGCACGCCGAGCGCGAGCGGCTTGGACAGCCGCTGCTCGCCGAGGTCCTGGTTGACCAGCGGCGGCCCGAGCAGCCTGCGCTTGGTGGAGTACCAGAAGGTATCGGGCAGGCCAGCACTCCGTTCCAGGAGGGCTGCTGCCTTGCGCGTGGCCACTATCTGCGCCTTCCGTCAGTCAAGATCCCTTTTTGGGCGCCAGAGACTTCATATCACCACACCCGGCGTGCGCGTAACCTGCGGCGGCGCGCCGGGGGTGCTGGAGTCATCGTGGCCAGCGTGGGAAGGACTACCCGTTTACCGCGGGTTCACCCGCGTGGATCATGCTTGAGGCGGGCTGGACCGTGATGCGGGCGGCAGGGCGATAATGACAGGCTCGCTGAGGAAGGCGTTACCGTCCGGACAAGAAGAGGCTTCCCATGACGACACCGACCCCAGAACCCCCGACCACCGCCGGGCCCGGCGCCGCGGCCGGACGACAGGATCACCTTGCGCCTGTCCCGGCTGCTCAAGCGGCCGGTGGCGGACCGCAGCGGCGAGTCGATCGGGCGGCTGGCGGACATCATCGTCCGGCTCCGCGGCACCGACTACCCGCTCGTCACCGGCCTGGTGGCCGCGGTCGGCGGGCGGGAGATCTTCGTGCCCGTCGACCAGGTGAGCACCTTCGAGGGCGATCCGGTGCGGCTGTCGAGCGCGCGCCTGGACCTGCGGCACTTCGAGCGCAGGGAGGGCGAGGTACTGCTGCGGGCCGACGTGCTGGGTCACCGGCTCATCGACGTGGAGAACGCGCGCCTGGTCCGCGCCGCCGACCTGGAGCTGGCCAAGGACGGCGAGGAGTGGGTGCTGGCCGGGGTGGATACCCGGCGCCGCCCGCGCCGGCTCTTCGGGCTGCTCGCCCCGGAGGCGCCCGACGATACCAGCGCCTTCCGCGACTGGCACGACTTCGAGTGGCTCATCGGGCACGAGGGCAGCGCGCTGCTGCGCGGCCCGTTCGCCCGCATCCGCCGGCTGAAGCCGGCCCAGATCGCCGACCTGCTGGAGGAGGCCTCCAAGGAGGAGGAGACCGAGATCCTGGGCCGGGTGCACGCCGACCCCGAGCTCGAGGCGGACGTGTTCGAGGAACTGGACGAGGACCTGGCCACCCGCCTGCTCGGCGCGCGGACGAACGAGGAGATCGCCGCCGTACTGGCCCGGATGCGCGCCGACGACGCCGCCGACGCGATCGCCGAACTGCCCCAGCAGCGCCGGCAGCCCGTCCTGGACCTGCTGCCGCCCGCCCAGCGGACCAAGGTGCTGACCCTGATGGGCTTCAACAGCCACGAGCGCGGGCGGGCTGATGGGGGTGGACTTCGTCGCCCTGCCCGGCATGAGCAGCGTCGCCGACGCGCTGGCCCGGGTCCGCGAGTCGCCCTCGCTCCAGCCCGAGGCGCTGACCAGCGTGCACGCCGTCGACGACGAGGGCGTGCTGCGCGGGGTGGCCCGGCTGGTCACCCTGGTCCAGTCCGATCCCGGCGCGACCCTGATCGACGTGTCCGACACCGATCCGGTCCGGGTCGGCACGGACACCGACATCACCGACGTGGCCGTGCTGATGACCGACTACAACCTGATCACCATCCCCGTCGTGGACGACGAGCGCCGCCTGCTCGGCGTGATCACCGTCGACGACGTCCTCGAGGTCGTGCTGCCGGATGACTGGCGGCGCCGCGAGGTCGCCCAGCCGCCGGACGCCCCCCACGGGGACCCCCGATGACCACGCGCGACGAGCACCCGCAGCCAGGCGGGTCTCCGCCGCTCGCTCCGGCTCCGGGACCCGCCGCGTCCGTGCCATCTCCCGAGCCTGCCGCGCGCTCGAAGTCCCCGCCCCCGCCGCCACAAGGGTCCCCCCCGGCGCAGCTCCGCCGGCCGAGCGCGGTGCTCGACGACGCCCACCTCGGGGATATCGAGGGCGCGCTCGGCCGGATCCGGCTGAGCGATGAGGATCAGGAACGCCGCGGGCTCAAGCGCAAGCTGATCACGTTCCTGGCCATCGTCGGGCCCGGGCTGATCGTGATGGTCGGCGACAACGACGCCGGCGGCGTGTCCACCTACGCGCAGGCCGGGCAGAACTACGGGTACACCCTGCTGTGGACCCTGCTGCTGCTGATCCCGGTGCTGATCGTCAACCAGGAGATGGTGGTCCGGCTCGGCGCGGTCACCGGCGTCGGGCACGCCCGGCTCATCAACGAGCGGTTCGGCCGGTTCTGGGGCTGGTTCAGCGTCGGCGACCTGTTCATCCTGAACTTCCTGACCATCGTCACCGAGTTCATCGGCGTCTCGCTCGCCCTGCAGTATTTCCACGTCAGCCCGTACATCTCGGTGCCGATCGCCGGGATCGTCCTGATCGCGATCACCGCGAGCGGCAGCTTCGCCCGCTGGGAGCGGTCGATGTTCGCGTTCATCGCGGTCAGCCTGATCCTGTTCCCGCTCGCGTTCACGTCCGACCCCAGCTGGGGGCAGATCGGCTACCACTTCGTCGTCCCCGGCGTCCAGGGCGGGGTCACCTCGACCGCGGTGCTGCTGATCATCGCGATCGTCGGCACCACGGTCGCGCCCTGGCAGCTGTTCTTCCAGCAGTCCAACGTCATCGACAAGCGGATCACGCCGCGGTTCATCGGCTACGAGCGCGCCGACACCACGCTGGGCGCGTTCGTCGTGGTGATCGGGGCGTCCGCGATCCTGATCACCGCCGTCTTCGCGGTGCGGGGCACCACCTGGCCGGGCACTTCACCAACGCGCTCGGGGTGGCCCGCGCGCTCGAGATGCACGGCCAGTGGTACGGCGCGGCCTTCTCCATCGTGCTGCTGGACGCGTCCATCATCGGCGCGTCCGCGGTCACCCTGTCCACCAGCTACGCGTTCGGCGACGTGTTCGGCATCAAGCACTCGCTGCACCGCAAGTTCAGGGAGGCCAAGCCGTTCTACGCCACCTACTCCGCGATGATCGTGGCGTCGGCGGTGATCGTGCTCATCCCCGGCACCCCGCTCGGGCTGCTCACCACGGCGGTGCAGGCCCTGGCCGGGATCCTGCTGCCGAGCGCCGGCCGTGTTCCTGCTGCTGCTGTGCAACGACCGCGAGGTGCTCGGCCCGTGGATGAACCCGCGCTGGCTGAACATCCTGGCCTCCTTCATCATCGGCGTGCTGCTCGTGCTGTCCGGCACGCTGGTCGTCACCACGCTGTTCACTCAACCTCGACGCGCTTGAAGGTCGCCATCTGGATCGCCATCGGGCTGGTGGCGGTGGCCGCCCTGGCCGGGGCGTGGTTCTGGCTGACCAGGAACCGCCGGCCCCGCCCGCGACCGCGCCCGCGGGCCACCATGTCCGAGGCCGACCGGCTGGCCTGGCGCATGCCGCCGATCGCGCTGCTCAAGCCGGCCGAGTGGTCCACGGGAAGGAAGGTCGCCCTGCTGACCATGCGCGGCTACCTGGTGATCTCGGTCCTGCTGCTGATCGTCAAGGCCGTCAAGCTGGGCGGCGGCTAACACCCTGACTCAGGAGGCCTACGCGCACGCCGCGACGGCCCTGCAGCCGTAACCCGGACCCGCCAGGTAGTGCCAGACTGGTGACATGACTGACGTCGCCACGTTTCCGTTCGGTGCTTGACGGCTTCCCCGCCTACCAGCCGGGCCGGACCCCGGTCAGCTCGGCGGGCAAGTCGCACAAGCTCTCGTCCAACGAGTCCCCGTACGCGCCGCTCCCCTCGGTGATCGAGGTGATCGCCGAGGAGGCGCGGTCGGTCAACCGCTATCCGGACAACGGGGCGCAGGCGCTGATCGCGGCCATCGCGGAGCGGTTCAGCGTCCCCGCGCGGCACGTCGCGGTCGGGTGCGGGTCGGTCGGCGTCACGCAGCAGCTCCTCGAGGCGATCGGTGAACCCGGCGCCGAGGTCATGTACGCGTGGCGCTCGTTCGAGGCGTACCCGACCCTGGCCGACCTGGCGGCTGCCGAGTCGATCCGCGTCCCCCTCAAGCAAGAAACGCACGACCTGGCCGCGATGGCCGACGCGATCACCCCGCGCACCCGGCTGATCTTCGTCTGCAACCCGAACAACCCGACCGGCACCGTGGTGCGCGGCCCGGAGCTCGAGGACTTCCTCGACCTGGTGCCCGCCGACTGCCTGGTCGTGCTCGACGAGGCCTACCACGAGTACATCCGGGACGAGGCGGTCCCCGACGGCGTGACCGTGTACCGCGACCGGCCGAACGTCGCCGTCCTGCGCACCTTCTCCAAGGCCTACGGCCTGGCCGGGCTGCGCACCGGGTTCATGATCGCGCACGAGCCGGTCGCGGCCGCGGTCCGGGCCACCATGCTGCCGTTCACGGTCAACCGGCTCGCCCAGGCCGCGGCCATCGCCTCCCTGGCCGCCGAGGCCGAACTGCTCGAACGCGTCGAGTTCATGGTCAAGGAGCGGACCCGGGTCCACGAGGCGCTGCTCGCCGACGGCTGGACCGTCCCGCCCACCGAGGCCAACTTCGTCTGGCTCCGGCTCGGCGAGCACACCCCGGCCTTCGCCGCCGCCTGCGCGGAGGTCGGCATCGCGGTCCGCCCGTTCGCCGCCGAGGGCGCCCGGATCAGCATCGGCGACCCCGAAGCCAACGACGCGCTCCTCGCAGTCGCTCGCGCCTTCCCGCACCGTAACTGAGCCCGGCCGCAGCGAAAGGCGAGCGCCTCAGCCCTCCGCGATCTCCGCGGTGATGTCCGCGCCGAGCGCGTTGAACCGCTGCGCGATGGCCGCGTGCCCCCGGTCGATCGGGTACGCCGGCGTCACCACGGTCTCACCGGACGCGGCCAGGCCCGCCAGCACCAGCGCGATCCCGGTGCGCAGGTCGTGCGCCACCACCGGGGCCCCCGTGAACGCCGACGGCCCGTGCACCACGACCCGGGTGCCGTCGAACTCGATCCGCGCGCCCATCTTGTTCAGCTCGCCGACCAGCGTGTACCGCCCGTCGAAGATCGTCTCGCGGATGTACGACGCGCCCTCGGCCAGGCAGGCCAGGGCCATGATCGGCGACTGCAGGTCGGTGGCGAAGCCCGGGTAGGGGCTGGTGATCACGTTTATCGGGCGCGGCGGCCGGTCCATCCGCACGGTCAGCACCGCGCCGTGGGTGGAGAACTCCACGCCCATCTGCTCCAGCTTCCAGCGCACCACGCCGAAGTGCTCGAGCGAGGCGCCGACCAGGTTCAGCTCGCCGCCGGTGATGGCCGCCGCCATGGCGAACACCCCGGCGTCGATCCGGTCGGCCATCACCGTGTGCTCCACCGCGGTGAGCTCGTCCACGCCGTCGACGGTGATGAAGCCGGTGCCGCCGCCCTTGATCTGCGCGCCCATCTTGGTCAGGAACGCGATGACGTCGAGCACCTCGGGCTCTTGCGCGGTGTTGTCGATGATGGTCCGGCCGGGGGCCAGCGACGCCGCCATGATCAGGTTCTCGGTCCCGGTGTGCGACGGCGTGTCCAGGTACAGGTGCGCGCCCTGCAGCTTGCCCGCCTTGATGTGGATGACGGTCTCGCCCTCGTCGACCACCGCGCCGAGCCGGGCGAAGCCCCGGTAGTGGAAGTCCAGGTTGCGGCTGCCCAGGTTGCAGCCGCCGACGCCCTCGATGACCGCCTCGCCGAACCGGTGCAGCAGGGCCGGCACGAACAGCACCGAGCTGCGGAACCGCCGCGCGATCTCGGCCGGCAGCACCGGGCTGGTCAGGTTGGACGCGTCGACGACCAGCGTTCTCTCGACCTCGTGGAACTCGACCAGCGCCCCCACCGCCTGCGCCAGCTCGACGGCACGGCGGACGTCTTCGATGGGCGGCACGTTGCGCAGCACGGTGCGGCCGTTCGCGGTCAGCAGCGACGCGGCGATCATCTTCAGCGCGGCGTTCTTCGCGCCCTGGATGAAGACGGTGCCGTGCAGCGGTCCGCCGCCGCGCACGCGGTAACTCGTCTCGGGTCCGGAAGTCATGGGCGCTAGCTTAGCCGGGCCAGCCGCCCGAAGATCGGATCTAGCCGCGCCGTGTACCGTTCTGGCCGGAACGCGTCGTCAATGTCCGCTTCTGGCAGGGACAGGCCGCGGACCGCGGCCTGCTTGCGCAGCGTGTCGCGGAACGGCGTCCCGTGGTCCCAGGTGTCCATGGCCGCGGCCTGCACCACGGCGTACGCCTCTTCGCGGCTCAGCCCCGCGCTGACCAGGGCCAATAGCACCCCGGAGGAGTAGAGCAGGCCGCCGGTCAGGTCCAGGTTGGCCCGCATCCGGGCCACGTCCACGGTCAGCCCCTCGACCAGCCCGGCGGTCAGGTGCAGCACGTAGTCGGTAGCAATGGACGCGTCGGGCAGCGCGATCCGCTCCACGCTGGAGTGCGAGATGTCCCGCTCGTGCCACAGCGGGATGCCCTCGGTCACCGGGGTCACGTAGCCGCGCACGATCCGGGCCAGCCCCGCGATCCGCTCGGCGCGGACCGGGTTCTTCTTGTGCGGCATGGCCGAGGAGCCCTTCTGCCCCGAACGGAACGGCTCGGCCAGCTCCCGCACCTCGGTCCGCTGCCCGTGCCGGACCTCCAGCGCGACCGCCTCGCACACGGTGGCGGCCAGCGCCACCGCCCCGACCCACTCGGCCATCCCGTCCCGCATCACGACCTGCGTGGCCACCTCCGCGGGCCGCAGCCCGAGGGCCGCCATGACCTGCGACTCGATGGCCGGGTCGATGTTGGAGTAGCTGCCCACCGGCCCGGACAGCGTGCCCACCGCGACCGCCTCCCGCGCCCGGACCAGCCGGTCCCGGCTGCGCGCCATCGCGAACGCGAAGTCGGCCACCCGGTGCCCCCAGGAGTCCGGCTCGGCGTGCACCCCGTGCGTCCGCCCCGGCCGCAGCGTGTCCCGGTGCGCCAGCGCGTGATCGCGCAGCACCGCGACCAGGCGGGTGGCCTTGGCGATGAGCAGGTCCGACGCCTCGGTCAGCTGGACCGCCAGCGCGGTGTCGAGCAGGTCCGAGGAGGTCATCCCGTAGTGCACCCAGGCGGCCGCAGACCGCGGCGTCGGTGTTATCGGCCCACGCGGTCAGGAAGGCGATGACGTCGTGATCGGTGACCGCCTCCACCGCGGCGACCGCCTCAGGGGTGGGAATTTTGGCCGAACGGACCGCCTCCACGCTGTCGGCCGGCACCGTGCCGGCCTGGGCGTGCGCCTCCAGGACGAGCAGCTCGACCCGCCCCCACAGCTCGTACTTGCGGGCCTCGCTCCAGACCCGCCCCATCTCCGGCAGCGTGTACCGCTCGATCATGCCTCCACGCTAGTGCCTCCTGGGGGCCCGCCCTCGCTCACGGTGCCTGTTACCGGCCCGCGGCGATATCCCGGCGGTACCACCCGCCGCGCATCTCCACCGTCCCGGCCAGCTCATACGCCGCCGCCCGCGCCGCGGCCACGTCCCCGCCGCTCCCCACCACGTTCAGCACCCGCCCCCCGGCCGACACCAGCTCCCCGGCAGCGTCCCGGGCCGTCCCCGCGTGCAGCACGTAGGCGTCCCGCTGCCGCGCCACGCTCCGTTCGGCAAAAATGATCTTGTCGCCCTTGACCGGCGCCTCCGGGTAGCCTTCCGCGGCGATCACCACCACCACTGCCGCCCCCGGCCGCCACTGCGGTTGCGCGACGCCAGCCAGGCCCCCAGTCGCCGCCGCGTGCAACAGCGGTCCCAGCGGGCTCGCGAGCCGGTCCAGCACCACCTGCGTCTCCGGGTCCCCGAACCGCGCGTTGAACTCGATCACCTTGGGGCCGGCCGAGGTCAAGGCCAGCCCGGCGTACAGCAGCCCGCGGTACGGCGTGCCCCGCCGGGCCATGGCGTCGATGACCGGCTGGACCACGCGGTCCATCGCCTGCCCGGCCAGGTCGGCGGGCGCCCAGGGGAGCGGCGCGTAGGCGCCCATGCCGCCGGTATTCGGCCCCTGGTCGCCGTCCCGGGCCCGCTTGAAGTCCTGGGCCGGCAGCAGCGGCACCGCGGTCACCCCGTCGGTCACCGCGAACAGCGACACCTCCGGCCCGTCCAGGAACTCCTCGATCACCACCGTCCCGCAGCCCCGCGCGTGTGCCCGGGCGGCCTCGAGATCCCCGGTGACCAGCACGCCCTTGCCCGCGGCCAGCGCGTCGTCCTTGACCACGTAGGGCGGGCCGAACGCGGCCAGCGCCTGGTCCGCCTCGGGGGCTGTGCGGCAGGTGAACGACGCCCCGGTCGCGATGCCGGCGTCGGCCATGACCTGCTTGGCGAACGACTTGGAGCCCTCGATCCGGGCCGCGGCCGCGTCAGGGCCGAAACAGGGGACGCGAGCCTCCCGCAGGGCATCGGCCGCCCCGGCGACCAGCGGCGCCTCCGGGCCGATGACCACCAGGTCGGGGCTGAGCTTGCGCGCGAGCGCGACGATCTGCTCCGGGACCGCCGCGGTGTCGTGATGGGTTTCCGCGAGGGCCGCGATGCCCGGGTTGCCCGGCGCCGCGTGCAAACTGCCGGTCTCCGCGCTCAGCGCGCGGACGATGGCGTGCTCCCGGCCGCCCGACCCGATGACGAGAATGCGCACGCCAGCGAGCCTACCGGCGCCAGTAAAGCTAACGCTGCCGGAGCAGGTCCCGGAGCTGCAGGGTCTGGTCGCGGCGCGGGCCCACGCCGACCGCGCAGACCGGGGCGGCGATCAGATCCTCGATCGCGGCGATGTAGGTACGGGCGTTCGGGGGGAGCTCGTCGAGGGTGCGGGCCTTGGAGATGTCCTCGGCCCAGCCGTCGAAGTACTCGTAGACCGGCACCGCGTGGTGGAACTCGGTCTGCGTCACGGGAATCTCGTGGTGCCGCTGCCCGTCCACCTCGTAGGCCACGCACACCGGCACCTGCTCCAGCCCGGACAGCACGTCGAGCTTGGTCAGGAAGTACCCGGTGATCCCGTTGACCCGGGTCGCGTACCGCGCGATGACCGCGTCGAACCAGCCGCAGCGGCGCGGCCGTCCCGTGGTCACGCCGTACTCCGCGCCGCTCTTGCGCAGCCACTCGCCGGTCTCGTCGCGCAGCTCGGTGGGGAACGGGCCCTCGCCGACCCGCGTCGTGTACGCCTTGACGATGCCGATCACGTCGGAGATCCGGGTCGGCCCGATGCCGGACCCGGCGCAGGCGCCGCCCGCGGTGGGGGAGGAGGAGGTCACGAACGGGTACGTGCCGTGGTCCACGTCGAGCATGGTGGCCTGCGCGCCCTCCAGCAGCACCACCTGGCCCTGGTCCAGCGCCCGGCCCAGGGCCAGCCCGGTGTCGGCCACGTAGGGGCGCAGCCGCTCCGCGTACCGCTCGTACTCCGCCGCGCACGCCTCCGGGTCGATGCCGCGCCGGTTGTAGACCTTGGTCAGCACCTGGTTCTTCTCCCGCAGCACCAGGTCCAGCTTCTGACGCAAGATGCCCGGGTCGAACAGGTCCTGAACCCGGATCCCCATCCGGGCGATCTTGTCGCCGTAGGCAGGCCCGATGCCGCGGCCGGTGGTCCCGATCCGCGCGCTGCCCAGGTACCGCTCGGTGACCTTGTCCAGCGCCCGGTGGTACGGCGTGATCAGGTGCGCGTTCGCCGACACCAGCAGCTTTCCGCAATCGACGCCGCGGGCCTGCAGCCCGTCGATCTCGTCCAGCAGCACCTGCGGGTCGATCACCACCCCGTTGCCGATCACCGGAACCACCCGCGGTGACAGCACCCCGGACGGCAGCAGGTGCAGCGCGTAGCTCTCGTCCCCGATGACGACCGTGTGGCCGGCGTTGTTCCCGCCCTGATACCGCACCACGTAGTCCACGCGGTCGCCGAGCAGGTCGGTCGCCTTGCCCTTGCCCTCATCGCCCCACTGAGCACCGACCAGCACGATGGCGGGCATTGCGCATCCCCTCCCGCACACACATACGAAGCCCCTGCTCAGCGCAAGCGCAGCAGGGGCTCTTGCGTTCTGAGATTACCCGCAAACTCCCCGCCTAAGCCATTAACCACCGCCCGGCATGTCCCCCTATAACCGCACTCCTCCTGCGCAAACGCGCGGCCCGCAGGTCACGCGCCGCTGCCGCGCAGCGCGGCAGCGGCTGCGGCGCTGCTGTCGCGGAGGAACTGGTCGCAGCGCTGGGCCTCGTCGTCCTCGCCGATGGCGTCGGCGGCCCGGCCCAGCATGGACAGCGACCGCAGGAAGCCCCGGTTCGGCTCGTGCTCCCAGGGAATCGGCCCGGTGCCGTGCCAGCCCGAACGCCGCAGCTGATCCAGCCCCCGGTGGTACCCGGTCCGCGCGTACGCGTACGCCATGACCGGATCGCCGTCGGCGAACGCGGCCTCGGCCAGCGCCGCCCACGCGGCGGAGTACGCCGGGAACCGGGCCGCGACCGCCGACGGCGAAGCGCCCGCGAACGCAGCGCCTCCGCCGCCTCCTCGTTCTCCAGCAGGTACGTCGCTGGCGGCCCGGCCAGCAGGTTGTCGCGATCCATCAGGAAAGCTGGTGACCCGCGGACAGCAGGTCCTCGCAGGCGTGGGTGACCCGCTGGGTCATGCCGGCCTCGCCGGCCTTGCCCCAGCTGCGCGGGTCGTAGGCCTTCTTGCTGCCCACGTCGCCGTCCACCTTGAGCACGCCGTCGTAGTTCTTGAACATGTGGTCCGCGATCGGCCTGGTGAAGGCGTACTGGGTGTCGGTGTCGACGTTCATCTTGACCACGCCGTAGCCGATGGCTTCCCTGATCTCCTCGAGGGCCGACCCGGACCCGCCGTGGAAGACGAGGTCGAACGGCTTTTCCACGCCGTACTTCTGGCCCACCGCGTCCTGGATCTCCTTGAGCACGATCGGGCGCAGCTTCACGTGCCCCGGCTTGTAGACGCCGTGCACGTTGCCGAACGTCGCGGCCAGGATGTACCGGCCGCGCTCGCCCAGCCCGAGCGCCTCGGCGGTGGCCAGCGCGTCTTCCGCCGTGGTGTAGAGCTTCTCGTTGATCTCGCCGACGATGCCGTCCTCCTCGCCCCCGACCACGCCGATCTCCATCTCCATGATGATCCGGGCGGCCGCGCACTGCTCCAGCAGCTCGCTGGCGATCTCCAGGTTCTCCTTCAGCGGCACCGCCGAGCCGTCCCACATGTGCGACTGGAACAACGGCTCCTGGCCGTGCTGCACCCGCTCCCTGGAGATGGCGACCAGCGGGCGCATGTAGGCGTCGAGCTTGTCCTTCGGGCAGTGGTCGGTGTGCAGGGCCACGTGGATGGGATACCGGTCGGCGACCACGTGCGCGAACTCGGCCAGCGCGGACGCGCCGACCACCATGTTCTTGACCGCCGGCCCGACAGGTACTCGGCGCCGCCGGTGGAGATCTGGACGATCCCGTCGCTGCTGGCGTCCGCGAACCCGCGCAGCGCCGCGTTCAGCGTCTGGCTTGACGTCACGTTGATGGCCGGAAACGCGTAACCGCGCTGCTTGGCGGTGTCGAGCATCTGCGCGTAAATCTCTGGGGTCGCGATAGGCATGGCAACTAACTCCCTTGGCTTTAACCTGATCTCAGGGTAGATAGTCAGGCGGCGTCACTCTAGGGACCTTGGACCTGAAACCGCTAGAACCCAAGCCTAGACATGAAGCGAGCATGAAGATGCACCGGCCGGTGCCGGGCATGGGGTACAACATGAAGCCATGGAGAGCTTTCTCACGTCGGCGCCTTACGCTGCCCTCATCTTGTTCGGCTTCCTCGAGGCGGCGTGCATCCCGATTTCATCCGAGGTCACCTTCGGGTTCGCCGGCGTGCTCGCCTACCAGGGGCATCTTAACCTCGTCCTGGTCATCATCATCGGATCCCTGGCCGAACTCGCCGGATCCTACGCCTCGTACGCGGTGGGCCGGGTCGGCGGCAAGCCGCTGGTGCAGAAGCTGGGCCGCTACGTGCTGGTGACCCAGGGCGACGTCGACCGGGCCGAGCGGTTCCTGGCCGGGCGCGGTTCCTGGGCCATTTCGGTGGGCCGGATGCTGCCGTTCATCCGCGCCTTCACCTCGATCGTGGCGGGCCTGGTCCGGGTCCCGGCGGTCCGGTTCGGGGTGTTCAGCCTGATCGGCACCGTCATCTACGCGACCGTGCTGTCCGTGATCGGCTACGAGGTCGGCCACGCCTGGGGGAGCATCAACCACGGCCTGACCGTCGCCACCTACATCCTGGTCGCGATCGTGGTCATCGCGATCGCCGGCTTCGTGCTCTACCGGCTGCGCCAGTTCCGCCGCGAGGCCGCCCAGGCCAAGGACCAGGCCCAGGCCGCCCCAGACCAAGGAGCCGCAGCACAGGAGCCCGCCGCGCAGGCCCCCGCCGCACAGGCGCCGCGCCGGCCCGGCAGGCACCGGTCAGATGCCGAGGTCTGACAGGTCGTAGGCGGACCGGAAGATCAGCCCGTGTTCGGTCACGCGCTCCCGCGCGCCCCGGTTGACCAGCACCGCCACCCCGGCCACCTCGGCGCCCGCCTCGCGCAGCGCCTCGACCGCGGTCAGCGGGGAGGCGCCGGTGGTGGAGGTGTCCTCGACCGCGAGCACCCGCCGGCCGGTCACGTCCGGACCCTCGATCCGGCGCTGGGTGCCGTGGTCCTTCTCCTTCTTCCGCACCACGAACGCGTCGATCGGCGTGCCCCGGGCGGCGGCCGCGTGCATCATCGCGGTGGCGACCGGATCGGCGCCCAGGGTCAGGCCGCCGGCCGCCTCGTAGCCCAGATCCCAGGTGAGGTCCAGCATGACCCGGCCCGCTAGCGGCGCCAGGCGCCCGTCCAGCAGCACCCGCCGCAGGTCGACGTACCAGTCGGCGCGCTGGCCCGAGGAGAGGATGAAGTCCCCGCGGATGACCGCCTTCGCCTTGATCGCCGCGAGCAGTTCGGCCCGGTCGCTCACGGCCGTCTCCTTCCCTTCAGGCCCCTTCATGCAGCGGGAATGCACGGAAAGCCATCCCGGAGAAGGTTACTTCACTACGCTTAGACCGGTCAGGTCCGGATCGGTGCCTGAAAGGGTGACCGCTGCGCCGAGGAAAGGACGGTGGGGCCGTGGATCGCTGCGCGCTGTTCGTTGACGCAAGCTACGTGCTCGCAGATGGTGCCATGGCCGTGCACGGGACCCGCCGAGGCGAATCGGTCTCCTGGGACTACGAGGGGCTCCTGCAGCTGCTGGGCGGCATGGCGCGCGAGCGCACCGGGCTACCGCTGTTGCGCTGCTACTGGTACGAGGCGACCGTCGACGGCCGCCGCACCGCCGAGCAGGACGCCCTGGCCGACATCCCGGGCATCAAGCTCCGGGTGGCCAAGATCCGTCCCGGCCGCCGCGAGGGCGTGGAAACCGAGATCCACCGGGACCTGACCACGCTGGCCCGCAACAGCGCGGTCAGCGACGCGCTGGTGGTCAGCGCGGAGGAGGACCTGGCCCAGGTCATCGCCGACGTCCAGGACCTCGGCATGCGCGTCACCCTGGTGCACATCGCGGTGGACGGCAACTGGACCATCTCCCGGTCGCTGCGCCAGGAGTCCGACGACATCATCGAGATCGGCGGCGAGCAGCTCCGGCCCTACGTCGAGCTGATCGTGGGCGCCGAACCCGCGCACGCCGACGAGCCGGACGACGCGGACCGCGTCCCGGGCCGGCCGCTGGTCAACGGGCATTCGGCGGTGGCGGGCGTGGGTTCGTACCAGGCGCTGCCCACCGGGTCGGGCAACCACGCGCCGCCCTCTATCTACACCGCGCCGGTGGTGGCCGAGTACCAGCGGCCCGCCCTCCAGCTGCCCCGCGCCGCCAGCCGCGAGGACCGCGCCACCCGCGACGACCGGACCCGCGACCGCGAAGAGCGCACCCGCGACCGCGAGGAGCGGACCCGCGAGGAGCGGACCCGCGAGGAGCGGCCCCGCGAAAGCGTCAACGGCGACGCCGCCCCCGTCCGCCCGGACATCTTCGCCGCCCCCGCCCCGGTCTCCCCGCGCACCCGCCAGGACCGCGCCGATCGCCAAGACCGCGCAGATCGCGCCGACCGCCGAAGACCGCGTAGACCGTGTAGAGCCGACCCGTGTCGCCCGCGTCACCGAGGATGTCACCGGCTACGCCGTTCCCCCGGTCACCCCCGACGGCCTGGCCGGCACCGAAGCCCCCCCGGTTCCCCCCGGCCAGCTGCGCCGCCTGCCCTCCCGCCCGAACACCCCGAACGCCCCGAATGCGCCCGAACGCCCCGATCCCCATGGGCCCGATCGGCTCGCCGCCGGGCGGCGGGCCGACCGGACCCCAGCACGTCGGCCAGCACGCCGGGCAGGGCTCGCCCCGCAGCGCCCCGTACAGCGGCCCGCAGCCGGTCGCGACCTCACCGCCGCCCGGCTACGTCTCAGTCGGCGGCCCCTCGCTGTCCGAGGCCGTGCAGGCCGCGCACGAGGAGGGCCAGGAGTTCGGCGCCTCGGTGGCGCGGGACGCCCCGGCGCTGTGGCTGGAAGCGGTGCTGGCCCGCAAGCCGCGGATGCCGTCCGACCTGGAGGCCCGGCTGCTGCAGGGGTCGGCGCTGCCGATCGACTTCCTGCTGCACGATGAGGTCCGGCACGCGCTGCGCCGTGGCTTCTGGGACGCGCTCGAGCGTACCCGCCGGTAAAACAGCCGGTAAAAGGGGCTCCGTAATTTAGGCGGGCCCCGGATTGTGCGAGGCCTCGACGGGTAGGTTCTGAGACGTGGTTGTGCTTTCCGGTGAGCTGTTCGACGTGATCGAGGTCAACGCTGCCCGGACGGGCAACCACAAACGGGCCGCGGTCCGCATGAGCCGCCTCGCCGTGCAGGCCTCGCTCCCGGTCCAGGCCACGCCGGAAAGCATGTCCCGGGCCGAAGCCCACATGCGAGCCGGCGAGCAGTGGCTGCTCGCCGACGAGCCGTCCACCGCGGTGGACGAGTTCCGGGCCGCCATCGCGGACGCGGGCCCGACCTTCGACGACCCCCGGGTGCCGCTGGCCCGCGCCATGTTCGCGCTCGGCCGGCCCGCCGAAGCCGACTCTCTGCTGCACCAGCTCACCGAGGACGGCGGCGCGGTTGCTGCCGCGCACCTGCGACCTGGTGGCCGAGCTGCTCACCGAGCAGGGCGACCTGAACGGCGCGCTGGACTGGGCCACCGCCGGGGTGGACGCCTGCCTGCGCGGCGACGACCGCGACGAGCTCCAGCTGCTGCTCCGGCTGCGCTACCGGATCCGCGTCGACCTGGCCCTGCCCGAAGACGACTACGACAAGCTGCTGGACGACCAGGACGACAGAAAGGCCGGGCCCGCCGCGGGATCATAAGCGATCCCGCCGCGAACCCGGCCTCTCGAACGAAAGCAGCTAGGCGACCTTCGCAGCGGCCCGGTCGGCCCGCTGCACGGACAGCGCGTCCTGCGCATGGTCCACGTCGACCAGCACCTCGTCGCCGTCACCGATCTCCCCGGCCAGCAGCGACCGGGCCAGCTGATCGCCCACCGCCGACTGAACCAGCCTGCGCAGCGGCCGCGCCCCGTACACCGGGTCGAACCCGGTCAGGGCCAGCCACTCCCTGGCCGCCGGGGTGACGGTCAGCGTCAGCCGCCGGCCCGCCAGCCGCGCGGCCAGCCGCTCGACCTGCAGGTCGACGATCTGGGTCAGCTCGCCGGTGGTCAGCGCGTCGAACACGATCACGTCGTCCAGCCGGTTCAGGAACTCCGGCTTGAACGCGTTCCGTACCGCGGTCATCACCGCGTCGCGCTTGGCCGTCTCGCTCCCGAACGCCGGGTCCGCGATGTACTGCGACCCCAGGTTCGAGGTGAGGACCAAGATGGTGTTCCGGAAGTCCACCGTGCGGCCCTGGCCGTCGGTCAGCCGCCCGTCGTCGAGCACCTGCAGCAGGACGTCGAACACCTCCGGGTGCGCCTTCTCCACCTCGTCGAGCAGCACCACCGTGTACGGCCGGCGCCGCACGCTCTCGGTGAGCTGGCCGCCCTCCTCGTAGCCGACGTAACCGGGCGGAGCGCCGATCAGCCGGGCCACCGAGTGCTTCTCGGAGTACTCGCTCATGTCGATGCGGATCATGGCCCGCTCGTCGTCGAACAGGAACTCGGCCAGCGCCTTGGCCAGCTCGGTCTTGCCCACGCCGGTCGGCCCCAGGAACAGGAACGAGCCGGTGGGCCGGTCCGGGTCGGACACGCCCGCCCGGGCCCGGCGGACCGCGTCGGACACGGCCTGCACGGCGCGCGCCTGGCCGATCACCCGGTGCCCGATCTCGGTCTCCATCCGCAGCAGCTTGGCCGTCTCGCCCTCGAGTAGCCGCCCGGCCGGGATCCCGGTCCAGGAGGACACCACGTCGGCCACGTCGTCGGGACCGACCTCCTCCTTCACCATGGGCGCCGTAGCGGGGATTCCGTCCGCCCCGCTCCCGTCCTCATGGGAGGCCGAACGGGCCGCGGCACTTGCCGCCGCCAACTCGGCTTCCACCGCGGGGATGGTCTCGTGGTTCAGGCGGGACGCGGTCTCCATGTCCTGGTCGCGCCAGGCGCGCTCGGCCTGCCCCTTGAGGTCATCGAGCCGCTTCTTCAGCTCGCCGACCTTGTTCAGGCCACACTTCTCCTGCTCCCAGCGGGACACCAGCGCGTCCAGCTGCTCCTGCCGGTCGGCCATGGTGGCGCGCAGCCGCTCCAGCCGCTCCTTGCTGGCCACGTCCGCCTGGTTGGCCAGCGCGAGCTCCTCCATCGTCAGCCGGTCCACGGCGCGCCGCAGCTCGTCGATCTCGACCGGCTGGGAGTCGATCTCCATCCGCAGCCGGGACGCGGCCTCGTCGACCAGGTCGATGGCCTTGTCCGGCAGGAACCGGGCGGTGATGTAGCGGTCGGACAGCGCGGCCGCGGCGACCAGCGCCGCGTCGGAGATCTCCACCTCGTGGTGGGCCTCGTAGCGGCCCTTCAGCCCGCGCAGGATCGCGATGGTGTCCTCGACCGAGGGCTCGCCCACCAGCACCTGCTGGAAGCGGCGCTCCAGGGCCGCGTCCTTCTCGATCCGCTCCCGGTACTCATCCAGCGTGGTCGCCCCGACCATGCGCAGCTCGCCGCGGGCCAGCATCGGCTTGAGCATGTTGCCCGCGTCCATCGCGCCCTCGGCGGCGCCCGGCGCCCGACGACCGTGTGCAGCTCGTCGATGAACGTGATGACCTGGCCCTCGCTCTGCTTGATCTCGCCGAGCACGGCCTTGAGCCGCTCCTCGAACTCACCGCGGTACTTGGCCCCGGCCACCATCGCGCCCAGGTCGAGCGCGATCAGGCGCTTGCCGCGCAGCGACTCGGGGACGTCGCCGGCCACGATCCGCTGGGCCAGGCCCTCCACGACCGCGGTCTTGCCCACGCCCGGCTCGCCGATCAGCACCGGGTTGTTCTTGGTCCGCCGGGACAGCACCTGGATGACGCGCCTGATCTCGGCGTCCCGGCCGATCACCGGGTCCAGCTTGCCTCGTCGCGGGCCATGCTTGGTCAGGTCGATGCCGTACTTCTCCAGCGCCTTGTACGTGTCCTCGGGGTCCGGGCTGGTCACCCGGGCGCTGCCGCGGATCTGGCCGAACGCCTCGAGCAGCGCGTCCGGCGTGACGCCGGCCGCGGCCAGCACGGTCTTGGCCTCGCCGCCGTCGGCGGCCAGGCCGACCAGCAGGTGCTCGGTCGAGATGTACTCATCGCCGAGCTGCTTGGCCCGGCTCGACGCGGTGGCGATCGTCGGACAGCAGCGAGCGGGACATCTCCGGGGCGCTGAGCCGTGGTGCCGTGCGCCCGCGGCAGCCGGTCCAGGCGCTCCTCGGCCTGCTTAGCGATCAGCGCCGGGTCGGCGCCGACCGCCCGCAGCAGCGGAGCGGTGAGTGCCGTCCGCCTGCTCGGCCAGGGCGGCGAGCAGGTGCAGCGCCTCGACCTGCGGGGTGCCGTCCGCCGCGGCGCGCCGCGACCGCGGTAGCCAGAGCGCGTCCTGGCTCTTGTGGGTCAGCTTCTCGTCAGCCATTACTCATCTATCTCCTCTGGGCTGTCCAGCCCAGCTATTTGTCTCCTCTGGGCTGTCCAGTTCCGCTGGACGGCCCAGTCATCGGTTCCCAGACCGCCACCCGGGCGCGGCGCACCGGCACCAGGCCGGGGTCGTTGCCGCCGCCGCTCCGGCGTAGCTCGGCCAGCCGGGCCGCCACGGCCCGGGTTGATTCCAGCTCCGCGCGCAGCTGCGCCACCTCGGCGTGCAGCTCCGCGACCAGCCTGCGTGCCTGATCCAGCTCCCGCAGCTGATCCAGGATCAGCTTGATGCCGGACAGGTTCACGCCCTCCTCCTGCGACAGCCGCTGGATCTCGCGCAGGGCCAGGATGTCCCGCATCGAGTACCGCCGCCCGCGCCCGGCGCTGCGGCCTGGTGAGACCAGGCCGCGGCGCTCGTACTCGCGCAGCGTCTGCGGGTGCATCCCGGACAGTTCGGCGGCTACCGAGATGACGTACACCGGCATCTCATCCGACTGCTCGAATGGGCTGTTCATCATTACTGCTCCTTGGCCCGCTCGAGAAGATCCTCACGCGGATCCGCCCCGGCGGTCGCCTCACGCAGGTCCTCGATGGCGCTGCGTGCCTTGCTGTTCAGGTTCTGCGGCACCGTCACGTCGACGGTGACGATCATCGCGCCGATGGTGCCGTCCTTGCGGCGGACCCCCTTGCCCGAGACCCGGAACTTGCTGCCGTTCGCGGTGCCCGGCGGGATCCGCACCGTCACCGGCGCGCCCCGGTGCGCGGGCACCTTGACCTCCGCGCCCAGGGTGAGCTCGGCGAACGTCACCGGCACGGTCACGGTGAGGTTGTCCCCCGACCGCCCGAACACCGGGTGCTGCTTGACGTGCACCCGGACGTACAGGTCGCCGGCGGCACCGCCGCGCTCGCCGGACGCGCCCTTGCCCGCGATCTTGATCCGCTGCCCGTCGGCCACCCCGGCCGGGATGCGGGTCTGGATGGTCCGTGAGCTCATCGCCCGCCCGCTGCCCGAGCACGCCGGGCACGGGTCATCGACCACCATGCCGCGGCCCCGGCACTCCTTGCACGGTTCCGAGATCCCGAACGACCCCTGGTTCCGGCTCGACTGGCCGGTCCCGGCGCACACCGGGCAGACCTTGGGCACGGTGCCGGCCTTGGCCCCGGTGCCGCGACAGGTCGGGCACGGGCCCTCCCCGGTCAGCCGCAGCGCGACCGTGGTGCCGTCGATCGCGTCGCCGAAGCTCAGCGTGGTCTCGGTCTCCACGTCGGCGCCCCGGCGCGGCCGGTTCTGGGCCGTGTTCGTGCGGCCGCGGTTGAACACCCCGCCGAACAGGTCGCCCAGCCCGCCGGCCGCGTCGCCCGCCCCGCTGAAGATGTCGTTCAGGTCGAAGCCGCCGAAGCCCCCGGTGTTGGTCCGGGTCCCGGTCGGGACCCGGAAGCCGCCGCCGAACAGCGAGCGCGCCTCGTCGTACTCCTTGCGCCGCTTCTCGTCGGACAGCACGGAGTACGCCTCGGAGATCTCCTTGAAGCGCTCCTCGGCCTTGGCGTCGCCCTGGTTGGAGTCCGGGTGGTACTTGCGGGCCAGCTTGCGGTACGCCGTCTTGATCTCGGCGGGCTTCGCCGTCTTGGCGACCCCCAGGGTCTTGTAAAAATCCTTCTCGAGGTAGTCCTTGGTGCTCATTTTTGGTCTCCGCTCGCTGTGTCCTCCCGCTCGCGTCCGGGGCGCTCTTAACGCGCTGCCTTACCTCGTCGCTTTCGCTTCTCGGTCCAGGCAGCGCCGCGCCCCTTTGGCTCGCGGGGGCTGCGGCTCGACTCCACCTCGGGTCAGCTTTCTTCCTCACCGTCGGACCAGGTGGCCTCGTTGCTGCTGCCGTCCGGGCCGGTGGCCGGCTCGGCGACCGCGACCCGGGCCGGACGCAGGATCTTCTCGCCCACCTTGTAGCCGGGCTGGAAGATCTCGACGCACGTGTCCTCGGTGACGTCAGGTGAATAGGTGGCGCTCAGCGCCTCGTGGATCTTGGGGTCGAACACGTCGCCCTTCTCGCCGTAGGCCACCAGGCCGAGTTTGCCCACCGCCGACTGCAGTGAGTCGGCCACGGACTTGAACCCGCCGGACAGCTCGCCGTGCTCGCGCGCCTGGTTGATCGCGTCCAGGACCGGGAGCAGCCCGGTCAGCACGGTCGCGACCGCCTGCTCGCGCACGGCGGCCCGGTCCCGGTCCACGCGCTTGCGGTAGTTCGCGTACTCGGCCTGCAGGCGCTGCAGGTCGGCGGTGCGCTCCGCGAGCCGCGCCTCGGCGTCGGACTGCTTCTGGCTGCTCACGGGCGTGTCCTCGACGATCCCCTCCAGGACCTCTTCGGTCGCGTCGGCCGTCCCGGCCTCGTCCGGTCCGTTCTTGGCGTCAGCCGCCCCGGAAGCTCGCCCCGGAGGCGCCGCCCGCGGAACCGGAGCCGGTCCCGGACGAGCCGGAACCGGACGAGCCGGAGCCGGTCCCGGACGAGCCGGTCCCGGACGAGCCGGACCCGGTCCCGGACGAGCCGGGCCCGGCCAGCCTGCCGGCACCAGTGGTGCCGGCCGGCTTGGATGCCGCGTGCTTCCCCCGAACCTGCCCGGTGACCGGATCGATCCGCCGGTGATCGTGGATGACCGGGCCGGAGCCCGTCTCCTCGGATGCTGGCATCAGGCCGCTCCGCCCTCGCCGTGGCTGTCCTCGTCCACGATCTCGGCCTCGACGACATCGTCGTCGGCCGGGGTCTGCGTGCCGCCGTCGGCCGAGCCGGACTCGGACTGCTGGGCCTGGGCCTGGGCCGCCTGGGCCTGCTGGTAGATGGCGGTCCCCATCTTCTGGCTGACCTGCGCGGCGTGCTCGGTGGCCGAGCGGATGGAGTCGGTGTCGTTGCTCTCCAGGGCCTTCTTGACCTCGGCCAGCGCCTCGCGGACCTCGGACTTGATGTCGTCCGGCACCTTGTCCTCGTTCTCGCCGAGGAACTTCTCGGTGCTGTAGACCAGCGTGTCGGCCTGGTTGCGGATCTCGGCCTCTTCGCGGCGCTTGCGGTCCTCTTCGGCGTACTGCTCCGCGTCCCGGACCATCTTCTCGATGTCTTCCTTGGGCAGCGCGGACCCGCCGGTGATCTGGACCGACTGCTGCTTGCCCGTGCCCAGGTCCTTGGCGGAGACGTTGACGATGCCGTTGGCGTCGATGTCGAAGGTGACCTCGATCTGCGGCAGCCCGCGCGGCGACGGCGCGATCCCGGCCAGCTCGAACATGCCGAGCTTCTTGTTGTAGGCCGCGATCTCACGCTCGCCCTGGAACACCTGGATCTGCACCGACGGCTGGTTGTCCTCGGCCGTGGTGAAGATCTCCGACCGCTTGGTCGGGATCGTGGTGTTCCGCTCGATGAGCTTGGTGAAGATGCCGCCCTTGGTCTCGATGCCCAGCGACAGCGGGGTCACGTCGAGCAGCAGGACGTCCTTGACCTCGCCCTTGAGCACGCCGGCCTGCAGGCAGGCGCCGACCGCGACGACCTCGTCCGGGTTGACGCCCTTGTTCGGCTCCTTGCCGTCGGTCAGCGACTTGACCAGGTCGACCACCGCGGGCATCCGGGTGGACCCGCCGACCAGCACGACGTTGTTGAGGTCGTCGAGCTTGATGTCGGCGTCCTTGATGACCTGCTGGAACGGGCCCTTGCACCGGTCGAGCAGGTCGGAGGTCATCCGCTGGAACTCCGCGCGGGTCAGCTTGGCGTCCAGGTGCAGCGGGCCGTCGGCGGAGTGGGAGATGTAAGGCAGGTTGATCTGCGACTCCATCGACTGGGACAGCTCGATCTTGGCCTTCTCCGCGGCCTCACGCAGCCGCTGCAGCGCCATCTTGTCCTTGGACAGGTCGATGCCGTACCCGTTCTTGAAGTCCTTGACCAGCCAGTCGACGATCCGCTGGTCCCAGTCGTCACCGCCGAGGTGGTTGTCGCCGTTGGTCGCCTTGACCTCGACCACGCCCTCGCCGACCTCCAGCAGGGACACGTCGAAGGTGCCGCCGCCCAGGTCGAACACGAGGATGGTGGCCTCGCCCTCCTTCTCCAGGTGGTAGGCCAGCGCGGCAGCGGTGGGCTCGTTGATGATGCGGAGCACGTTCAGCCCCGCGATCTTCCCGGCCTCCGTGGTGGCCTGGCGCTGAGCGTCGTTGAAGTACGCCGGGACGGTGATCACCGCGTCGGTGATCTTCTCACCCAGGTAGGCTTCCGCGTCCCTCTTGAGCTTCTGCAGCACGAACGCGCTGATCTGCTGGGGAGTGAACTTCTTGCCGTCGATGTTGACGGACCAGTCGGTACCCATGTGGCGCTTGACCGAACGGATGGTCCGGTCCACGTTGGTGACGGCCTGCCGCTTGGCGACCTCACCGACGAGTACCTCTGCGTTCTTGGCGAAGGCCACGACCGAGGGAGTCGTCCGTGAGCCCTCGGCGTTGGCGATGACCGTGGGCTCGCCGCCCTCCAGGATGGCGACGACAGAGTTGGTCGTCCCCAGGTCAATCCCTACCGCACGTGCCATGAGCAGTCCTTGTGTGTGTTGAAGTTGAGTAATCCGTGCCCAAGCATGCCAGCAGGGATTTCCGCCGTCAAATGACTTGAGTCACTTAGGCTCAACTTCTCAGAGCCCCGGATGATTCCCGTTCCCGCCGGAAAACTCTCACCCGTATCCTGCTGCCGGGAGCCGACCCGGAAGGCCCGCCCAGCCCTAGCGATTAACGCCCGTCCAGCCGATCCCATGCCGGGCGTCCAGCCCTCAATCATTCACCAAGTGCCACCCTCCCGAGTCGAGGCACGCCACGCGGCTACGCTTGAACTTCCAATCTTTCCCAGGAGGTTCGAGTGGTCCTGCGAATTGTCGTCGGCCTGGTGCTGACCGCGGTGGCGTTCGCGGTGGCCGGGCGCCGGCTCTGGTGGCTGAAGCGGCTGGCGCTCAGCGGGCAGCCCGCCCCCGACCGGATCGAGGCCGCGCGGGCCCACCTGGGCCGGGACCTGGAGACGCAGGCCACCGAGGTGATCGGGCAGCGCAAGCTGCTCAAGTGGTCGGTGCCCGGCGCGGCGCACGCCGCCACGTTCTGGGGCTTCATCGTGCTGGTGCTGACCATCATCGAGGTCTACGGCGACCTGTTCTCCCGCACCTTCGCCATCCCCGGCATCGGCCACTGGGCCGGCCATCGGCTTCATCGAGGACCTGTTCAGCCGTCGGCGTCCTGGCCGGCATCATCACCTTCACCGTGATCCGCCTCCGCAACAACCCGCACAAGGAAGGCCGCAGATCACGGTTCTTCGGCTCCCACACCGGCGCCGCCTGGGTCGTCCTGGGCATGATCTTCCTGGTCATCGCCACCCTGCTGCTGTACCGCGGCGCCCAGATCAACACCGGCGTGTTCCCCTACGCCCACGGCGCCTTCGCCAGCCAGATCGTCGGCCACTGGCTCCGCCCGCTCGGCTACGGGGTCAACAGCGTCCTGGAGGTGGTCTTCATCCTGGCCCAGATCGGCGTGATCATGGCCTTCGCCGTCATCGTGGTCTACTCCAAGCACCTGCACATCGCGCTGGCCCCGGTGAACATCCTGTTCTCCCGGCGCCCGAACGCCCTGGGCGCCCTGGAGCCGATGCGCAGCAACGGCAAGGTGCTGGACTTCGAGGAGGCCGACCCGGACACCGACGTGTTCGGCCTGGGCAAGATCGAGGACTTCACCTGGAAGGGCCTGCTGGACATGGCCACCTGCACCGAGTGCGGGCGGTGCCAGTCGCAGTGCCCGGCCTGGGCCACCGGCAAGCCGCTGTCGCCCAAGCAGGTCATCCTGGACCTGCGTGACCACGCCTTCGCCAAGGCCCCGTACCTGCTGGCCGCCTCCGACGAGGAACGCGAGAAGCTGCCGGAAGCCGTCAAGGCCGAGGCCGAACGCCCCCTGGTCGGCAAGGACGGCGGCGTCATCGACCCCGACGTGATCTGGTCGTGCACGAACTGCGGGGCGTGCGTGGAGGAGTGCCCGGTCGACATCGAGCACATCGACCACATCGACGGCATGCGCCGCTACCAGGTGCTGATCGAGTCCGCGTTCCCGGTCGAGGCGGCCGGCATGCTGAAGAACCTGGAGAACAAGGGCGACCCGTGGGGGATGGGCGCAGGCCCGCCGCGCCGACTGGATCGACCGAGCTCGACTTCGAGGTCCCGGTCGCGGACGGCAAGATCGAGCCCGACATGGAGTACCTGTTCTGGGTCGGCTGCGCCGGTGCCCTGGAGGACCGGGCCCGCAAGACCACCAAGGCCATCGCCACCCTGCTGCACACCGCCGGGGTCAAGTTCGCGGTGCTCGGCCCGGCCGAGACCTGCACCGGCGACCCGGCCCGCCGGATCGGCAACGAGTTCGTGCTTCTCCATGCTGGCCCAGCAGAACATCGAGACCCTCAACGAGGCCGCGCCGAAGACGATCGTCGCGTCAGCTGCCCGCACTGCTTCAACACCATCGCCAACGAGTACCCCCAGTTCGGCGGCACCTACGAGGTCATCCACCACACCCAGCTGCTGGCCCGCCTGGTCGAGCAGGGCAAGCTCACCCCGACCCAGCGGGTCGAGGAGAAGCTCACCTACCACGACCCCTGCTTCCTGGGCCGGCACAACAAGGTCTACACCCCGCCCCGCGAGATCCTCGAGGCCGTCCCGGGGGTACGGGCCGAAGAGATGCACCGCTGCAAGGAGCGCGGCTTCTGCTGCGGCGCGGGCGGCGCCCGGATGTGGATGGAAGAGCGCATCGGCAAGCGGATCAACACCGAGCGGATCGAGGAGGCGCTGGCCCTGTCCCCGGACACCATCTCCACCGCCTGCCCGTACTGCCTGGTCATGCTCGGCGACGCGGTCAGCGCCAAGAAGGCCTCCGGCGAAGCCAAGGAAACCCTCGAGGTCGTCGACGTCGCCCAGCTGCTGGCCCGCTCCGTTACTCCCGCCGTCACCCCCGCCGAGAGCGGGCCAGGCACCGCGGCGGGCTGACCGTCCGTAGCCTTTTCATTTATCCGAACGGCCCGTGGTGCCCCAGTCCGCCAGACCACGCAGGCTCCTCGGGGTCGACGCTGTCCGTCTCGCCGTCGTTGAGGAAGGGCCAGGCCGCGATGACCTCACCAGGCGGCCCGGGTGGCAGGCGCCGGATGACCTCCAGCACGACCATGTGCGCGTAGCGCGCGCTGGCCACCACGCGGACGTCGCTGGCCCAGCACGCGGCGCGCAGGATGTCCCGGGCCCCTTCCAGGTCGCCGTGGGTGATCCCGGCCCGGCACCACAGCGTGACCCGTTCCCCGAACCCGGCCGGCGTCGTGAACAGAACGACCGGCAGCCTGCCGTCCCGGGTCTGCACCCAGGCGTGCCGGCAGCCGGTCCGGACCCGGTGCGGGGTGATGACGCACCAGACCCGCGCGACCAGCCGCCGCCGCGACGGCGGCCAGGCCAGCCCGGCCGCCAGCAGGACCAGCCCGACGGTCGCGAGCGCGATGAGCCAGGCCGCCCCGAGCGCGTACCCGCTGGCCAGCCCGACCGCCCCCAGCCCGGCCGACAAGCCGAGCTCGTACCGCCAGTTCCAGATCAGCCCGAAGATCCCCGGCCGCGCCACACTGGACAGAGCCGTCTCCACGCTGGCCATGACGCTCGGGTCGTTCGGCCGCCGCGGCCGTCCCGAGGCCATGGCTAGCTCACCTCCCCGAGGGCGATCCGCCCCGTGCCCAGGCACGGCCCGCACGGCGCGTCGGCGCATACCCCCGCTCCCGCGCATTGAGCGCACGCGGCGAGCGTGTCGAACCGGATGGCGCGATACCTCCGGCCGAGGCCGCCGTGCGTCTTGGTGATCTGCCAGCCGCGCCAGTACGCCTCGGTGTCGTTCATCGCGAACCACCGGTCACCCCAGCGCCGCAGGAGGTAGGCCAGCCAGTCCACGCCCATCACGAAGACCAGCGCGTCCCGGACCCGGCTCCCCGTGCGCTCCCTGACCAGCGCCACCGCGGGCGGCCGCGGCCGCGGGGGGTTGTGATTACCTGCGTAGTTGCTAATGTTGATCACATCGCTAGCCCTTCTAGCTCGGTCCAGAGCCTGGGTGGTGTTCCGTCGGGTCGGTGTTGCAGCACCGGCCCGTCGGCGTGTCTGGGCTATCGCGCAGTGGGTAACTGGCGGCATCCCAGATCGGTTTCGTGTCGGCCGCGGATGTCGTGCCACGGCCCGTGCGCATGCGCACCGGGGAAGCGAACGAAAAAGGGGGGGGACCAGCGCGTCCCGCACCCGGCGGCCCGCGCGCTCCCTGACCAGCGCCACCGTGGGCGGCCGCGGCCGCGCGGGGTTGTCATTACCTGTGTAGTTGCTAATGTTGATCACATCGCTAGCCCTTTCAGCTCGGTCCAGAGCCTGGGTGGTGTTCCGTCGGGTCGGTGTTGCAGCACCGGCCCGTCGGCGTGTCCGGGCTGCCGCGCAGTGGGTAACTGGCGGCAGCCCAGATCGGTTTCGTGTCGGCCGCGGATGTCGTGCCACGGCCCGTGCGCATGCGCACCGGGGAAGCGAACGTGGTTTTCGCGGGCTTGCAGATATGGCAGCGCCGTCCCCTCCTCGCGTGCCGGGTGCCTTGTGCCGGGCGAGTTCGTCCGCCCGGCGCGCCCCTGTTGAACTGGCACGCGATCTGCCCATACTGATCTATAAATTCCTTGGCGGAACCTGGCCCCGGTGAAGGGCTCGCGGGAGATTATCATCGAGGATTGGAATCTTTCGTGAGCAGCGCCCGACGAAGAAGCCGAATACGCCTAGGATGAATGAACAGATCGGCAATAGAGCTGTGTAAATTGCGATAGCCATGACATTCGCCTTCGTCCTGCAGGGCCTGTGATGCCACCTGAGCTCCTGATCCGTGCCTAGCAGGAGTCTCAGTTGACAGATCAGGCCTATCGTCCGGGTGATCTCAGGCAACCGTTTCGGTGTGATGTCCGGTAGGGGATCGGACAACTCCGGTCTGGCCGCCGCCAGCCTGCACCCAACGCCGGACGGCCCCTGTCGACGCCTCGTACCTGGCCGTACACTCGGGGACAATAGCGGACACCTGCGGACAGGGACCCAGACGTGGACGACGCGTCAGATACCGAGCATCTCGATCTGGCGTCGGTGAGCACCCGCAGCGAACTGGTCGAGTTCTTGCGGATCGTCCACCTCAGAGCCGATAAGCCCTCGTTCCGGTCACTGGAGACACTGACCCGCCACGACCTGACTCCGCTGTCCAAGACTGTTGTCTCCGAGATGCTCCGGGGCGTCCGGTTCCCTAGGAAGGCCGTCATGGTCAGCTTTCTCCGGGCCTGCGGAGTACCTCACGACCAGGTGGCAGAGTGGTCACGCGTGTGGGAGAGAATCGCCGCACCATACTCCGGCAGCTCCCGGCAAGACAGTCCCGATGATGCGACTGCGGACGGCGCCAGCGCCGAGCGCTTGGCGGATATCGTGAATCCCCAGATTGAACTGCTCCGCGGCCAGATCGACAAGCTCGATGCGGATAATCGGCGACTCCGATTGCAATTGGCCAGGCAGTCGGCTTGGTGGGAGTCTTATGACCTTAGCTATGAGACTTTGGTCGGCCTGGAGGCCGACGCTCTGACCATCTCTGCCTTCCAGTCATCGGTGGTGCACGGCTTGCTGCAGACCGCAGAGTACGCACGGGCCGGGCATGAGGGCGCCATTCCCAGATTCAGCCCGGAACAGATCGAGATGCAGATCGAGGCCAAACTCATCCGCCAGACAATCCTGGTCCGTGACCACCCGCCCCAGTTCGCCGTGGTGCTGGATGAGGCGGCCTTGCGTCGGCTGGTCGGCGGGCGCCTAGTCATGGCAGCGCAACTGGCCAAGATCCTGGAGATGTCAGTCCTGCCTAACGTCGTCGTGCAGGTTCTCCCGTTCGAACAGGGTGCACACCCAGGCCTCGAGACCAACTTTACCGTGCTCGAACTGCCAAACCCGGCCCCTGACGTGGTGTATATAGAAGGACTTATGGGTTCCATCTACCTGGAGCGCCGAGACGATCTCAAAAGATCTCACGAGGTGTTCAGTAGGCTGCAATCGATCGCGCTAAGCCCAGAAGACACCGCTAGCTGGATTAGTCATGAACAACAGAAGGTAACAGGAGGATCCGGTGCCCCTACCCGATCAGATGGCTAGCGATTACCCCTGGCGAAAGGCAAGGCGTAGCGCCAACGATGGGGCTTGCGTCGAAGTGGCGCTCGTAAACGGCCAGATTGCCGTCCGCGATTCCAAGGATCCTGCTGGCTGCTGGCTGCGGTACCCGGTGCGATCATGGCGCGACTTCACCTCGAGCCTCAAGATCGAGGCGTACTCGTCGGCTCAGACCTTCGCGCGATAAAAGTTCAGGTAGGAGCGCGATGGCGTCGGGCCGCGCTGGTCTTGGTACCTGGAACCATAAACAGACGAGCCATAGGGATGCTCGGCGGGCGAACTGGTGCGGAACAGGCATAGCTGGCCGATCTTCATGCCCGGCCAGAGCTTGATCGGCAACGTCGCAACATTGGAGAGTTCAAGAGTCACATGTCCGGAGAATCCGGGATCAATCCAGCCCGCCGTGGAATGCGTAAGCAGGCCCAGCCTGCCCAAACTGCTCTTGCCCTCTAGACGCCCGGCTACGTCGTCGGGCAGGTGATCACCTCGAAGGTCGACGCCAGCACGAACTCGCTGGGGTGCAGGACGAACGGATCCTCGCCGTCGGTCTCGACCAGCCGGGTCAGGTCCGGCTGTTCCACCGCGGGGTCGATGTGCGGGTAGCGGTGGTTCTCGAAGACCCGGAAGTACCGGTCCAGCCGGACGTCGATGCTGGCCGGCTGGATCAGCTCGGGCTCGTACGGGTCGAGCTTGACCCGCCCGGACTCGATCTCGGCCCTGATGTCACGATCGGAGAGCAGCACCCTGGCAACCTACCGGTTCCGGTACGATATCGAGGCGAACACAGCGCAGGCTCGTCCGGCAGTGCGCGCGGGTGTAGTTCAATGGTAGAACGTCAGCTTCCCAAGCTGATAGTGCGGGTTCGATTCCCGTCACCCGCTCCAAGGAGCTAAGGCCCAGGTCAGGGCCGGTTCTCATCGCTTGTTCCCTGCCAGTGAGGGCCATTAACGTCCGTCCCATCAGCGTGCCATTAGCCAGCGGGGACCAGCGTCGCGGCCGGCCCCGTCGCCGGCTCGCGCTGCGCGCCCTGGACATGTGCGTCGATCGCGCTCTGATCGGCTGGTCAGCGCCCCGGGCCTCGTGCTGGTAGATCATGGCGGCCCGTTCGCTGTCGTGACCCATCCGGGCCATCAGGTCCCGGAGTCCTGCGCCGCTCTGGGCTGCGAACTGGTTCCCAGTACGCCGGAGTGGTGAAATGCAGGCCCGTCATGCCGATCGACTCGACCGCGTGCGGCCAGGCGGACATCTTGTTGAAGTTGCCCCGCCGCAGCGGGCCTGCCTTGGCGCCGGGAAAGACCAGCGCGCCCGGCTCGTCGTTGACGAACAGCGACAGATGATCGCGAAGCATCGGGATGATCACCGGGGAAACCGACAACCCGGCGGCCGGCCTTGGATTTCGGCGGCCCGACGAGCATTTCGCCGGTCGACCGCTCGACGTAGACGGCCCAGACCCGACGGCCCGCCGTCCAGGTCGAGATCACATCGCCGGAGCGCCGTCGCCTCGCCCCAACGGAGGCTGCCAAGGTGGCGAGCAGCACCAGGGCGTAGAACCTCCGGTCATGGGTGCAATCGGCACGACCCTCCCCGGCCATCGTCCACAGAGCCGCTCGGCCTCGGCCCGGGTGGCGTAGATCTCTGGCGACGTGCGCATCTCGCCATGGCGACCGAACGGAGCCGATAGCCGCTCGGGACTGGCGGATGTCGCCGACCGGGCGGCGGCCTACCTGCTCGGCCAGCCCGAAGACCTGGGCCACGGTCAGCACTGGCCGCTCGCCCGCGTCCTCGGTCCCCGCGCCCCGGACCCGGCACGGATCCTGGGGAAGGAGCGTGTCGTCCTCGACCGCGGTCGTCAGGATAGCGCGGAGCAACCGGTAGGCCTTTGCCGC